>CAZVKC010000078.1:24615-33671 GCA_964627455.1 uncultured Solibacteraceae bacterium | reverse complement strand
TTGACGGCGATGTCGAGGTCGAGGAGAGTGGTTTCCATGGCAATAGCGCGGTTGCGGCGCCAGGTGGTGTCGACCATGCGGTCGACGAGGATGGCTTCGACGGCGTCGAGGGGGCGGAAGCGGGCGTGGAAGGCCTGCTGGAGGGCGTCGAAGGAGTCCTGGGATTCCCAGTGGAAGATAACAAGGGTTTCGGAGGTGAGTCCGTGGGTGGTGGAGTTGCGGGAGGAGGCGGATTTGCCGTGTGCGGAGCGGGGTCCGGTGGAGAGCGCGGCGTTGGCGCGGTTGGCTGCGGTGCGGCGGTCGCTGGTCGTTGACATTTGTGTTGGCCTCCTAAAAAGCAAAAAGCCCGGGCAGCGCCGGGCTTTTGTGTTGGTGAGAGCGTAGGGCCTACTCTCGCCCTCAGAATAGCGAATGCCCCCCGTCGTTCACCAAATTCGGATTGGAAGCTGAGCGGCTTAAGTCTCGTGGTTTGTAGCAAATAAAAATATTTTTCGGAGTTGTGAACGCCCAGCGGCCACCGCGATAAGAAGAGGAGCCCGCGTAGTCAGGCTTCCATTGGTTGCTTGTTTCTCGTATTGTTGGCGTCGCAACTGGTTCATTGCTATTATCAAGGGCCATGATGACCCAGGAAATCAGCGACGCAATTGCATTGCTTGAACAGGCGAAGCAACAGACCCCGGAACAGGCGACCGCTACCGTGAACCAGGCAATCGAGGTGCTCCTCAATGCCGTTCGCGATCAGCAGGCTCCTGACGTGGACCGCGGCGTATAGTCACGCCTCTTCTTTATCGACCTTTGATGACGCCGCGCAACGCCGGATCCGCCAGCAGGCCGGTGAGTTCGGGGTCGTCCTTCACTTCCTGCGGCATCGCTTCGCTTGCGAGCGCCTGCTGCACGAAGCGGACCGCTTCCGCACGTTTCCCGCAGAGTTCGTAGGCGAGCGCCAGGCGGCCCCAGAACTCTCCCTGCCGCTGCGCGGGGATGCGCGCCATTTCCGCCAGCGCTTCGCTGGTGTTCCCCAGTTTTGCCCAGTATTCGGTGAGGTTCGCACGCACGCTGTAGTTGGTGGGCGTGACTTCGAGACGCTTCCGGCCGAGTTCGATGGCCTTGCGGAAGGCTGCGCCGGCCTTCTCTTTGGATCCGGGGATCTGCCGGTAGGCGCTGCCCAGATTTCCCCAGCCAACGTAGTACGCGGGATCGATGGCGACCGACGATTCGAGCGCCTTGGCGGCTTCCGCATAGCGGCGGTTGTAGTAATAGGCGAGTCCAAGCAGGCTGTATCCGCGGGCCGATGGCGTCAATTGCAGAGCGCGCTGCACTTCCTTCTGGGCGTCGGCGTAGCGTCCCTGGCGAAGCCGCATGCCCGCCAGATTGCGATAGACGATCTCGTTGTCGGGCGTCAGTGTTTTGGCGCGCGCAAAAGCCGCCTCCGCCTGCTCGTAGCGGTTCTGGTTCCAATAGAAGACGCCAAGATGGACGAAGGCGAGCCAGTCGGACGGACGCCGCTGGGTGACTTCGACGTAGGCGGTTTCGGCCTCGGAGACACGCCCCATGTTTTCGTAGAGCATGGCCAGTGCGCGGTGCGCCTCCACGTGACCGGGGTCGACGCGCAATGCGGCCTGCAATTCGCGAATGGCGTCTTCGGGACGGCCGTTTTGTGAGTAAATATCACCGAGGCGGGATCGCGCGGCGGCGAGGTCCGGCGTCATTTGAACGGCTTTTTCGGCCTCGGCGATCGCGCGCGCAGCCCACTGCTTGTCGCTCGATTGCAGCGCCTTGCGCCAGTAGGCTTCGGCGAGCGAAACGCGGGCGAGTGTGTAGTTGGGATCGCGCCGGAGTGCGGATTCCATACTGTTGATCGCCCCTTCGATATTGCCCGCGACATCAAAGCGCGCGAGGTAGCCGCGGCCGCGCAGATAGTCGCCGTAGGCATCCGGATCTGCGGTTTCGCCGGGGCCTGATGCGTTGCCATCCAGGGACATGTTTTTGCCCGGCGTCAGTTGCACTTCGAGAAGTCGGATGAGAGAGCCGAACGCGGCATCGCGAATGGCGATCGGGTTCCCGAGGTTGAGCTGCAGCGTGCGGGACCCGGTCTGGCGCATGGTCTCCGTATCGATGAGGTTCATGATGAGCTGCACCGAACTGTTGTCCGCCGGTTGCGCGCTGCCGGCAATCACGAGGTTTGCGCCGTAGATCCGGCGCGCGTCTTCCGCACTCGTAATCTTGCGCGCGCGGATCTCACTGGCCGGTACAACCTGGATCTTCCAGGGCAGATCTTCCATCCCGGTGAGGCGCGAAGTGAGCGTTTCCACCAGGCCGTCGGTAGTCGCACGGAGACTGGCGTCGTTGCCGATGACGTCGAACGGGAGCACGGCGACGTGTTTCTCGCGAGTCGTCCGGCCCGCCGCCGTGAAGCGCCAGTACAGGACGCCTCCCAGCAGACTGACGACAACTACGGCGGCGCTGCCCCATGCGAGCCAGGTCCGCCGCCGCGTCAGGGCAGCGCCGTTGGGATTCCCCATGCGGAGTGTTGTGGTCGCCTCTTCACCTTCGCTGTAGGCCGGTGACGGACGGCTCGCCAGGCGGCCGGTTTCGCGAACCTGCCGCAGCGCTTCCGCCAGTTCGCCCGCGGTTTGCCAGCGGAGGTCCGGATTCTTGGCGAGCGCCTTGTTGACGATTTGCGAGTACGCGGCGGGGAGTTCCGGCCGGAGTTGCTCGATTGGCGCCGGATCCTCGTTGACGATCGCGTAGAGGGTCTGCAGGTGGGACGCGGCTCCGAACGGACGGCGCCCGGTGAGCATCTCGTAGAGCACGACGCCCAGCGCCCACACGTCCGAGCGATGATCGATGTCCTGTCCGCGCGCCTGTTCCGGCGACATGTAGCCGGGCGTCCCGTACACCTGGCCCGAGACGGTGAGGCGGGATGTTCCTTCAGCGAGCGCGAGTCCGAAATCGAGGATATACGCGTGGCCCTGCGGGGTGACGATGATGTTCGAGCTTTTGATGTCGCGGTGGACGACGTTTTGGCGGCGCGCTTCTTCGAGCCCGTTGGCGATTTGGATCGCGAGGTCGAGGATCTGCGATTCGGGCAGTTGGATCGTGGACTTGATGAGCTGGCCGAGGGTCTGGCCTTCGATGTAGGCCATTGCGAAGAAGAGCGTGCCGTCCACTTCGTCGACCTCGTGGATGGGGCAGATGTTGGGGTGGCTGAGGCGGGCCGCGATCCGGGCCTCGCGCAGAAAACGCTGCTTTTGCTCAGCGTCTTCGCCGAGAACGGCCTGTTGGTCCGGCGTCAGGAACTTCAGCGCGACGGTGCGGTGCAGGCGCGTGTCTTCCGCTTTGTAGACGACGCCCATGCCGCCCTTTCCGATTTCGGAGAGGATCCGGTAGTGCGAGATGGAGTCGCCGGCGGTCATTATGATGCTTTAGGCGGCGGAACGGTCCAGCGGACGGAGGCGGCTAATTGCAGGTCTTTTTGCGGGGACTTGGCATAACCGCGCACCTCGACGCGCCGGACACTGGCGGGGTCGAGTCCATCGAGCGGGACTTCCATGGGATTGGCCGCGGCGCTGCTGCAGGCGTGCTGGGGAATGCCGTTGACGAAGCAGGCGAGGCGTTCGAGGTTCGCTGTACGCAGATGGAGGCGGATCGAGGTTGGAGTGAGTTCCGCGCCGGTGATTTGCAGCCGGTAGCTGGTGCGGGCCGCCAACTGGGCGCAGGCGAAGCGGATGAGGTCGCTGCCCCAGTCCATGAGGTCTTTCCTGGTCAGGGAATAGGCGACGTCGCGCGTGACGCCGATGTCCTCGAGGGCTTCGCCGGCGTGGCGTCCGGTGCGGGTGGAACGCAGGTAGGCGAAGGCAATGGTCGCGCCGCCGGGCAACGGGCGCACGGGCAGGTCCGGCACTACGTCGAGGCGTTTGAGCAGATCGTCCTCATGCCACCAGCGGCTGGCGCCTCCGCCGCCGGTGTTTTCGTCGACACCGATGATGAGGCCGATGTCGTGATCCTGAAAGCCTGCGGCGAAAAGATCCGTGGCGGAGTAGGATACGGCGTCGATCAACAACGCGACGGGGCCGTGATAGACCTGCCCGGTGTCGTTGGCGCTTTTGACGGAGGTGAGGGGACGGCCTTCGGTGAGCTGCAGGCCTTCGGCGAGGGCGTTGGCGGCATCCTCGATCCACGGGGCGAGTTCGGCCTGGAGGCCGCGAATCGTGCGGTCCTCGGTGCGATCGGTGCTGGTGAGGGAGCGGACGCCGGAGAGGATTTTCTGAATGCTGGGGGTGTTCGCGAAATGGAACGAGGCGGGCGCGATTTCGCGAGGGCACAGCAGTTGGAGGAGTTGTTCCGCGCCTTTGATGCTGCCGCCGGGGTTGCCGCGCACGTCGAGGATCAGGCCGTCCGGAGCGAACTCGGTCATGACCTCGAGGATCCGCTTGAACTCGCGGAAAATCGCGTCGGGATGGGCTTCGAAGGTCTTGATGCGGATGTAGCCGAAGCGTTTGGCGCCATCTTCCAGGCACAACTCGTCCGGGGTGATGAAGCGGCGGAGGATGAGGCCGGAAGGATGCTGGAACTCGAAGACCTCGGGGAGTTGAGAGTAAAGGAAGGCGAGGTCTTTGGTGCGGAGGCTCTCGGGGACGTCGTCGAGGGAGGAGAAGATGGGGGCTTCGCCCATGCCCTGGCGCGCCGTGAGTCCGGCTTCGTCGGTGCGCTGCACGGCTTGCTGCTCGTCCCAGGGAGTTTGTTCCCAGATCGAGGACTGGATCATGGCGCGTTCGGCGAGGGGCTGGCAGATGGCGGTGGCGGGTGCGCGGAAGGATCCTTCGGGGAAGCCGGATGCGACGTTCCACGGGAGCATGACGACCTGCTCTTCGCCGGTCCTGGTGACGTATTGGAGGAAGACGTAGTCTTCGGCGGGAGGCGGCGCGTAGGTGAGGTTCCGCGCGGTCATGCGGGCGAGTCCACGGGTGAATTTCGCGGCCGGGTTACCGGCGGGGATGTCGGCGGCCATTTCGCGCACGGCGCGTTCGATGGGCATGCCGTTCCAGCCGGTGATTTCGACGCCGGGGCGGAAGCTGGGGTGCTCGAATCCGACGAGAGTTTGCGTGACGACGAAGTGGAGGCGATGGTCGTCGTCGCCGGTGTAGTGCTTCAACACGAAAGGGAGGAACGCGAGGCGTCCGCGGTAGGGCGGCGGCAATCCGTAGAGGGTGTGCGCGTCGCGGAGTTCGGTGAAGATGCGGATGAGTTCGGTGTGGAATTCGAGGTCGTTCTTGTCGCCCGCCAGTTCCGGGATGCGGGTGCGAAGGAGGCGGAGGCGCTGGACGGGGTCGATGCCGTAGCGTGCTTTTTTAAAGGGGAGGTGGGCGTAGAACTGATCGAGGATGAGGGTGGCCTGGTCGCAGATGGTCTCGAGGTCCTGCGCCGGGAGGCTTTGGGTGCGGGCGGCGGCCAGGAAGTCGGGGAGGGGTTCGACGGAGAGATTGGGGAGTCCCAGTTCGTCTTTGCGGGCGAGTAGGGTTTGCACGTCGTCACCGGTAGCCGGCTGCAGCGTGAAGTTGGTCGGGACTCGCACAGTTTATTTGGGCATTATCCCATGGTGGAGCGGCCTGAGAGTGTGAGCGTTTTGGGAGAATCCAGCAGAGCGGTAGACTAAACCCATGGCGGCGGCGACAGCTGACGAAGCCAAGATTGGACGGCCCTGGCGCGACGATGAACTCGATGCCATCGTGTCGGACTACTTCGACATGCTGATGCTGGACCTCGCGTCGAGGCCGTACATCAAGGCGGAGCACAGCCGGCAGCTCATGGCCGCCATCGGCCGGACGCATAAAGCCGTCGAGTTCAAGCACCAGAACATCTCCGCGGTCCTGGACGAACTGGGCTTGCCGTGGATCCCGGGATACATCCCGAAAAGGAACTACCAGAACGCGATTTTCGCCGCGATTGACCGGTACTTGAGCCATCATCAGGAGATTCTGGATCTCGTGCCTGGTTCCCGCAACCGGGACCGCACGCCGAATCCCCCGGAAAGCGTGTTCGTGAGCGCTCCAGCCATACGTGATGAATCACCCGGGGATCCACCTGCAGGACTTCGCCGCCTCATCCGGAAGTTCGACCCAGTCGAACGCGACCATCACAACCGCGCCCTTGGCAAGGCGGGAGAAGAGTTTGTCTTCCGTCTCGAACGCACCCGTCTGTCCGCCCAGGACCGCCCAGACCTGGCCCGAAAGGTCCGCTGGGTCGCAGCCGAAGACGGCGACGGCGCGGGATACGACATCCTCTCCTACGAACCCGCCACCGGGCAAGAGCGTCTTCTCGAGGTCAAGACCACCAACGGGTCCGCCCGAACCCCATTCTTCCTGACCCGCAACGAACACGACATGTCCCGCGAACGCCCGGAAGAATGGCGGATCTACCGGGTCCACCTCTTCGCCAGGGACCCGAGGATCTTCGCCCTCGCCCCGCCCCTCGATGCGGCGTTGGACCTCATCCCCCAAACCTGGCGCGTGTCCTTACGCTGACTTCTCCCAATCATC
Source organism: uncultured Solibacteraceae bacterium (assembly GCA_964627455.1). Taxonomy (GTDB): domain Bacteria; phylum Acidobacteriota; class Terriglobia; order Bryobacterales; family Bryobacteraceae; genus F-183. The sequence goes on along the minus strand of CAZVKC010000078.1, from coordinate 27,132 downwards.
CGCCCAATGAAACCAGAATCCGCGGAACTCATGAATATAATGAGAGGCAACTCTCGGCCGATGGAATAGTGCGACCAAATAAATGTCGGATTCGATTCAGTATTATTCATCCAGAGCGAAAGAATACTTCTACGAGACATTCTCCGTGGATCTGTCGGCCCTGTACGAACGATTCCTGAGCAGAATCCCTGACGGCGGACTCATACTCGATGCGGGTTGCGGCTCAGCCCGTGATGCCCAGGCCTTTCTCAATCGCGGATACCGTGTTCGGGCTTTTGACGGCTGCGCGGAACTTGTCGAGATTGCTTCGCAACAAACGGGAATTCCGATCCAACTTCGAACATTTGCATCGATCGAAGAAGTCTCCCTCTACGACGGCATTTGGGCGTGCGCCAGCCTTCTTCACGTACCGTCCGTCGAGATGGCGGAAACTCTCGGTCGCCTTTGGCAAGCACTGAAACCTGGCGGTGTCCTTTATGTGAGTTTCAAGAGCGGGGAGGGTGAGCGCCTTGATGGAATGCGGAGGTTCACAGACGCCACATCATTCACAGTGAGCCGCTGGCTAGATGCCCTACCAGGCGCCGAGCGGTTCGAATGCTGGGAGTCCGAGGACGTCCGGCCCGGGATGAAGACCCGGTGGGTCAACGCAATCGTCTCCCGTGAGCCTGTCAATCCAAACAAATTGGTGACCGGCGGCGCGAGTCCATTTCTACCGCATTTGCGGAGAGCAATAGCGGAGGCCTCAGAAATCGATATCGCAGTCGCATTCGTAAAAACAACCGGCCTCCAGTTGCTTCTGCCCGACCTCCACGATGCGCTGGCCAGCGGGAAGGTCAGGGTTCGGTTCATCACAAGCGATTACCTTGATGTGACCGACCCCGACGCTCTGCGTCTCCTGCTTCTCTTGAGGGAGATGGGCGGCTTCGTCCGAGTCTTCGAGTCGGCGGGAGGAAGCTTCCATATGAAGGCCTACCTATTTGCCCGTTTCTCGGACGACGGAATGCTCAGGGGCCAGGCGTTCATTGGCTCGAGTAACATCAGCAAGTTAGCTCTGGCAAGCGGCCTCGAATGGAACTACAGAATCGACTATCCAGAGGACCCCGGATACCTCGAAGCCCGCAATCGGTTCGAAGAGATCTTCCGCCACCCGCAGACGCGGGCTCTCACCAATGAGTGGATCGAATCTTACCGGCGGCGACGGCTAGAGCCAAACAGAGATGTTGCGCCCGGATCTACGGAGCGGGAACCCCCACCAATTCCGACATCGGTCCAAGAGGCCGCACTGACGGCACTGGATGACACGCGACAGAAGGGATTCCGGCGCGGCCTAGTCGTGATGGCCACTGGTTTAGGAAAGACATGGCTTGCTGCCTTCGACTGCGTGCGTTTCGGAGCTCGGAAGATCCTGTTCGTTGCCCACCGTGAAGAAATCCTCCTCCAGGCCGCGAAAACGTTCATTCGCATTCGGCCCGATGCCAGCGTTGGCCTCTACGCTGGCGAATCCCGAGAGAGCGGCGTCGACATTCTGTGCGCCTCAGTCCAAACGCTAGGCAAGGCGTATCATCTGGACCGTTTTTCACCTCTGCATTTTGACTACATCGTAGTTGACGAGTTCCATCACGCCTCCGCGCCAACCTACCGCAGGCTCCTCGCCCACTTCCAACCCAAGTTCCTTCTTGGACTCACAGCGACCCCAGACCGTACCGATCAAGCCGATATCCTCAGCCTTTGCGATGACAACCTCGTCTTCAGCTGTGGGCTCGTCGAGGGTGTGAAAGAAGAGCTTCTCGTTCCGTTTCACTACTACGGCATCTTTGACGACAATGTCGACTATCGCGAGATCCCTTGGCGCAACGGCCGCTTCGATCCCGACCAGCTATCCGCAAAACTAGCGACCTTGGCGCGCGCCCGGCACGCCTGGGAACAGTGGAAAAAGCGCAAGCAAAAGCGCTGCTTGGCTTTCTGCGTCTCCATCCGGCACGCAGACTTCATGGCCCAGCAGTTTCAGAAGCTCGGTGTTCGCGCGGCTTCTGTCCATGGCCAGTCGCAGCTCAATCGCCACGATGCTCTCGAGAAACTACACTGTGGCGAGCTTGAGGTCATTTTCTCCGTCGACCTGTTCAACGAGGGCATCGATCTCCCGCAGATCGACACAGTGATGTTGCTCCGGCCGACCGAATCAAGAATTCTCTTCTTACAACAGATCGGTCGCGGCCTCCGCACAGCGTCGGGTAAGACACATCTCGTGATCTTGGATTTCATCGGCAACCATCGAAGCTTCCTCGCGAATCCCCAAGCTCTTTTCGGAGTCAACCTCTTCGAAGTGGGAATCGCACAGTTCTTGGAACAGGTCGAGTCAGGAACCCTCTCACTCCCCCCAGGATGCTTCGCCAACTACGACCTGCAACTGATCGACTTCTTGAAATCTCTGGATACGAAAGAACCGGAGAAGGAATACGCCTTGCTTAAGGACGTCCTCGGCCGGCGACCGACGATCCTGGAGTTTCATCGATCGGG
>CAZVKC010000078.1:20519-24515 GCA_964627455.1 uncultured Solibacteraceae bacterium | reverse complement strand
TGCTTAAGGACGTCCTCGGCCGGCGACCGACGATCCTGGAGTTTCATCGATCGGGCGCAAGCCTGCCGACAGTAAGAAAGGGGTGGGGAAGTTGGTTTCCGTTCGTTGAAAAACAAGGGGATTTAGAACTTGAACTCACTCCGGCACAACTGAGGTTCCTGGCTGCGCTCGAAACGACGAAAATGCCCAAGAGCTTCAAAATGATCTTGCTGGAGGCATTCCAGGAACTGGATGGCTGGCGCGTCCCTCCTGGCTTGGATACCGTTGTGGCCCGATCCTGGGAGGTCATGCAACGACGCCCCTCTTTGTCGGGGGACCTGCCTGAAAGCATGCGAACAGTCAAAGGTGCGATACCTCAAGATTGGTCGGCCTACTGGAAACAAGATCCTGTGGATGCATGGCTTGAAGGAAACACGTCGGACCCGCCAGCCTTTGTAATCAACAACGAACGCTTTGAACCTGTCTTCAAGGTCGAGGCCGGACTCGTCGACACCTTCTCATCGCTGGTGCAGGAGATCATCGATTATCGACTCGCCGGATATAACAATAGAACGAGTGTTGAGACTGATCAAGATCGAGTCGTTTCAATAGGAAGCCACCCCTCCCGTCGGGGTGTCGTCGCACTTCCGTACTTCCCAAACCTACAGATCGCCTGCGGCCACTTTCGAACAGGCAGCACGGATTCCGAAGAGCACCGCTATCTGGGCCCTCAGTATGGCAGGCTCGACCCAAGCCGGCACTTCATCGCACAAGCCGCTGGCCCTTCCATGGACGGCGGCAAGAACCCGATTCGCGACGGTGACTACCTGCTGTTGGAGCACATCACGCCCACCAGCGCCGGTTCGCTAACAGGCAGCACAGTTGTCATCGAGCGAGATGATGTTTCGGGCGACACACAGTATCTGCTACGGTCGATTCTCAAATCCACCACTGGCCAGTACATTCTGCGAGCCAACAATCCGGACCGGGCGAACTATCCGGACATCCCCGCCCTAGAGGGCTATCGAACAGTCGCCCGGTTGCGTCAGGTGCTGGATCCACTGGAAATGGCGCTTGGCCAGTCTTTCATGCGTGAAGAGATACCCCCCCTGTTCGGCGAGACCTTCAACACCAGCGTTTGGCAAGCCGGTCACATAGTCTTGAACGAAAAGAAGCAGATCATTCTGCTGGTCACTCTAAGCAAACGCGGCAGAATTGAAGCACACCGATACCAGGACCACTGGATCGACAATTCGACATTTCACTGGCAGAGCCAGAATCAAACTTCTCCCACCAACAAGCGTGGCAACGAGATCATCAATCACTCGAACCTTGGGTTTCAGGTGCATCTCTTCATCCGCGAAGAGAAACTGTTGGGCGGCAAGGCTGCGCCCTTCGTCTACTACGGGCTCGTGGACTATGTAAGCCACCAAGGAAGTAACCCAATGAGCGTAAGGTTCAGTCTGCAGATTCCTAGAAAGTAGCTACAGGCCGAACTCGCTCGTGCGGCTCCCACGATATAATCACCGCGAGCATGCGCCGACTCCTGTACCTCTGCATCACCGCGCTGGCCGCCCTCCACGCGCAGAACGCCACCACCCCGGGCAGGTTCCACGTCGAACATCCGACCCTCCTCAACCTAGGCTTTGAGTGGACCATCACAGGTGACGCCAACCGTAACGCCACCGTCAAAGTCCAGTACCGCAAAACCGGCGACACGCCGTGGCGCGACGCACTCCCCCTCCTCCGCATCGGCGGCGAACGCGTCTACCGCGACAAGGAACACCTCTCCTACATCGTCCCCGACGGCTTCGCAGGATCCATCCTCAACCTCCAACCGGGGACCGAGTACGAGTGCCGCTTCACCCTCTCCGACCCCGACGGCGTCAACAACGGACAAGCCGCCGCCACCCACACCGTCAAAGTCAAAACCCGCACCGAACCCAAACCCTACACCGGCGGACGCACCCTACACGTCTATCCCCCCGACTATTTCGGACCCCGCCAGGAACCCGCCTTCACCGGCATCCTCGAAGCCTACTACGGCGCCGGACTCGGCGACTGGTCCGTTGTCTGGGAACGCCGCGCCAACCCCGGCGACACCATCCTCGTCCACGCCGGACTCTACCGCCCCGAACGCCACGACTACGTCGACCCCATGATGGCCCCCTTCGACGGCACCATGTCCCTCACCCTCAAAGGCACGGCCGAAAAGCCCATCACCATCAAGGCCGCCGGCGACGGCGAGGTCGTTTTCGACGGCGACGGCAACCACCGCCTCTTCGAAGTCATGGCCTCCGAACACCACATCTTCGAAGGCCTCACCTTCCGCAACACCGACGTCGCCATCGCTGCCGGCCAGAAGGAGGTCCGCGGGGCCGTCGCCCTCACCGTCAAGAACTGCCGCTTTGAAAACGTCGGCTTCGGCGTCTGGACCGAATACGCCGGATCCTCGGACTTCTACATCGCCGACAACCTCTTCCTCGGCCGCGACGACCGCTTCCGCCTCATCGGCTGGGGAGGACGCCTCCGCCACCCCGGCGGCAATACCTGGCCCGAACCCCTCTACGGTTCCCACCGCCTCACCAGCTATTACGCGATCAAAGTCTACGGAACCGGCCACGTCATCGCCCACAACGCCATCGCCTACTTCCACGACGCCATCGGCATCTCGACCTACGGCACGCCCGAACAGGATCCCGACCGCCGCGCCTCGTCCATCGACATCTACAACAACGACATGCACATGTCGAACGACGACTTCGTCGAAACCGACGGAGGCGTCCACAACATCCGCGTCTTCAACAACCGTGGCGTCAACGCGGCACAGGGCGGCTACAGTTCACAGCCCATCTTCGGCGGACCCGCCTATTTCATCCGCAACATCCTCTACCACGTGCCCTCCGGCGTCGCCTTCAAATTCTCCGCCAAACCCGCGGGACTCTTCGTCTACCACAACACGATCATCGGCGAACACCTGGTCGGCGATCCCTCGGCCAACATGCACTTCCGCAACAATCTCTTCCTCGGCCGCGACACGCCGGACCGCGGCGTCCTCCGCCTCGCCAACTCCACCGATAACAACACCACGGATTACAACGGCTACCGGCCCAACAAGGGTGTGAAGGAACAATACTGGTTCTTCGCCCCGCCCAAAGGCGAGCGTGTTTACCAACCCAAGCCCGACGCCTGGCATGCGTACCCGACGCTGGCCGCCCTCGCCGCCGCCACTGGCCAGGAGACCCACAGCATCGAGGTCGACTACGACATCTTCCAGAAGCTCGCGCCCCCTGACCCGGCCAAGAAGTACGCGGTCTACCACTCGATGGACCTCAACTTTCAACTGAAGTCCAACGGCAAGGCGGTAGACGCGGGGCTCCCGATTCCAACCGTGAACGACGATTTCGCAGGTAAGGCTCCCGATCTCGGAGCCCTCGAATCCGGCCGTCCGCTCCCCCACTGGGGTCCACGGTGGCTCACCTGGCAGCCCTTCTACCGCTGAGATGGGCTAGAACGTCAACGCTTCCTTCTCCAGGATTTTCCGGATGTTGCGCTTGCCGTGAAGGATGCGGATCACTCGGATTCCGCCTTCATCTACCAAGAAATACACGCGTATCGACTCAAAGCCTGTAATCGGCCAGGAGCGTAGGTTCTGCAGCTGTGGATTTCGAAGTTTGTAGACAGGCCCGACAAGAGGCTGTTGTCGCATGAGCTTGGAAGTATGGTTGACTGCTTCCTTAAAACGGACGGCAATCTCAGGCAGATCGAGAGTCACCAGATAGTATCGATACTGGCGGATCACGTCATCGAGTGAAGCCTGGCGAAAGGTGATCTTCAAAGGATTTGCTTGCTGCTACTGCTGCTGACCCGAATTCTTGTACTCCGACAGCATCGCGCTTGTTTTGCCGTCAAGCGAATCCCAGAATTCCTCTTCGGATAGTTCCGGCGACTCCAGGCCCTCGAGCAGCAGGCTTTCCAATTCAACCTGTTCGCCGTCGAAACCTTGCGCGGTTACGC
>CAZVKC010000078.1:0-20419 GCA_964627455.1 uncultured Solibacteraceae bacterium | reverse complement strand
AGCAGCAGGCTTTCCAATTCAACCTGTTCGCCGTCGAAACCTTGCGCGGTTACGCTCTCGACTGCTGCGAGAGCAGCGTCGAGCGCCTCTCGGGTCGAAGCATAGGCTCCCGAATCAACGACCGCTTGAACACGGCGCTCCTGTTCTGGAGTAAGTTGGATCGGCATGACGCGAGTTTCCTCGTCTCTTCAAACATTACCACCACCAGGCTTTCCCCGCCGAGGCTCAATAATATTGTCCGAACGTGATAAATTACGGAGGCGAAATCCGCACTCTCTGATGGGGAGAACCGTCGAGTCATGACACCGCGAGAGAAGCAACTGGTCCGGGACAGCCTTCCCTCCATCCGCGACGTCGCAGGACCCGTCTCCAAGCTCTTCTACGGCAGGCTCTTCGAACTCGAACCCAGCCTCCGCGGACTCTTCCACGAAGACATCGGCCGCCAGGGACTCAAACTCGTCGACATGCTCTCCGCCGTCGTCGATAACCTCGACCGCATCGAAGCGCTGAACCCCGTCCTCCAGTCAATGGGCAAGCGCCATGTGGAATACGGCGTCACCACCCGCCACTACGAATTGCTGGAGCAGGCCATGCTCTGGTCCCTCGGCATCGCCCTCGAACGCGAATTCGACCCCGAAACGCGCGACGCCTGGCGCAAGGTGTTCGATGCGGTGAGCCTCGCGATGCAACAGGGCGCGACGTCCTCCCAACAGTAACGCCACCCTCACCAGGGAACGTCGTGATTTAAGTAAAGTGAGAAGCATCATGCGTTCCTTCCTCCCTGCCGCGGCCACCCTGTGGACCTGTGCTGCGGTACTACTGGCCCAGCAGCCTGCCCACAAATACGACCTCCTCCTCAAAGGAGGCCACGTCATCGACGCGAAGAACAGGATCAGCGCCGTTCGTGACGTCGCCATCAAGGACGGAAAGATCGCCGCTGTCGGGCTCAATATCCCCGCCGGCGACGCGCTGAAGACCGTCGACGTCAAAGGCCTCTACGTCACCCCGGGACTCATCGATATCCACGTCCACGTCTACGCCGGCACCGGCGAACGTGCCTCCTACGCCGGGGACCTCAGCGTCTACCCCGATCTGCACACCCTGCGCAACGGCGTCACCACCATCGCCGACGCCGGCAGTTCCGGCTGGCGCAACTTCGAGGACTTCGACGATCGCGTCATCAAACGGTCCCGCACCCGCGTTCTCGCGTTCCTCAACATCGTCGGCAGCGGCATGCGCGGCGGCCGCTATGAGCAGAACCTCGAAGACATGGAAGCGAAGCCCACCGGCGAGATGGCCCTCAAGCACAAGGACGTGATCGTGGGCGTCAAAAGCGCGCACTTCACGGGACCCGAATGGTCGCCTTACGAGCGCGCCGTCGAAGCCGCGAAAATGGCCGGGATCCCGGTCATGATCGACTACGGCAGCAACCGTATCGAACGCCCCATGCCGGAACTGATGACCCGCATTCTACGCCCCGGCGACATCTACACGCACTGCTTCTCCGGCCTGCGCGGCGAGCAGGATCCGGAAACAAAAGGTCCCGGCAAAGGACTCATCGAAGGCCGCAAGCGGGGCATCTTCTTCGACGTCGGCAATGGCGGAGGCAGCTTCGCCTGGCGCGTGGCGGTTCCCATCGTGAAATCGGGTTTCCTGCCGGACTCGATTTCCACGGACATGCACGTCAGCAGCATCATGGGCGGCATGAAGGACATGCTCAACGTGATGGATAAATTCCTCGCCATGGGCCTGACGCTCGACGACGTCATTGCACGTTCCACCTGGAATCCGGCTAAAGAGATCCACCGCGAAGAACTCGGCAACCTCTCAGTCGGCGCGATCGCGGATATCGCCGTCCTGCGTGTCGAACGCGGCAAATTCGGATTCGTGGACATGCACGGCGCCCGCATGGACGGCAACCAGAAGCTGATCGCGGAACTGACCCTGCGTGACGGCAAGGTCCTGTACGACCTCAACGGCCTGACCCGCGAAAGCTGGGACAAACTCCCCGCCAACTACGGTCCACAGGGTGACCCCATTTGGGACGGCCTCCGGCGCGCTCCGGCCCAGCGACCCGCGACCAAGAAATAGTGCGGCCAGGCCAAGCCCACCAGCCAGCTAGCGGCCGAGCGCAGCGCGGATCTTTGCCAGATGGTGGTAGCTGTGGCGGACGGCGTGGTCCTCGAGCATGAACTGGCAGGTAAGCGGGGCGTCGTCATTGAGCGATAACGGCGCGGCATTGTCGAGTTGCTCGTCCGTCATCGCGCGGATCGCCGCGGCCGCCTTCGCGCTATTTTCAGCAAGCAAGGCCAGGGCGGATTCTTTGGTGACGGCGTCCTGCGCCTGGGCGTGATCGCGATTCATGGCATGGACCGCGTCCCAGGTGACGCCGGCGACAGGCTTGCCGGCGGCCAGCACGCTCGCGAGTTCGATCTCGATCGGATACACGCTGGCGACGTGATGGACGACGACGCCGATCTTGCGGCCATCCCCGGGAACCCGGGTTTGCCATTCGGCATCGGTCAGGGCGGCCGCGAAGTCCGCGAGAGCCTTGGCGCCGGCCTCCAGTCTTACGGCCAGCGCTTCAGAACGTTTGTTCGTGGTTGTCATGTGGTTGGGGATCCTCGATTATGAGCAGGTAACAGTGACTCGCAGAAACGTGGCGGGGATATGGGTGCCGCCATTGGAACTGCGGTTCTGCGATTTGGCGAGTTCGAGAAGCTGGCCGTGGAGTTCCTCGGCGCGGCCGTTCTTTTCCGCGGCCTCGAAGGCGTTCATCGTCGGGCCGTAGTAATAGCGGAAGAGGCCGATGAAATCCTCGGGCGTCTTGTCGGCGGAGACGAAGTGGTAGGTGTCGCGGGACACGGATACTTTGTCCTTCGAAACGCCGGCTTCCGCGAACCTTTCCAGAATGTGCGATTCGACGCCCCAGGTCATCGGGCTGACAAAGCCTTCCGGCGGCGGGGGCGTGAACGCCGAACTGATGCGCAGAACCTGCGAAACAAAGGTGGGATCGCCGGGGATCCAGTTGCCCATCACGATGCGGCCGCCCGGCCTGGTGACGCGGACCATCTCTTTGGCGACCTCGAATGGCTTGGGAGCGAACATGGCTCCGAAGATCGAGATGGTGAGATCGAAGGAAGCGTTCGCTACGCCTTCGAGATTGGAGGCGTCGCCTTCGTGGAATTTCAGGCGGGACAGCCCCGCTTCGGCGGCGCGGCGATTGCCGGCGGCCACGAGGTTGCGGGCGATATCGATGCCTGTGACATCGGCTCCCTTGCGGGCGAGGGGGACGGCGGTGGTGCCGTCGCCACAGCCGAGGTCCAGCGCGTGCGCCGGGGGATTCACTCCGATGGATTCGACGAGTTCCTCACCGGACTGGCGCATGAAGGCTGCGATCCTGGTGAAGTCGCCCTTTTCCCATAACGCTTTGTTGGGGTTCATTTTCCTTAAGCTCCTTTTCGATTCGGCGGCCGCGCGATTGCGTATCCTGCGCGTCCTGCATGAGTTCGATTGTGCCCTGAAAAATGAGCTGGGACCATACCCTGGAGTCCCGAACACTTGCCCGATCGGCCGAACGGCCGGCGTGCTTACTGCAGGACTTTGAGTTCGGCCGGTTTGGAAAGCGGAGCGGGATCGGGCTTGCGGGGCCACATCTTGCCGACTTTGACCGAGGCCTTGAAGATCTCGCCGACCGGGATCACGCCCCACAGCTTGTGCGCGGCGACGGCCGACAGGACCATCGAGGCGATACAGCCGCACTGGGCGCAGTCCGGATTGCCGCCGTACTGGCATGGGGTGACGTCGGTGCGGAGGTCCGCACTCAAGGTCTTGGTGGTCTGGGCGAAGACGCAATCTTCGGGGCTATGGGGCGGGGTCGCGAACTGCTTGAGCGCCGCTTCGCGCATGTCGAGTTTGGGGAACTCGGCGCGCAGGGCCGACATCTCGGCGACGGCGCGTGCGCGCTCTTCCTGCGTCAGGATCTCCGGCATCGAATCGCCGACCTGCGGCGTGAAGAGGCTGAACCAAATGCGCTGGATTTCGGGGCGCGGCGTCCAGAATTCCAGGAACTCGCGCAAATACCCCGGGCGCTTCATCATCTGGCCGGTGATGGTGCTGTGGATGGTGATGCGCTGGCCCTCGATGTTCTTGAGGATCCGGTCATAGGTGGCGGGGGCGCGGCGGAGGTCGTGATCCTCACGCAGGCCGTCGATCGATACGACGACGGCAAGATGTTCCAGGTTCGCCCATTCCTTCGCCATCGGGCGGAAGGCGCTGGTGACGATCTGCACGTGAATCCCGCGCTCGAGAAGCAGCGGCACGAGCGTTTCCACCTCGCGATAGCGGACGAGCGGATCGCCGCCCACCAGCGAGAGGTGCAGCGGCTTCAGGCGATCGACCACTTCGAGAACGCCATCGACAAGTTCCTGGCCTTTGCGGTCGTTGAGAGTGCGAAGCGTGACGCCGCTGGTTCCGAGGTGGGCGTCGTCATAGGCATAACATCCCGGGCAGCGAAGGGGGCATTCCTTCGTGATCTCGATCGACAATGTTGGCCGTTGTCCCTGGAGGATTTTGCCCCAGGCGCGCACGATATCAGATGTTCTCACGGGTCCTTCATCAAAGATTAACAGTGTTTCATTGAGATTCGCTGCAAGCGGCGGGGATCCCAGGTGCGTTACCTTAGTGGACCCCCGTCCGAGAACTCCGGCGCCACGCACGAGCCGCCTCACTCAAACCCTTATGAATCGCCGCCAATTCTTCAGTACGGTTACAGCGCTCTCGAGTCTGTCGGGATGCGCACCCCGAAAGCCCCGTGCGGGTATGCCTCTTCCTCCGCCCGCGCCGGTGCGGTCCTTCCGGCTGCCGCTCGTGCAGGCGGACGCCAGCCGCATTTTCCGGATCACGGTCTGCTTGCGGCCGTTCCGCGCGGCGGGTCCGCGTCTGGATGTGGAGACGGTCGGCGAAAAGGCCGTGGTCCACAACTATGGGCACGGCGGCAGCGGATGGTCGTTGTCGTGGGGATCGAGCCGGATCGCGGCCGACAAGGCGCTGGCGACCGGCGCACGGGACATCGCCGTGATCGGCTGCGGCGCCTTGGGATTGACGTCGGCGATCCTGCTGCAGCAGGCGGGCGCCAAGGTCACGATTTACGCCAAGGAGCGCGGGTACGAGACGAGGTCCGCGCGGGCGACGGGGACGTGGAGTCCGGACTCGCGCGTTGCGCTGGCGAGCCGGGTGGATGCGGGGTTCGCGGGGCTGTGGGAGCAGATGACGCGGTACTCGTTTGCGCGGTACCAAAGCTATCTGGGACTCGCGGGCAATCCGGTGGAATGGACGGATCGCTACATGCTCGCCGACAACGCGAATGGTCCGGTGTTCGAAGAAGGCAAGCTGGACTTCGCTCGTTATGGGGATCGCGTGCGCGACCTCACGCCGCGGGGGCAGGTTCTGGCGGCAGGCAGCCATCCGTTTCCGACGCGATATGCTTCGCGCAATACCTCGCTGACGTTCAATGTTGCGGCGTATGCGCAGCAGTTGATGACGGAGTTCCTCATCGAGGGCGGCAGGTTCGAGCGGATGGAGTTTCACTCGCCTGCGGACCTCGCGCGTCTGCCTCAGCGCACGATCATTCACGCCACGGGGTACGGAGCGCGCGATTTGTGGAAGGACGAAACGGTGACGCCGGTGCGCGGCCAGATCGCCTGGCTGATCCCGCAGCAGGACGTGACTTATGGCGTGATCTACCGCAACGTCATGATGCTGGGACGGCGGGACGGCATTGTCGTGCAGGGTTTCGGCGCCACCGATGACGAAGGGTACAACGACGCCAACGAACAGCCGGATCGCGCGCAGGCAGAAGAAGCCGTGAAAGTCGTCGCGGACCTCTACAGCCGCATGCCATCGTAGGATGGAGTTGATGCGACTGCGGAAAACTCTGATCCTGACGCTTCTGCTGCTGCTGGGCGCGGCGGGTTGTCAACGGCCGGCGGCGCCGCAAACACCGCAGGAACGGAACTCCACCGTGCTGCAGCCGCTGGCGGATCCCGCGCAGTACGCCGCGCGCAAGAAGGCTGTGGTTTATGTACCGGTTTATTCCAGCATCGACATCGGTTTCGACAAGCAGGTGTTGGATCTGTCGGTGACACTGAGTATCCGCAACGTGAGTTCGCAGAAGCCGCTGGTGGTTGAGTCGGTGAAGTACTTCGATTCCACGGGACGCGAGGTCCGGCAGTATGTGTCGAAACCAGCGAGTCTAGCGCCGATGGCGACGGCGGATTTCGTGGTGCAACGGCGGGATACGAGCGGTGGGCGCGGGGCGAGCTTCCTGGTGGAATGGTCGAGCAGTGAGGCGGAGATCGACGAACCATTCGTCGAGGCCGTCATGATCGGACATCAGGGCAGCGCCGGCATTTCGTTTACGAGCATCGGAAAGACGCTCTCCACGCCGGCGCCGCCTTCGAAGTAGATTGGTTAGACCTCGCCGTCCATGCCGGCCCAGAGATTCATCGTGTTCAGTTCGTCGCGGCCGCAGGACTTCAGGTAGCAGAACAACTGCGTGCGATACGCGGCGTGACCCGAAACGATGAGGTCGATGAGCAGGCGTCCGCGGTTCGCAGGCTTTCCGAACAGATTCACTTCGGCACGCAGTTCTTCGTCCGAGAAACCGTTGATGGCGTCGGCGTAGAAGGCGGATTCGGCTGCGAGCGCCTTCAGGGTCCCGTCGAAATCAAGGGTCGCGGCGTTCTTCTCAGCGGCGGTCCACTCGTCGACGAGGAACTTACCTGCTTTGATCGACGGCACGAGCACGGGACCCATGATGGTCAAGTACCGCAGCAATTCGATGACGCTTCGCTGCTTGGCCGTGGGGCGGTAGTCCAGCATTTCCGGCTTTACCTTGCCGGCCAGGTGCACGAGGATGCGCACCTCGTTCTGCAGGCATTCGATGAGATCCTGTTTCGTTAGAACCATGGCACCCTAGAGTATAACGATGGCGGCGAGCGGCGCGAGTCCGGACTGGAAACCCGAGGTCACGTATCGCGGACCGGACGAGACGCCTTGGCCGGGGGATTGGTCCACGGTCGCAGGCGAGGGCGTGTTCACGGCGAAACCCTCGTATGCGGTGCGGGACTTGCTGGTGGAACTCGAACTGATTTGCTCGTGGTTGGAGCAGGCTCCTGTGCGGCTTGCAGGCGGCGAGATTCGTGTGACGTGCGGCGATGCGGAGTTCGAAGACGGCTGGTTCGGCTGGAACAGCTTCAAGGTCCCCGGGCATTTTCTGACGCGGCTGCGCGCGCTCGGTATTCGGCTGGTGATTACTTTCGAACCCGCTACCGGTCTCGCGACAATAGAGTCCTGATGCTTTCAACGGAAGTTCTCGCGGCTGCGCGGGTCATTTACGAGTTCCACCAACTGCGGCACCGGCCGATTCCAGCCGACGTCATCCTCGCGCTGGGGACCAATGATCTGCGCGTTGCATCTTTCGCTGCGGAACTGTTTCAACAAGGTTTCGGGAAATGGCTGATATGCAGCGGCGGCATCGCGCATCAGGGCGATTTGCTGGCGACGCCGTGGGATCGCACGGAAGCCGAGATGTACGCGGATATCGCGGTGGCGCAGGGCGTGCCGCGCGACCGCATCCTGCTCGAGAAGCGCGCGACCAACACTGCCGAGAACATGCGATTCAGCCGTGCGCTGCTTGCGGAGCAGGGAATCGACGCCCGCAACATCGTGATTGCGGTAAAGCCGTTCATGCAGCGGCGCGCGTGGGCGACCCTCGCGGTCGAGTGGCCGGAAATGCCGGGTTCGGTAGCGTCGCCGTTGCTCAGCTTCGAGACGTACTTCACCCCAGAACTGCCGGCGGAAAAGATCATCCACATCCTGATGGGCGACCTGCAGCGGATCTGGATCTATGGACGTCGCGGGTGGTCCGCAGCGCAGCGGATTCCTGCGGAAGTGATGGACGCGTACCGGTTCCTCAAGTCGCAGGGTTGGACGCACCATCTGGTGGCGGGCGAACCGGATCCCGGCTCCGGCGCGTGATAATGGGGCATGCGCTTTGCCCTTTGTTTGCTCGCCGGCTGCCTGGCTTTGGCCGCAGCCGAAAATCGAAACATGCTGGTCACGGCCGATACACTGGCCGGACAATTGAACGATCCCTCGCTGGTGATCCTGCATGTCGGCACGGCGAAGGATTACGACGGCGGGCACATTCCCGGCGCGCGCCTGGTGACGCTTGCTGACCTTTCCGTCACCGGTCCCAGTGGGTTGCGTCTGGAAATGCCGCCGCTCGACAAGTTGAAAGCCGCGTTATTGAAGCTCGGCGTGGCGGACGGCAAGCACGTGGTCGTCTATCCGGGAAATGAAAGCATTCAGTCGGCGACGCGCGTGTGGTTCACGTTCGATTACGTGGGCTGGGGAAATCGCGTCGCGCTGCTCGATGGCGGGCTGAGCGGGTGGAAGTCCGCGGGCAAGCCGGTGAGCACGGATCCGGTGGCGCCCGTCACGGATACAGCAAGCGCGAAGCTGACGCTGAAGCCGCAGCCGAAGCTGATTGTCGACGCGGCGTGGCTGAAGGATAAAGTGAACAAGCCGGGGCTGCGGCTGATCGACGCGCGCCTGCCGGAGTTTTACACGGGCGCGAACAATTCCGGGATGCCCCGGCCGGGCCGCATTCCAGGCGCGGTGAACGTGCCGTTTCCCACGCTCGTCGCGGGCGCGGACCGCAAACTGCTGGGCGCCGCAGAACTGCAGTCGAAGATCGGCAAGCCCGAAAAAAACCTGGTCGCCTACTGCCACATCGGGCAGCAAGCGACCGTGGTGTACTTCGTGTCGCGGTATCTCGGCCTGCATCCGAAACTGTACGATGGCTCGTTTCAGGATTGGAGCAGCCGGTCCGAATTGCCGGTCGTGAAGGACTAACTAACTCAGGGCTTCACGATCTTCAGCAACACCGGGATTTCCAGCACCGGAACATACGCGTCGGGAACCGTGATGCGGATCGACGCCTTGTATTCGCCGGGCTCCATCGTTTCGGGATCCCCGGTGATTTCGAACCACAACTTGGCCGGCACGCTCGTGCCCTCGGAACTGCGAGTCACGGAAAGCCAGGGCGTGTCGCCGGGCGTCACTTCAGGTCCCGTCGAATCAAACTTCAACAGCGGACATCCGGCCGTGATATCGATTTCGACGGCGCCCGGACGTTCCGCGCCCGTGCCTTGCGTGTGCGTGAACTCGAGCGACGGATGCGACGTGGCAAGCCAGGGATCGCAGACCTGGGTCACGAAGCCGTCTTCGGCGCTGCCGGCGCGAGGTTGCGCGGCCTTGTCCGACACGGGGAAGTCCGCGGACGCAGAGTTGCCGACGAAGGTGACGGATTCACCGGGTCCCAGGGCGATGGCGACGGCGCCGTCGGTTTTCACGCCGCCCCAGAAGCTTGCGTAGGGGACCTCGGTGCGTTCGGCGCCGGGGATGATGCGCAGCAGATACGCGTCGAATGCGCCGCCGGACGCGGGCTGAAACGCGCGATTGTTGCCGGGGAAGTCCGCGGAGTTGGTTTGTCCCGCGATGTGGATGTGCCCGTGCGCATCGACCTTGATCGCGTTGACGGACTCGTCGGGATCCGTGGGTCCCGACGCGCTGCCGCCGATGTAGCTCGCGTACGTCGCGTTCGTGCCGTCGGCTGCAAGGCGGATGAGGAAGCCGTCGCGCATGCCGCCCGCGAAGTCCTTTTGCAGAGCGTTGGGAGTGGTGGGGAACTGCTTGGTGGTGGTGTGTCCGCCGATCCAGGCGCTGCCTTCCGCATCGACCGCAATGGTCTTCGCGACCGTGTAGCCGCCGCGCCAGCCGAGGTACGTGAACCAGGTGATCGCGCTGCCATCCGGCGAAATGCGCGCGGCGAAACTCGACCAGCTTTGCATCTGGCGAATGTATGCGTCAGCCGTGGCGCGTCCCGGGGACATCGTCTCGCCGGTGACGTACAGCGAATCGTCGGGTCCGACTGCGATGGCGTTGATCTGGTCGCTGCTTTCGCCGCCGAGATAAGTGGCGTAGGCGAGTTTGAGGTCGGGTGTGTACTTGGCGACGAAGCCGTCTTCGCTGCCGCCGAACTTCGGCTGCAGAGCGTCCTTCACGGGCATTGTGGTGGAAGTCGCGCGGCCGGCGAGGTAGACGTTGCCCTGCGAATCGACGGCGAGAGCGCGGCCTTCTTCATTGCGCTCGCCGCCGAAGTAGGTGGAAAAGAGCAGGTCGCCTTTCGCGGGTTCGAACTTCATGAGGAACGCGATGTTGAGGCCGGGTTGCTTGTCCTGGACCGGGTTTTTGAGGGGGAGGTCGCGCGCGCCGGTGGTTCCGGCGACGAAGATGTTGCCATCGGCGTCGAGGGCGATGGCTTTGGGGACGGTGTTCGACGATCCGCCGATGAGCAGGCGCCAGAGGATGGTCTTGCCATCCGCATCGTATTTGGTGAGATAGCCCTTGAACACGGCAGCGGTCAGCGGTTTGCCGCCGACGGGCGTTGCGTTGAGGTCACGGGATTCGGTTTCGCCCGTGACGTAAACAAAGCCATGAACGGGATCGACGGCAACGGCGGCTGCGTCGTCATTGCGGTCCCCGCCATGATAGGTCGAAAAGACCAGTCGTTTGTCTGTATTGAGATTTTGAGAGAAAGAGCTGATCGCCGTTGAAAAAACCAAAAGAAAAAGTGTCGTCAATCGCATACGTTCAACTAAAGCGGAATCCCCTCGAGGGATGGCTCTTGTGAACCGCGAAGACGACACGATTTGGCGGGAACAGCCCTGCCGCTTCTAGCTGAAGATGTCTTTGACCTTGTCGAAGAGGCCTTTGTTCTCAGGCGCGTTGTCGGTCGGCAGAGTATCCTTCAACTGTTCGAACAGCTTCTTCTGCTCGCGCGTAAGCTTGGTGGGGATCCGCACGTCGATGTGGACGTAGAGATCGCCGCGGCCGCCTGCATTGAGGAACGGTACACCGAGGCCCTTGATGCGGAGGATCGCGTTACTCTGCGTTCCTTCCGGAATCTTCAACGTCTGCAGGCCGTCGAACGTGAGCAGGTCGACTGAAGTTCCCAGCGCAGCTTGCGCGATGTTGATCGGCACTTTGCAGTGGAGGTCGTTTTCCTGGCGCTCGTAGATCGGATGTTCCTTGACCTTGAGGACGACGTACAGGTCGCCGGGAGGTCCGCCATTGGCGCCGGGCTGGCCTTCGTTCTGCAGGCGCAACCGGGTTCCGTTGTCGACGCCGGCCGGGATATTGATCTTGAGCTTGCGTTCGGTGCGGGTGTAACCCTCGCCCTTGCAGTCTTTACAGGGACGGCGGATGATCTGGCCTCGGCCGTTGCACTGCGTGCAGGTCCGGCGGACGGACAGGAAACTCTGCTGGAACACGACTTCGCCGCGGCCTTTGCAGATCGGGCAGGTGGTGAGACCGTCTTCGGGTTCCGCGCCCTGGCCCTTACAGCGTCCGCAACTATCGAGCCGCGGAACGTGGATGTCCGCGGACATGCCGCGCATGGAGTCTTCGAAACTGATTTCGAGGTCGTAGCGAACGTCGTCGCCGCGTTGCGTACGGGTACGCCGGCGGCCGCCGCCGCCACCGCCGCCGAAGATGTCGCCGAGCCCGAAGGCGCTGAACAGGTCTTCGAGGTCCGGGGCTCCAGAGGCGTCGAAACCGCCACCGCCGCCCGGACCCGAAACGCCGCTGTGACCAAACCGGTCATATGACGCGCGCTTCTGGCTGTCGCTCAGAACCGAGTAGGCTTCGTTGGCCTCTTTGAACTTCTCCTCGGCTTCCTTGTCACCCGGATTGCGGTCCGGGTGGTACTGCAAGGCAAGCTTGCGGTACGCGCTTTTCAGGGTTTGATCGTCGGCATCGCGCGAGACGCCCAGGACTTCATAATAATCGCGTTTTGCCACGTTCATTTCAGGATCTCACGACTGACAACTACTTCCGCACCGCGACCTTGACCATGGCGGGACGCAGCAGTTTCCCTTTGAAGTAGTATCCCTTCTGATACTCGGCGAGGATGGTCTGATCCTCAGCGTCTTCGGTCGGGGCCATGTCCACCGCATAGTGGAGGTTTGGATCGAACGTCTTCCCTTCTGCATCAATCGGCGTTAATCCAAGCTTCTTTAGTGTCTCGGTAAAGCGCTGATGGATGAGTTCGACGCCTTTGGAGTAATTCTTGTCCTGAGTTTCGACCTGCAGGGCACGGTTGAAGTCATCGACAACCGCGAGGATGTGGCGCACGACGTCCGCAGCGCCGTGATCCAGCATATCGGCTTTTTCGCGATCGACGCGGCGGCGGTAGTTCTCGAATTCCGCGCGGCTGCGCTGGACCAAATCCTTCAGTTCGTCGCGTTCCTTACGCAACTGTTCGACTTCGGCTGAGGCGCCGGCGGCAGAAGAGCCAGCCCCGCCGGCCTGTGTTTCCACTACAGGATCCAGGACCACTTCTGTTGTTTTCACTTCCGGAGTGTCCATAGGTATCGTTGGTTTTCGTGAGGATTCGGGGGATGAGTCCCCAAACGGATGAAAACTTCTTTTTCTAGACTAACAGATCAATCAAGGTTCAACGAACGATCGCGAACCTCGGCCCCGGAGGCAGCCTCTCCGACCTGATGGACTGCGGAGATGACGCGTTCGTAGTTCATGCGCATCGGTCCGAGGACGCCGATCTTGGCGGCCATGCCGCCGGGTAATTCGACTTTGAGGCCAATCAGGGCGAGCCCAGCCATGCTGGGGTGGATCTCACCGAGTCCGAACTGCAGGCCCAGTTCGCCGGTAGGCACTTCCAGAAAACGATCGAGAAGTTCGAGGATCCGCTCTTTTTCGCTGAGGGCGTGGAACAGATCGCGGAGTCGTTCGCGGGTGAGGTCGAGATCGATGCTGATCAGGTTGCCGGCGCCTTCGAGGTGGACTTCGGCCGGAAATCCGAGGTCGATCAGTCCTTCAGAGTAAAGAACGGTGAGCTTGCGCAGAGTCTCGTCATACAGGGCGCGTTCATGCGCCAGGCGGCGGTGCAGCTCGATGCGCACGGACCGCAGAGTCCAGCCGGCGAACTCCTCGTTGAGATAGCGGCAGATGGAGTTCAGGTCGTCCCTCGTCATCGC
Organism: uncultured Solibacteraceae bacterium; assembly: GCA_964627455.1. Taxonomy (GTDB): domain Bacteria; phylum Acidobacteriota; class Terriglobia; order Bryobacterales; family Bryobacteraceae; genus F-183. The sequence goes on along the minus strand of CAZVKC010000078.1, from coordinate 7,295 downwards.
TTGACGGACATAGACGACATGGTTACGCAGCATTCCGTTGCGGGTGACGACCACCATGAGGATCCGGTTGGAATCGACGAGAACCAGGTCGAAGTGGTCGAGCGTCTGGTCGGTGACCGGGATGGCGGCCGCAATCCCCACGCTGCGGGAAATCTGCATGAGCAATTGCGACGAGCGCTCGACGAAGGACTCGATGGTCGGCGCGTGGCTCAGGTCCTGGCGCATGCGCTGCATGTCCGCGAAGGAACTGCGGCGGGCTCCGAGGCTCTGGACATAGCTGGCGAAAGCTTTTGCGGTCGGGACGCGTCCCGCCGAGGTGTGCGGCTGGTCGAGGTAGCCCTCATCGGCGAGGTCCGCCATGACGTTGCGGACAGAGGCCGGGCTCAGGTGATCCGAGCGATCCTTCGCAATGCTGCGGGAAGCCACGGGCTCGCCTGACTCGATGTAAGTCCTGACAATCGAATGGAGAATCTCGAACTTGCGGTCTCGTGCGGTTCTCGCCACGGGTCCAATTACATCCCTTACCGATAATTATAGGGGATCGTACCACAAACTGTGTTTTGACGGACCATCAACTTTTTCCGCGGCTGGCGCGTCTCATGTACTGTAGACGCTTCCAGCATGAAGATACTTTTGACCCTGTCATTTGCGGCTGGCCTCTTTGCGCAGGCTCCGGCGGATCTTTTTCACAAGGCGCCTCCAGACGTGGATAACGCTCTTCGCGAACGCGTGAAGGCTTTCTATCAGTGCCACATTGACGGCACGTATCGCAAGGCGGAGAAGTTTGTCGCGGAGGAGAGCCAGGAGTTCTTCTACCAGATGCAGAAGCAGCGCTACGAAAGCTGCGAGACGTTGCGCATCAACTACAGCGAGGACTTCAAATCCGCGACGGTCACGGAAGTCTGCAAGGGTGTGTGGAACATCAGCGGGAACGACATGAAGGTGTCGATGCCGATGAGTACGACGTGGGTCCAGATGGAAAACGGCGAGTGGTTCTGGAGGCATGTCCCGCCCAAGCAGGTTCCTTCCCCCTTCGGCGAAATGAATTATGCAGTGGGCGCAGGCGGCAGTGCTCCCGCGGCAGCGGCGACGACCGGATCGGCCGGCGTGAAAGTGGCGGGCGGCATTTCGATTCCGCAGGACATGAAGGCCGCGGGCGAGATGCTGTTGAAGCAGGTTGCGGTTGACAAGAGCGAGATCACGCTATCCAGCTATCAGAAGGCCGAAGACAAGATTTTGATTACCAACAATTCCGGGGGCCTGGTGAAACTGACGTTCGACTATGAGGCGGTGATCCCGGGCTTTGTGGCGGAGTTCGACAAGAAGGAACTCCCGGCAGGCGAGAAGGCCGTGCTGAAGTTGTCGATCCAGCCCAAGGACCGGGTCGCCAAGCCGACTCTGTTCGGGCGGATCCTGGCCGAGCCGCTGATGCAACAGTTCCCGGTGAAGATCACGTTCGCGATTCCGCCGGAGTTGGAAAAGCAGATTCCTAAGAAGTAGGGCTTGAAACGCACACTTGGTTGGGTGCGAAAGAACAGCAAACCCCCCGCGCCGCGGCAGGCCGGGGGGTTATTTTTTTGCAGGCGCCGGTGCGGCTGCGGCCATGTCCCGGAACAGGTTCGCGGTTGCCTCGTCGGCTGGGAACAGGCTCTCGATGCGGAGTTCGTCGGCGGTGACGTCCTGCGCCGTCCCGAAGGTCGCGATGACGGTGAACAGCGAGATCCGCAAGCCGCCCTTTTCCATTTCGAGGGGCAGTACGGGCACCAGCGCAGCGTCTTCCGCGGACCACAGCGTATCGGGATCCTGATAGGGGCGGAGTTCCGCCAGCACCTGCCGCATTTCCTCGCCTCCGAGTGTCTCGGCTTCGCGCTGGGCACGGCGCCAGAGGAGCGGAGCCACTGAGTCCCAATTCGTGACCAGCGGCCGGATTCCGTCCGGATGGAAGAACAGCCGCATCAGATTGCGCGTCTCGGGCCTCGCGCCGATCTTCCCCCACACATCCGGACCGATGATTTCGCTCACCCGGTCGAATGGCCCGTTCGACATGCGGATGTTCCAGGCGCGGTCGATGGCGATTGCCGGATACGGTTCGTGATTGGCGAGCATCAGACGAACGGCGTTCAACACCTGGCTCATCTGCGGATCCTCGAGCGTGCGGGCTTTGAAAACCGGCGCGAAACCGGCGGCAGTCAGCCAGTCGTTGCGGTCGCGCAGGGGGACCTCCAGGGTTTCGCTCAACTGCAGGATCATGGTCCGGCTGGGGTGTGCGCGGCCGGACTCGAGAAAGCTGACATGGCGCTGGGAGACGCCGGAAGCCAGCGCGAGGTCGAGTTGCGAAAGCCGGCGCTTCTGCCGCCAGGCGCGGAGCAGGTGGGGAAATCCCGACGCCGCTGTCGAGGATCGATGAGGCTGCGGCATGTGTGTCATTGTGGCCCGGGGCGGCGCTGCAATTCAATGACCTCGGAGGTAATTGCGGCGCGTCCGGAACAGCCTCATGCTGGATCCGGAGGTTTTCAAAAACGAAAATGTCGAGTCGTTTGCTGGTTCTTGCCCTGGTGATCGCCGGATTCGGGGCGTTGTCCGCGGTCGCGCTGTTGGATGTGGGCTACTGGGGGATCCTCGAGCCGCACTTCAAAAGCTGGGGAGCCGCGCAGGTGTTCACCGATCTGGTGATCCTGGCGTTGCTCTCGTGCATTTGGATGGTGCGGGACGCGAAGCAGAGAGGCCTGCCAGCGTGGCCGTTTGTGGCGATCACGCTGGCGGCAGGTTCGTTTGGGACGCTGTTTTATCTGGTGTTCCGCGAGTTGCGGCAGGCGAAGACTACCAGTTGATCTTCGAGGGGAAGTACTGGCCGATGAGCTTCTGATAATAGGGCTTGAGCGCCTCGACATCCGGCGCCGCGTCGCCCTTGGAGTACAGGTCGTAGGGATTGAATTCCTTGACCCACGGCAGCATGGCGCGATCCTTGTCGTCCATCAGGTACTCGTAGGCGCCCTCGCGGTGCCACGGGTAGAACGAGTGGTAGCGGATCATGTACTGGGCGGGTTCCGGCAGATACGCCTTGGTGACGTGGTAGAGATACTCGTCGTGGCCGAACGACATGTCGATGTTGGAGAGTCCACAGCCCTCGCGGTACACGCCGAGTTTGGTGTTGTAACGGGCGTCGCTGTTGTCGGGGTTGGCTTCGAAGAACTGGGGGAAGACGATGCGGTCCGAGAAGGCGCAGCCTACGGGGAAGGTGTCGCCGACGACGGCCCACTGGGGTTCGCCCCAGGAACACAGGACCTTGCCGAGGTCGTGAATGAAGGCGGTGAGTACGAACCAGTCGGGGCGTCCATCGCGGCGCGCGGCTTCGGCGGACTGGAGGGCGTGGGCGACCTGGCTGAGATCGGTATCCGGGTCGCTGTCGTCGACCAGAGTGTCGAGGTACTCGAGTGCTTCCCAGATCCCCATCTGGCGCTTCGCCAGGGGCATGTATTCGGCCTTCTTGGCCTTGACGAAGTCCACCGTTTGTTTGGCGTGGTTCTCGCGGTAAAACTCGCGGACACCGGGGGTGGCTTTTTCGTAGTTCCGGAACTCTTCCTTGGGCTTGTCGGGGCTGTATCGTGATTTAACGAACTCTTCCCACTGCTCAGCGACTGCGTGGCTCATGGGTTTAATTATTTCACACAGAGAAATTAATTCAAAGCGGGAATCGCCTTACGAAAGCCTGGCGGTAGTGGAAATACTACCTCATAGGCGTCGGTAGGGACACTGTGGACTGTCCCTGATAGTAATTAAGCCCACAGTTCATGGATGGGGCCGTACTGATCGCGGTCCGAGAACGGGACGTAGTCGAAGCCGCGTCCGCTCGGATCCTCGAGCCGTTTCGTGTAGTCGATGCCCAGCGCCGAATAGATGGTCGCCTCGATGTCCTCGGCGCGGATGTCGCGATCGCGGCTCCAGCCCGGGTCGCTCGTACCGGCGCCGGTGCGATCCGTGGATCCGATCACCTTGCCGCCCTGGACCCCGCCGCCTGCCATCAGCACCGCCTGCTGCGCGTAGTGGTCGCGACCCGCCGTATTATTCAGGTTCCCGACCGTCCGGCCGAACTCGCCCATGCAAACGATCAAGGTTTCGTCCAGCAGACCGTCGCTCTTGAGGTCCGCGATCAGGGTCGCTACGGCGTTGTCGAACTGACGCGCGACATTCCAGTGCCCGGCGTTCGGCGTGTAGATGTTCTCATGCTGGTCCCAGTCGCCCTGCGTGATCTGGATGAACCGAACTCCCTCGTTGGCGCGCAACATGCGCCGGGCGGCGATGCAGGCGTTGCCGAAGCCCGTGGTCCCGTAGCGCGCACGTTCGGCGGCGTCGAAGGTGAAGATGTTGGTGACCGTCGAGTTGTACATCAGCTTGCGCGCAGCAGCGTTGTAGGCGTAGGTCTCGTCTACCGCGGATCCCAGCGGCGCGCCCGTCTTCACTTCGGTTTCGAGTTCCGCCAGCAGCGCGGCGCGTTTGTCGTACCTTGCGGATCCCGGAGCATGCGTGGTGTTCGCCATCCCGCCGCCGCCGGGCGACAGGTAAAACGGATTGTGCATGCTGTCCAGGAACCCGGCGCCGGGCCCGTTGGTGACGTTCATCGACACGAACGTGGGCAGCGTGGCGTTGGGATTCCGGCCGGCGAATTCCTGCGAAATCACGCTGCCGATGTGCGGAGCAAAACGGGCGGTCCCCTGAGCGGGGTTGCGGCCGATCATCACCCAGGTCCGCGCCAGCACGTGGACCAACGCCCATGACCGCACCGAACGCACGAGCGCGACGTTGCCGAGTTGATCGGCAAGCTTCGGCATCAGGCCCACCGGCCAGCGGACTGTGCCGCCGCCAAACGAGGTGGGATTGAAGCCCGCCGGGGTCCACGCGCCTTCTTTGAGGTCGAAAGTGTCGACATGGCTGGGTCCGCCGGACATGAGGATAAAAATGCAATTCTTTGCCGTGCCCTTGGTGGTCACCGCAGCTCGCGCGATCGTCTCCGCGGGACGCAGTGAGGGAAGCAGGAAATAGCCGCCGATCGCCGAGGCCGCATGCCGGAAGAACATCCGTCGTCCCGCATTGTGAGGCCGGCGCCAGAAGCGTGTGCCGGGGACGTTGGACCAGTCAAAGCCGAATCTGTCTTTCATGGTGTGCGTTAGCCGTCCCTTGCCTTAGTAGCTGAAGATGAAGTCGGCCTTGTTGAGGCAGGCCCAGACGAGGTCCTCGAGTGCGTTGTTGCGATCCGCCGGAGTCCTCGCGTTGTCGGCCAGGTACTTCTTCGCCGTCTGGGATTCGAGTTCCGATGGCAGGCGGCCGAGGAACGTCAGAAAGATCTCTTCGACCACCTGCGTATCGTCCGTGATTTTGAAGATTGCCGCGAGATTCGGCGTGGTGGCGCGCGTGCGGGCGTTCACGAAGTTGTCGTTCATGATCGCCAGCCGCTGCAGGATCCCCTGGTCGCCGGAACGCTGCCGCGAATCGCGATTGCCGCGAATGAAGTAGTTCAGGAACGAAGCCGTCGCGCCGTCGGAGCGAGGCTCGTCCGTGTCAGGGAACTGCATCGCGAACTTCACCGCGGGCAGGTTGCGCAGCGTGTAGTTGTTGAACTGTCCTGATCCCGTAGCGAGGATGTCGTGGATCTCTTCCGACCACAGCCGGCGCGGGTAATGACGCGCGAAAAGCGGGACCATGTCGAGGGTCCACTTGCCGTCGTAGCGCGAACTCATCTGGTACGCATTCGACTTCACCAGCAGCTTGATCAGGTAGCGCACGTTGAAATCGGCGTCGCTGAATTCCTTGGCGAGCTTTTGCAGCAGGACCGGATGCGTGGCCTGCAGAGTCCAGGGTTCCGCGGGCGGATTGGCGGGATCCAGCCGGTCGGGATCCAGCATGTCGTAGGGCTCGACGAGTCCCATGCCGAAGAGTTCGCGCCAGAAGCGGTTGACGAAGTTGGTCGCGAACATCGGATCCTTGTACAGCATCTCGCCCAGCGCCGCGCGCCAGTTGCCGTCCTTGGGCGTCGCGCCTGTGCCGACGTATTCGGGCGTGAGATTGCGCAGCGCGCCGATCGCGGTGCGGGCGGGCCGGTTGCCTGTTGTGGTGTTGAGGTCGTATGTGCCGCTGGTGCGATCCGAAATGTCGTAGCTGAAGTAGTAGAAACTGGTGGACGGAACGTTCCGGCTCGGCATGTTGAGCCGCGAAAAGAAGGCCGCCATTTTCTGGGCTTCGATGCGCGTGCGGCGGGATCCCCACAAATTCACCTCGTCGAGATGGCCGCGCCCGTTGTGGCACAGCAGGCAGTCGAACTGCGACATCCCGAGGAAATAGGTCGCCGCTTTCACGAGGCCATTGTCATAGGTGTCCTGCGCGGGACCCATGTTGGTCTTGGCGGTGATCGCGAAGTTTGTGGCGCCGGCCGATGCGTCGTAATGATTGCCCGTGGCTGATACGAGTTCCTGCACGACGTCGCGCAGCGAACTGTCGTTCTGGACGAAGTTTTTGATATAGGCGTAGTAGGCGTTGCGGCCGTCCTCGCGTCGGTCGAACAGGCCGGGGAAGGCGCAGTTCTCGAGCAGGTCGCCCCACCACATCGTCCACTTATCAACGAAGGCGGGGGATCCGACCAGCTTGTCGATGAGTTCGTCGCGCTTGTTGGCGTTGTCGCTGGCGGCGAACGCGCGGATTTCCGCTGGTGTCGGCAGTTTGCCGGTGATGTCGAGTGTGATGCGCCGCAAGAACTCCTCGTCCGTGGACATCGCCGCGGACGGGACATTCAGTTCTCGCAGTTTGCCGAAAATCTCCTCGTCGATGAAGCTGCGCGGGGGCAGTTCAGAGGCAGCCTGCGATGCCTTGGCGGTTTTGGATCTCGCGGCGTCGCGGGACTGACCGTCCCACTGCGCCGTGCGATCGAACACCTGTCGCGTCGCGCGCGCCTCGCGCTCGAGGAAGGCGTTGGGATTCGCGCGGAAACTGCATTCCGCCGCGTGCGCCAGTAGGGGTCCCAGGATGAAAAACAGCAGTCGCCAGACGTTCACGGTTTACGTTGTTTACATTATAGACTCAGGCGCAGAGTTCATGGGGATTTGAGTGCTTAGGGACTCCATGTGAGCTCAGTTGTTGAAGAGCTGTCCAAACAGTTGAGTTCGGTTTTGTGGCATGGAGGTTTCAATCAGCCATTTCTGCAGTTCGGTTCGAACGCGGTCGAGATCGTTCTCCTCGACAGACACCTTGAGTTCCGATGTAGAACCCGGAAGGATCGAACGCTGGACATGAAACACAAGATCGCC
>CAZVKC010000077.1:1763-34108 GCA_964627455.1 uncultured Solibacteraceae bacterium | reverse complement strand
ATCCGGTCGCGTTAACGCTGGCCGGTAACTCGCCGATCGCGATTCCCCGTAACGCCACAGTCGCGTTCCGGATCCTGATCGCCGCGCGCAGCGCCAACGCATCTGCGGAAGCGTCGTTTGAAGCCTCAGGCTCTGCGTCCGTACATTCGTCCGGCAAGCTCGAGATTTCAGGACTGCGCATCACGCCGGTTCATCGCACGAGTGAGTCCTTGAACATCGCAGTAACTGGCGGACCCACAGGCAATCTCGAACTCAATGCCAAGGGTCTGTCCGGAACTCAAATGCGCTGGGTGGCGCGCATCGAGTTCGCCGAAGTCGAATTCTAGATGGGGTCACGCCAGCCGCGTCTCCCGCACCCGCGCGCTGTCCTGCAGTTAGGTCAGAATACCGCGGCAATATTGGACACATTTAGCCAACTCGGCCAGAACGGTAGATCCCTGCGGAACGGGATGCTCCATCTCAATGGTCGCCTGGAACGTGTACTTCTCCTTTTTCATGAGCAGGAGAATCTCTTTGAGCGGCGTATCGCCCTCACCCCAAGGCATGTTGGGGCCGTTGTTTGCCTTCCGGTCCTTCAGATGCACATGAGTCACGCGAGCATGGTTCTGTTGGATCCACTTCGCGGGCGAAAAACCGTTCGCAGCGAAGAAGTGGCCGATGTCCACGTTGGCGCCGTTGTACTTCGAATAAGAGAAGGCCCGTTCCCACGATGCGAGACCACCGAATGCCTCGGGGTCCGTGAGGTTGCCATGCCCGTGGTAGCCCACCATCATTTTGTGCTTCTCCGCGAAGGCCCCCACGCGCTTGGTCGTGCTGACGGGGATTTCGCAGGAAATCGCATTCGCGCCGAGTTCGCGCGCCAGTTGAAAAGCGTAATCGAGTTCGTCGTCCGTGTACCCGTCGACTCCATCGAACTTCACGACCTCGATGAGGACCCCGGCGTCGTTGTACTTCCTGCGGAAGTCGCGGAACCCGCTCATCGATTGAGAGAGGCGCCATTTTCTGAGGGCCTCCGTCGCGGCCTTCCGCTCAGCTTGCTGTTCCGGCGTGAGCGGCGGTCTTCCCCCTGCCGGAGGGCCGCCAGCCGGAGACCGGCCCGCAAAACTCGGCCTGCCCGCAGGCGCCGGCGCACCCAACGACTCCTCGACAGGCCGCGACCGCAGTTCGAGCGCGTTCAGGCTGATGGTTGGATCCAGACAGTACTTGAGGATGTCGTCGGCCCCGCCCGGTATGCCGCGAAAAATGTACGGCACATTGGCGCCAATCTGCACGCCGCCGAATTTGGAGTTTGGTTTTGCCGCTCCGAACGAACTGCCGGTTGAGATGGCCCCCAACCCAAGCAAAGTTCCCAGTTCACGCCTTGTCAGACTCATGCTTGCTCCACTCCCCTACAGCTTCAAATCCGATCCCCTGCGAAACAGGGGCTTCACCAATTGATTCGCTGCTGCGCTATTGGTAAACCGCATGTTGGCGCTGTCCCAAAGCAGTTTCCCCGGGACACGCCAGGCTATGCAGACCAGAGCCAGCCATTCCGCGTAGGGCGCTGTAATGCTGAAGTCGGAACAGGACGGGTCGCCGCCCTTGCATGCACGGACCCAGTCCAGCATGTGGCCTGGAGAGCGAGTCAGGAGCTGGGGCGGAAGCTTGTATTCCTTCCACCGTTCCGAGGGCAAAAGCCACACGCCTTCGCCGCGACTGCTGGTCGCCAATACGCCTTTGCTGCCGACGAGCACCGATCCGTTTCCAGCCAGCACACCCGGTTGGGACCCTCCCCTCGGCGGCTGCTGCGATGTCGACGTTACGATCTGAGAGCCCTGAAACACAGGGACTCCAGGACCGCCCGCACCTCTGGGCCGCCCGTCCCCAGCGCCTCCCCGGCCGCCTGGTCCGCCCGGACCGCCGGGCCCCGGGAAGCCTCCTCCAGGGCCGCCGCGCATTCCTCCGCCTCCGAACCCGCCTCTGCCGAACGAGGTCGGCCGGCCTTTGTCGGCCAGGTTGTCGGTTGGCGGCAAAATCGTCTCGTTCTCCATTCCGGGGACGCGGAACGCCTCGGGGTCAGATGGGCGAACAGCCTCGTGGTAGTAGACCGAAACCGGCGGCATCGGTCCCCTCGCCGGGAAGTTCAGCCGCACCACGCCGCGAGTGGGAAACGTGTACTTGCTGGGCCCAGTCTGACTGACGCACTCCACGCTTTCCGGCGCGCCTAACTGCAGCGCGGTATGCACAGGGCCGGCGGTATGAGTCGCCCAGTTTCCAATCTGTCCGGTACCGAAATCGTAAAAACCGCGCCAGTTATACGGGATATACCATTCACTGAACGGGCGCTGCGCTGCGTTGCCCAGCCAGAGATTCCAATCGAGCGTCTGGGGAACCTCTTTTTCGGGCGGCAACTGGGTGAGTTCGGTCGGGTAAGTGCTGGGTGAGGTGGAAACGTGGGCCTCCCGCACCTCGCCGATTTCGCCGGACCAGACAATCTCAGCGGCCACACGGTGGCATTCGTGAGAAAAACCCTGGTTGCCCATTTGGGTTGCGACCTTGTACTTTGCGGCCGCATCGCGCAGCAACCGTGCCTCCCACGGAGTCCTGGTCAGGGGTTTTTCAACGTAAACATGCTTGCCCTGTTGCATGCAGGCAAGAGCGACCGTGGCATGCATGAAATCGGGGATGGCGATGATACACGCATCGATGTTCTTGCCCTCTTTGTCCAACATCGCGCGGTAGTCTTTGTATTTCGGAGCTTTGCTGAAACGGTTGAACGAGTCGGCGGCGCGCGCCTGATCCACGTCGCATAGCGCCGCGATATTCTCGGTTCTTGCGGCGTCGTTGAGGTCCACTGCGCCTTGTCCGCCGCATCCGATGACTGCCACGTTCAGCTTTTCATAGAAGGGCTTATAGCCAAGTGCGCGCAGCGAAGGAACACTGCCGAACCCGCCAGCGGGTACTGCGCCCGTCAGTAGCGCGCCATAGAAAAAATACCTTCTGGATACTTCGACGCTCATGAAGAATCGAACCTCTCGTCTCGCCAGTCTAAAGTTCGAAGTGACTCCCGAAGCCCTGATTGGCCTCGTTCTTCGCTAGCTGCCGTAGATCCTATCATTTTTCCAATGACGACCCGGGCCCTTCTCGTCCAGCAGGCTTACGCGAGCCGCGACGACTGCAACGCAGCGAGCACGCGCGCGGCGCGGAACGGGACCCTCCGCAATCGCACCCCCGTCGCATCGAAGATGGCATTCGCGACTGCCGCCAGCAATGGCTTGCACGCCGCTTCACCAGCGCCATAATGCGGCAGATCCGGACGCTTCGGGTTCGGATCCCCGTTCACCATCACGATGTCGATCCGTTCCGGCGTATCCGTGTGCCGCAAGCTCGGGTGCGAACCCCAGTCCACGCTCGTCACCTTCTCGGTGTTGAACCGCACTTCCTCATACAACGCGCGGCTGAGCGAATGCAGCAGCGCGCCCTCGAGAGCCCGTCGCATCGCTTCCGGATTGACGATCAGGCCGCAATCATGCGCGCACACCAGCCGCTTCACCCACACCTGCCCGGTCGCGCGAGATCAGTCAACCAGCCCGATCGCCAGAGGCCCTAACGGGGGGCCAACCTTTCAGTTTCCGTATTTATCGCCTCCGAGCAGCCAAAACGCTATGATGGAGGCGTGAATTTGACGATTGAGTTGGACCGTGAGGACGACGGGCGCTGGATTGCCGAAGCATTGGAACTCCCCGGTGTCATGTGCTACGGCCAATCGCGCGAGGAGGCCATCAGCAACACCGAGCGGTTGGCTATCGACGTGATCGCGGACCGGATTGCCCACGGTGAAATGGCGTCGTCGGCGCTCGCCGTTTCCTTCTCTATCCTCGATGAGCAACTGGCCAGCAACTAAAGCTCGCCGCGTGCTCGCAGCGCTCGAAAGGCTCGGTTGGCGAGTGAAACGTCAACGCGGGTCTCATCGCCTGCTCGTTCATCCAAATCGCGCTGACTACGAGTTTTCGTTTCACGATCAAGATGAGATCGGTCCTAAGATGCTCGCCCGCATCGCGAAGCAGACGGGCCTGAAGCCTGGCGACCTTTGAGCTCGGGAGTCATTGGAGTTTTCGCGATCCTGGGTGCGGACGAACAAGAGAAGTGGCGCCTGCGTCAGCCTCAGAGCGGGCGCTCCATCAGGATTTCATCACCTGCCGAGTGAGAGCCCACACTCTTTGAAACCGAGTCCGCGATAGAACGTTTGCCAACGATTCTACCGTTCTCTTGAACCGCAACATGAAAGACCTCACGGGGTGAAAGGGACTCGAGGTAGCGAGCCTCTTGGTCGACCGGCCAGACCGTGTCGATCGCGGAGTAGATCCGCTCTGACACCACCGTTTCAAGAACTGCCACGATGCCGGCCGGATCCGTCGCTGAAGCTCGGGTTACGCCAGCCGCGACGACTGCAACGCAGCGAGCACGCGCGCGGCGCGGAACGGAACCCTCCGCAACCGTACCCCAGTCGCGTCGAAGATGGCATTCGCGACTGCCGCCAGCAATGGCTTGCACGCCGCTTCACCAGCGCCATAATGCGGCAGATCCGGACGCTTCGGGTTCGGATCCCCGTTCACCATCACGATGTCGATCCGTTCCGGCGTATCCGTGTGCCGCAAGCTCGGGTGCGAACCCCAGTCCACGCTCGTCACCTTCTCGGTGTTGAACCGCACTTCCTCATACAACGCGCGGCTGAGCGAATGCAGCAGCGCGCCCTCGAGAGCCCGTCGCATCGCTTCCGGATTGACGATCAGGCCGCAATCATGCGCGCACACCAGCCGCTTCACCCACACCTGCCCGGTCGTGCGATTCACTTCGACTTCCGCGATCTCTGCGGCCATCGTCTGGCTGCGGAAGGAATACGCAAATCCGCGTCCCGTGAGGATGTTGCCGCCCTTGTGCAACTCCTTCTTCGGCGATGGCCGCGGATCCCAGCCATAAGCCTCCGCCGCCGCCTTCACCACCGCAATCGAACGCGCACGCCGGAACCCGCTGTCGTCGCCCTTGCCCGCCTCGAGCAGCCGCAACCGGAACTGCACCGGATCCGCATTGGCCGCCGCCGCCAGTTCGTCGATGAACGACTCCGAAGCAAACGTCACCTGCGGACCATTCGGATCCCGCAAATTTCCCGTTCGCAGCGGCGTCTCATGCGTGAGCGGCAATCGCACTACATGGCCTGTCACCCGCCGGTTCGGAATCGCATACTTGTCGTCCGGAGCATCCGCGCGGCCCGCCGTAGGCTTCTCTTTGCGGATCCCCATCAACTGCGCGATCAACACCGTCTCGGCCTCGTTGTAGCCGACATGATAGTAGTCCGCGGCCCGCGCATCGAACTCGTAGGCCACGAGATTCCCCTGTGCATCCAGGCCGCCGCGCATCCGCATCGCATACGCCGGACCCTTCGTATCCCACGCCGTCTCTTCGTCGCGCATCCATTGCATCCGCACCGGCCGGCCCAGTTCCTTCGCCAGGAACGCTGCCTCGAATCCCGCATCCTCCGCCGCCGTGCGCCCGAACGCCTGCGGACCTTCCATCCACACCACGCGCACCTGTTCTCTCGGGATCTTCAGAAACTGCGCCACGCCGTTGCGCAGTCCATACGACTTCATATCGTTCGAGTAAATTGTCATCTGCCCGTTCGATGGATCCGCGATCGCATGTGCGGGTCCGAACGAAGTGTGTCCCTGGAACGGCACGTCGTACTGCACTTCTATGACCGTTGCCGCGCCTTGAAACGCCGCGTCGGGATTGCCCACCACCTGCGGTTCCGAACTCGACGACGGCGCCGCGCTGCGCATGAATTGGAACAGATCATCTGAGGCAGGGAAGGGAGCCGTCGACGGCTTCTGCCACGTCACCTTCAACTGCCGCGCTGCCGCGATCGCCTGTTCTTCCCGCTCGCACACCACCGCGACATAGTTGCCCTTGCTCACCACGCGCACGAACCCGGGCAGGCTGCGCACCGACGCTTCGTCGATGCTCACCAGCTTCGCGCCCGCAAACGGCGGCTTCACGTTGCGCGCATGCACCATGCCCGGAAGCTTCACGTCCACGGCCCACTTCAGCGAACCATCGACCTTGGCCGGAATGTCGTAGCGCGGAATCGACTGCCCGACGATTTTGAGTTCCTGCACCGGCTTCAGCTTCGCGATGCCTGTCGTGGCGTCGATATTGCTGCCGGTGAGTGCGACGTGGAACTTCTTCCCGCCGATCAATTCGCCGTACGTCACTCGCCGCGCCGGATCCGCCGCCACGGTAATGATGCCCTTCTGCACCCGTAACTCGCTCGCCGGGACACCGAATTTCTGCGCCGCCATTTCCAGCAACACCCGGCGAGCCTCCGCCGCCACGCGCCGCATCGGCCAACCGTCGACCTGCAATCCGTCCGATCCGCCGGACCCACCCTGGTCCACCGTCACGTCCGTGCTGCCCATGATGAGACTGGTCTGCTCATACGCCAGATCCAGTTCATCGGCCATGATCTGGCGGTAACCGGTCCCCGAGCCTTGGCCGAGGTCCGTCTTCCCGACGTAAAACGTCGCCGTGTTGTTCTCGTGAATCACGATCCACGAATCCAACTTCCGGAAATCCGGATCCGGATACAGATTCTGCGCGGCAGCAGCCTTGCCGGCAGTCAGGCTCACCAGCAGCAATCCGCTGCTCGCCTTGAGGAACCCTCTGCGCGAAGGGGCCGCGTCGAGAAGAACCGCTTCGACCTCGCGGGGAATGCCGCTCATCATGCGATTACCCCCTTGGACTTGACCACTCGCTGGATTGCTTTCTGCACCCGGTAATAAGTCATGCAGCGGCACAACGCCCCGGCCATCCCCTTGCGGATCTGTTCATCGGTCGGATTCGGATTTTTGTCGAGCAGCGCTTTCGCCGTGAGAATCTGCCCGTTCTGGCAGAACCCGCACGCTGGAACCTGCTCGTCGATCCACGCCTGCTGCAGCGGATGCAGTTTACCGTCTTTCGCCGCGATCCCCTCGAGCGTCGTGACTTCGGACTTCACCGTCGATACGGGCGTGATGCAAGACCGCACCGCGACGCCGTTGATCAGCACCGTACACGCCCCGCACTGCCCCAGCCCGCATCCGAAGCGCGGACCCTGCAAATCGAGATCGTTCCGCAGCACATACAGCAGCGGGGTCGAAGGCTCGACATCCACCGTATGCGCCTTCCCGTTCACCCGAAGCGCAATCTTGCTCATCGCCGTGTCCTCTTGCCGCCGCAGGCTGCGGCGATGCGGCTGATTTTATCAGACGGCTACGGACGGCGAATACACTCTGATCTGGCGCTGCCGTCCGTCGCGCCGTCAAATCGGCAGCCGGCCAGCCTACCTACCATCAATGTCCCAATGACTCGTTGGCCGCAACGTTGGCCCGGCTGAGGCCTGCATCCATGACCAGCCCGAGATAACCGATGGAAGTCCCTCCTGCGGTTGGACTTGCTCCAGTCGCGCTGAGATAGGCGAACCCGTGGACCAATTCCCGCCGGCGGCCAGCACCCGGCTGGTTACGGCGGTGTTGAGGAAGATCTGGATATTGACTCGCGGAACGCTATGCGTTCGCCTGTGTCGGAACTCCCCCGCTGCAATTTAGCGTGAGGTCGCCCGTCAGTTCCGTCAGGCCTTCGGCGCGCACCAGAGGCGGAACGCTGGCATTGGCGATGCACTGCATGGCGGAGGCGCTCGGGACGATCTGCGCGCTAGCTCCGGCGGCCAGGGCGAACAGTGCAAATCCGCAGGTCCGGAAGGCAGAATCTCTCATATGAAACAAAAGAGGGTCTCGATGTTCCCCAAACAATATAGGCGGAGTGCGTTTTTTGGGCTTTGCCTATATCGAATGACCGTTGTCAGTCCCCTATTACCTCAGGGGGAAAAGTTTGTTCAGGGCCCGGGCAGCGTTGTTCTTCGTGTTTGTGGCTGCCGCATCGCGCATGCCGGCGCATGCGCAGATTTCTCCCGGTCCTCTGTCGAACGCGCATCGTTCCCTCGAAGGCGCCACGAAATGCGTGTCGTGCCATACCCTCGCAGTTGGTGCGCCGCGGTTCAAGTGCATGAGCTGCCATGGCGAGATCCGCTCGCGTGTGCAGGCGAAGTCCGGCTTTCACGGACGTGCCGTGAAGCCGGAAAACGGGTCGAAGCAGGAGTGCGTCCGTTGTCATAGCGACCACTACGGACACGAATTTAACATCGTCAAGTGGGACACCACGGCCGAGGAATTCCAGCATCAGCAGACCGGGTACCCCTTGCTCGGCCGCCACGCGGGGCTCAAATGCGCCCAGTGCCACACTCCCTCCCGCATGACCGCGGCGGGCAAACAGGGCATCCAGGTGAAGAACCTCTCGCGCTCCTACCTTGGCCTTACCACGCAGTGCTCAGGTTGCCACGCCGACGAACACCGCGGCCAGCTCGGCGGTGACTGCGAGAAATGCCATAAATCATTCCAGTCCTGGAAACCGGCCTCGGGCTTTGACCACAGCACCGCCCGCTTTTCCCTCGCCGGCAAGCATGCGGCGGTTGCCTGCAACCAGTGCCATAAACCAATGGAACCCGTGAACGGCAAAACCACCACGCGGTTCCGCGACCTGCCCTTCGCCTCCTGCACGGACTGTCACAAGGATCCTCACCATGGCGCGTTTCCCGGCGCCTGCCAGAGTTGCCACGACGCGGAAGGTTGGAAGCGAATCCGCCTCTCCAGTTCGTCGTTCGATCACTCGAAGACCCGCTTCCCGCTGTTGGGCAAGCATTCGGAACTGCAAAACCAGTGCTTCAAATGCCATCGGAACACCAACTTCAAGGAACCCGTATCCCACGAGCGATGCGCCGATTGCCATCGCGAAGATCCGCATAACGGCCAGTTCAAAGCGCAGGATTGCGCCGCCTGCCATACCGACGCCGGTTTCAAACCGACGACTTTCGATGTGACCAGGCACCAGAAGAGCGCGTATCCGCTGGCCGGCAAACACGCCGCGGTGGCTTGCGCCAAATGCCATATCCCGGTTGCCGGCGGCAGGACGCTATACCGCGTGGCTTACGCCAAGTGCACGGATTGCCACAAGGACGCACATGCGCGGCAGTTCGAGGCGCCGCCGCACCAGAACCGTTGCGAAAATTGTCACAACGAGTCCGGGTTCCACCCTTCTACCTTCACGCTTTCCAGGCACCAGAAGACCCGCTTTCAATTGACCGGCGCACACGTTGCCACCGCCTGCCAGGAATGCCACAAGCCTCCTGCCGGCGTCCATCCAGCTCCTCCCGCCCGCTTTGTCTTCGAGAATTCGGGCAGTTGTACGGCGTGTCATGCCGACCCCCATCGCGGGCAGTTTGCCGGGGTTGCCGTTGCAGCCAGGAGCGGGCCCGCCAGATCCAACCTCCCGTGCGAGGGTTGTCACTCGACGCGCAGTTGGAAAGATAGCCGGACCTTCGACCATGCCCGCACCGGATTTGCGTTGAACGGAGCGCACCGCTCCGTCGCTTGCACCGAATGCCACAAGCCGGCGAATATGAGCACGTCGATCCGGCATGTTGTCTTTGAGGGCGCTCCGAAACAGTGTGCGGGTTGTCACGAGGATATCCACGGCGGGCAGTTCAGGACTGCTGCTGCGCCTGCGGATTGTGCCTCCTGCCACCGCGAAGTCGCCTGGAAGCCGGTGCAATTCGATCACGAAAAACGCACCCGCTTTTCGCTGGCCGGCGCTCACGTCGAAGTTCCCTGTCTCGATTGCCACCGGCAGAAAGAGGAAATCGCCGGCCGGCCCACTGTGATCTACGCCAAGGCTTCCAGGGAATGCGCTTCGTGTCATCGCGCGAAGTAACGCCTCCCCCGGTTGGGCATTGCCTTGCTATACAAGCAGGAGCGCCGCATCCGCGGCCGGTAACAACCACGGCGATCTCCAATTTTCCAGCCTTTTTCGCGGAAAACTATATTGATCTCCCATCTCCGCGCCCCTATTAGCTGTATTACTGCGGCTACAGTCGGGCTTGCGGAAATCGGAGGAAATAGTTACGCACTGGGCGGTAAAAGTTACCGGGTCGCTTCTGCTGTGGGCATCGCTCTGCGCCGCACAGAATCTGCAGCCGCCCATACGGCAGGACAGCCGCAGCCCGCACGGCCCGGCTCTCCAGATTCCTTGCGGTAACTGCCACACCACCACCAGTTGGAGGCCCATCCGGGCCGTACCTGAGTTCGACCACGGAGTCGAGACCCGCTATCCGTTACGCGGCATGCACGAACGCGTGCCCTGCAACTCCTGCCATACGCAAAAGGTCTTTTCCAACGTCGGAAAACAGTGCGCGGATTGCCACGCCGATATCCACCGCAGGCAATTCGGCTCCGCCTGCCAGGACTGCCACACGGTTTCCGGATGGAAGGTCGCCACACAGCAGATCCGGTCCCACCAGAACCGCTTTCCGCTTCTCGGCGCTCACGCCATGGCCGCCTGCGAATCCTGCCACCGCGGCGCCGCATCCGGCGTCTTTCGCGGATTGAGCACCGAATGCGTGGCCTGCCACCGCGCCGACTACGAACAGTCCCGGTCCCTCGATCATCGTGCCGCCAACCTGCCCGTTACCTGCGAAACCTGTCATTCCATGGACTCCTGGCATAAAGCCAAGTTCGATCATACGCGCTTCACTCGCTTCGCCCTCACCGGCGCCCACGCCCGTATGGAATGCCTCTCCTGTCACGCCGGCAACAAGTTCCAGGGCATCGGAACCTCCTGTTTCAATTGCCACGCCAAAGACTTCAACGCCACCACGAATCCCAATCACGCGTCGGCCGGATTCTCGCACGAGTGCCAGAGTTGTCATGGCGACCAGACCTGGAAAGGCGCTCGCTTCGACCACACAGCGCTCACGAAGTTCGCGCTGACGGGCGCCCACACGGCGGCCGCATGCTCGAGTTGTCACATCGCGGGCAGGTTCGCCGGTACTTCGCAAATCTGCTCGGACTGCCACTTGCCTGATTACAACAAGGCAGCGAATCCCAACCACCAGGCAAGCAGGTTCCCGCTCAACTGCGAGGGCTGCCACAACACCTCTCGCTGGCAGGGCGCCAAATTCGATCACAATCTGAGCGCCTTCAAGCTCACCGGCGCTCACGTCAAAACCGAATGCAACTCCTGCCACACCAATAACCGCTTCACCGGTACGCCCGCCGACTGCGCGTCCTGCCATCGCGACGCGTTCCAGAAAACCTCGAATCCCAACCACAGCGCAGCGGGATTCTCGCAGGACTGCTCACTTTGCCATTCCCCCGACCAATGGAAAGGCGGCCGCTTCGACCATTCGGCGACACGCTTCGCTCTCACCGGCGCTCACACCAAGGCTGTCTGCTCGCAGTGCCACGTCAATGATCGCTTCGCCAATCTCCCGTCCACCTGCGAGTCCTGCCACATGCCGGACTACAACAACGCGCAGTCGCCGAACCATGCTTCGGCCGGTTTCCCGAAAGACTGCGCCTCGTGTCACGTCACCGCGCAGTGGAAGGGCGCCTCCTTCGATCACAACACCGCCACCAGGTTCCCGCTGCTTGGCGCCCACGTCCAGGCGCAATGCGCGCAGTGTCACACCAATAACCGGTTCGCGGGCACGCCCAAGGATTGCGTCGGCTGCCACCGCAAGGAATTCGACAGCGCCGTCAGCCCGAATCACGCCGCCGCCAAATTCTCCACCGAATGCTCATCGTGCCACTCCCTCCAGGCTTGGAAGGGAGCCCAGTTCGATCACTCGAAGACCAGGTTCCCCCTCACCGGAAAGCACAGCAACGCGGTCTGCACCTCCTGTCACGTCGATGGCAAATATGCCGGCACTCCCGCCAACTGCTTCAATTGCCACCAGCAGGAAGCGGTCAAAGTCATGAACCCACTGCATGGAGGCTTCCCGCAGGATTGCGCCGTTTGTCACAACACAGCCCAATGGAAGGGCGCCGCGTTCAACCATTCGGCCACTGCGTTTCCGCTTACCGGTAAACACGGCTCCGTCGCCTGCACACAGTGCCATACCAATAACGTCTTCAAGGGGCTCGCCAGGAACTGCGTGAACTGCCACCAGCAGGATGCAGCCCGGGCCGCCAATCCCAAGCATGACGGCTTCCCGCAGGATTGTGCGTCCTGCCACACCACGGCGCAATGGAAAGGCGCCATTTTTAATCACGCCGCCACTGCTTTTCCGCTCACTGGGAAACACGGCACGGTCGCCTGTGCGCAATGTCACGTCAACGGCGTGTTCAAAGGACTCCCCAAGGATTGCCAGAACTGCCACATGCCGGCGTTCAACGCCACCACCAATCCCAACCACAAGAACGCCGGGATCTCCGTTGCCTGCGCCCAGTGCCATTCCACTTCGACCTGGCAGGGGGCCGGGTTCGATCACTCGAAAACGAAATTCGCCCTCACCGGCAAACACACCACCGCCGAATGTGCCTCCTGTCACGTGGGCGGCAAGTACAGCGGCATTCCTTCAACCTGCGTGAGCTGCCATCAGCAGGACGCGGCTCGCGTCACCAACCCGAGTCACACCGGGTTCCCCCAGGACTGCGCCGTGTGCCACTCGACCTCCCAGTGGAAAGGCGCCAGCTTCAATCATTCAACAACCGCCTTCCCTCTCACCGGCAAACACACGGCCGTCACCTGCACGCAGTGCCACGTCAACGGCGTCTTCAAGGGACTTCCCAAAGACTGCGCCTCCTGCCATCTGCCGAAATTCAACGCGACGACGAAGCCCAACCACAAGAGCGCCGGCTTCCCAACCACTTGCGAAACCTGCCACACCACCACGCAGTGGACCGGCGCCGTCTTCAACCATTCGGCCACGGCCTTCCCTCTCACCGGCAAACACACTTCCGTAAGCTGCACACAGTGCCACGTCAACAACGTCTACAAAGGTCTCGCGAAAGACTGCGTGAACTGCCATCAGGCCGAGTTCAACGGGACCACGAATCCGAATCACAAGAGCGCCGGCTTCTCGACCAACTGCACGACCTGTCACACGACCACGAGCTGGAAAGGCGCGGTGTTCGATCACACGAAGACGCGCTTCGCCCTCACCGGCAGACACACCAGCACGGCGTGCGCCTCCTGCCACGTGGGAGGTAAATTCGCCGGGACCCCCACGGCATGCGTGAACTGCCATCAGCAGGATGCCGCGCAAGTAAAGAATCCGAATCACACGGGCTTCCCGCAGGATTGCGCCGTCTGCCACACCACCACGCAGTGGAAGGGCGCTACGTTCAATCACTCGACGACCGCTTTCCCGCTCACCGGCAAGCACACCTCCGTAAGCTGCACGCAGTGCCACGTCAACAACGTCTACAAAGGTCTCGCGAAAGACTGCGTGAACTGCCATCAGGCCGAGTTCAACGGGACCACGAATCCGAATCACAAGAGCGCCGGCTTCTCGACCAACTGCACGACCTGTCACACGACCACGAGCTGGAAAGGCGCGGTGTTCGATCACACGAAGACGCGCTTCGCCCTCACCGGCAGACACACCAGCACGGCGTGCGCCTCCTGCCACGTGGGAGGTAAATTCGCCGGGACCCCCACGGCATGCGTGAACTGCCATCAGCAGGACGCCGCGCAAGTGAAGAACCCCAGTCATACCGGCTTCCCGCAGGACTGCGCGGTCTGCCACACCACCACACAGTGGAAGGGCGCCACGTTCAACCACGCGACAACCGCCTTCCCGCTCACCGGCAAGCACACGGCCGTCGCCTGCACCCAGTGCCACGTCAACGGCGTCTACAAGGGCACGGCGAAGGACTGCGCGTCTTGCCACCTCCCGAAGTTCAACGCGACCACCAACCCGAATCACAAGAGTGCGGGTTTCCCCACGACTTGCGACACCTGCCACACCACCACCCAGTGGACCGGCGCCGTTTTCAACCACTCGACGACCGCCTTCCCGCTCACCGGCAGGCATACCGCCGTCAACTGCTCACAGTGCCATGTCAACAACGTCTTCAAGGGACTTCCGAAGGCCTGCGTGAACTGCCACCAGCAGGACGCCGCTCGCGTAACCAACCCGAATCACACCGGCTTCCCGCAGGATTGCACCGTCTGTCACACCACCACGCAGTGGAAGGGCGCCGTCTTCAACCACGCGGCGACAGCCTTCCCGCTCACCGGCAAGCATACCTCTGCCACCTGCACGCAGTGCCACGTCAATAACGTCTACAAGGGCCTGCCGAAGGATTGCGTGAACTGCCACCAGTCCGATTACAACGCCACGACGAATCCCAACCACAAGAACGCCGGCTTCTCGACCAGTTGCGCCACCTGCCACACCACGACGCAGTGGAAGGGCGCCGTGTTCGATCACTCCAAGACTCGCTTCGCCCTCACCGGCAAACACACCAGCACAGCATGTGCTTCCTGCCACGTCGGCGGCAAGTACGCTGGCACGCCCACGGCCTGCGTGAACTGCCATCAGCAGGACGCCGCGCAAGTGAAGAACCCCAGTCATACCGGCTTCCCGCAGGACTGCGCGGTCTGCCACACCACCACACAGTGGAAGGGCGCCACGTTCAACCACGCGACAACGGCCTTCCCCCTGACCGGCAAGCACACGGCCGTCGCCTGCACCCAGTGCCATGTCAACGGAGTCTACAAGGGCACGGCGAAGGATTGTGCGTCCTGCCACCTGGCGAAGTTCAACGCCACCACCAGCCCGAATCACAAGAGCGCAGGCTTCCCCACCACTTGCGAAACCTGCCACACCACCACGCAGTGGCCCGGCGCGGTCTTCAACCATTCGACAACCGCGTTCCCGCTCACCGGCAAACACACGTCGGTCACTTGCTCGCAGTGCCACGTTAACAACGTCTTCAAGGGACTTCCCAAGGCCTGTGTGAACTGCCACCAGCAGGACGCCGCTCGCGTTTCGAACCCGAATCACACCGGCTTCCCGCAGGATTGCACCGTCTGCCACACGACCTCGCAATGGAAGGGCGCCGTCTTCAACCACGCCGCGACTGCCTTCCCGCTGACCGGCAAACACACGTCGGTGACCTGCTCACAGTGCCACGTCAACGGCGTCTACAAGGGGACCCCCAAGGATTGCGCCTCGTGCCATATCGCGAAGTACAACGCCACCACCAATCCGAACCACAAGAACGCCGGGTTCCCCACCACCTGCGAGACTTGTCACACCACGACCCAGTGGCCCGGCGCCGTCTTCAACCACTCGACCACGGCCTTCCCGCTGACCGGCAAGCATACGTCGGTGACCTGCTCACAGTGCCACGTCAACGGCGTCTACAAGGGGACCCCCAAGGATTGCGCCTCGTGCCATATCGCGAAGTACAACGCCACCACCAATCCGAACCACAAGAATGCCGGGTTCCCCACCACCTGCGAGACTTGTCACACGACGACCCAGTGGCCCGGCGCGGTCTTCAACCACTCCACTACAGCGTTCCCGCTGACCGGCAAACATACGTCGGTGGCGTGCTCGCAGTGCCACGTCAACAACGTATACAAGGGCCTGCCGAAAGCTTGCGTGAATTGCCACCAGCAGGATGCCGCGCGGGTGACCAACCCCAGCCATACCGGGTTCCCGCAGGATTGCACCGTCTGTCACACCACCACGCAATGGAAAGGCGCTGTCTTCAACCACTCGACCACCGCGTTCCCGCTGACCGGCAAGCACACCTCTGTGACCTGCTCGCAGTGCCATGTCAACGGCGTCTACAAGGGGACGCCCAAGGATTGCGCCTCCTGCCACATCGCAAAGTACAACGCGACCACCAATCCGAATCACAAGAGCGCTGGCTTCCCGGCAACCTGCGAGACCTGTCACACGACGACCCAGTGGCCCGGCGCGGTCTTCAACCACTCCACTACAGCGTTCCCGCTGACCGGCAAACATACGTCGGTGGCGTGCTCGCAGTGCCACGTCAACAACGTATACAAGGGCCTGCCGAAAGCTTGCGTGAATTGCCACCAGCAGGACGCCGCGCGGGTGACCAATCCCAGCCATACCGGGTTCCCACAGGATTGCACTGTCTGTCACACCACCACGCAATGGAAAGGCGCCGTCTTCAACCACTCGACCACTGCGTTCCCGCTGACCGGCAAGCACACCACTGTGACCTGCTCGCAGTGCCATGTCAACGGCGTCTACAAGGGGACACCAAAGGATTGCGCCTCCTGCCATATCGCGAAGTACAACGCCACCACCAATCCGAATCACAAGAGCGCTGGCTTCCCGGCAACGTGCGAGACCTGTCACACGACCACGCAGTGGCCGGGGGCCGTCTTCAATCACTCGACCACCGCGTTCCCGCTCACCGGTGCGCATACGTCGGTGACCTGCTCCCAATGTCACGTCAACAACGTGTTCAAGGGCACTTCGAAGCTCTGCCAGGATTGCCATCTGGCGAAATACAACGCCACCACCAACCCCAACCACGTGACCGCCGGGTTCCCGAAGGACTGCACCCTCTGCCATAGCACCGTTCAATGGAAAGGCGCGACCTTCAATCACTCCACGACGGCATTCCCGCTGACCGGCAAGCACACCACCGTCACCTGCTCGCAATGCCACGTCAATGGAGTCTACAAAGGCACGCCCAAGGATTGCAGCGCGTGCCACATGGCGAAATACAACGCCACCACCAACCCCAACCACGCCGCGGCTGGCTTCCCCGCCAACTGCAGCCTCTGTCACACCACTACGCAGTGGCCCGGCGCAGTCTTCAATCACTCCACGACCGCGTTCCCGCTAACCGGGAAGCACACCACAGTGAAATGCACCCAGTGCCACGTCAACAATGTCTTCCGCGGCACGCCGAAGGATTGCTACTCGTGCCATCAGACGGTCTATAACACCGTCACGAACCCGAACCACATCGCCGCGAATTTCCCGCGCACCTGCGAAACGTGCCACACCACCACCCAGTGGAAGGGCGCCCGCTACAACCACACCAGGTTCCCCATCTACTCGGGCAAACACAACGGCAAGTGGACCACCTGCAACGATTGCCACAATAACCCCTCCAACTACCTCGTGTACGTCTGCACCAACTGTCACGAGCATGAAATCACGCAGATGAACAACAAGCACAAGAACGTGAAGAACTACACGCCCACGACTTGTTACTCCTGCCATCCGAACGGGACCAATTGATCATGGCCGCCACCGTTCGACATCTCGTATGCTGGATGAGCCTCGCGGCCGCCTCCTCCTCCCTTGCACAAACTCCCGAGGGACCGCGCACCTCTTTCCGGGTGCGCTATGTCGCCGCGGACTCTGTGTATCTCGATGCCGGGCGTGATGCCGGCCTCGCTGAAGGCTTCCGTCTTACCATCCGCCGCGCCAAACCCGGCGAACCGGCCTGGAATGCGCCGGTCGTCGCGGAGGCAGTTGTGATCTCGATCGCCGCCAATTCGGCCGCCTGCGAACTCAAGTCGCAAACCACCGCCCCGGAGGTCGGCGACACCGCGATCCTCTCTTCCCAGGACTCCGAAGTTCTGCAGATGTTGCAGGCTTCCCGCACCGCCCGCCGTTATGCTCAGGTCGTCAGCTTCAGCGAGGGAGATCCGATCGAGGAAGAAGCCCGCAAATACGTCCCCCGGCCGAAACTGCCGGAAATCAACCGCGCCCGCGGCCGCATCAGCTATGAGTTCAACTCCATCACCGACAACATCACCCACAACGCGGGATCGATGCAGAACGGGATGGTTTTCCGAGGCGAGATCACGCGCATTGCCGGAACCTTCTGGAACTTCACCGGCTACTACCGGGCCCGCACCAACACCCGGCAAAACGGCAACGAGCAAACGCTGACCGATCTCATCAACCGCACCTACCACATCGGCGTCTATTACAACAACCCGGAATCGCCGTATCAGATGGGCTTCGGCCGTATGCTGCTCCCCTGGGCGAACAGCCTCAGCACGATCGACGGCGGATACTTCGCGCGCCGCTTCGGCCGCCGTATCACGAGCGGCGTCTTCGCCGGATCCACCCCCGATCCCACTGCCTGGAACTACAACCCCAACCGCCAGTTGACCGGCGTGTTCGTCAATACCGAAGCCGGCACGTTCGAACGCCTGCGTTACACCGGCACCGCGGGACTCGCGATGAGCCGCCTCGCCTGGAAAGCCGAACGTGAGTACGCCTTCTTTGAAAATACGCTCGTCTACAAAACGCGCTTCTCTCTGTTTCACAACCTCGAAGCGGACCGCATCACGCAAGGCCGCTTCGGCGCGCCCCGCTCCCGAATCCAGTTGACCAGAAGTTTTCTCACCGGCCGTGTCCAGCTACACAGGCGCCTTGAACTCGATGTCAGCCACAACCACTTCGAAGGCGTCCCGACTTTCGACACACGCCTCATCGGCACTGGCTTGCTTGATAAGTTTCTTTTCCAGGGGCTCAGCGGCGGCGCGCGCCTGGAACTCCCCGGACGTCTTACGCTCTATGGCTCCATCGGGCGCAACAAACGCGAAGGCGAGGCTTCTCCTTCCTGGAACCGCATGTACGGCGCCACGGTCAATAACTGGGCCGGAACCGGACTCCGCATCGATTTTCGCTGGTCGAAATTCAATAGCTCCTTCGGCCAGGGCCAGTTCTATACCGGATCCGTATCCAGGCAGTTGAGTGACCGCTTGCGTCTCGACTTCCAGGGCGGCAAACAGAACATTACGTCGCCCCTTGCCGGACAGACGCGCTCTATCTTTCTCTCGAGCAGCGTCGATTGGCTTTTCGGCGACCACTACTCCCTCGGCTTCGGTCACACGATGTATCGGGGAAAGGTACAAAACTATGACCAGCTATTCACGAACATCGGTTATCGTTTCTAGCCTCTGCGTGATGGCCTGGTCCGCGCCCGCCGCGGAACCGTATCCTGCCCTTGAGGTCCGCGGGTTGCTCGGCCGCGCCGCCAAACGCGTCGAACTATTCTGGGACCAGTTCTCCGCCATCACGTGCTCGGAGTCTGTCACACGGCAGAAGCTCGAACCCAAAGGAAAGGTCCTCTTCGACAAGACAGCCACCTACGACTATCTGATCCTTCTCCAAAAGGCTGGTGAGGATCTCATGGTGGAAGAATCGCGGGTGCTCAAAGGTAAGGCGCCGAAGGAAGGCGACCGCGCCCTGCTCACCACGGCCGGATTCTCGACACTGCAGCTCATCCTCCATCCAATGTTTCAGGCGAGCTATGAATTTCGCGATGCGGGCGAGAGCGGGCCGTTTCGCAAGCTCGATTTCTCTCACCTGCGCGGTCATCGATCCCCCTCCGTCTTTCAACTGAAGAGCCGCGAATACCCAATCGAATGGAAGGGCAGCGTGTGGATCGACTCCGCCAGCGGCGCCATCGCACGCGTCGAAGCGTCGCTCCAGGCTCCGATGGAAGACATTGGCTTGCACGCGCTCTCAGCCACCGTTGAATACGCGCCAGTGCGGATGGCGGGCGTGAAGGAGGAATTGTGGCTCCCCCGCAAGGCCGCCGTCGAAGCCGCGACACAGCGGCAGCGCTGGAAGAACATTCACCAGTTCAACTCCTACCGCCGCTTTGGTGTGGATACCGATGTGCACATAGAAGCTCCAACCGAAGAAAAGAACCCATAGACCCATGCAGGTAACTACAACCTCATCACCTCCTCGGATCGCTGTGAAGCTCAGAGTGAAATGGCTGAGTCCGGACCAGCGTCATCGAATCCGTCTCCTGCTCGCCTGGATTTGCGCTGTTGCCGCCGTGGCCTCTGTCGCCATCCACGGCATGCCGTACTATCAACTCGATTTGGCCGCTCGCGCCCACTCCCCTCTCCACGCGGAACTTCGGCCGAGTGGCGCCACCGGCATCCGTCTCGGACTCTTGGGACTCGGCCTGTTCTCCGTCCTGTTCCTGTACGCCATTCGCAAACGCGTCCCCTGGATCAACCGCATTGGTTCGACGCGCCATTGGCTCGACTTCCATATCATCTGCGGCGTCATGGCGCCGGTCGTCATCACGCTCCACTCGTCCTTCAAACTTCGAGGGATTGCCGGCGTCTCCTACTGGATCATGATGGCGGTTGCCCTGAGCGGATTTATCGGCCGCTATCTCTATGCACAGATCCCCCGCAGCCTCAGCGCCGCCGAACTCAGCCGCGCCGAGATCGAATCGGAATGCGAGCAGTTGACTGCAAGCCTGCATGCCCAGAACATCCTCGCGGCGCATGAGGTCGAGTCCTTCCTCGAACTCCCATCGCCCGCGCAGGTCTCCTCCATGAGTTTGGTTTCGGCCTTGCTCCTGATGCTCCGTCTCGACCTGATGCGGCCTTTCAAAGTGAGTGGCTTGCGGCGCAGGTTTTTGACCACAGCCGGTCGCATCACCACCCTCGGCGGACTGCTTTCTTCCGGCAACCGAGAGCTGGAAGGCGTCATCAGCGCGGTCCGCGCGCAATCCTGGCTGTCGGCAAAAATGCTGTTCCTGGTTCGAATGCAGGAAGTATTTCATCTCTGGCATGTGATTCACCGGCCGTTCAGCTACTCGTTCATCGTTCTCGTCGGAGTTCACATTACCGTCGCGATGCTGTTCGGGTATTACTAGACTCGAAGTGAGATGGAAACTTTCGTATCGTTTCTGATCGCTTCGATCGTAACGTTGTTCTTCGTCCGGCGCTATGTCCGTTCTCTGATTGCGGCAAAGCGGGAATCCATGCGTCCGCAGGGCTCGGGCGGCGCGCCGGCCGGCCCAACCGTGCCGTGCCCCAGGTGCTCCAAACCCGTCGCCGAAGCTGCGTCCTTCTGTCCAGCCTGCGGCGCCGCCCTCGCCATGTGGAACGTGCATCGCGCCCAGGTGCAGGCTCCTTCCAACGGCGAACCGGCGGAAAAAGGCAAGCCACGGCCGGTGATCAACGCGACGTTGTGTATCGGTTGCGGTGGATGTGTCGATGTTTGCCCGGAACAGGGCACCTTGGGCCTTGCCGGCGGCAAGGCCATCCTCGTGCATCCTGAGCGCTGTCTCGGCCACGCCAAGTGCATCACCGCATGCCCTACCTCGGCGCTATCCCTGGCGTTCGGAAACGTGCTGCAGACCATCAAGGTGCCGCGCGTGAGCGAGACCTTCGAAACCAATATTCCCGGGTTGTTCATCATCGGGGAATTGGGAGGCATGGGACTCATCAAGACCGCCATCAACGAAGGAAAGCTCGTCATGGATCACGTTCGCCGGCGTCTCGAGGAAGAGGGCGGTTGGAAGCCGAATCGCGACGAACATGGCGCTCCCATTGAAACGGTCGCGTCCGATGATGACCCGGATCGTCCTTTCGACGTGCTGATTGCCGGCGCGGGACCTGCCGGCCTGAGCGCCTCCCTCACGGCCCATCAGCACGGCATCCATTACGTCACGCTCGAGCGCGGCGAGACTGCGCACACCATCCGCAACTATCCTCGGCACAAGTTCCTGATGGCCGAACCGATCGAGATGCCTCTATATGGGAACCTCTATATCGGTGACGGAACCAAGGAAAGCCTGCTCTCCGTATGGGACACGATCATCGCCAACACCGGCGTCCGTGTCCGCACGAATGAGGGTGTCGAGGCAATCCGCCGGGATGCCGGCGGTGTGTTCACCGTCCAGACCGGACGCGGCGCCTACCGCGCCCGCAGGGTCGTCTTGGCTCTCGGAAAACGCGGCACGCCGCGCCGGCTTGGAGTCCCCGGTGAGGAATTGTCGAAAGTCGCCTATAGCCTCATCGAGGCCGATTCGTATACGAACGAGGATCTCCTGGTTGTCGGCGGCGGCGATTCCGCCATCGAAGCTGCGCTCGCCGTTGCCAAGGGCGGCCGCAACCGGGTCACTCTTGCCTATCGGGGATCGGATTTCAGCAGGTTGCGCGACAGAAACAGGACCATGTTCGAAGAGGCGGAAAAGCAGGGAAGAATCGAAGTTCTGCGCAACACGAATGTCCTCGAGATTCGCAACCAGACGGTGTTGCTCGATATCGCGGGTGCGCAGAAGGAACTGCCGAACCACTACGTCTTCATCCTGATCGGAGGAGAGTCTCCCGAGCAGTTCCTGCGGAAAACAGGCATCGAAATCGTCGAGAAAGCATTATCCATATGAACAGAACGAAAACCATCGGAATCAGCCTTGTGGCTGGATTGCTCATCACGGGCGTGTTGTACAAACTGATGAACCCTCAGGCCGGTGGAAGCCTGAGCTGGTTTCGCAAGAGCGCGTCCGCGGGTGCGGAATCCGGCTCCTCGCCGTCAGCCACACCGGCTCCCCCCAATCCGGCTCATGAGATCGCTGCGCTCGAAGAGGAACTCAAGAAGAAGCCGGGCCACGGCCCCATCCTGCTCCGGCTTGCCGAACTGGAGCGCCAGCAGTCTGGAGGCAGCCAGAAGGCCATCGAACGCCTGAAAGCCGCCGTGGCTGCGGAACCGGACAACGCCGAGAATCGCCTCGAACTGGGCCGCGCCCTGTATGAAGCGGGAAATGTCGAGGGAGCCATCGAGGAGACTCGCCGGATCCTCGACAAGAACCCCAGGCATGTCGATGCGCTTTATAACCTTGGTGCGATCCACGCCAATGTTCACCAGGAAGCGAAAGCGCGCGAGTACTGGAAACTCGCAATCGCTGCTGGTCCTGAAACCGAGAGCGGCAAAAACGCCAAAGCATCCATCGCCAAGTTGGACGCGCAATGGGTGCCGGCGCCGCAGGGAGCCAAGCCCCCGAATCATCCGTGAGGCTCCGCCCGGTTCGGCGCCTCTTACCGCACGACAATCGTCGGCAGATTGCTGGCAATCGCCCCGTTGACTACGACACGCACCGGCACATTGCCGGTCAACGCCAGATTCGACGGAATCTTCACCTTCAGCTGCCACACGCCGACTCGATCGGGGGACAACGTGGAAGACACCACCTCCGCGGCCGTGCTCCCCATCGCCACGCACACCAGGTTGGATCCGCTCTGCAGGCACTTCGCAAGATCCGTCGTCGGAGTGGCGGATGTCGCCACCTCACCAGCCAGTTCTCCGTCCGGCGCCGGCGATGACAGCGGACCCTGACCCGTCCCCAGAATCGTGATTGTGGAGCCCTTCGCCGCTCCGGCGCCGGTCTTGTTCTCTGAAGAGTCCTGGTTGAACGCGACCGCTTGGCCGCGGCCGTCTCCGGTTGCCGTGAACACAGCCGGCGCGTACGCATTCACCGTAATGAAGCCGCCCGCCGCTAACTCGCCCGTCGATGCGTTGCGGATCGCGAATCGCTGCGCTCCCAACGCCGCGTCGCCCGGAATCTGCAGCACGAACTTGCTCTGCGAAGCCGATTGCAGCGGCGCCGCCAGGTCGTCGCCGAAGATCACCTCGCGTCCCGCCAGCGAACGCGGCAGCGGCGCCGAAGCCTCTTCCGACGAACCATCCGTCAATTCCAGGCCCTGGATCCATGCCAGCGATCCGCGAGCCACCGCCGTCGTCTGCGGATTCGCCGCATTCGCCACCGTGGCGCGCTGCAGCACGTGGATCACCCGGTTGTTCCCCGTGTCCCCGATGTACAGCGTATTCAACCGGTCCAGGAACAACGACAAGGGACTGCTGATGCCTTCCGGCGTCGCCTGCCCGTCGCGGGTATTGTAGTTCGCGTTCACCGTAGTCAGGTTGGCCTGGCCGAAAACCGATTCCGCCGCGGTATCGCCGGGCTGCAACAGGAGCAGGGAAGGGAACTGCAGGATCCGGTTATTCGCCGTATCCGCGACGTACACGCGCCCCGCGCGATCCACCGCGACACTGGCCGGCGACCGCAATCGCGCCGCAGTGGCGCCTTGTACGCCCGTCGTCAGATTCGGCTGCCCGATCACGATTTCTGCGCTCAAGCCAGCGTCCGCGTCACGCGTATTCGTGTACACCAACACCCGGTTCGCGCCCGTATCCGCGATGTACACCGCCGAAAAGATATCGACCGCCACGCCCTGCGGACCGCTCAGCGTCTGCGCGGTCGGAGCCGTGGGAGCCGTCGCCGTCCCGAAATTCGGCTGCCCGTAAACGCGGATCGCTGCCGTCTGCCCGTTGGGGAACTCCAGTACGCGGTTGTTGCCCGTATCCGCCACCAGCAGCGAATCGTCGAACGCCACGGCCAGCCCTGTCGGATTCCGGAGCGTGTTAGCCGCCACCAGCGCCGCCGATGAAGACTCGAAATCCGGTTGCCCGATCACCAGGTCCGGCGTGACCCGCCCAGTCTGATCCACCGGGCGCGGATACCGCAACACACGGTTGTTCCCCGAGTCGGCAACATACAAGGTCCCGATACTGTCCACCGCCAACCCCCGCGGACCAAACAGGCTCGTCGCGGTCGGTGTCTGCGTGGCTGTATCCACGTTGGCGATCGCCGACTCGAAATCCGGCTGCCCGATGACGATGTCCGCCGCCTGCCCGTTTTTGAACCTGATCGAATCCCGCCAGCCCAGCACCCGGTGATTCTGCACGTCCGACACATACAGCGCATAGGGCTGCTGCGAGTAATCGATCACGACCCCCGCGGGACCGGCAATGCTCTCCGGCTTGATCCGGTTCGGCGAATTCCGCGTGAAGTCCGCCTGCCCCCAAACTGCGTTTGCCTTCTTCGCGCCCCGGTCGAATGCGATGACCCGGTTGTTGTCCGCGTCCACGACGTACACTTTCCCGGTCGTGGGATCCACCTTCACATCCGCTGGATTCTGAAACGCGCCCTCGTTCGCCATCGGCGCCGATCCGCTGTTTGCCTGCACGGTGGAAAAATTCGACTGCCCCAGCACCTGGGTCGCAACGACTCCCACTCCGGCCGCCGGATACACCAGCACTCTCTGGTCCGCCGGCGTGGCCACATAGACCAGGCCGCTGTCGACCGCGATTCCCGTCGGTCCCCGCATGCTGTTGTTGGTGGGCGTTACCGGCACGGTTCCGGTTACGAACCCCGGCTGCCCCATCACGGCCGTTGCCGCCTGCCCTGTGGAAAACGGTGGACTGAACACCAGCACGCGCGCATTGCCCGAATCGCAAACGTACAGTTTGCCCTGCGCGTCGAACGTCAGGCACGTCGGGCCTCGCAACGAACTCGCTGAGATCCCTCCGCGGTTCGCAGTCGCCGTTGTGAAATCGACTTGACCCAGCACAAGGTCCGCCGCCGGTGTCCGCACTCCGGCCGCCAGCGCCGATACGGGATAGCGCAGCACGCGGTTGTTGTCCGTATCCGCCACCCACAGGTTTCCGGATCCGTCCACGGCGACCCCGCGCGGAGTCCGCATCGAGGATGCCGTCACGCCGCCATTGTTTGGTGTGGTTGAGCTGAAGCCGGGCTGTCCATACACGGCATTCGCCTCGGTCGCCGAACCTTGATCGAAAGGATTCTTGAACCGCACCACGCGGTTCGCTCCTGTGTCCGACACGTACAAGTCGCCAGTGGTCGGATCCACCGCCACTGAAGTCGGAAATGCAAGCTGCCGGCCGTTCGTCCCCAACGGGACGGCCTGAAAGAAGCTCGGCTGCCCCAGCACATACTGCGCCGGATCGCCTTGCGCCAGGTTCTGCGCGTCGCTCCAGGCCAGGATCCGGTGATTGTTGGTGTCCGCGACATACAGCCGCGTCACGCCGTCACGATTCTCGAGCGCCGCTCCAAATGGCGAACGCAGTTCCGCGCCCGTTATCTGATTCCGCACATTGCGCTGCATATCGGGCTGACCAAGCACTCGATACGCGCTCGTCGAAAGCTGGGCCTGCGCAAGGCACGCGCCGGCCAAAGCAGCAGCCGCAACAAAAGAGGAACGTGAGGACATAATAATGCAACTTCTCCGAGAGTAGGTGGGAGACCAGTGGACGCAGCGGATTTAGCGGGCGAACGGACCGAAAACTACAACCTGCAAAAAAGCCTTACGGCACTACAATCGTATCACCGGGAAGGAGCGGAATGTTCTGTTCCATCGACTCTCCCTTGATCACGGCCGAATAGTTGAACGGGATCTTCTGACCTCCGCGAAGAATGTAGATCTTCTTCTTCTTCGCATAATCGGTCGGACCTCCCGCTTCCGATAGAGCCTGTAATACCGTCAACGGCGTCGCCATCACCAGCGGACCCGGCTTCTTCACAGCCCCCATCACATAGATCTTCTCGCTGGTCACGCTCTTGATCAGCACCGTGACTTCCGCGTCCTGTATGTACTGGGCCAGATCGTTTTTCAGCTTGACTTCCAGCTCCGTCGGCGTGAACCCCGCCACCTGGATGTCCTTCAGGAACGGCATCGAAATCTTGCCGTCGGCCCGCACCACCATCCCCTGCACCGAAGCGTCCTTCTCGTTCCAGACCAGGACGTCCAGGACATCCCCGGCTCCGATCTTGTACCCCGGCCGCTGCGCGGCTACCGGTTGCGAAGCCTTGGCCTTCTGCTTCTGGGTTTCGATCGCTTTGGTGTCGGCCGCCGCCGGCGCCTTCTGCTGTTTGGATGGTTGCGGTTCGGCTGCTCCGCCGCCTCCGCCGGACTGCTGACCGAGCGCTGTCAATACTGCGCAAAGCCCCGTGATCCAAAGGTTCTTCATTGTTGTATGAATCGGTTTCTCCACCGAGTTTCAGTATATCAACGACGCCCGCCCGGCCCACCGGGTTCCGCCGGGACCGCTTTTGACATCCAGTTGACGGTTAACGATATACTCAGAGTGTAGCTTTACGCGGGTTGCGTCGATCATCTCTCTGTGCAAATCTGGGAGAATTGTGGCGGTAGCATGCCCGCATGCGCCTACCTGCCCACCTCGCCGTCCGTCCCTTGGAGAGTACGCCTATGTCTTTGACAGCCGGAACTTTGAACCGCTTGACGCAGGCCGCCCGCATTGCCGGGTTGGCTGTATTGGCCGCGTTTTCCACAGGATCCCTGTGGCCGCAGGTTCCCGGCGGCATCTCCACAGGCACGTCCATCGGACAGGACCCCTTCACTGGGAACCGCAGCATGGGCGGCATGATGGGATCTCCCGTTTCGATGGCCCCCTCGAACCTCAACGGTTTCGGACTCTTCTCAGTGACCGGCTTCGGCGGATGGGCCACCTATCCCAGTTTTGATCCTCAGGCAGCCCGCTTTTCGAATATCGGCAGCACCATGACCGGCGCCTCCGCCAGCATGGGATATGGCAAGGTCCTCGGCGAACGCTCGCGCTTCTCCGCCGTCTACATGCCCGGCGTTATCGTACGCCCCAACGACCTCGGCCGCAGCCGCGCCAATCACATGCTGAATGTCAGCCTCACCCACGGCCTCACGCCCCGCCTCAGCATGACCTTCGGCGTCAACGCCAGCTACTCGGAATTCGACCAGTTCGCTTTCACCCCCGCCCAGTACAGCCTCGTCACCTCCGCACCCGGCAGCTTCGACGATCTCGTCAACGCCATCGCCGGCGGCCAGTACTCGAATAGCCAGATCGCATCGCTCCTCACCGGAGCCCCGGTCCTCGAATCCGCCGCCCGCAGCTC
The DNA here is from genome assembly GCA_964627455.1 of uncultured Solibacteraceae bacterium. Taxonomy (GTDB): domain Bacteria; phylum Acidobacteriota; class Terriglobia; order Bryobacterales; family Bryobacteraceae; genus F-183. The sequence continues at coordinate 6,677 of CAZVKC010000077.1, read as the reverse complement.
CATCTACGGCAATCAGGCGCTCACCGCATCCGGCAACTTCCGTCTCAACTACAGCGCCACTCCCCGCCTCCACATCGGATTCTCCAGCGGCCTCAACCGGTACCAGAACATCGGCATTAAAGGCGACGACCTCGGCCGCGCCCCCGCCCTCGCCCGCACCACCGGCGCCAACGGAGCCCTCAACATCGGCTACTCGATCACCAACCGCACCACGCTCGGCGCAACGCTCGGCGCGACCCACACCCTCAGCAGCCTCGTGAAATCCACCTTCCTGACCTATACGGGAAACATCAGCCAGCGCATCGGCGAGCGGGTCTTCGCCACCGTCTCGGGCGGCAGCGGCAACGCGTTCAACGGGGCCAGCCGCCTCAAGACCAATATCGGATCCCGCTACATCGTGACCGGCAGCGTCGCCGTCCAGGCCACCAATACCCAAACCTTCATGGCACAGGTCGGACGCACCTTCATCGACCAGTTCGGCCTCGGCGTCCGCTATACCCAGAACGCCATGGGATCCTGGAGCTACGCCCCCCAGGGCGCCACCTGGAACGCCACCATCTACGCGGGCCAGATGTTCTCCAACCGCGCGACCTCCGCCAGCCTCAATGCTCTCTTTACCGGCCTCGGCCTGAGCCGCCGCATCGGCAGCAACTTCGGACTCTCCGGCCAGTACTTCTATACCCGCTCCAACAATACTCTCGGTGCAGCACTCTTCGGCGTCGCCTCGCAGGGCGAATTCGAACGCAACGGCCTCCGTGTCTCGCTCTCGTGGTTCCCAAGACCGATTGAATACTAAGCTGCAAGTCCGCCCTGGGTGGTGTAGGCTTCAGCCTGCGCGGGACTTCAGTCCCGCCGGAAAAACAAACAGACTCCATAAGATCCATAAGATATGAATAAGCAGTCCCTGTCGATAGCAGTACGTTCGCTCGCGCTCATCGTCGCCTTCATCCTCCTCGTAGGCTGCGCAGCCAACGGGAAGAAGAGCATGGAGCGCGGCAAGCAGCTCATGAAGGAGAAGGACTACGCCCGAGCCCTCCTTGAGTTCCGCAACGCCCAGCGGCACTTCCCCAAGGACGCCGACGTCGCCTATCAGGTAGCCCTCGCCTACCTCGCCACCGGGGACCTGCAGAATGGCGTCCGCCAGCTCCGCCTCGCCACCGAACTCAACCCCAAGCACGCCGAGTCGCAAATGAAGCTCAGCGAACTGATGGCGCTGAACAGCAACAACGATATCGTCGTCGAAGCGGAACGGCGCGCCAAACTGGCCCTCGCTGCCGACACCAACAATAACGACGCCATCGCCACCCTCGCCTTCGCGGAACTCCGCCTCGGCAAAGTGGACGCCGCCGAGAAACGCCTCCAGGAAATCGTCGACAAGTACCCGCAGGCCCTCAAAGCCGCCATCGTGATGGCCAACCTCCGCCTCTCTCAGAAGGATGAGAAAGCCGCCGAAGCCATCATGAAGCGCGCCACCGAAGCCAATAGCAAGTCCTGGGAAGCCTGGTTCTCCCTCTCCCGCTTCTACATGCTTCTCAAGCGCCTGCCCGAAGCCGAAGCCGCCATTCGCAAGGTCATCGAACTCGACCCCAATAACGAACTCTCCCTCCAGGACCTCGCCGGCCTCCAGATGGCCCTCGGCAAGACTGCCGACGCCGACGAGACCTACAAGAGGCTCGCCGCCCACCCCAGCAAGAAATACATCTCCGCACACGCGGTCTTCCAGTTCCAGCAGGGCAAGCGTGAGGACGCCGTCAAGGAACTCGAACAGATCTTCAAGGCCAACTCCCGCAACCGCACCATCCGTACCCAACTCGTTGCCGGATACCTCTCCCTCAACCGCAAGGACGATGCGGAAAAGGTCCTCAACGAAGCCGTCAAGGAAAATGCCAAGGACGTCGACGCCCTCCTCCAGCGCGGCCAGATCTACCTCCTCGCCAACAAACTCGATCAGCTCGAACGGGACATGAACGAGGTCCTCAAATTCAAGCCCGATTCCGGCGAAGCCCACTACCTCATGGCGCGCCTCCACCGCGCCCGCCTCAACCCCAAGAATGAGGAACGCGAACTCTACGAAGCCCTCAAACTCGCCCCCGCTCTCCTCGCCGCCCGCATCGACATGGCGCAGCACCTCATCACCTCCGGCGGAGGCAAGGCAGCCCTCGACCTCCTCGACGCCGCGCCCGCCGAACAGCGGAACCTCCTCCCCACCATCGTCCAGCGCAACTGGGCCCTGTGGGCGCTCGGCGACCTCGCCAAGCTCAAGGAAGGCATCGAGAGCGGCTACCAGTTCGGCCGCGTACCCGACATCCTCCTCCAGGAATCGCTCCTCAAGCTGAAGGACAAGAAGTACGCAGCCGCCCGCGAACTTCTCAAGGAAGCCGCCAAGGCCCGTCCCGACGACCTCCGCATCGTCCAGACCCTCGCCGAAAGCCACCTGCTCGAGAACAAGAACAACGTCCAGGCCGCGGTCAACGAGGTCCAGACCCTCGCCGCGCAATATCCGAAGTCCGCCCGCCTCCAGCAACTGCGCGGCAACTGGCTTGTCGCCGCCGGCAAGATCGACGAGGGCCGCCAGGCCTTCGAAGCCGCCAAGGCCGCCGATCCCACCTTCAAGGGCGCGACCTTCGCCCTCGCCCAGGTCGACATGTCCAAGGGCGATCTCACCACCGCCCGCAAGAACCTCGATGAACTCCTCAGCAAGGACGCCAAGGACGCCAGCGCCCTCCTCCTCATCGCCATGCTCGATGAAAAGGCCGGGCAAGTCGACAAAGCCACTGAGTCCTACCGCAAGGTCATCGACGCCGAACCCACCAATGCGGTCGCCCTCAACAATCTCGCCTACCGCCTGGTCATCGACAACTCCCGCGCCGACGAAGCCCTGAAATTCGCCCAGAAAGCCAAGGAAGTCGCCCCCGCGAGCCCCGCCATCGACGACACCCTCGGCTGGATCTACTACAAAAAGGGACTCTACTCCAGCGCCGTCAAGCACCTCGAATCCGCCACCAGCGGAGCCAACGCTTCCCCCGTCCGCCTGTTCCATCTCTCGATGGCCTACTACAAGGCGGGCAATCTCAACAAGGCCCGCGAAACCTACAACAAGGCCTACAAAGCCGCTCCTCTTCTCCCCGAAGCAGCCCTCGCCAAGCAAACCCTGGGCCTATGAGAACTCAATACCGCAGCAGTGCCCGGAAAACCAGGAGGAAACCATGCTAGCCACGAACCCGCAGCAGAATACTGCGCTCTCCTACTCGCCGGTCTCCGTCCTCCGCATGATCGGCAAGCAGGTCCCTAAAATCATCCTGCTTTCCATCGCCTTCGCGCTCCTCTTCGCCGTCGTCATCTACTTCCTCCCGGACATCTTCCGCGCCGAGTCCCTCATCCTCGTCGAACAGCAGAAGATTCCCGAAAAACTCGTCGAAAGCACCGTCCAGGTGGACCTCGGCGATCGCCTCGCCACCATCTCCCAGCAGATCCTCAGCGCCACCCAGCTCCAGAAAATCATCGAAAAACACGGCCTCTACCGCAACGAACGCGGCAAGTCCACCCCCGAAGAACTGGTCGAGAAGATGCGCTCGGACATCGAAATCAAGACCGAAAAGGGCTGGGCCCGCAACCGCCCCGGAGCCTTCCGTGTCTTCTTCAAGGGACCCGACGCCCAGCAGGTCGCCGCCGTCGCCAATGAAATCGCCAACCTCTTCATCGAAGAAAACATGAAGTCCCGCGAGGTCCAGGCCTCCGGCGCCACCGAATTCCTCTCCAGCCAGCTCGAAGAAGCCCGCAAACGCCTCCTCGACCAGGAAGCCAAACTCTCGGAGTTCAAGAAGAAAAACTCCGGCCAGCTCCCCGGCCAGGAAAACGGCATCATCATGGCTCTCACCAACCTCCAGACCCAGGCCGTCGCCAACAACGACTCCCTCGCTCGCGCCCAGGGCAACAAGAGCATGATCGAAACCGACCTCCGCGCCGCCGAATCCGGCCTCCAGCGGATCCTCGAAGCCATGGCCACCGATGCCGCAAACGCAGCCCGCGCGAAAACCGCCGCCGCCTCTGCCGCTAATAACGGCGCACCCGCCGGCGATTCCGCCGCCCCGCGCCCCAAATCCCGCTCCGAGGAACTCGAAGCCCTCCTCGATCAGATGCGCCGCCGCTACACCGAACAGCACCCGCAGGTCCGCGCCGTCCGCGCCGAACTCGAACGCGTCCGCACCCAGGAAGCCCGCGAACGCGAAGCAGCCCTCGCCGCACGCCGCCCAGCCCAGCAGCAGCAACAGCAGCAGGCTGCCGGCGGTGGACAACGCGATCCCGAACCCCCGGCCGCCATCTCCGCCCAGAACACCGTCCTCGTTGAACAGCAGCGCGAACGCGTCGAAAAACTGAAGGCCCAACTCGTCATCGCCAACCAGGAAATCGCCGCCCGCGAACAGGAAAAGAGCCGCATCGAAGGCGAACTCGGCCGCTACCAGGCGACCCTCGCCAAGCTCCCCGTGAACGAGCAGGAAATGATCTCCGTCACCCGCGACTACGAGGTCTCCAAAAAGGCGTACGATACGTTGCTCCAAAAGAGCTACACCGCCAACACCGCAGAGGACCTCGAACGCCGTCAGAAGTCCGAACGCTTCACCGTCCTTGACGTCGCCCGCGCCCCCGAAAAACCCTTCCAGCCCAACCGCCCCCTGCTCTACGCCCTCGGCGTGGTCCTGGCCATCGGCTTAGGCATCATCGGAGGCGTCGCCATCGAGTTCCGCAAGAACGTCGTCCTCGGCGAATGGGAACTCCCGCCCGATGTCTGGCTCCTCGGCCGCATCCCGATCATCGAACTCGACCCCGAAAACCCCGGCGGAGGCGTCAAAAAGAAGGATCGCCGCAAATCCAGGCGCGACTCGATCCTCCAGCCCTCCTCCAGCACCGGAGACT
>CAZVKC010000077.1:0-1663 GCA_964627455.1 uncultured Solibacteraceae bacterium | reverse complement strand
GCGCGGCACTTCAGTGCCGCCCGGGGCTTCAGCCCCGCTACACAAACAAAACCCAACCTACACCGGAAACGCGCTAAAATGTTTCTGGCGGCCAGCGCGGCAGCAGCAGCAGCAGTAGTAGCAGTAAAACCTCTCTAAATGTACGAGACCTATTTCGGCCTCGAAAAGGCTCCATTCTCTCTCAGTCCGGACCCCCGCTTTCTCTATGCGGCTCCCCGGACTCGCGAAGCCTTTGCGGGTGTCCTCCACGGCGTCCTCGACCGCCGCGGATTCGTCGTCCTCACCGGGGAATCCGGCACCGGCAAATCCACCCTCCTCCGCGCGGTCCTCACGGAAATCTCCCCCGAACGCCTCGCCTCGAGCCTCATCTTCAACCCCGTCGTCAAACCCGAAGAGTTCCTCGAACTCGCGATGCTCGATTTCGGACTCACCAACATCCCCGAATCCAAGCCCCGCCGCCTCGCCTACTTCAACGACTTCCTCATCGAGAACCACAATAAGGGCCGCATCAACGTCCTCTTCGTCGATGAAGCGCACACCCTCACCCCGGCCCTCCTCGAAGAGATCCGCCTCCTCACCAACTTCGAAAGCTCCGACACCAAGCTTCTGCAAATCGTCCTCTCCGGCCACACCGAACTCGACGACATGCTCGAGCGCTTCGAACTCCGCCAGTTGAAACAGCGCATCGCCATCCGCGCCACGCTCCGCCCCCTTCAGTCGGTCAACGAGGTCGGATCCTACATCCTCCACCGCTGGCGCAAAGCCGGCGCCCAGGGCAACCTCCCCTTCCACCCCGGCGCCATTGCCGCCATCGCCCACTTCTCCCAGGGCATCCCGCGCACCATCAATTCGCTCTGCGACAGCTGCCTCATGCTCGCCTACGGATCCAACAAGCGCTTCATCGACCGCGGCATGGTCATCGAGATCGCCCTCGAGATGCGCCTCGTCCCGCAACCGCAACAGCAGCAGCCTCAGCAGCCTGTGGCCGCCCTCAACGGCTCCCCTGCTTACCCGATGCACCCGCCACGCCAGTTGTCAGCCCCTGCCCCGGCCGCGGCCGCGCCGCCGCCCCCCTCTCACCAGCCTGTGATCGATGCTTCGGGTGTCCCCCAATCGCAGAAACCCGCTCCCCTCATCCTCGATGAGGAGCTGTTTGCCGACGACCCCTCGGGTTCCGCTCATCCGGTCCCGGTCGAGAAAGTCGTATCCCTCCCGGCGCAGTCCAAACCTGAGCTGCCCGTTGCTGCAGCCGCAAAATCTTCAACATCTGCCGATCCACTCAAGGAATCGGACGAACCGACCGAAACTACGGGAGGCGGCGGAATCGGCCAGTGGGCCTCCCGCTTCCGTAAGACTGCTTCTTTCAGGAAATCATGAGCCGGATCTTCGAAGCGTTGTCACGAACCGGCGGGGAATCCGCCGACATCATCCGGAAGGTCGTCGGCGACCCGCCGCCGCAGCCCCAATCCTCGTCCAATCACATCGACCTTCCCTCGGGAATCGAGGTCGACCCGGACGAGCAGGCAGCAGAGGCAGCGGCCCTCGTCGAGACCATCGTCGACCCGTACGCCTCCGGTGACGCGTCCGCCGCGCCCACCGAATCCCAGATTGCCGAAGCCCTCCGCCGCGTCTACACCAACGCCGCCGAAGCGCAGGCGCAATA
>CAZVKC010000076.1:0-34968 GCA_964627455.1 uncultured Solibacteraceae bacterium | reverse complement strand
ATCGTCAGCGGCGGGATGGGATGCCGGGCGAGGTCCGGGTCGATATCGATTTCGGTTTTCAGCCGGGCGCCAAAACGGAGTTGCTCGATCTCGAGGTAGGCTCTCACGATCGCCATTTCCCGCTCGAGCGGGACGGGGGCGGCGCCCGTCTGCTGGAGCGAATAGCGAAAAATGTCTGACAAATTGCGGACCATTTGGCGGGCTTCGGCCGAGGCCCTCGGGATGGTTCCGTAGATCGTATTGAGGGCGTTGAACAGGAAGTGCGGATTGATCTGCGACTGCAGGGCGCGGAGTTCCGCTTCGCCGACCAGGCGCTGCATTTCGCGGGTCCGGAACTCGGTGAGACGCTCACTGATGACGGCCGCCATCTGGCCCAGAAATCCATAATCTTCGCTGAGATAGCGGCGGCCACCGGCGCGGCGCCCGAGGAGGAGGACGCGTTTGGCGGCCTCGATCGGGACGACCGCTTCGACCCACTCGGGGTGGTGATGGGCGTGCGTCTCATGGTCCGTGACGGGATGGGGAGCGGGATTGCCGCAGACGTCCGCGGATTCCGCCGCTTCCGCTTGTCCGGCGTTGAGAAATCCGGCCAGTTGTCTGACACTCCAGTCGAGGTAGGCGTCCTCGTCGTCCGTGGGTCCTTCCGCGCGCAGCTTCGCAGCGGCCTGGGCGGCGTCCGGGCGGCGGAAGACGGCGTGCGTGAGCCAGTCCTGGACCAGGGAGTGCAGACCGGCGAAGACCAGCATCGCGGTGGTGTAGAGGCCGAGGGTCAGGGAGTGGCGCAGGGCTTCGCTTTCGCCGGTCGCCGGGAGGGGGACGCGAAGGGTGAGGGCGACCACGGCTCCGGCGAGGGCCGCGCTGGCGACGAAGCGGAGGAAAGCATCGACGAGGAGAAAGCGGAAGTCCTGGAGCAGGACGAAGACGGCGAGGGGGAGTCCCGCGTGGTGGAAGAAGAGTTCGTTGGACCAGGCGTTGCCGTCGTGCGCGCCGAAGTGGGCGAAGGACATGGCGAAGATTGCGAGGGACATCGAGCCGAGGAGGCGGGAACCGCGCGCGGTGCGTCCCTGGAAGACGGCGATTGCGGCGGAGAGGACGGTGAGGATCCCAAAGCCGATGGTGATCAGCAGGAGTCCGAGAGAGTGGAGGTCCGGCTGCTGGAGCGTGAATTCGCTGGTGTGGAGGATGGCGGCGATGGCGCTGAGGAGGTAGGCGAGGAGGCGTAAGAGCTTCAGGGTGTCGCGGAGCGAGATGTGGAGTAGTACGGCGGGCAGCAGGCTCAGCGCGATGAAGCTGATGGTGGCGAGGAGGGAGTGGTCATGGTGGTCGCTGGCGGAGGTGAGGAGTCCGACCAGGGAGGCGGCGTTCCACAGGAGCGCGAGCGCGGCGGCGAGGACGGTGAGCCGGGAACCGCGCAGGCGGGATCCGACGCGGTCGCGCAGGAAGAGCGCGAGGAAGGTGGCGAAGATGAGGGTCCCGGCGGCGTGACCGATGAGGTTCACGAGTAGGGCTTTTTCGTACGGAGGCATATCACCGTTCCTCCGTATTCTCTCACCCCGCAGGCGGAGGAGGCGCTTTTCGCCGATGTGAAAAGTTGCGATTTTCACTAGATTTTCTCCGGCGTTTACCCGATTTGATGGGTGGAGGTCAGAGGAAGAAATGACTTGGCAAAGTGGCGAGCAACAGCCGGTTGGTGTGACGCCGATCGACTTGCGGCAGTTCGATGAGAATTATCGGAAGGCTGGCGGCTCGGCGGCCGATGCGCCGGCGCTGGTGTCGTTTCCACGGTTCACGCTGCCGGACGGACAGTACCAGGTGATGGTGGAGACGGTGGAGTTGACGACGACGAAGTCCACCGGACGGCCAATGTTGAAGTGGCGGTTCCGGATCACGAGCGGGCAGTTCGAGAACCGTTGGATCTTCAAGAATCGAGTGATCACCGAGAACACGCTCGACTGGGTGAAGAAGGAACTGACGGTTTGCGGCATGGAGTTGGAGCCGTTCTCGAGCCTGCCGTTCCGGCTGCAGGACATGGTGAACGTGGAACTGGCGGTCGCGAAGGTGACGCGCGGGGAACACGAAAACATCTACATCAACAAGCGGCTGACACCGGAGGCGAACGGGGAACTTGCGGAGCTATCGGACGAACTGCCGTTCTGACAGGTTTGGTAGCCTGAACGTATTCCCTTCATCATGTCTCGATTGGTGCTCTTTACTGCTGCCCTGGCGACGGCGCTGTATGCGCAGGTCCCCGCTCCGGAGTCGGTGCTTGGCTACAAGCCTGGCGCGGACTTCCACCTGACGACGTACGACGAATCGCTGGCGTATTTCCAGAAGCTGGACGCGGCGTCGGATTACGTGAAGCTGGTGAACGTCGGAAAAACAACACAAGGACGAGACTGGTACATCGCGCTGATCTCGACGCCGCAGAACCTGGCGCAGGTCGAGAAGTACAAGGACATCGCGCGCCGGCTGGCGCTCGTCAAAGGGTTGAACGACGAGCAGGCACGGCAACTGGCGCGGGAAGGCAAGGCGATCGTCCATATCGACGGCGGCTTGCACTCATCCGAGGTCGCGGGACAGGAGCATACGATGCAACTGGCCTACAACCTGGTGAGCCGCCCGAATGATCCGGAAGTGTCGCGGATCCTCAACGAGGTCATCTTCGTGTTGTGGTTCTCGCTGAATCCGGACGGGCAGAACATGATCGCGAAGTGGTACCGGCAGAATCTCGGCACGCCGTACGAAGTGTCGCCGATGCCGTGGCTGTACCAGGAATACGTCGGGCATGACAACAATCGCGACGGCTACATGAACAACATGATCGAGTCGCGCGTGATCACGAAGACGATGCAGGAGTATTGGCCGCAGGTGATGTACAACCATCACCAGGTGGCGCCGTTCCCGTCACGCATCTGGATCCCGCCGTTTGCGGAACCGATTTCGATGCAGGTCCACCCGCTAATGTGGCGCTGGGTGAACGTGTTCGGAACCTCGATGGCGGCGTATCTCGATCAACATGGGATGCCCGGCGCGATGCACCGCGGGCGGTTCGACGACTGGTATCCGGGGTTCATCGATCACGTCAACAGCTTCCGGAACACGGTGTCGTTCCTGACGGAGACTGCGCTGTACCGGTACGCGACGCCGCGCTACTACACGATCGACGAGTTTCCGAAGGAGAAGCAGGACCTGCGGGCAGAGGTGTTTTATCCGAGCCCGTGGAAGGGCGGCTGGTGGCGCTTGAAGGACGCGGTCGATTACATGATCGGCGCGTCGATGGCCGTATTGAACACGGCGGCGAAGAATCGCGAGGAACTGCTGTTCGGCCGGTATCAGGCGGGTCGCGACACGGTGGAACGGTATACCAAGGAGCCTCCGTATGCGTATGTGATTCCGCGCGAACAGCGGGATCTGCCGACGGCGGCGCTGCTGGTTGAAAAAATGATGATCGCGGGCCTCGAAGTGATGGAAACGACGGATCCGGTGCGGTTCAACGGCATCGACTACAAGCCGGGAAGCTGGGTGATTTCGATGGACCAGCCGTTTGCGCGGCTGGCACACGAGTTGTTCGAGGTGCAGCGGTATCCCGAGTTGCCCGAAGGCCCCTATGACGTGACGGGGTGGACGCTACCGATGCAGATGGGCGTGGAGACGGCTGCGGTGACGGTTCCGGTGGATGCGCAGGCGAAGGCGAAGATGCGGCGTCTGACGGGCGGGACCGGTCCGCAGTTGGGGACTGTGCCGGTGACGGTGCAGCAGAATGCGCGGTTCAAGGCGATCAACGAGGCGCTGGCGGCGGGTGCGAAACCGGATGCGAAGTTGAATCCGCCGTCGCGGCAGGCGAAGATCGGCGTGTACCGGCCGTGGGTGGCGTCGATGGACGAGGGCTGGACGCGGTGGATCCTCGAACAGTACAAGTTCCCGTATACAAACGTCTATAACGCCGATATCCAGGCGGGGCATTTGAAGGACCGCTTCGATGTGATCGTGTTTGCGGACATGTCGAATCGCACGATTCTGGATGGTCATCAACCGGGGACGATCGAGGGCCGGTATGCCGGCGGCGTGGGCCCGAATGGGACCGAGGCGCTGCGGGAGTTCGTGAACGCGGGCGGGACGCTGGTGATGATGAACAACTCGGCGCAGTTTGCGATCAACCAGTTTCAACTGCCGGTGACGAATGTACTGAACGGAAATCGGGCAGGCGACTTCAATTGCCCCGGTGCATTGTTGAAGATCGAGATTGCGGACCCGGCGCATCCGCTGGTGGCGGGCGCGCCGAAGGAAGTGGCGGTGATGTTCGAGCGTGGTCCGGCGTTCGAGACTAAGAGCGGATTCAAGGGCAAGGTGCTGGCGAGCTATCCGAAGGAGACGAATCCGCTGATGAGCGGATACATCCTGCATCCGGAGAAGATTCAGGGCAAGGCCGCGCTGGTGGACGTCCAGATGGGGGCGGGTCATGTGGTGCTGCTCGGTTTCCGCAGCCAGTGGCGCGGGCAGCCGCACGGGACGTTCAAGTTCCTGTTCAATGCGCTGTATTACTTCACGGGCGGCGGGACGGCTGGCCCGGGAGGCGCGGCGCCTGCTGTGGCCAGTGCCGCGACTTCGAGCGCGCCGGTAGATCCGGAATGGCGCAGGCTGGCCGGGCAGGTTCGCGCCGATGCCGAGAAGCTGGCGGCGGCGAACCGGGCGTTCTACAGCGCCAAGGGCGCGAAGGCCATCGAGGAGTCGAAGAAACTGGAGGCGGCGGTAACCGCGTTTCTGCGCGACCGCGTCTCATCCATAGACGGATACAAGGACCAGTCGGAGGACCGGGCAGTGGCGCGGAAGGTCGCGGAGTACGCGCAGGCAGCCCGGAAGATGGCGAACGAAGCATCCTCGAAGGACTGGAGTGAATCCAAGGATGTAATGGCGGCCTACCGGTTGGACGCCCTCGAACAGGAGATCTCGAGTCTCCTCGGCAAGAAACAGTAGAATGAGGAAGTAAGGGAGATACCAGCTTTGCACCTGCAAAAAGGACTTTCGGTTGCCGCCTGGATCGCTGGCGCAGTGGTGGCCGTCGGTTTGTATGCTCAGGATTCGGTTTCGAAGCTCGAGTGGGCGACGATGCGGGAGTTGAACTACCGCACGGGTAAGATCACGCCCAACCTGAAGAAGATGGACGGGACTTCGGTGAAGGTGCCGGGGTTCATGGTTCCGCTCGAGGATGACGAAGATCGCGTGGTGGAGTTCCTGCTGGTGCCGTACGTTGGCGCCTGCATTCACACGCCTCCGCCGCCGCCGAACCAGATCGTGCATGTGACGATGTCGGACGGCAAGAAGACGAAGGTGAGCTTCTGGGATCCGGTGTGGGTGATCGGGAAGCTGGAGATCAAGGATTTCAAGAGTCCGTTCGGCGACGTTTCGTTCCAGATGAAGGCGACGAAGATCGAGCCTTACATGGACAAGTAAGATTCTCAGTTCCCGGCCGGTTTGGGCGTCGTGCGGCTATCGCTGTGCCCCAACGACCGGCCGGGAGCGATGATATCCCGCACACGCTGCTTCAGTTCCTTCATTTCGGGGAATCCCCCCTCCCCTGCCCTGGACCAGACGGTCTGGTTTCCCACCCTGATTTCGAATACGCCTCCTGAGCCCGGTTTGAGGGCGACTTCGGCGAGGTCCGCCTCGAAGGTCGTGAGGAGTTCCTGCGCCATCCACGCGGCACGAAGCATCCAGCGGCAGCCCGTGCAGTATTCGATTTCCACTCGCGCTTTTTCCATGGCAAGATGACGGATCCATGGTAACGGAAGATAGCCGCGGCGCCGTAACAATCGGATTGGGCGGAGACGTCCCAACGAGCATAAGATAGTAGGACATCCGTGATCGTCTCTTTCCGTTTGCTGTTCCTGACTCTTCCGCTCGCGCTCAGTTCTTCCGCTGCTCCCGTGCAACTCGATGGTCAGTTGGAGAATACCGTTCGGCCGTTCCTCAACAAGTACTGCGTTGGATGCCATAGCGGCAAGACTCCAGCCGCGCAGTTCGACCTGAAGGCTTATCCTGATCTCGCGTCGGTGACCCGCGAATTTCCCCGTTGGGAACTCGTGAGGTCCAGACTGATCGCGCAGGATATGCCTCCGAAACCGATGAAGGCGCCTCCCGCCGAGGAGGCTCGCAAGGTGATCGATTGGATCCAGAACGTGCGGACCGCGGAGATCAAGCGGTCGGCCGGGGATCCCGGCGTCGTATACGCACGGCGGCTCAGCAACGCCGAGTACAACTACACGATTCGCGATCTGACGGGCGGGCATAACCTCGATGTCACGCGCGAGTTTCCGATCGATCCGGCCAACCCGGCGGGATTCGATAACTCGGGCGAGTCGCTGACCATGTCGCCTGCGCTGTTGAACAAGTACCTGCAGGCGGCGCGCGAGGTCGCGAACCACATGGTGCTGACGCCGGATTCGATCGACTTCGCGGGCCACCCGATGCTCGTCGAGACCGACCGCGAGAAGTATGCAATCCAGCGGATCCTCGATTTCTACTTCCGGCAGCCGACAAAATACGCCGACTACTTTCGGGTCGCGGCACGCACGAAGAACGCGAAGACGTTGAGCGCCGCGGCGGCAGAGGCGAAACTCAGCCCGAAGTATCTGCGGATCGTTTGGGATCTGCTGCAGGAGCCCAATGCGGTGGGTCCGATTGCAAAGCTCCAGACCCTGTGCGCGGCCGGGCAATACGACGAGGCCGAGGCGTTCGTGAAGCGGATCCGGCTGCATACCTCGATGCAGTATGCGGCTCCCAAAGTGTTCGGGTTGCCCGCCGGCTCGCAGCCATTACTCAACTGGAAGCTGTGGCAGTTTGCCCGGCACCGGCGCGAGAGCGATCCCGCGGCGCTGCGCAATGACACGGATCCCGCGCCGGAGCCGGTGAAGATTCCCAAGTACCCCGGCCTGCATGCGGAGGCGGCCCCTCGCTGGGCTGCGCTGATGGCGAACTGGCGGGCGAAGGATACGGACCTGGTGGTCCCGGCGGCGCAACGCAAACAGTACGAAGCAGCGTTCGCGCGATTCGCGAACGTCTTCCCGGATCACTTCTTCGTCAGCGAGCGCGGCCGCTACTTTCCGGATGATTCGGAAGACAAGGGGCGCTTCCTCAGCGCGGGCTATCACAACACCAACGGATTCTTCCGTGACGACATTCCGCTACAGGAACTGATCCTCGACGAGAAGGGCAAGGCCGAACTGGACCGGCTCTGGCTTGAGTTCGACTACATCGCGAAGTTCACCGAACGCACCTGGGTGCAGTATTACTTCAACCAGAGCGGCGAGGTGCTGGGCAAGGGCGCGGAGTCGGGACATCCGCGCCCGGTCGGCCATGAGGTGACCGACAGCGAAGTGATCGCCGAAATGCGCGACAAGTATCTGGCGAAGGCGGCGGCGCAGCCTGGGAATGATCCCGCGGCGCCCGAGGCGATTCGCGATCACTTCACGCGCGTCAACGCCACACTCCGGGGACTCGAGAAAGTCCGCAAGGATTCAGAGGCCAAGCATCTGCAGGCTCTGTTGCAGTTTGCGGCGCGTGCCTACCGGCGGCCGTTGACCCGGGCAGAGGGCGATGACCTGTTGGCCTTTTATACGAAAGTCCGCACGGCGGCGAAGGATGTGTCGCACGAAGCCGCAGTCCGCGAGTGCGTGGTCAGCGTGCTGATGTCGCCGGACTTTCTGTATCGCGTCGATTTGCCGCTGGCTCCGGCGAAGACGTCTTCCTCTTCGAAGAAGGTAGCTCCGCTTGCGCCCTATGCGCTGGCGAGCCGGTTGAGTTATTTCCTGTGGGCAAGCATGCCGGATCCGGAGTTGCTGCGCCATGCCGCGGCCGGGGACCTGCAACGTCCGGACGTGATGCTGGCGCAAACGCGGCGCATGCTGCAGGATCCGCGAGTGAGCGGCCTCGCAACCGAGTTCACCGGAAACTTGCTGCAGTTCCGGCATTTCGACCGCAATAATTCGGTGGATCGCGAGCGCTTCCCATCCTTCACCAACGATCTGCGCGCGGCGATGTTCGAAGAGCCGGTGCGGTTGATCCAGGATGCGATGGCAGGCAACCGTCCGGTGCTGGATTTGCTGTACGGCAAGTATACGTTCGTGAATCCGGTGCTGGCGAAGCATTACGGGATTCCCGATGTGACGGGCGACGCGCAGAAGTGGGTTCGCGTCGACGATGCGACGCCATACGGGCGCGGCGGCCTGCTGCCAATGGCGGTGTTCCTGACGCAGAATTCGCCGGGGCTGCGGACCAGTCCCGTGAAGCGTGGCAACTGGGTGGTCCAGCGGGTGCTGGGCGAGGCGGTGCCGCCTCCGCCGCCTGTGGTGCCCGAGTTACCTCACGACGAAGCCGTCTCGGAACTGCCGGTGCGGGCGCTGCTGGCGAAGCATCGCGAAGTGGCGATGTGCGCGGCGTGCCACCGCAAGATCGATCCGTTCGGGTTGCCGTTCGAGGCGTATGGTCCGGTGGGCAATGCGCGCACGAAGGACTTGGCCGGGCGTCCGGTGGACACAGTAGCGGAGTATCCCGACGGATCGACGCGCAAAGGGCTCGATGGATTGCAGTCGTACATTCGAGAGAAGCGGCAGAAGGATTTCGTGGCGAACGTGAGCCGCAAGTTGCTCGCCTATGCGCTGGGGCGATCGCTGCAGTTGTCGGATGAAGCTCTGGTGGAACAGATGGAAGCGCGGGCGGCGGCGGACGGCTACCGGTTCCGCGCGTTGTTTGAGACGATTGTGACGAGTCCGCAGTTTTTGAATCGAAGAGTGGTGAACGAATAATGACGATGACGACGAGCAACCGGATTTCGAGACGAGCCGTGCTGCGGGGCGCGGGATGCGCGGTCGCGCTGCCCTGGATGGAATCGCTGGCGTCGGGCGCGACGACCGAGGCGCCAAAGCGATTTGGCGTCGTCTTCCTCGGCAACGGCATCAACGAGAATCACTGGAGCGCCGAGGGCAGCGGCGAGTCGATGACGCTAGGCAAATCGCTGGCGCCGCTCGAGCCGCTGAAGAAGAAGATCAACGTCATCGACGGCTTGTACGTGAAGGCGCTCACCAGCCAGGGGATCCACCCCGGCCAGACCGGCAGCCTGCTGTCTGGCGCCAAGATCGCCAAGGGCGCGGTCATCAAGTCCGGCATCAGCGTGGACCAGATGATCGCAAACCGCATCGGGCAGGATACGCCGCAATCGAGCATCGTGCTGGCGTGCGAACAGCCGATGACGGGCTATCACGAAACGAACTTCTCGATGGCGTACAGTTCGCATATTTCGTGGCAGAGTCCCGATTCGCCGGTGCCCGTAGAGGTGTATCCGTCGCTCGCCTGGGACAACCTCTTCGATAACCGCGGCAGCCTGATGAACATCAGCATTCTCGACCGCGTGAAGGACCGGGCGCAGGATCTCACGCGCAAGGTCAGCGCGTCGGACAAGACCAAGCTCGATGAGTTCCTGACATCGGTGCGCGAGGTCGAGAAGCGGGTCGAGGGCATGCGGCGGGACAAGGAATCCGCGGACGATGCCGCGAAGGCGCGCAATCGCGTCGCCGCCTTCATGGAGCGTCCGGCCAACGGGCTCCCCGAGGACCTGCGGGATCACGCAAAGCTGATGTGCGACATCATCGCGATCGCGTTCCAGACGGACAAGACGCGGGTCGCGTCACTGATCATTTCGCGGGATTTGTCGGCGATGTACTATCCCTTCCTCAACGTGAAGGAAGGACACCACGCGGCGTCCCACAACAACGCGTCGGACGGGTACGAACGGATCACGCGCTTCCACGTCGAGCAATTCGCGTATCTGGCGTCCAAGCTGGATGCGATGAAAGAGGGCGACCGGACCGTACTGGACAATAGCTGCCTGATGTTCCTGTCGAACCTGTGGATCGGCCGGAACCACGACAATACGCGGCTGCCTCTGGTACTCGCCGGCGCACTCGGCGGTACTCTCGAAACCGGGCGCACGCTGAATTACCTGAAGGACCAGAACAAGGACAACCGGAAGATGTGCAGCCTGTATCTGTCCCTGATGGACCGTTTCGGGATCCGCATGAACGAGTTCGGGGATTCGACGGCCCGTCTGGAGCGAATCTAAAGGTCTGCGGCGCGGGCGCGTCACCGCGGCGGGCTATTGGATCATGGGCTTAAAGTCGATTTCGGACTCCGGCTGCAGTTCCTCGCGGAAATCGACCATCATCATGCGATAGATCGGTTCGAGATCCTCTTCGGTAGCCTCGCGCCGCAGGATTCGCAGCGCGCGAAGCGTGAAGCGGCGAGTCTCCTCGTCTGTCTCTTTCAGCAGCATCCGCTCGATGGCCGGGATCGATTCCTGGTAATCCAACTCGCCCAGGGCCTCGGCAGCGTGTTCGCGTAACTCTGCGTCTTCGGATTCCAGCATCGGCACCAGAAATGGCCCGTATTGTTCCGCATGGCCTTTGCCGAGTTCACCTATGGTTTGGATCGCAACGTAACGAAGGTCCGGATGCTGAGAGTTGAGAAGAGGTAGCGCGGCGGGTAGCAGATCCGGACGGCCGAGATCCGACAGGGACAGCAAGGCGAAATACTGTTCGTAGGGATCAAACGAACGCAGTTGTTCCAAAACTTCGGCCGTCATCGGATCCAGATCCAAGCTGGCAGGTGGCGCTGCGGGCGCAACGGGTTTCATAACATAAGAGTGCCGAAATGTCGCCGAAAATCTCATGTTTTTTTGAAGCATCTGGCGACTTATCTCCTTGGAGATAAGCGGATTAGAAGAGTGCGCCCTACCACGATGGGAGATCCCGATTCGCAGGCGTACCCACGCGCGGCGACGGTACCATAGAAAGTTGCATTCGTACTCGCGCATTCTCGTTCGGGCGACCAATTGGGTCGGCGACGCCGTCATGGCCATTCCGGCGCTGGAGGCCGTGCGTGCCCGTTTCCCAAAGGCGCACATCACGGTGCTGGCCCGCCCGTGGGTCGCGGAACTGTACCAGGGCGCCGCGTTCTGCGACCAGGTTCTGCTTTACACGCCGAGGCCCGGATTCGGAGACTGGCGGGCGAAATGGCGGTTATCGCGCGTGCTGCGCGGCATCGGGTTCGACGCTGCGTTGTTGTTGCCCAATTCGTTCGACTCGGCGATCGTGCCGTTCCTGGCCGGGATCCCGAATCGGACCGGCTATGCGCGGGATGGCCGTACTCTGTTGCTGACGCATCCGGTTCCGCGGCCTGCGGCCGGTTCGGGACGGCATGAGCGTTTCTATTACCTGGAATTGCTGCAGCGCGCCGGCTGGATCGACGCGCTGCCTTCAGATGACGCGCCGATCCGGCTCCGGGTCGAGCCTCGTGTATTCCCCCGCCCGCTTATTGGCGTGAGTCCGGGAGCCGCGTATGGAACGGCAAAACGGTGGCTGCCGGAACGTTTCGCCGAGGCGGCGGTGAGCGTAGCCCAGCGGCTGGATTGCGACGTGATGGTGTTCGGAACCAAAGACGAAGCGGCGGTTTGCGACGAAGTCGCACGGCTCGTGTCAGAGCGCGGCGTCCCCGCCACGAGTATGGGCGGCCGCACGGGATTGCACGAATTCATGGAAAGCGCGGCGGCCTGCCGGGCATTCCTGACGAACGATAATGGAGCGATGCATATTGCCGCGGCGCTGGGCGTTCCCACAGTTGCCATCTTCGGCGCGACGAACCACACGACGACGGGTCCCACTGGGCCGCTGGCCGCTGTCGTTCGCGAGAAGGTTGACTGCTCGCCGTACCCGCATCCCTGCCTGCTGCGCGAATGCCCGATCGATCACCGCTGCATGAAGGCCGTAAGCGTCGATCGCGTGGTGGCGGAGGCGTTGCGCCTCGCGGCGGAGGGCCGTCGTGGATAGCCGGACCAAGATCGGAGTGTTTCCTGCCGGAGCGACGGTGGTGCGCGGGATTTTCGATCCCCTGCTGGCGGCGCACGCGCGCGCCTTGGCCGGCTTAGCCCGGCCATTGGTGGTGCAGGTGGTCGACTGTGACCGTCCATTGCTGCCTTTGGAGGCGCGGCAACTCCTGGTGGCGGCGCTCGAATGCGTGGACGGGGTGATCGGCGCCGGAGTCGATGTCGAAGGGCCGGTACTGGATTGGACTGAAGAACACCGATCGCTGCAGCAGAGCTTCATCCGGCACGTCCACGAGCGGTCGGCTCATGCGTAACATTCTGGTCGTGCGATTGGGAGCGATGGGGGATGTCCTGCACGCACTCCCCGCCGTCTCGACGTTGCACGCTGGTTTTCCCGAAGCGGCCATCACGTGGATGGTGGATCCCAAGTGGGCAGTTTTGCTTCACGGAAATCCGGCCGTGACGCGCATCGTGACATTCGACCGGCGGCGCTGGGAGAGCATCACGGCGGCTCGTGCGGCCCTGCGGAATACGGCCTTCGACGTAGCGCTCGATTTTCAGGGGCTCATCAAATCCGCGCTGGCGGCTCGATTTCTGGCGCGGTGTCGCGTGAGATGGGGGTTCGACCGGTCGCAGGTTCGCGAGAAACCCGCGGCCTGGTTTTATGACCGGACTTGTGTGACGAGTTCCGCCCATGTCGTGGATCAGAATGTCGAACTCGCGATGGCGGCAGGCGCGAAGGTGCGTTGCCTCGATACGCCAATGCCCGCCGGCCGTCCGGAAGGTAAGTTGCCCGCCGAGCCATTCGTGTTGACCTCGCCGATGGCAGGTTGGACTTCAAAACAATGGCCGCCGGAGTACTTCGCGGAACTGGCCCGGTTGATCGCACCCGTTCCGCTGGTGCTTAACGGCGCGCCGGGCGCTGAAGCGCAATTGCGTGCGCTGGGCGCGGGTCTATCGAACACGCCGGTCCATGTGTCGGGGATCGAAGGACTGATCGATGCCACCCGCCGCGCGGCTGCAGTTGTCGGCGTGGACAGCGGGCCCCTCCATATCGCGGCAGCATTGGGCAAACCGGGCGTTGCGATATTCGGCCCCACGGATCCCGCGAGGAATGGTCCGTATGGAGGCACGATCTCCGTGCTGCGCGACGCCTCCGCCGTCACGACCTACAAGCGCGAATCCACGGTAAGCAGTTGTATGCGGGCGGTGGACCCGGCCAAGGTCGCTGCGGCTTTGCAGGTTGCCTTAAAGACCCAGTAGCGCCAGCGTTCGCGGATCCCGCTCGCCGTTGTAGTATCGGTCGAGAATGCGATCGAAGATCGAGGGCGCCGCAGAGGCCTGGGCAAATAGCGTCGCGCACGACCGCACCTTCACGTCATCCGGAAATCCGAAGATCTCCGCGGCGGAACGGTCGCGCACCTCCAGCAGGGCTTCTGCGCAGGCCAGCAGGCGGGGCCCGAGGACCGGGTGCGCGAGATAAGCGCGTGCTTCCTCCAGGCTCCTGATGGCGTAGTATTTCGAGGTCGAACTGAAAGCGAGTCCGTCGATCTGGGGGAAGATGTACCAGATCCAGTGAGACCGCTTCTCACCGGCACGAATTTCTCCCAAGGCCGATTCATAGTCGTCTTCCTGCGCTTTGAGGAAACGTTCGAGGTGAAAAGGGTCATCCGCCATGGCGATCTGGTTGGAGAATATCACGCTGTCCTTTGTATAAAGTAGTGGTGTGATCAACCGCCGTGAGTTCCTTGGTTCGCTGGCTGTAGTGGCGACTGCGACGTCGGCGCCTGCGAAACGGCGTCCCAATATATTGCTCATCCTCGCCGATGATCTTGGGTATTCCGATCCGGGCTGCTACGGCGGCGAGATCGACACTCCCAACCTGGACCGCCTGGCCGCCGGCGGCATCCGGCTCACACAGTTGTACAACAACGCCCGCTGCTGTCCGTCGCGCGCCGCGCTGATGACGGGGCAACATCCGCACAAGGTCGGCATGGGCAACATGGTCGGCGGGCAGGCGCGGCCGGAATTCCCCGGGTACACGGGACATGTGAGCGAGACCGCGAAGTTCCTGCCGGCCGCGTTGCGCGAGGGCGGGTACACGACCCTCATGGCCGGCAAGTGGCATCTCGGCGATCCCGGGCCGATCGAGCGCGGCTTCGACGAGTTTTACGGAATGCTGCATGGGTTCGACAGTTTTTGGGATTCGTCGAAGTATACGCGGCGGCCGAAGGGACGGCCGTCCCCTGCGCCGAGCTACCAGAAGTTCTATGCGACCGACGCGATCACCGATCACGCGTTGCATTTCATGGGCGAGGCGCGGAAGAGCAAGGAGAAGCCATGGTTCCTGTATCTTGCCTATAACTCGCCACACTTCCCGCTGCATGCGCCGAAAGAACTGATCGACAAATATCAGAAGGTCTACGAGCAGGGCTGGGACGTGATTCGCGAAAAGCGCTTCGCGAAGATGAAGAAGCTGGGTTTGATCGATCCGCGGTGGGAGATGTCGCCGCGCAGTCCTGTGGGTCCGAATCGGGTGTCGGATTTGAATGGCTGGGCGCCGAAGCAGAATCCCGCGTGGGATACGATTCCCGAAGACCGGCGCATCGATCTGGCGCGGCGAATGGCGGTGTTCGCGGCGATGGTGGATCAGATGGATCGCAACATCGGGCGCGTGATCCAGGATCTGGAGACGAGCGGCGAACTACAAAATACGCTGATTTTGTTTGCGTCGGATAACGGGGCCTGCGCCGAGTGGGATCCCTGGGGATTCGACATCAAGAGCGGTCCCGACAATATCTTGCACAGAGGCGACCAACTCGCCGGCATGGGGCAGCCGGGAACGTATCACAGCTACGGATCCGCCTGGGCGAACACCGGCAACACGCCGTGGCGCATGTACAAACACTACACGCATGAAGGCGGAATCTCGACGCCTTCGATCGCGCACTGGCCCGCGGGGTTGAAGTACCCGAAGGGAGCCAACGTCAACCGGCCATGGCATTTCATCGACATTCTGCCGACGCTGTGTGGTGTAGCGGGCGCAAAGGTTCCAGTTGAATGCGCGGGCGTGAACATGGCGCCGATGCTGGCGGGCAAAAGCGTGAACCGGGGGCCGCTGTTTTGGGAGCACGAGGGTAGCCGGGCCGTTCGCGACGGGAAGTGGAAGATCACGGCCGTTTATCCGAAGGGCAGGTGGGAACTGTACGATATCGAGGCGGACCGCACGGAACAGCATGATCTCGCGACGAAGTTCCCCGAACGCGTGAAGAGCATGGCCGCGCAGTGGGAGGTTTGGGCCAAGGCCAATCACGCCATTCCCTGGATCTGGAAGCCGGCCTACGGCGAAGCGCCGGCAACCGCACAGGAGGACTGACGCTTGACACGACGAGACTTTCTCGGCGGCGCGGCCCTGCTCGCCGCCGGCGCGCATACCGCCTCGGCAAAACGGCGCCGGCCGAATATCGTGATCCTGCTGGCGGACGATATGGGGTATTCGGATGTCGGCTGTTTCGGCGGCGAGATTCGAACGCCGAATATCGATTCGCTGGCGCGAGACGGCGTGCGATTCACTCAGTTCTACAACACTGCGCGGTGCTGCCCGACGCGCGCATCGCTGCTGACCGGGTTGTATCCTCACCAGACCGGCGTCGGACACATGGTCGATAATCCCAAACCGCTGCCAGGATACACGGGCGATTTGAACGGACACTGCGTCACCATTGCCGAGGTCCTGCGAGAGGCCGGATACGGGACCTACATGTCCGGCAAATGGCACGTCACCCCCGTCACCGAATCCAAGCACAACTGGCCTCTGCAGCGTGGTTTCCAGCATTATTACGGGATCATCCACGGCGCCTCCGACTACTTTCAACCTGTGACGCTGACGCGCGACAACAGTCCCGCGGAAACCGGCAAGGACTTCTATCTCACCGACGCGATTGCGGACAATGCGGTGGACTACATCCGCAAAGGAGCGGCGAGCGGACAGCCGTTCTTTCTGTATGCTGCGTTCACGGCCCCCCATTGGCCGTTGCATGCGAAGCCGGAGGATATCAAGCGATACAAGGGCCGCTACAAAGAGGGCTGGGACGCTTTACGAGCCGAGAGGCGGAAGCGGCAGATCGAACTCGGAATCGTGCGCGAGTCCTGGCCGATGACGGAACGCGACGCAAGTGTCCCCGCGTGGGATGCCGCCTCCGACAAGGAATGGCAGCAGTCCCGCATGGAAGTCTATGCGGCAATGGTCGACAATCTCGACCAGAACATCGGCCGGATCCTGCATGTGTTGCGCGAAACCGGGCAGGCCGAAAATACGCTCGTCCTGTTTCTTGCGGATAATGGCGGCTGCGCGGAAGAATTGGGCTACAACGCGAGGGCTCTGCACATTCCGGAGAAGACTGTGGCTGGACGGCCGGTCCGCAAGGGCAATGTCCGCGGACTGCGCCCCGGTCCCGAAGAAACCTACCAGAGCTATGGGGTCCCATGGGCGAATGTATCGAACACGCCGTTCCGTCTCTATAAGCACTGGGTGCACGAAGGCGGCATTTCGACGCCTCTCATCGCCCGGTGGCCAGGACAGACGAAGGCGGGGTCCATTTCCCATGAACCCGGCCACCTGATCGACCTGATGGCCACTTGCGTCGATGTAGCCGGCGCGCGTTATCCGGCCAGTCGCCGCGGTCAAACGGTGCAATCGATGGAAGGCGTCTCGCTGCGTCCCGCGCTGCGCGGAGGCCGGCTGGCGCGCAAATCGCCGATCTTCTGGGAGCACGAAGGCAACAAAGCGGTTCGCGACGGGCGCTGGAAGCTGGTGGCGAAGGATCCCGGCTCCTGGGAGTTGTACGATTTGGAAGCCGATCGCACCGAGACGCGAGACTTGTCGTCAAAAGATCCGGAGCGTGTGAAGCGGATGTCCGAGAACTGGCGGGCGTGGGCACGTCGCGCCGGCGTCGAGGATTGGAAAAAGGTTCAGGGACTGCCCCGCACACCCGCGCCGCTCCCGGGAGACTGAGCCTCTGATCCCGGCACGACCCTGGAATCTCGTTCGACGCTTGCCGGCGCCATGTTCGAGATTCGCACACGAAACGCCCAAAAGACCGCGGCGGTAGCCAGCAGAGCCACAACCGCCGCCCACAGCCCGGCGCGCCGCCACAGCGATTTCGACCGGAGTCGTTCCGCAGTGCGGAGGGCTTCGGCCGCCTTGGGATGTCCAGCATGGTCGCGAAGAAACTGTTCGAGCAGCGGCAGCGAGCGTTCCTGCATTGCGCTCTCGAACAACAGATCGCCCTGGCGCATCCACGCCTCGATACCGCTGGCTAGCGCCTCGGCGCGCGTCCGCAACGGAGATCCGGGATACCGTCGCGCGAACTCCCGCAGATCCGCCGCATTATGGGAGTTCATGGCGCTTTCGAAATCGCGTTGCTCCGAGTCGATCCGCAAAGTAGGTTGGTCTTCGGACGCCTGCGCCTCATTCGTAACTGGAACGGCGACTCTCCGCGGAGGATCCGGAGTGCGCCCCTCCAGCAACGCGAGCCCTGCATTCACGTCATCCCAACGCGAGGAATCGGGATAGATCGAGAGAAATCTCCGCAGCAACTGGGCGTTGCCGGAACTGACGGCTTCCTCGTAGTCGGCCCGCTCGACCTCCTCATGTCGCGCCAATTCCCACTCTTCAATGCAACGCAAGGCGGCCAGCCTGTAACTCGTGTGCGGATACTCCTCCAACAGCGCACGCAACTTGAGCGGGTCGCGGCTCGCAAAGGCCGCCTCGAATTGAAAGCGTTCCGTGGACCCACCATCCTGCTGCAGTTGCTGCTCGATCTGCGAAAGAATGGCCGCGGCGGCGCCGGCCTCGGGTCGATGCGGATAGACGCGCAGGAAAGCGCGCAGTTTCTCAGCATCCCGCGCCGCGGCGATGCGTTCAAAAGCATGCTGGATCTCGCGGTCGGCTTCTTCCTGGCGTTTGCGCTCTTCGGCTTCCAGCGCTCTCGCTTCCGTTTCGAGCAGCCGCAACTGGGCGCGCACACGAACCGCCAGATCTTCGAGATCCGAATACTGCAACAGCCAGGACGCGAGGGCGTCCCCATCCCGCAAAAGAGTTGCATTGCGGTACTCGTTACGGGCGGCGGTCTCGCGATCCAGTCGATGGCGCCGATGAGCTTCTCTTTCGCGTTGGATCTCGGCGAACAAAGCGACCGCCTCCGGCAGGTGATGGGAGTCGGGATACTCGACGGCGAACTGCTGCAGCATCTCCGGATCACGGGCCGCCGCGGCGGCGGCATACGCGGCTTCCTCCGCCTGCCGGCGTTCGAGGTCCTCTCGCTCGCGCTCTACGCGACGGGCCTCGATTTCCGCGATCGCACGCTCCGCCTCCTGCCCCCAACCGGTGTTCGTAAAGCGCGTCGCGACCGCCCGCAGTTTCTCGATGCTCCCCTCGGCGCGGGCGGCTTCGAGCGCTTCGCGGGCTAGAGTATTCACGGTTTGGCGGCGCTGCTGTTCGTATTCCAGCGTCAGGATCCGCTCCCTGACGATCTCGTGCTGCGGCCAATCCGCATACTCAGCGAGCAGCGCGCGAAGCGCCGCCGAATCTTCATGCGAACTCTTCCAGATCGACTCGGCGCGCGCCCAACGTTCGTTGCGGATATTCTGCAGCGCCTCCAGGTCTCCCAGCGAACGGCGAAACAGAGAGGCGAGTCCGAAGGACGTGGCGAACCGGTCGTCCGCGGACTTTTCCAGTCCCTTCAAAATGACATTCTCCGTGCCTTCCGGAATCCAGGGAGCATACCCGCGCGGAGATCGCGGCGGCGCGGTGCGAGCGGCTGTGAGCAGTATCTCGAGGCTGGGACC
Organism: uncultured Solibacteraceae bacterium; assembly: GCA_964627455.1. Classification (GTDB taxonomy): domain Bacteria; phylum Acidobacteriota; class Terriglobia; order Bryobacterales; family Bryobacteraceae; genus F-183. Next base: position 16,247 of record CAZVKC010000076.1, on the reverse strand, counting down.
CTCGAACGGATAATGCATCGTCAGCAGTTCGTACAGAATAACGGCCAGAGCGTATTGATCGCTCTTGGCCGAGAAGACCGGCTGATCCGTCAGGATCTCAGGAGCCATATACAACGGCGTGCCGAGTTTCATGCCGTACTCGGTAAGCGTCGCGCGGTGAAGATCCTTGGCGATGCCGAAGTCCATCAGTTTGATCTCGCCGTTCCGGCCGAAACGAACGTTCTGCGGTTTGATGTCGCGATGAAAGACGCCTCGGACGTGCATGTAATCGAGCGCAGCGGCAATGCCGTCACAAGCGGAACAAATCTCCGCCAGCGTCAGGCGGTCTTTGATCTCAGCCAGATCATGCCCGTCCACGAACTCCATCGCAATGAAGGGACGCCCCTGATCACCGCCGATCTCGTAAACCTGAATGATGTTCGGATGGGTGAGTTTGGCGACGGCCCGGGCCTCACGCACGAAGCGGTCTTTGTAGGCGCGCACCGCAGTATCGGATACACCCGAACCCGGTTCTACGAGAATCGTCTTGATTGCAACGTCGCGTTCGAGGAAGTGGTCGAACGCGCGAAAAACGACACCCATGCCCCCTTTGCCGAGGCAAGCCACGATCTCGTACTTGCGATCGGGCCCCATGCGGTCACCCACACGGAATGTCGTTTCGGTAGCCACCGGTTTTCTAAATCCATTCGGCGGTCAGTCTACCCAATTCTATAGGAGAAAACACAGGCGCACGCAAGGCTCAATATGAACTGCATAAAAGAAGAACCAGTGGAACACGCCCGGTTGCATACAATGATTGGCATGCTTGCCAGCGTCATTCCCGCCTTGCTTCCGGTGCTATTCGCGGCTCAGGATGTGCCACGGCCAGCCGTCTTCGTGGATTTCACTTCGCCGCCCCTGGCCTTCGCAGCGTCCGAACTGTCCCGCGCATCTACGGCGGCAATGCCCCAGTTCGGACTCGACCAGATCGGCAAGGCGCCTTGCGAACCCTGCTTCGTCATTCGTGTCAATACGTCGCCGGAGATTGCCGGAATGCAGCCGCTCAGGCTCTCCGGGGCACAGTCGTACTCGATCCGTCGCTTCGTCGCGAACGGACAGACCTGGATCGCTGCGATTGGCGCGGATGCGGCGGGCGCGATGTACGGTGGACTCGACCTCGCAGAGGCAGTGCGGCACGGGACGCTCAGCAACTTGCAGGACTCCGACCACGCGCCCCACATTGCGCGACGCGGCATCAAGTTCAACGCGCCCCTGGACGTGCGGACGCCGAGTTATTCGGACAACTCGGACGCGGCCCAGGGCAATATCCCCGAGATGTGGTCACTCGATTTCTGGCATGCCTTTCTGGATGACATGGCGCGCCACAGGTTCAACGTCATTTCGCTGTGGAACCTCCATCCGTTTCCTTCCATGGTGAGGGTCCCCGAGTTTCCAGACGTCGCACTGCGGGACGTGCAGCGCACGCGCATGCGGTTGGATGAAACGTTCTCGCACCGCGGCGTCGATATGCTTCGGCCTGGGATGCTGCGGAGTGTCGAGACCGTGCGCACGATGCGCATCGAGGACAAGATCCGCTTCTGGCGCGAGGTGATGCAGTATGCAAAGGACCGCGGCATCGATTTCTACGTCATTACCTGGAACATCTTCACGTTCGGAACAGAAGGCAAGTACGGGATCACGCCGGATCAGAACAATCCGCGCACGATCGAGTACTTTCGGGCGAGCGTGCGGGAGATGGTGCTGACCTACCCGCTGCTGGCGGGCATCGGGATCACAGCAGGCGAGCAGATGTCCGAGCGCAAGGACGAGTACTCGAAGGAAAAATGGCTTTGGAAGACCTATGGCGAAGGGATCCGTGATGCACTGCGGGTGCAGCCGGGCCGCAATGTCACGCTCATTCACCGGTCTCACGAGACCGGCGGCGAGGAGATCTTCCGGGAGTTCCGCGATTATCCGGGTCCGTTCGATTTGAGTTTCAAGTATTCGATCGCGCACATGTACTCGATTCCGGATCCTCCCTATATCCACGAACTCTTGCCGGTGCTTCCGGCCGGCAAACGCACGTGGCTGACCGTGAGGAACGACGATGTGTACAGCTTCCGTTGGGCGGATCCCGCGTTTGCACGCGCGTATGTGCGCAACATTCCGGGACCTGACAAAATCGCCGGCTTCTACATGGGACCCGACGGGTATGTCTGGGGACGCGAGTTCTTATCAAAGGATCCTGATTCGCCGCGGAGAACAGTCATCGACAAGCAATGGTTTTCCTTTGCGTTGTGGGGGCGGCTGAGTTACGAGCCAGGGTTGCCCGATGACCTGTTCCGGAATATGATCGCAACCAGGTTCCCCGGGGTTGACGCGGAGGCGCTCTCGCGAGCGTGGGCTTCCGCGTCGCAGGTATTTCCCCTGATTACTCGATTCTTCTGGGGCGATATCGACTTGAAGTGGTTTCCGGAAGCATGCCTGAGCCACCCGCGACACCGTGGTTATTACACAGTGCGGGACTTCGTCGAGGGCCAGTCGATGCCGGGCAGCAAAGTCTTGCCGGTCCTCGAATGGCGCAGGAAGAAGTTGGCGGGCGAGTCGCTGAGTGGGATTACAGGACCGCTGGAAATCGCGGCTGCGCTCGAGGCCGGCGCCAATACGGCCCTGCAATCTTTGGACCTGTTGCGCCGGGCGTCCCAGGCGAATAAAGAATATCGGGAAACCCTCGTGGACATCGAGGCAATGGCGCATCTGGGCCGGTATTATGCGGCGAAAGTCCGCACGGCGGCGGCCTTGGGGCTGTACGACCGCACGGGCGCCGAAGCCGAAAAGACAGAAGCCGTCAAACAGGCCGGAGAAGCGCTCGTGGCGTGGCAGAACTACGCAGCGGCGTATGCGTCGCAGTACCGACAACCGGTGTTGTACAACCGCGTGGGTTTCGTGGACATCCCCGGTTTGACCTCGAAGGCGCGTGACGATATCGAGATCGCCCGAAGATGGGTGAAGGGTACGTTTCCGAATGACACGCCGCGGTCCAATGCCGCGGACCGGCCTTTCCGGCGATGAGGATGGCCGTTACGGCATCATCCCAACCTGCGACTTGCCAATCGCGACTTTGAACTTGATTTTGCCGTCGGGCAGGAAGGCGTACAGAGTCTTTTCGCCGGCAGGAATCGAGTCGCGATCATCCGACATGCGGTCGCTGGAAGGCATTTCCAACCCGGTGACGTACACGACGTAATCGGCCGCGCCGGCGCCCGTGCTGACCACCCTGGGAGATCCGAGTACGTCAGAATCCACGGCTACATTGGCGAGAATCGTGGCGGCTGTGGCGGTCGCGGTGATCACCAGGAACCTGGATGGATTCGACCGGGTTGCCGTCGCCCCGCCGGGATTCATCATCCCTCCTCCGCCGCCGGAGCCATTGCCTGAAGACCGGTTGCCTTGCCCCGCCATCAGCACGCCGTCATCCAGCGCAAGAAAGATCCGGCCATCCTTGCCGAACACCGGTTCCGAAACATGTCCGCCGGTGAGTTCGAGACGCCACTTCACCACACCATCGGCCGGGCTGATGGCGACGAGTTCCTGCTTCACCGCGTACTGCTGCGTTGCATTTCCGCCGGACCCGGGAGACATCATCTGCACGGGACGCACCACGTAAAGAGTTCCGTCGGGACCCACTGCGAGATCCTGCATCATGCCGCCTGCGCCCATCGCGCCGTTCGCCATTCGCATCAGTCCGGAATCGGTAGGCGCGGAGCCTTGCGTCCCACCTCCGCCGCCCCCCATCTGCGCCAGTGCAAGAGACGGCAGGATCGACGAAACGATCAGAATTGCGGCCATTCGAAGGCTCTTCATCACGGTACTTCTCCTTACAAACATCCTCGATGCGGTCTCCCGCACGCCGAACATTCGTGCACGCAAAGGCCCACCCAGCAACCTGTTGATTCTGATGAATTCTCTGGAACTACCCGCGAAAGGTCGCGATCACTACACCCAGTTCTGCCGCATTTCGCCCAAGCTTGTACTGGCTTCCGGCGCTACGAGAACGCGATCCAACACAGCAGCGCGCCGACAAGAGTCATGGAAAGTCCCCAGGCCAGCATCTGGTGAAACAGCACACGTCCCGTTTCGCCTGAAGGAACGAAGGCAATACACAGCGCGCCAATGGTCGAAAGAGGCGACACATCGACGAGGTGACTTGCGATGTTCACCGTGTTCGCGAGTCCCACGGCGGAGGCTAGACCCAGTTTCGTGGCGAGGCCGGGCACCATCGGCAGGAACGCCGGGATCACCACGCCGGAAGTGCTCGCATAAGCGGAAATCAATCCGACGATCGCGGCGACCAGTGGCGCGACGGTTCGCGGCGTGGCCACGCCCGCAAGCCACGAGGTGAACATTTCCATGCCGTTCGTCTTCTCGAGCAACCCGATGAGGACGGTGACGCCGCACACCATCAGGATCGTGCTCCACGGCACCTTGCGGATCGCCTCGTCTTCATCCGAAGCGCGGAACAGGCTGACGATCACGGCTCCTGCAAAAGCAGCCATCCCGATGTTGACCCGCGCCACGATCACGGCGGCGACGAGGCCGGCGATCACACCAAGCGTCAACCAGTGCTTGCGTTCGAGCGGCGTGCTTTCGACATCGACGCCACTCACAGACGGCTGGCGCAACAACCTCAACCCGCCGAACACGAAGTAGCCGGCAAACGCGACCAATGCATGCGCCGCCATGTTGAGGATCCACGTTTGGATCTGCAGTCCGCTCAACCCGATCTTGTCCATCAGACCGCTGACGATGAGTCCCGTTGGTGCGATGGGCGAGAGCGACGCCGCGTTGGCTCCGTTGCCCACCATGATCGCCATGAGGAATGGCGAGATGCCCATGCGAACGGCTGTCCCCATCGCAACCGGCGCCAGCAGGCCGGCAGTCGCGATGTTGCCGGGTCCGCAACTGCCGAGGATCGCGGCGAGGAAAAAGAAGAGGACAGGGACGAGTCCCGCACGGCCGCGGCACAGTCGCACGGCGTTGTGCGCGACCCGTTGCAGTGTACCGTTGACGCTCGCCTGGCTGAAGAGGATCGCCACGCCTGTGAGCGTCAGAAAGAGTTCCACCGGAAAACCCGACGCGACCGTCTTCAGCGGAAGTCCGATGACATACACGCCGATCAACCACGCCAGAGCCATCGCGAGCAACCCGACGTTCAGACGAGTGAAGCAACTGACCAGCACCGCGACGCCAAGGGCGGTGAGGGTCAACGCGCCCGGGTTCACGCCTTCACCAACTCTCGCAACAGGAGAGCCGGATGCACGGCTTTCACACCAGCCAGGTCGTGCACCTGATGGCGGCACGATGTGCCGGCTGCGACCAGCACGGACCCCTCTTTCAGGTTGCGCGCCGCCGGCAGCAGGCGCCGTTCACCGATTGCTTTCGACACGTCGTAGTTCGCGTAACCGAAGGATCCGGCCATGCCGCAGCATCCCGCATCGAGAGCTGTCACGGTCGCGCCGGGGATCTTCGATAACAACGCCGTGGCGGGCGCCGCAAGCCCCATCGCTTTCTGATGACAGTGTCCGTGCAACACGATCTCCTTCGGCCCTGCATTGAATTCCAGAGGCAGGCCCAACAAAAACTCCTCGAGCAGCAGAGCCGACTTGCCGACCACGCGTGCGCGCGCCTGCTCTTCGCCTCGCAGCAGATCCGGTACGTCTTCGCGTAACGCCGACAGGCAACTCGGCTCGCACACGACCAGCGGAACGCCCTTGGCCGCGGCCTCATACAACCGTGCCGTATTCTGGCTGGCGAGTTCGCGCGCTTCGCCCAACAGTCCTTGCGAGATCAGTGGACGTCCACAGCAAACGTTTGGAGCAAGCGCTGCACGCAGTTTGGCGGCGCCCAGCAACTCGAGAGCGGCTTCGCCGATTTCCGGATCGTAGTGATTGGTGAAGGTGTCGACGAACAGCAGGACCTGTCCGCCGGCAGTGGCGGCCACGCGGTCCCGCAGTGTGCGGCGGCGCCATTTGGGAACCGGACGGCGCGAGTCAATCCCCGTGATCTTTTCGTTGAGCCAGCGGACTGGCGCGAGGTTCGCGAGGACGCCCGAAAGCGGCGCGGTCGCGCTGCCGATCTTCGCCATCGACGCCGCGTTGCCGAGGATCCGCGCACGCAGCGAGGGTCCACCGGTATGTTCCCAATGCGCGGCCAGGAACTCGCTTTTGAACCTCGCCATGTCGACCCCGACCGGACATTCGACTTTACAGGCACGGCATTCCAGGCAAAGATCGAGAACCTCTTTGACGCCGTCTTCATGCAGCCCCGCTTCGCCGAGCCGCCCCGCCATCGCAAGCCGAAGGACGTTCGCGCGGCCGCGTGTCGTGTGCTGCTCGTCGCGCGTCGCCATGTAGGACGGACACATCGTGCCGTCCAGTTTCTTGCGGCAAACACCGAGTCCACTGCACATCTCGACGGCGTTGTGGAAGCCGCCGTAGTCTTCGTACGAGAAGTAGGTCGCGGGCTTGGCCGTCACATACTGCGGACCATAGCGAAGGTTTGCCGTGAAGGGCGGCGAGTCGACGATTTTGCCCGGATTCATGAGGTTTTCCGGATCGAAGGTTCGCTTGATCTCACGAAACGCCTCGTAGATCCGGTCGCCGAACATCTGCCGGATATACGGACTGCGCACCATGCCGTCGCCGTGTTCGCCCGACAACGCACCGCCGAACTCGAGCACCAGCGCCGCCACATCGTCGGCGATCGCCTGGAACTTCGCGACGCCCTCTTCAGTCTTCATGTTGACGACAGGCCGGACGTGCAGGCAGCCAACCGAAGCATGCGCGTAGATGCCGGCCGAAGTCCCGTGCTTGTGGATCAACTGCAGGAACCGGTCGATGTAGTCCCGCAATTTCTCCGGCGCAACGGCAGTGTCCTCGACGAATGACAAGGACTTGTTGTCATCCTTCATCGACATCGACAGGCCAAGCGCGGCTTCGCGGATCCCCCAGATGCGCGACTGCGCCGCCGCATCGACAGCGTGGTAGAACCGCTCCCCCATGCCTTGCAGCCGCAGATCGCGTTCGAGTTCCTGCATGCGCGCGGGGAGATCTTCCGCGCGGTCCCCATAAAACTCGACGCAGAGCAACGCGCCAGGTTCGCCATCAACGAACGTCTGTCGCTGGCGATGCAGAGCAGGATTCAGCTTCGTGTGATCGAGGATGAAGCGGTCCATCACCTCGACGGCAGAAGGTCCGTGCTTGAGGATCGCAGGCGTGGCGCCGAGGGCGTCAAGAACGTGTCCGAATTGAATCGCGACCACCGACTTCGCCTTGGGCAGCGGAACCAGGCGCAGTTTCGCGTCGAGCACGATGCCGAGCGTACCTTCGGATCCCACCATCAGTTTGGTGAGATCGCAGACCGACGGATCGCGAAACTCGTCGAGGTTGTAGCCCATCACGCGGCGCATCACCTTGGGGAACCGCGCCTCGACTTCATCTGAAAGCTCGGCGCCGAGTTTACGGATGACCCGGTAGCCCCGCGCTGCGATGGAGTCGCCCTCGCAGGCAGCTTCGAGTTCCCGACCCTGCAAGGGCTTCACTTCGCGGATCTCGCCGTCAGCGAAGAGCACCGTCTGTTCGAGCACGTGATCGATGGTCTTGCCGTAATACACGCTGCGCGCCCCTGAGGAGTTGTTCGCGATCATGCCGCCGATCGTGGCGCGGCTGGCCGTCGATACATCCGGCGCGAAGCGCAGGTTGTGCTTCTTCAGTTCAGCGTTCAACTCGTCCAGGACGATGCCTGGCTCGACGCGGCACCAGCGCTCTTCCGGATTCACCTCGAGAATCCGGTTGTAATGTTTCGAAATGTCGATCTGGATCCCCATGCCGATCGCCTGCCCTGCCTGCGACGTTCCGCCGCCACGCAAGGTCACAGAACATTTCTGCTGCCGCGCCACACGCACCGCAGCGATGAGGTCCTCGCGATCTAAGGGAACAACGACGCCCAGAGGCATGATCTGATACACGCTCGCGTCGGTAGAATACAACGCACGGGACACCGGATCGAAACGAACCTCGCCGCGCACTGCCGCGCGCAACGCCTGTTCCAACCCGCTCGCGATCTGCACCAGACTCATCGACTCCACACCTCGACCACGGCATCGCCGCGGCAAGCGTACATCTTCTCATGCAGGTTGACCGTCGGGTCGCAGTGTGGCGCGACGAACTCCACAGCGTCACCCAGCGCCGGCAGATTCCCGCCGAGCAGCATGCCGTGCTCGTCGCCTGCCCATTGCCACTTCACATTTGGAAGTCCCACCGCTTCGGGACCGAACGGCCGATCCGTGGAAAACGCCTTGAATCCGGCGTCCACCGTGACGCGGCCCGGGTGCGAAGCGCTGATCACGGACGCGCGAACCGTCATCGCGACTCCGAACGGGACGCTGCCGATGCGCCCATAGGCGACATCCATCAACGGATACGAACCGGCCTGCAGTTCCGTGAACTCCGGAATCGCAAGATCGATATCCCACGTGCCCGTGGATCCTCCAGTGAGACGTGTCGCGTCCATGCCACGCGACAGGAGTTCGTTCCGGATTGCGATCGCCTGTGCGAGAGCAGCACGCGAATGTGCCGTGCGCTCGGCGTGTCCAACGGTGTGGGAACCGGACACCGAATACGCCTGCAGCCCGCCGAATCGCAGATGGCTCGATTCCTGAATCACGGACGCCAACCCGATCGCGCGTTCATCGCAGGGGATACCGGTGCGATGATCGCCAACATCGAGGTCGACGAGCGTATTCAGTCGAACCCCGCAGCGAGCGGCCGAATCCGCATACAGCGCTGCCTGCATCGGGTGATCGACCACAACGGTGACGTCGCCGTTTGCTGCAAGAACCGCAATTCGATCGGTCTTCACGCGCTGCGCGACCGGCGTCGTGAGCAGGACCGATATGCCCGCCGCTACCATCGATTCCAACTCGGCGAGGGTTGCGCAACAGACACCGGCAGCCCCGAGTTCGACCTGCCGCTTGGCGAGCGCAACACGCTTGTGCGCCTTCGCGTGTGGACGCAACTGCTTGCCGGCCGCAGTCACAGCCGCCTGCATCGAAGCGAGATTGGACTCCAGAATGTCGAGGTCCACGACCAGCGCGGGGGTTGGAAGGTCCGCCTTGCGAAAGAGCATCTCCGACTATTTTCTCTTACCGCGAACGCTCATCCGCAGATCGCCTGCAGTCCGGCGCGCAACTTCTCGAGTCCCCGCTGCAGGACATCGCCGCCCGACGCGAACGAGACGCGCAGCGTACCCTCGCCCGCAGGTCCATAGGCCGCGCCGTGCACAACCACCACACCGTGCTCGGTGAGCAGCCGCCGGCGGATCTCGTTGCTTGGCACGCCCGTGTGGCGCAGGTCCACCATCGCGAAGAATCCTCCTTCGGGAGCGAGCACGTGAGGCAGCGCATCGAGAACGAGCGCCCGCCGGCGGGCATACTCGGCCTGCATTTCCGCCACGCATTCCTGAGGACCCGACAACGCAGCGGCCGCGGCATCCTGCACGAACGTTGCGGGTCCACGGCTCGATTGCTGCAGCACCAGGAACATCGCGCGCACGAACGCAGCCGGCGCCGCTACGTACCCGACGCGCCACCCCGTCATCGCATAAGTTTTCGAAAGGGCATTCACCACGACCGTGCGGTCACGGAGCAACGTGGCCGCCGAAATATGGCGGTGGCCCTGGTAAACGATCGCCTCGTAGATTTCGTCGCTGATGATGGTGATATTGCGGCGTTCGCAAAAGGCGCCGATCGCGGAAAGTTCGTCACACGTCAACACCGTGCCGGTCGGATTCCACGGCGTGTTCAGCAACAGAGCGCGGCACTGCGGATTCCACGCGGCCTCCAGCGCTTCTGCCGTCAGCACGAACCGTCCATCGACGATCGACGACGCAACCGGAACCGGCGTCGCTCCTGCGAGGCGAACGGGAGATAAGTAAGCGTCATAGACAGGATCCGGAACCAGCACGCTGTCGCCGGGATTCAGCATCGCAGCCAGCGCGGCGTAGATGCCAAACGTCCCCCCCGTGGTGACCAGGATCTCCGTCGCCGGGTCGTACTCCAGTCCATTCTCGCGCCGCAGTTTGTCGGCAATGGCGGCGCGCAACGCGGGTTCGCCGCGGTTGTCGGGATACATCGTGCGACCGGCCGCAAGCGCCTTCGCTGCGGCTTCGACGATATGCGCAGGCGTGCGAAGGTCCGGCTCGCCGCGCATCAGCGACACCACAGGTCCCGGCGTGGCGCGGACCTCCGCCAGGATCGAGTTCACCGCAGTGGGACGCAGCGCGGACACGCGCTCCGCAATCGGAATCAAGCAGGAATCTGCCACATCCCGATTCTATTCGCTTCTTTGGCCCTTTCTCCAACCGCCACGCGCTAAAGAGGGCGTCCAGGCAAAGAGCAAGGACAGAAGGAGAATCACCCAATGAAATTCAATCGTTCCTACATGCGAGCCGCAACCGTGGCGCTGAGCTTCTTCTCGGCCGCGGCCACCATCCTCAACGCCCAGTCCAACATGCTGACCGGCAACATTCCGGTCGCCTTCCACTTCGACAAAAAGACCAGCGCACCCGCCGGAGCCTATGAACTGCTGATTCCGCGACCCGGCGTTCTGATGGTTCGCAACGTGGACGGCACAGCCAAAGGTCTCACCATGCTGCCAGTGCAAACGAGCCACAGCTCGAACCGCGCGACGCTTACGTTGCGGCGTCAAGACAACGGCGAATACCGGCTCACTGGCTACTGTTCACCCAACTCCGGTTGCTGGATCAGTTCCGAAGCGGCCGCGAGCAACGGCAACAGAACCATCGAAATCGCGTTGATATCCCCATATCATCGCTAAAACGCTCGGCGGATGGAGCGCCAGCAGCAACGGCCCGCTTCCCTTTGGCGGAGGCGGGCCGCATGCTTTTTGGCCTCCACGTTTTCGATCCGCGTACCGTCTCCGCTTTAAGGGGACTTTCCATGCCCGCAAAAACCTTGCGTCACCGCCGCGTTCTTCTCGCGCTCCTTATTCTGGCCTCCGCTGTGACCGCCTCGGCGCAGCCCTGGCCGCTAATCCGCCTTCGCCAAGCGCCCGGCTCGAACCCTCAGGCTTTTGAAAATCCCAAAAGCGCGCCCGACGCGGGCGTGCAGGTGTTCGGATTCTCGTCGCTGACCGGCAAGCCGGAAACCTGGCAAATCGAGACGCACCTGTCTTTCGCGGGCATCGAAGAGTTCGACATCGCGACAAACGGCATGCGTCGCGAGGATCCATCCCATACGATGGTCCTCGTGTACCGCGCGGCGTGGAGCCACCGACCCGACGAAGCGCTGCAAGCGTTGCGCAAGGCGCGCTACCTGCAAGTGTCGATCTTTCAGGTCGGGCTTGGATCCGAGAACGACTTCGCGAGTCTGCTCGCCTCACGCAAGGCCCGCATGGACGCCATCAACCTCGACCGTCCGGATCTCGCCTATCAAGCGCTTTATGGCGCACCGGCAGGCACCGTGATCCTGCTATCGCCCATCACCTCTTTGAAGGCCCTCGACGAAGGCGTGAGCCGGAACAGCGCCGCGTACCTGCGATCCACCGGATCCCCGTCAACACGCGGCGGCACGAATGTCGCACCATCGAGCGAACTTCTGCAGGACAATGTGCTCTTCCGCATCGACCCGCGCCTCAGCGCCGTGTCGGACTCGACCGCCGAAGCGGATCCGGCCTTCTGGCGCCAGAAGTAAACGCAGCTCCCAGTCTCCTAAGATGGATGGAGAGGAGACACAACTTGAACCCGATTTTAGACATGGTCTTGAACGCCGCCGGAGGAGCAGCCGCACAACAGGTGGGTCAGCGCTTTGGACTTTCCAATGAACAGACCGCCAGCGCGCTGCAGCAACTGGTTCCCGCGTTGATGTCCGGCCTGCAGCGCAATGCATCGCAGGAAGGCGGCATGGACGCGCTGCTCGGCGCCATCTCCGGAGGCAATCATTCCCAGTATCTGGACAACCCCGACCTTCTTGGACACGAGTCGACCACCAGCGATGGCAACGCGATCCTCGGCCACATTCTCGGCAGCAAGGACGCCAGCCGCGCCGTCGCCAGCCAGGTTGCCGATCAAACCGGGATCGGAGCGGATGTCCTGAAGCAGATGCTGCCGGTCGTCGCGACCATGGTCATGGGCGGACTTAGCAAGACCCATTCGTCCGCGCCGGTTGCCGAAGAAAACACGGGCGGCGGCGCTGTGGGACTCCTCAGTTCGCTGCTGGATCAGAATCACGACGGCAGCGTGGCCGACGATGTGGCGGGCATGTTGGGACGTTTCCTCGGCGGCGGCCGGTAACTGCTCGTTCGCGAGATAGAATAGCCGCTTGCGGCTACCTGCATTCGTCACGCTTTCTCTGTTCACCGCCACGCTCATGTTGGGGCAGACGACGCCTGCCCCTTCGCCTCCCGTTGCGCCGGCGAAACCAGCGGCCTCCGCCCCGCAAGCCGAGGGCGACGCCCGGTCCCAACTCAATCTCCGCAACCAGACGGACACCGGTTCCGGCGAGAGCCGCCGCAACGAGAACGTCAATTTCAATCCGATCGATAACAACGCATTGCGTGAAGTCAACCTGCGTCTCGGCGCCACGGCCACGGTGGTCGAGCACTTCGACCCCGCGCGAAACTACTTCAGCGCGGAGTACGGTACGCGGCCTGCGGCGGACGTTCACGTGAGCAGCGCGCCTCGGCCGGCCGGCGCGGCTCGTCTCATCCACGGCCGTCTCTTCGCAACGCATCTGAACAGCATCTTCAGTGCGCGATCCTTCTTTCAGGCTGGCCCGGTGCGTCCCGCGCGCGAGAACAATTATGGATTCACACTCTCGTCGCCAATATGGCGCAACGCCTTTCTCACGCTCGACGCGAGCCAGCAGAAGGCGCGCGGCAACGTCAATGGCAACGTGCTGGTTCCGAATGCAAACGAGCGCACGCCACTCACCACCGATCCGCTCATCCGCCCTCTTGTCGCCCGGTATCTCGCCGCTTATCCCGCGGAGCTTCCCAACCGCACGGACATTGACGATCGTGCGCTGAACACCAACTCGCCCCAGCGCATCGACACCGATCGCGCGGGCATCGCGCTGGATCAGAAGCTCAGCACCAAAGACCGTCTGTTCCTGCGTTACAACGCGACGATGCAGAACACACGCGCCTTCCAGTTCGTCGCCGGGCAGAATCCCGACAGCAATGTCCGCGCCCACGCCGCCCGCGCCACCTGGAGCCGTGCGTTCTCCCCATCCACCATCGCGGATCTCTCGCTCGGCTTCGACCGTCTGGGAACCGTCCTGCGTCCCGAGCCCAACGCCGTGGCCCCGATCCTCGCGATCTTTATCATTCAGCGCCAGGGCAGCCCGACCGTCCCCGTCAATCGCGCGATCAATGAATATCGATACGCAGGCAAGGTGCAACGCACGGGTCCACGCCACATCGTCGCGGCTGGCTTCTCGGCATTGCGCCGGCAGTTCAACGGGCAGGAAGCCAACGATCATCTCGGAACCTTCTACTTCGGCGATGCCTTTGGACGCGACGCCGTCTCGAACGTACGCATGGGCACGCCGTTCCGCTTCACCATGGCAATCGGCAACACAGCGCGCGGTTTTCGCAACTGGGAAACCTCTTCGTTCGTGAGTGACACATGGCGCGTTTCCTCGCGTCTCACGCTGCGCGGAGGCGTCCGCTGGGAGACCTTCTCCCGTCCCGTGGAAGTCAATGGACTCGACACCATGCCGTTCGATTGCGACTGCAATAACGTTGCACCCACTGCCGGCTTCGCGTACCGTCTGCCTGCGGGCGGCGTGCTGCGCGGCGCCTACGGCATTCACTTCGGGCGAATCTATCCGGCCACCTATGGACAGATGCGTTTCAATCCTCCCAGCGTAATCAGCCTCAACGTCGACAACCCGAATCTTGCGGATCCGCTGGCTGGAATCAACGTGGGCGCGCTTCCCGCAGGCACGCGCACGGGCATCACCTCGATCGCAAGCGAACTGGCGTCGCCGTACTCGCATCAGTACAACTTCAGTTGGGAACCCGCCCTGGCGGGCTCGCAGTGGTTGCGAGTCCAACTGGGATACGTCGGCAGCCGCACCCACAAACTGCTATCGACCTGGACTATGAATCGCGCGAAGCCTGTCGATGGAATCCCGCTCACGACGGCGACCGTAAATCAGCGCCGGCCCGATGGACGCTACTTCGGAGTCGCCCGCGTATTGAACGGGTCCCGCGCCTGGTACGATGCGGCTCGCGCATCGATTGTCGTTCCGCAGCGCCACGGCTGGAGTTTCGACGCGTCGTACTGGTTCAGCAAATCCATCGATCTCGGCTCGGATTACTCGGCTACGGGAGCCGGGGCCACCACGCCCTCGCAGTCCGACTGGTACATTCACCAGGACACCAAGGGGGTGAGCAACTTCCAACAACCCCATGCTTTTCTGGCGCGTGCTTCCTATGAGAGTCCACGCAAGCGGGTCCACTGGCTGTTGCAGAATTGGCGGACTTCCGCCGTGTTGCTGATGAAAACCGGCACGCCGTTCTCCGTCTTTTCCGGTTCCGATGCGCCCGGTTTCGGCAATGTCGACGGCGAAAGCGGGGACCGCGTGAACATTCTCGATCCATCGATTCTGGGGCGCGTGGTCGCGAATCCTGACACGTCGCGTGCGCTGCTGCCGCGTAGCGCGTTCGCGTTCATGAATCCCGGTGATTTGCGCGGCAACATCGGACGCAACACCTTCCGCAAGGGCGGCATCCGCAATGTCAACGCCGTACTCGACCGCGCGTGGCGCATTGCGGGCGAGACAACACTGCGGTTTCGCGCGGAATCCGTGAACCTCGGCAACACTCCCCAATTCGCGGATCCCGAACGCAACCTCACGTCGAAAACGTTTGGCCTGATCACCAACACGTTGAACGAGGGGCGTACTTTTCAGTTCACGCTGCAGTTCGATTTCTGATGTGGGCGGCGCTGGCATAAACTGGCTGTACCGACAACATGCATCTTCCACAGTTCAACCGCCGCTCCTTCCTGCAATCGCTCCTCTACGGACCTGCCGCGATATTTAGCCTCGAGACCTTCGCCGCCAAGCGCTGCGATGCCGCCGCGGCCATCGGACCCAACGACAAGATCAAGGTCACGAAGATCGAGTCTTTTGTTCTGAAGAACTCCTGGGCCTTCGTCAAACTCTCGACCGACGCCGGGGTCACCGGCTGGGGCGAGATGCTGAAGGACGACGCCAAGGCGTGTGCCGCCGGGGCGCTCGAAGTAAGCGACTACCTCATCGGCAAGGACCCGCGTCAGGTCGGCCTCCACTGGCAGGCCATTCATCGCGGCGCGTTCTATCGCGGAGGTCCCGTCAAGACCGCGATTCTCAGCGGCATCGACCAGGCGCTGTGGGACATCACCGGCAAATGTTATGGCGTGCCGGTCCACCGGCTTCTCGGCGGACCCACGCGTGATCGCGTGCGCGTCTACGGAACGCCAGGCAAGAATGGCGTCAACGCGATGAAGGTGATCCCCGGCAGCAACACGCGGCGCGCGTTCAAGTACAACGAAGGTCCTCTGTTTGTCGACGAAGTGAAAGAGCGTTTCCAGGCGCTGCGCCAGCAACAAGGCAAAGGTGTCGATATCGGCGTGGAGTTCCACGGTGCGATCCAGCCTCCGACCGCGATGCGATTAATCAAGGCGCTGGAGCCGTTCGATCCCTGGTTCTATGAGGAGATCGCGCAGCCGCTCAACGTCGACGTCATGGCGGAGATGGCGCGCAAGACGCACATCCCGATCGCGACGGGCGAGCGGATCTTCACCAAGTGGGGCTTCCGCGAAGTACTGGAGAAACGCGCCGCGACGATCCTGCAGCCGGACGTCTGTTATGCCGGCGGCATCACCGAACTGAAGGTGATTGCCGGCATGGCGGAGGCCTACTATACACCGCTCGCGCCGCACAATCCGCAGGGTCCCTGCTCACTGGCCGCGAGCCTGCAGATCGCTGCGTCGATCCCGAACTTCCTGATTCAGGAACGCGGGGACAACGAGCACGACGACTTACTCGCGAAGCCGCTGCCTCCGGTTGCGAACGGCCATCGCCCGATCCTCACGGAGCCGGGCCTCGGCATCACGATCGACGAAAACAAGCTCCGCGCACAAGTCGGGGAACCCCGCCCGTACCGCACGGCTTACGACAGCGACGACAATTCAGTGGTCGA
>CAZVKC010000075.1:24583-35052 GCA_964627455.1 uncultured Solibacteraceae bacterium | reverse complement strand
AAAAAAGGGACCTGACTCCGTCCGGTAAGACGGGCCAGGTCCCAAGTCCCTTGCTCTAAAAAAGCTCTCTCTTCTTACTGCTGCGAACTCGATACGCTCGACTGCTTCTTCGCCGCAATCGCCGTCTGAATCAATGGCTCCACCAGCGGCTTGTCATGCTCGATCGACCGCGAGTGCTGCAGCGGAGTCCACTGGTACTTGTCCTTTAACTCGGGATCCGCGCCGCCCGCCAGCAGGACCTTCGCCGAACCCGCGCGGTTCGCGATTGCTGCCCAGCTCAACAGCGGAATATCTTCCACCGTGTTCGGATCCACACCCCGCCGCAGGAACTCGGCCAGCACCTCGGTCGCCTCGGTCGTCACAGCCGCCGTCAGCGGACTCATCGGCACCATGCCCTCAAGCAACATCCCCTGCTTCGGATTCGCGCCCGCATCGAGCAGCGCCTTCGTCGCGTCGACATCGCCCACGAACGCCGTGAACACCAGCGGATTCGAGTTGTATTCGACGCCCTTCACCGGCTTCGCCGACGCGCCCTTTGCGATCAACTGCCGCATCACCGGAGCCGCGCCATTCCACGTCGCCGATACCGCCAGCGCCGTCAATCCGCTCTTCGCCTTCGCGTTCACATCCGCGCCATTCTCGAGCAGCGCAGCCACGCGAGCCGGATGAATGGTCGCCAGCATCAGCGGGGTCGATCCCTTCGCCGTCACGGCGTTGACGTCCACCTTCTTCACATCGCCCAGACTGCCGAACGCCACCGTCTCCATCCACGGTTCCACCTGCGGTTTGATCTCCGTGATCTCGGCCGCCGGCATCTTTTCCACCGGCAGCGTCAGCGACAACGCCGTCACCGCCCAGGTCGTGCCGAACATCGACATAATCTGATGCTTGCCGTACGGGAACCCGGTCTCCATATAGGGCGGGCTGATTGGCGCTACTTCATGCAGGCGCGTCTTCACCAGCCACGATCCGTCTTCGGCTTGCGTCTTGAGCAGGAAGTCCACGCCGCGCGCCACGACATCCGCCTTCGCGGTTCCCGTCATCTGCAGCGCCGCCAGAGCTTGGCCCGTTGCGTATGCATCGGCGTCGCCCCGCCCGGGGACCTGCGACCATCCGCCGTCCTCCGCACGCTGCATTGCCGCCAGCGCCTTCGCTGCCGCCTGCACCTGCTTCGCCCCCGCGCCCGCCCAGTACAAACCCAGTAGCCGGAACGTTGCGTCCTCCGTGGATTCGGGCTGATTTCGGAACAGCCACTGCCGCGCCTTCTCGACACGCATCGCCGCATCGAGTTTCTGTGCAGGAGCAGATTGCGCCAGCAGCGACTTCACCGCCAACGCCGTCGTCATGAACAGGCTGTACGTCTGCGGCGGACGTGCATCAAACGTCTGCCAGTAACCACCCGGCTTCTGCATCCGCGCCAGACGCGCCGTGTGCAACTGCGCAACGAAGTTATCGGCAATGCCGTAGTCACGCGCAAACGCGAGCTGTTCCGCGCCCTCGAGCGTTGGATCCACATACTGCGAACCCTGAATCGCCCGGTCGACGTCATTGAAATACGAATAGGTCCTCAATACGACCTTTTGGAACAACTCGTCGTTGATCGCGACGCCGTGATTCTTCGCCGTGGACAAGGCCATCAGCGGCATCATGTTGTGGTGGCACGACGCGCAAGGCAAGTTCGGAGTCAGCGCTCCCATGCTTTTCTCCATCAGCGTCACGGCTTTGGCCGCCGCGCTGCGGACCTTTTGCGGATCGTTTGAAATCGTGTTGGCGGCCCAAAGGCCGCTGGCTGCGGCAAAGGCAAGAACCAGCCGGTAATGCATGATTTGTTTCCCTCATTGAAGGAAAGCGGTTTTGCCCTTGCGGATCGGCTCAGCCGGATTCAAAAAAATCGAGGGTGCTCAGCTCTAGCTGGCGGAAAGAGCTTCCACGTTGCACTCCATGCCTCCGCCGAACTCGATGCCGACGAGGTACGTCATGTTCTGGCGGACGCAACTTCGCACAGACGCAGCCCCTTGGATGTTCGGTTTCACGCAGCGCAGGGAGATGAGGCTCCGGATCTCGAGCGGCGTCTTCATGCGAAGACGCATGCCGTTCCTCGAAATATCGACACACTCCGCGTTGCTCCAGTCCTGATTGCCGGACCGTCCCGTCCAACTCACCGTAACCTTGGTGATCCAGGGGATTCTCGCGGATTTTCGGATGTCGTTCATACCCGGTCTTCCACGCAATCAGTATGAAGCCCTATGCCCGTTTTGAGAATAGCCAACCCGTACTAGCGCTTTGGTTGCGAGGTAATGATCGACGTGGCTGCTGGCCAACCTCCCGCCCGCTGCAATCCCGGGACAAAAAACTGCTCAATCAAATCCTGATCTGATCCGCGGAAGTTAGCCGGCGCAGGGGCATCCAGTTCCACTCGCGTACCCGCAACCGCCGCCGCAAACGTACACCAGATCGCAGCCTTGCCGGAACACTTCAGCTTCGGCGCCTCGACCCCCTGCTTCTTCAAGTACGCGACCGCCGTCAGAATGTCCTGTACGCGCAGCGCGTCATCTGAGCGGTTGAACGCCGAAAAATGCTTGGCCGATTGATCCCGCGTCCGAAACACATTGAGCAGGATCGCATTGTCGCCCGTTGCCTTCGACGCACCCTCCGGATGTACGACGATGGACACAGGTTTTCCCTTCACGATCCCCGTCACCAGATCACCCTTGCCGTCGCGACCCAACCGGATCTCCTCGCCGTTCCGCGCCGACAGGATCTGCGCGGCGTCCGGCCACTCGACCCCCATCGCATACGTCAGCCGCTCTTTCTTCTCTTCCGCCGTCGCCTGCCCGTTCTGCTCGCGAGCCCGCTCGATCCACTGCTCCACGATCTCTTCATACTTCAAAGCGCCCGCCGGCAGCGTGCGATTGTGCAGCGCCAGCATGTTCTGCAGCGGTTCAGCCGAGAAGCTCCGCTCTTTGTAACTCTCCCAATCCGGCGCCTTCAGAATCTGCTTCGCAAAGAACTTGTACACCGCCTCGCGGCTTTCCTTGTTGTAATTGTGGGGAAAGTCGAACTGCACGGCCTCCAGTTGATCCTGCGCGCCGTACAAACGGTAAATCTGCCGCAGCGACGGATACTCTTCGACCAGCGTGTTCTTCGTCCAATCCCCCGTCGCCGACACCATCAACAAAGGCCGCGGAGCCGCCAGCGCGCCCAGTTCCATGTTGTTCGTGTCGAACCGCAACCCCGGCGCATTCTCGCACGGTGACCCGCCCTGCATGATGGCCGAAATCATGTTCACCGGCGCCGACACCTTGATCCTGCTGTCGATTGCCGTCAACAAAAACGTCTGCGTCCCGCCGCCCGACGCACCCGTCGCGCCCAGCTTGTTCGGATCCACATCCGGCAGCGACTGCAGGAAATCCAGCACACGAATCGAGTTCCACAACTGCAGCCCCAGCGGACCGAATGACCACAGTTGCTCCCGCGGACCTCCAAACGCATGCGGCGTCTGGATCGTGTCGTTGTACCCGACCATGTCGTACATGAAAACGACATACCCCTGCCGCGCTAGATTGATCCCGCGCGCCGGCATCGAACCCAGCACCGTGTTCTCCAGCCGCCCGTAATTCCAATGCCCGTGCGGCGACGCGATCCCCGGGAATGGACCCTGCTTGCCCTTCGGCCGGTACAGATTGCCGCCCAGATAGTAGCCCGGCATCGTCTCAAGCAGCACCTTCTCGATCGTGTAATCCTTGTGCTCGATCTTGCCGAAAACCTGCGGATTCAGCGGCGTCTTCGCCGGCATCGGCAGCAGTCCCGATGACGACAGGATCTGCTTCCGCAAGTGCGCCGCACGAACTTCCCATGCCGCACGCGTCGGATACACCGGCATCGTGAAATGCGTATCGGTATTCGGGATATCAGTCAGCCGCGCGTCGGCGGCCGGCGGCGCAGCACCCTGAAAAGCGAGCAACAGAATCGGAAGGACCAGCATGATTCTGTTAGTACATCACAGCCGGCAAAGGCCGTAACGGCCGTTTTGCCGGCTACCACGCAGAACGCCGATACACTGAGAAGAGACCACATGATCGAAACCTTCCCTGCGGCGCGATACAAAGAGACCGTCCTCGCCGTGAACTTCGCCGACGCGCAAAAACATTTCCTGGATGCTTTGTTGGACATCCACTATGCGCATGGCGTCATGCTCGCCGAACAGGACATCCTCACTGCCGAAGAGGCCCGCGAAATCTTCCATGGACTCGACAAGCTCGACCGCGCCGCACTCCGCGCCGCCGGCTACGACGGCTCCGTCGAGGACTTCTTCTTCCACGTCGAACGCGAACTCACCCGCGCCTGCGATCCCGCCATCGCCGCCAAGCTCCACACCGCGCGCAGCCGCAACGATATCGACATCACGCTCTATCGAATGCGCATCCGCGAAGAGCTTCTCTATATCCACTCCGCGATCTCCGACGCCGTGTGGACCCTGCTCGATCTCGCCGCCCGCAATCTCGAAACCGTGATGCCCGCGCATACGCACACGCAGCCCGCGCAGCCCACCACGCTCGCGCACTACCTTTGCGCCGCTGTCGAATGCTTCGTGCGCGACCTCACCCGCATCGAAGCCGCCTACGCAACCGTCAACCGGAACCCGCTCGGCGCCTGCGCTATCACCACCACCGGCTTCCCGATCAGCCGCCACCGGACCTCCGAATTGCTCGGCTTCGAAGGCCTGCAGGTGAACTCCTACGGCGCGATCGCTGCCGTCGACTACATCGCCGAATCCGCCTCCGCACTCGCCACCTCGCTTCTCAATCTCGGCAAATTCGTGCAGGACCTCCTCACCTGGAGCACCGTCGAGTACGGCTTCCTCACCTTGAGCGACGGCTACGTGCAGTGCTCGAGCATCATGCCGCAGAAGCGCAATCCCGTCGCGCTCGAACACACGCGCATCCTCGCCTCCCGCGGACTCGGCGAAGCCCAGGCCCTCTTCACCTCGATGCACAACACGCCCTTCGGCGACATCGTCGATAGCGAAGACGACCTGCAGCCGCTCATCTTCCTCATGTTCGAGGACGCCCGCCGCGCCTGGTCCCTCGTCGGACCCGCGTTGCAGGGCGCGCGTTTCGAACGCGAACGCCTGAGCGACCGCGCCGGCAAGCACTTCCTCACCGTCACCGAACTTGCCGACACGCTCGTGCGCGAAGAACACATCAGCTTCCACGACGCGCACAAACTCGTCTCCGCCGCCGTCAACGAAAACCGGGCGGACTCTTCGCATGCCCGCATCGCGGACACGGTTCTCGCCGGCGCCCCCGCGATCCTCGGCCGCGCACTGCACATCACGCGCGAGCGCATTCTCGAAGCTCTCGACCCCGTCCACTTCGTCACCATCCGCAAGATTGACGGAGGTCCCGCGCCCGAAGCCGTCGCAATGCAAATCGAAACGCTTACTCTCGCGCTGCAGGATTCCGACGAATGGCATTCGGCCAAGGACGACGCGCTCGACCGCAGCCGCTCGCTCCTCGAACGCGCCGTGAAAGGGTTCACGCAACGCGGATGAAGACCTGGAAGCTCACCCTCGAATACGACGGCACGAAGTACTCGGGCTGGCAGAAGCAGATCAACGCGCGAACCATCCAGGGCGAACTCGAGAAAGCCGCCATGGACCTGCTCGGCACGAAGGACCTCGAAATCGGCGGCTCGGGACGCACCGACGCCGGGGTCCACGCCATCGCGCAGGTCGCGCATCTGAAGGTCCGCCAAAACCTGACCATTGATGAACAGCGTCTCTTGTGGGGCATCAACGATCGCGTGCCCTCGGATCTCAACGTCCTCAAAGTCGAAAAGGCCCGCCCCGGCTTCCACGCCCGTCACGACGCGCAATCCCGCGCGTATCTCTATCAGATCTCCCGCCGCCGCTCCGCCTTCTCGAAGAAGTACGTCTGGTGGATCCGCGAGGAACTCGACGTCCCGCTGATGGCTCGTTGCGCCAAGATGCTCGTCGGCCGCCACGACTTCGTGTTGTTCGCGCAGAAGGATCCTTCGCGACCCGACGAATCCACCATCGTGGTCGTCGACAGCGCCGAGGTCGACACCGACGAACATCTCGTACTCTTCCACATCGAAGCCTCGCACTTCCTCTGGAAGATGGTCCGCCGCGTCGTCGGAGTCCTCGTCAAACTCGGCAAACACGAAATCACCGAAGCCGACTTCCTCGAACTCCTCAGCGGCCGCACCAAAAACAAGAAACTCGAAGTCGCCGCCTGGACCGCTCCATCCTCCGGCCTCTTCCTCGAAAAAGTCCGCTATTGAGCGACAGCGTGCGGTAGGATAGATTCCACGTCCTCCTCACCATGCACCGGAAACTGACTGCAGTGGAATGGGCCATCTGCGCCGTCGCAGCCATTGGCTTCGCGTTCGACATCTACGAACTGCTCATGCTCCCCCTCATCGCGCGACCCGCGCTGATGGAACTCGGCGGACTCAAACCCGGCACACCAGAATTCAACAACTGGCTCTCCCTGCTCTTCTGGGTCCCGGCCATGGCCGGCGGCGTCTTCGGACTCCTCGGCGGATACCTCACTGACCGCTACGGCCGCCGCCGCGTGCTGACCTTCAGCATCCTTCTGTATTCCGTCTCCGCCTTCGCCGCCGGATTCGCGACCTCGCTCGAACACCTCCTCATCCTCCGATGCACGACCTTCGTCGGAGTCTGTGTCGAATTCGTCGCCGCCGTTGCCTGGCTCGCGGAACTCTTCGACGATCCCAAGCAGCGCGAAGCCGTCCTCGGCTACACGCAAGCCTTCTCCTCCATCGGCGGACTCCTCGTCGCCGGCGCCAACTCGCTCTGCATCTCGCTCGGCCCCAGCCTTCCCGCGATCTACGGCGCACACGCCGAATGGCGCTACACGCTCATGTCGGGACTCATTCCCGCACTGCCGCTGCTGATCATCCGCCCCTTCCTCCCCGAATCGCCGAAGTGGCAACAGAAGAAGGAAGCCGGAACTCTCAAGCGCCCCAGCCTCGGCGAACTCTTCTCGCCGCAACTCCGCAAGACCACGCTCGTCACCACCGCGATGTTCGCCTGCTCCTACGGCGCCGCGTTCGGAGCCATCCAGCAGCTTCCGCAAATCGTCCCCGGCCTGCCCGAGGTCATGAACCTCAAGCGCCCCCAACAGCAGGAAATCACCGCCGCCGTACAATCCATGCAGGAAATCGGTGGACTCGTCGGCCGCGCGATCCTCGCCGTTCTCGCCGTCCGCATCGTCAGCCGCCGCCGCTTGCTGCACATCTTCCAGATCCCCGGCCTCGTCGTCGTACCCGTGGTCTTCGCCGTGTTCGCGACCTCCAGCCTCGACATGACCAAGGTCGGCATCTTCTTTGCCGGACTCTTCACCGTTGCCCAGTTCAGCTTCTGGGGCAACTACCTGCCGCTCGCCTTCCCGCTGCACTTGCGAGGCACCGGTGAAGGCTTCGCCGCCAACGTCGGTGGACGCATGATCGGCACCGGCTTCGCCGCCGTCACCGCGCAACTCGTGAGTCTGATGCCCGGCGCATCTGCACCCACCAAGTTCGCCTATGCCGCCGCCGCCGTCGCTGCGTTTGTCTACATCGCAGGCGTGCTGCTCAGCTTCCAGCTTCCCGAGCCGGATCCGAAAACCGCCGTCGACGTCGACTAACGCGATGTGGCCGTGGATCCTCGCCGCGGAACTCCTCTACGCCTACGTCGCCTTGCGCGACTGGACCAACGGCTGGCCGGACGTTCTCCTCTTCGTCGGGATCTTCGCCGTCCAGTTCGCGATCCTCTACTTCGTGCCACGCCCAACGCGGGCGCGCACCGTCTTGCTTACCGCCGTCCTCTTCCGCGTGACGCTGCTCCCCGCAGGCTGCCACGACGGCGAATGGCAGCGCTTCCTGCTCTACGACTCCGACATCTGGCGTTACCTCTGGGACGGTCACGTCGCGCGCTCAGGGGTCAGTCCCTACGCCGCGCCGCCGCCCCGCCTCGACGGCCTCGCCGCGGATGACCCATACTGGTCCGCCGTGCGCGACAGCATCAACTATCGCGACATCCCGACCATCTATCCGCCTGCCGCGCAGTTGGTCTTCGCCGTCGTACCCGGCACGGTCCTGTCGCTGAAACTCGCCTTCGTCCTCTTCGACCTCCTCACTCTCTACTTCCTCATCAGGACCTTGCAACTCCTCGGCCGCCCGATCGCTGACACCGTCTGGTGGGCCTGGAATCCGCTCGTCATCAAAGTCTTCGCCGGAAGCGGCCACGTCGACGCTATCACCTGCGCCGCACTCGCCGGACTCTTCTACGCCCTCGCCCGCCAGCACCGCGCCGGGACCTCCGCCGCATTCCTCATCGCGGTCCTCAGCAAGTGGAGTCCACTCGCGCTCGCCCCGTTCTTGTGGCGCCGGCTTCACCCCTCCATCTGGATCCTCGCCCTCGCTGCCGCCGCCATCCCCGGCATCTTCGGCGGACTGCAAGCCTTCGCCACCTTCTGGCAATTCAACAGCCTCGTCTCGATCCTGCCTGCGCTCAAACTCCCCCTGGCCGTCGCCGTGATGCTCATCATCGCGATCGCCGCCTTCCGTGTCCCCAAAGACGCCACCCTGGAATACCTCGCCCGCCAATCCGGATACATCCTCGGAGCGGTGGTGGTGTGTTCCCCGGCCGTCATGCCGTGGTACGTCACGTGGCTGTTGCCCGGCGCGATCCTCTCGCGGGACCGTGTCTGGCTCGCCTTCTCAGCCCTCGTCTTTCTGGCCTTCTTCGTCATGGCCGACGGACAGCAGCGCTGGTACATCGTGGCATCGGAATACGCCGCTCTCGCCGCCATCTTCTGGTGGGAGCATCGCAGCAGACATGAAAAGAACAATAGCGGGATTCTTGTTGATGATCGCAGCAGTCTGGGCGCAGGGTAGCGGATCCGTCGCCGCCCCTCCGTCCGTCTTCGGCACAGACGCCGCGCCATTCAAAGTCACCAAAACCGTCACCGGGGTCGTCCGCGAAATCTCTCTTGAAAAACGAATACTTCAAGTCGAGGATTCAAAGAAAAAGACGATTCTTTCGTTGACCCTCGCCGACAAGGCCCGCATCACCGGGAACATCCAGGTTGGCGCCACGATCCGCGTCCAATACGCCGGCAAAGAGGCCCTCGAAATCCGCGTCCTGATGGAGCCAGACGCATGAAAACGCTACTCTTCTTCCTGCCGCTCCTCGCCCAGGCCGCTTCGCCTTATCTACCCGAACCCGGCCAGTTGCAGGTGAATCTGAACTACACTTTCGACCGGTACCGGAACTTCAAAGCCGGATCCGTCACCACGCCGCTCCCCGGGACCCTCAACCAGAACTCCATCCTGCCTAACCTCACCTATGGCATCACCCGCCGCCTCGCCGCGGACTTCGACACCTCCTTCACCCGGTCCTCCTTGCCCGGCGTCACCCTGCAGGCTGTCGTCAACACGTCCTATGGCGTCCGCTACCAAGTCTGGCGCAACGAACGCCTGACCCTCACCGTCCGCGCCGCGGGCATCCGATCCGAGTTCTACCCCCTCGACCTCAGCAACGTCACGAACGGCGTCATCGTGAACGGCTTCCACGGATCCGCGCAACTCGGCATCGTACTCCCCAAGCGCACCTTCGCGATCCTCGACGCTGGCTACATCGCCTACGCCAAACCCGCGCACGACCGCTTCGTCGGCAGCATCTTCGTCGGCCAAAGCCGCGGCCGCTGGACCTACTACACCGGCTATCAGGACAACCGCGCCACCGGCGGCATCGACATCGCCAACGCCCAATCCGTCGCCGTCCGCTTCGCCGAACAGCGCCGCGTGATCGGGATGTTCAACGTGGGCGCAGGCTATGCTCTCCCCAAATCCATCTACCTCGGGGCGACCTACAGCCGTTGGGTCACGGCTCGCAACGCGCCGGAATCCAACAGCCTCGCCGTCACGCTCGGCTTCCGCGTCCGCCTTCGTCAAGCACGGTAAACTCGCGGCTAAATCGCGGTAAAGTGCGAGTCCCGCCACCGCGACCCCGGGTTTCTTTGGTCATGACACTTCGAATTGGAATCCTCAGCCTCGCCGGCCTGTTCGGCATCTTCCACAACACCTGCAACGCGGAAATCCCCGAAGCCGCGAAGCTTCATTTGAATCAATCGACCGCAGCCGGATCCACCTGGCTCCCCGCCGGCGACTACCGCATCAGCCTCGCCCGCATGCAATCGAGCCTCGCCGAACTGGTCATTGAAAACGTCGAAACCCGCACCTCGATCCTGGTCCCCGCCTCCCGCGTATACGCGAAACTCGGCGTCACCCCGGAACGCACCGGAGCGGTCCTCCAACAACAGGACGGCAAAACCTATCTGACCTCCATTTGGATCGAAGGCCACACGATGGGTTACGCCATCATCGGCGCCATCCCCGAAAAACCCGCCACACCCGCCGAAGTCAAAGTCACCGATTAA
>CAZVKC010000075.1:21781-24483 GCA_964627455.1 uncultured Solibacteraceae bacterium | reverse complement strand
CGGCGCCATCCCCGAAAAACCCGCCACACCCGCCGAAGTCAAAGTCACCGATTAATCCCGTGACTAAAGTCACCGCCGGGATCCCCGGCGGTAAGGCAAGATAGAGGCATGAGGCTCATGCCGCAGACCCTGCTCCCCATCGTCCTGGCGACCACGTTCGTCCTCCCAGGCCAGCAGGCCAGCGACTTCTCCGGATCCTTCGTGTTCCCCCTCGACGGCGAGGCGATCCGCTACGAAACTCCGGCGAACGACCCCATTGCCAAGCTCCAGCAGGAAATCGACAGCGGCAAACGCAAGCTGATCCGGGACCCCAAGACCGGCTACCTCAAGCCGATCCTCGAAGCCCTCGGCATCAGCCCCGCAACCCAGACGCTCGTCTTCAGCAAGACCAGTTTCCAACTCCAGCGCATCACGCCGGACAACCCACGCGCCCTCTACTTCAACGATGACGTCTACGTCGGCTACGTCCCCGGCGGCGACGTCGTCGAGATATCCGCCGTGGACCCCGTCAAGGGCGGCATCTTCTACACTCTCAGCCAGACCGAAACCGAAAAGCCGAAAATCATCCGCCACGACGAGTGCCTGCAATGCCACGCCTCCCCGCGGACCCTCGGCGTTCCCGGCCACATCGTCCGCTCTGTCTACCCGGTCGCCGAAGGCTTCCCCGCCACCAACGCGCCCTCCTACAACACGGACCATCGCAGCACCTTCGACCTCCGCTTCGGCGGCTGGTATCTGACCGGCGCTACGGGACCCGCCAAACACATGGGCAACGTCCTCGCCGAAAACCCCGACAAGCCTGAGGAACTCGACTACAAGTCCAACACCAACTGGACCCCGCAATCGCTCGCCAAAAAGATCGACACCTCGAAATACCTCGCGCCCGGCAGCGACGTCGCCGCGCACATGGTGCTTTCGCATCAGACGGCTGGCCATAACTACATTGCGCGTGTCCAATACGAGGCCAAAACCGCCCTCCACATGCAGGATGCGATCAACAAGGCGCTCAAGGATACGCCCGGCAAGCTGAGCGAATCCACCGAACGGCGTCTCGATCGCTCCGCCGAAATCCTCTTGCGTTATCTGCTCATGACCGATGAGGCGAAGTTCCCGGGACCAGTCAAAGGGAACCCGGCATTTGCAGAGCAGTTCGCGAAGTCAGGTCCCCGGGATTCCAAGGGCCGCAGTTTGCGCGAGTTCGACCTGACTTCGCGGACTTTCAAGTATCCGCTCAGCTTCCTCATCTACACCGACGCCTTCGACGCCTTGCCGGACCTCATCCGTCAACGCTTCTGGGCGAAACTCGACAACGTACTCGCCGGCCGCGACACCACTGGAATGAGCGCGGCCCTCAACCCGGCTGTCCGCGACGCGATCCGCGAGATCGTGCGCGACACCAAGCCGGAAGCCCGTAAATACTGGGAGAAATAGCAATGTTTCCGCGTGAACATGGCGCATGGTCGATGCTGTTGCAACCGTTCCTCGCAGGACTGATCCTGTTCGGAACCGGCGGCTGGATGGCCGCTGCAACCCTCATGTGCATGCTCGGTTTGTTCCTGCTCAAAGAACCGCTCATCGTCCTCGGACGCCAGCAATTCGTCTGGCGTGAGAAGAAGCCCGAATCGCAGGTCGCCCTCCGCTGGGCCGTCGGACTCGCCATCGTCCTCACCGCCGGAGCCGTGCTCCACTTCAAAGCCTGGCCTACCGAATACCTGCTCGCCTTTGGACTCGGCGCCATCGCCCTGACCGCCGCCGCCACCTGGCTGACGATCCGCAACGAACAGCGCTCCATCTGGCTGCAAGTCGTCAGCGCCGCAGGACTCACCGCCGGCGCGCCCGCCATCGCACTCACTGCCACAGGAAGCGTCCCGCGTGAAGCCCTCGTCCTCTGGGCCTGTTCCGCGCTCTGCTGCGTCAGCGGCGTGTTGACCGTTCGCGCCTTGCTCGAAGCCCGCATCGCGGCGCGCCGCAAAGTGCAATTGGTCCCCGTGTTCCGCCGTCCCGCGTGGGTCGCGCAATTTGTCGTATTTGCGGCCGCAGTCGCCTCGTTCCTCGTCCTGCGCAACGCGTGGGTCGCGGGAGCCCTCGTCCTCATGGCGGGACTCCACATTTTCCGGACCCTCGGTCGTCTCAACGATCCGGCGCTACTCGAGAAGCCGCTGACCCGCGTCGGCTTCGAAGCGATGGGCGCGTCGATGGTCTTCACCGCGATGCTGGTCACCGGCCTCTGGACCCGCACCATAGCCTAACCTGACGGGGATGTCGCTCCAATGCTTGTGGGGCGGACTTGAGTCCGCGCGGGACTTCAGTCCCGCCTCCCCGCACACTCATGTACACTATCGGTTCATGAAGCGAAAGCTCTTCCTGGCCGGCTGCTGGGTGATGATCCTGACCGGCGCACTGCACACGGCCGGACATACGCAGATGATGAACTTGCCCGGACAACGAGGCGCCGACGCTGCTGAAACGCAACTCATCCAGTTGATGTCCACCTACCGCGACGCAGGCACGGGCCGCACAATGCTCGAGCTGATGCTCGGCTTCAGTCTCATCTTCAGCGTCATCTGCTTCGGTATCGGAGTCCTCGGCATCCTCTCCGCGCGCGGTGGCGGGCCCCTCAACGAACTGATCGTCCGCTTCAACGCCGTGATGCTCGGCCTGATGCTCGCGACCTCACTCTTCTACTTCTTCGCCGCACCCAG
>CAZVKC010000075.1:18196-21681 GCA_964627455.1 uncultured Solibacteraceae bacterium | reverse complement strand
TGATGCTCGGCCTGATGCTCGCGACCTCACTCTTCTACTTCTTCGCCGCACCCAGCAGTTGCCTCGGCATTGCTTTCGCCCTATTCACCGCGGCTGCGGTCATTGGAGATAGAACCGCACCGTCACAGTCGTGATGATCTCCACCGGCTGACCGTTGAGCAGCGTCGGCGAATACTGCCACGTCTTCACCGCTGCCATCGCGGACTGTACCAGCCGCTCGTTCACGCCCTCTGCCGACTTCGAGCGCAGCTCGAGGATGTTGCCCTCTTTGGAAATCACCGCTTCGAGTTCCACCGTGCCTTCGATGCCCTGTTCCTGCAGGTCTTTCGGATACTCCGGGTTGGTTTTCTGCAGGAGCTTCGCAGCCGTCACATTGCCGCCGACGCGGATCCGTGTCGGCGTCTTGGGAACGTCCGCCGCGGGCTTCGCCGTTGCCGGTCGAACGCCTGCCACCGCAACGGTTTCGCTGATCCTGCCGAGGCGAAGCGTGAGGTTGAGGTTGCTCAGTCTGGTTGTGTCGACGTCGAACTCCCCGCGCATGAAGCCCAACTTCTCGACATAGCCCATCGTCTTCCCGGCCGGAGCCTGCAGGGTGTACGATCCGTCGGCGCCTGTGACCGTCGTGACCTCACCCGATGCGGTCTTCAGCCGGACCTTCGCGCCGGGGACGCGCGCGCCGCTCGGATCCATCACGACGCCTCGAAGTGTGACCGCGTTCCCCTCGGCTTGTTGTTGCTGCGCGGCCTGTATCCGCAGCGCCGCCACAGGCGCGATCGTGAGGATCGCGGCCGCGGTCATGATGCCCGCCGCAAGACGTCCGAGTCCGCGGCGGTCTCTGTTCTCCAGAATCTTCTTCACGCGATCCTCCAATTGAGAGTGTCTGTTCCACATGGCCACGGCCACGGGAGTCTCGACGACCGCAGCCAACTGCTGCCGCCGTGCAATTTCGACTAGTTGGTCCGCGTACGCAGCGGCCGCGCCGCCTGCCTGCAGAACCGCATCATCACAAGCCCGCTCGCTCTCGCGCCGCAGGTTTGTGGCGGCGATCCACACGAGCGGATGAAACCAATAGACCGCGCAGGCCGCTTGCGCGAGCATCTGCGTGAGCCAGTCCGCGCGTCGCACATGCGCGAGTTCATGCGCGAGGACATCCGGATTCCGGTCTCCTGCCGGCAGCAGAACCACCGGCCGCAGAAAGCCCCATGTGAATGGGGATCGAACACCGTCATGTTCGAGGATCCGCGCCCGGCCCACTCGCGCGACCTCGCGTGCCTCACGCGTCAACCGGCGCAGCTTCCAAAACGCCGGGACTAGCCGCAGTCCGACCACCAGCATCCCCAGCATCCATGCGGGCACGATCATGTCGCGCCAGTTCGACTTCGCCGTACCGCGCACTACAACTTCTTCTCCACCGTCGATCGTGAGAGGCGCCGCAATCGCGGGCGCGACGGTCACCGGGCGGATCCGCAAGTCGTCCGGGACTACCGGTAGCAACAGTAATCCGGCGATTGCCAGCGCCCACGCGAAGTGCCGGATCGCGGCGCGCCGGCTCATCATGCTTACCAGTGCCGCCAGCGCGATCAACACCGCGGGCTTCAACAACCAGTCCAGAATCATATGCGCTTCTTCGCCTCCGCAATCAGGGCGCTGAGCCGGTCGAGTTCCTCCCGGGACAGCTTCCTGGACTTCCCGTCGATCAGTGTGGCGACGGCGGTTTCCACGCTGCCTTCGAAGAACGTGTCGAGCAGATGCCGCAACGCGGATCGCTTCGCCTTCTCCACCGGGACCGCCGGCAGGTAGACGTACTTCGCGCCATCCGCCTCGTGCACGATGTGACCCTTCTCCTCGAGGATCCGCAACAGTGCGCGGATCGCCGAGTAACTCGGCGGGTCCTCGATCGACTCCAGGATCTCGGACGCCGAGGCTCGTCCCTTCCTGTAGAGAGCGTCCATGATCTGACGCTCCCGCCGGCTCAATGTCGTGGCAGCATTCATGCTAATTAATTAGCACTATGCTGGAAATTTAGCAGGATGTCAATCCCCGCGCAAATGAAAAGAGCGCCCGCCTTGCAGCGAGCGCTCTTCGATGGTTGCTTCTAAAGGGCTTATAGGACTTCTTCGGACCAGTTCTCGAGGATCGACTTCACCTTGCCGGTGAACTGATCGCCCATCGCGCCGTCGATGAGACGGTGGTCGAAGGTCAGCGCGAGGTAAGCGATCGAGCGGATCGCGATCGCATCGTCGATCACCACGGGCTGCTTTTCCACCGTGCCGACGCCGAGGATCGCCACCTGCGGCTGGTTGATCACAGGCGTCGCGAAGACGCTGCCGAAGCTGCCGAAGTTGGTGATCGAGAAGGTGCCGCCGGCCACTTCATCGGGCTTCAACTGCTTGGCGCGGGCGCGGGTCGAGAGATCGACGATCGCGCGCTGCAGGCCGGCCACGTTCTTCTCGTCCGCGTTGCGGATGACCGGAACGATCAGTCCGCTGCCGCCGTCGAGAGCCACCGCGACGCCCAGGTTCACATCGTTGTGATAGACGATGTTCGTGTCCTGGATGGACGCGTTGAGGATCGGGTACTGGCGCAGCGCCACCGACGTCGCACGCAGGATGAACGACAGGTAGGTCAGCGAGAAGCCGTAGCGTTCCTGGAAGACGCCCTTGTAGCGGTCGCGCATCTTGGCGACCTTGGTCATGTCGACCTTGTGCACCGTGGTGACATGCGCGGAGGTCTGCTTCGAGAACACCATGTGCTCTGCGATCTTGCGGCGCATCGTGGACATCGGCTCGATGCGGGTCTTCGGTCCGTCGACGCGCGGCACCGGCGTGATCGCCTGAGCAGCAGCAGGAGCCGGAGCGGGCGGCGGCGGGGCAGGCGCGACAGGCGCAGGAGCAGGAGCAGGAGCCGGGGGAGCGGCCATCGTCCGGGCGCCTTGCGCGGCCATGTAGTTCTCGAGGTCCAGCTTGGTGATGCGTCCACCAGCGCCGGTTCCGCGAACCAGGTTCAGATCGATGCCGAACTCACGGGCCATCTTGCGCACGAGCGGCGACAGCGGACCCTGGTCCTCTTCAGCCGCGGCCGCAGCAACAGGAGCCGGAGTGGGCGCCGGGGGCGGCGGTGCAGGCGGCGGCGGGGGAGCAGCAGCGACGACCGGGGCCGGGGCCGGAGCGGGTGCGGGAGCCGGAGCAGCGGCAGCCACAGGAGCAGCAGGCGCCGGCGCCGCAGCCGAATCGCCAATGCGGCCGACCACGGTGTTGATGCCTACGGTCGTGCCTTCCTGCACGAGGATCTCAGCAAGCACACCCGCGCCGGGCGACGGGATTTCGGTATCCACCTTGTCCGTGGAGATCTCGAAGAGCGGTTCATCGCGCTCTACTTTCTCACCGGGTTTCTTGAGCCATTTGGTGAGCGTGCCTTCCACGATGCTTTCGCCCATCTGGGGCATTACGACGTCAATCATTTGTTCTCCGTGAGGATGTGTTGTT
>CAZVKC010000075.1:5562-18096 GCA_964627455.1 uncultured Solibacteraceae bacterium | reverse complement strand
GTTGGATGTCCGAAATGTTCCGCGAGACGCCGGGAAATCGCATGCTGGACAGCAGAGCGCGCGACATGGACTCCGTGGGCCTCGATTGAAGTCACCGGCTTCGTGAGCCCGCAAGGAACAATGTAGCGGAAATACGAAAGGTCGGTGGTATGGTTAAGCGCAAAGCCGTGGGACGTGACCCAGCGGCTGATGTGTACGCCAATGGCGCAGATCTTGCCTTGCGAAGTCCAGACGCCGGTGGCGCCGGGATCGCGCCAGGACTCGATGCCGAACTCCGCCAGCGCGTCGATGATCGCCTGCTCGAGCGCGCGGATGTAGGCGACGACGTCCCGCTTCCACTCCCGGAGATCGAAGATCGGATACCCGACGATCTGCCCCGGTCCGTGATACGTCACGTCGCCGCCGCGATTGGTCTGTTGGTAATCGATGCCCGCCCGGCGCAGCATTTCCGGGCTTGCCAGCACGTTCGTCTCATGTCCGTTCCGGCCCATGGTGACGACATGCGGATGCTCGACGAACAGCAGTTGATCGGCGATGCGGCCGTGCTTGCGCTCCTCGACGAGTTCGAGTTGGAGCGCATAGGCTTCCGCCCATCCGAGACGTCCCAGGTCTCGAATCATCAGTTGGCGGACTTCGGCTGCTGCAGCTGCTGCGGACATCGTGTTTACTGCTTAGATGTTGATCGCCATGCCGTAGACGTTGTTGAACGCCTCGCCCAGCGCTTCGTACGTCGTCGGGTGCGCGTGGATCGTGTTCATGAGCGTCTCGACCGTCGCTTCAGCTTCCATCGCCGCGACCGCTTCGGCGATCAGCTCATAGGCATGCGGGCCGATGATGTGCACGCCGAGGATCTCGCCGAACTTGCCGTCGGCCACGACCTTCACGAAGCCGTCGTGCATGCCGAGGATGCCGGCCTTGGAGTTCGCCGCGAACGGGAACTTGCCGATCTTGACGTCATAGCCTTGCGCACGAGCCTGCGCTTCGGTGAGACCGACCGAGCCGATGCCGGGTTCGGTGTACGTTGCCCCGGGGATGCGATTCCGGTTGATCGGACGCGCCGGCTTGCCCGCGATGTGGGCGCAGGCGATCATGCCTTCCATCGTCGCCACGTGCGCGAGTTGCGGCGTGCCGGCCACGATGTCACCGATGGCGTAGACGCCGGGTTCCGCGGTCTGCTGATACTCGTTGACCTTGATGAAGCCGCGCTCCATCTGGATGGCGGTTCCTTCGGCTCCGATGTTCTCGGTGTTCGGCTTGCGGCCGACCGCGACGAGCAGACACTCGGCTTCCATCTCTTCGACCTTGCCGTTGGACAGCGTGGCGCTCAACGCGACGCCGTTGTCGGTTCGGCGGATGTTCTCGGCCTTGGCGCCGGGCTCGCAGCGGATGCCGTGCTTCTTGAAGTAGCGCTCCAGTTCCTTCGAGACCTCTTCGTCTTCGACCGGAACCAGGCGGGGCAGCATCTCGAGCACTGTGACCTTCGTGCCGAAGCGCGAGAAGATCGAGGCGAACTCGACTCCCACCGCGCCCGCGCCTATGATCAGCATGCTCTGCGGCACATGCTGCAGATTGAGGATCTCGATGTTGGTGAAGATGCGCTGGGGATCCGGCGTCAGGCCGGGGATCATGCGCGCTTCGGAGCCGGTGGCGAGGATGACGTTCTTCGTCTCGAGCAGTTCGACGCCGCGCTCGGAGTGGACCTGGACGAAGCCGCGTCCGGCCAGCTTGCCGTATCCCTTGATGACATCGATCTTGTTCTTCTTCATCAGGAACTCGACGCCCTTGGCGTGCTTGACCACGATCTTGGTCTTACGTTCACTGACGGAGGGGAAGTTGAGGCGGGCGTTATCGCACGAGATGCCCTCGGCCTCGGGGTTCTTGAAGTAGTCCCAAACCTCGGCAGAGTGGAGCATGGCCTTGGTGGGGATGCAGCCGACATGGAGGCAGGTGCCGCCCATCATCTTGTCTTTTTCGACAATGGCGGTCTTCAGTCCGTATTGGGCGGCGCGGACCGCGGCGGAGTAGCCTCCGGGTCCGCTCCCGATCACGATTACGTCGTATGTCATGGGAGTGAGGGTGTGAAAAGTCGCTTGGTGAAGCTTCTTTCAGTTTAGCGCCTCTTGCTCCCGCCGCTGAGCCCCGCAGGATCAGTCGCCCAGGACGGATTGGCCGTCGTAGATCTTCGTCACGGAGAAGGTGCTCGAAGCGCCGTAGAGGCTGAGGTCGATGGATGCGCCGGTAAAGGGCAGGTCGATGATGGCGACGTTGGGCGTGGGATCCGGCGCGATGCCGGAAGCCTGCGACAGCAGCTTCATCGTGGTGGCCCCCTCGGCAAGGACGTGCTCGGTGACGGACTTCGCCTTGACGGCGTTGTACAACTGGCGGATGGTCCCGTAGTTGGCGGCGGTGGCGGCGAGTCCCTTGAGTTGGACCCCCAGCGATAAGCCCCATTCCATGCCGCTCACCCGGCTGTAGTTGAGATCGTTGACGCTGTAGAAGCCGTTGGCAACCATGAGCACGGCGTTGCCTCCGATGGATGCGCCTCCGCCGAGCTTGAAGGTGTTGACGCTGACCCAATAGGCGTCGGAGCGATCGTCGGAGAACATGACGCCTTCCACGCGGTCATACCCAACCCCGGCGAAGGCCCCGGCCTTGTAGCCGATTCCGTAGCAAAGTCCCGGCGTGCGGAAGGTGGGCGGTTCGTCGGGCTCTTCGTAACGCGGCATTTGGACGGGACCGGGCGGATTCAAGTACTCGCGCAGTTTGTGGACGGTGAAGATGTAGCCGGGTTCGAGGTTGTCGGAGAAGACGTAGTTCCTGCCGTCCGGCGACGTCTTGCTGCAGCCAACGAAGTTGCGCAAATACCAATTGACCTCTTTGGGGTTGCGGGTTCCGAAGTTGTATTCAATGAGGTCCCAGGGGTCGGACCATCCGTCTTTGTTGGCGACGGTCCACCAGTTGTCTCCGAAGCGGACTTTGAACTTGTACCAGCCTTCCGGTCCCCAATCGCCACCGGCAAAGGGTTTGATGTATTTGGGCTTTTTGGCTTTGACCATGTCGGTTCGTGTTTCCTCAATCTCTGGAAGCGAAGGTTGGGGCGGTAGCTGCGCAAGAAAGTCCTCTATTCTGGTTGATGTGATGAAGAGAACTGCTGCCTTGTGTGTGGCTGCGGCGCTGTCGCTGACGGCCGCGGACTGGAAGAAGGACGTCGTGTTCCGCGCGACCTTCGATGGATCGATCGACGCGAAGACCGGCAAGGGCGACCGGCGGTTGTACAGCGCAGCCGACTACAAGCAGCAGGCGGAGGCGAAGCCCGGACTTGCCGCGGCGGACGGGTTCGTGGCGCATGCGAAGGGCGAAGGCCGCAACGGCGGCGATGCGCTGCGCTTCCTCAAGTCCAACACGCGGGCGGTGTTCTATCACGCCAAGGGCAACGTGCCGTTCGTCGCAAAGAACTGGTCCGGGACCGTGAGCTTCTGGTTGAAGCTGGATCCGGAGACAGAACTGGCTCCGGGCTACTGCGACCCACTGCAGGTGACCGATAAGGCGTACAACGACTCGGCGATCTGGGTGGACTTCACCAAGGACGACAAGCCGCGGCACTTCCGGCTTGGGGTGTTCGGGGCGCTCAAGGCATGGAATGCCGCGAACACGCCGCCCGACCAGAATCCGGCGTTCAACAACCGGCTCGTGGTCGTGAAGAAGCATCCGTTTGCCAAGGACCGCTGGACCCATATCGCAATCACCTATGCGGGACTCGGCGGCGCTTCCGGCGAGGCGAAGTTGTACGTCAACGGCGTGCTGCAAGGAGCCACGCCGAAGATCCCGGAGATCTTCGAATGGGACCTCGACAAAGCCGCGATCCGTCTCGGCGTGAACTACGTGGGCCTGATGGATGACCTGTCGGTGTTCGCACGGCCCTTGACCGATCGCGAGATTGCCGATGTTGCGAAGCATCCGTGAGCCGCTGCGCCAGTACTGGCCGCACTTCCTGGTCGTGTTCTTCTTCAGCCTGCGCCTCATGGTCGAGGTGTTTCCCGTGGCGGAGCGCACAGGGCCGCCCCGGGAAGGTCCGGTGTTCCTGGAACTCACTGCGAGCGCGGAACAGCGGCAGCGGGCGCAACTGTACTTCCTGCCGGACGGCGCGGGGGCGAGTCGCGAGTACACGGACACGAACTCGGTGCAGTTGGATCTGGAGCCTGGCGAGTCCCGGCAGTACTGGTTTCCACTGCCGTCACCGCGGGTTCGCGGCCTGCGGCTGAAGGTCCCCGGCCCCGTCCAGGTGCTGCATGCGCGGGTTATCGACGGGAACTCCCGAGAGCCGCTCGATGAGATGTCGATGTCCAAGGGGCAGAGCGAGGGCATCTACGAACTCACGCCCCAAGGCTTGCCGGGGGCCATTGCGCCGGCCTTGTGGGTCAAGCCCATCACGATCTCATTGGCTATCGCATTCCTGCTGGTAGCCGCAGGCGCCCGCTGGGTCCGGCGATGGGATGCGGCCCACGTCTTTGCCGCTTCGCTGGTTTCGTTCTTCCTGATCGCGAGCGCCTGCAAGTGGAACGGATCCTCGTCGGACTTCCTGACCCGCACCGGGCTGCCCGATGTTCTGGCGGTGAAGCCGCTGCTGGGATACGGCAAGGGGATCCGGGCGGACGAGTTCAACGTTCACACTCCGTTGATCCTCCATCAGCTGAACGCCCGCGAACCGCTGGCCGTCCAGTCGATTGCGGGCCCGTCGTCCACGATCCTGATCGCCAATGCTCCAGCGCGTCACTGGTCGATGTTGTTCCGCCCGCAGTTCTGGGCCTTCTTCGTGCTGCCTCGCGACTATGCGTTCGCGGTGTACTGGCAATGGAAGATGCTGCTTCTGCTCGGAGGGACCTTTGCGGCGTTTCGACTGCTGACGGGGTCCGGAACCCTGGCGATCTTCGGATCGCTCTGGTACTTCATCTCTGCCTACACTCAATGGGCGTACTCATGGCCGTCCCTACTGCCCGAGTCCATCGGCCTCGCATGTCTCATCTTCGTGGCCGCGGTGAAACTGGCCGATGCCGGAACCATGCGCGAGGCAGCCTTGTGGGGATCCGCATTCGTCATCCTTTGCGTCGACTTCGGGCTGTGCGCGTATCCGCCGTTTCTGATCCCGCTGGCTTATGCATCGACCGGTATGTTCGTCGCCTGGATGGCGGCGCGCGGGCGATGGCCGGGCTGGCCGGAGGGCGGGCGGATCTTCACCGCACTGGCGGCCGTCGCGCTGGTCATGGGCGGCTTCTATTGGGAGATCCGGGACGTCGTGCAGATCGTCAAGCAGACCTGGTATCCGGGGAACCGGTCGTTCGATGGAGGCGGCGTGCCGTGGACCATGGTTGCTTCCGGATTCGCGGACTTGTTGAAGTCGGAGAATCATGTGCCGCGGACGTTTCTCAATATCTGTGAGGGTTCGGGGTACCTGTGGTTCGGTCCGCTGACCATCTTGTTTCGCCGTCCGGCCAAGCCGGCGGCCGTGCTGTTGGGAGTGTTTGCGTTTCTGCTGGCGTGGATGGTGCTGCCGATCCCCGCGGTATTCGGCAAGCCGTTCCTGCTGCACATGGTGCAGGGCATACGCGTGACGCCGGCATTGGGGCTGGTGAATATTGCGTTGACGCTGCTGTTCCTCCGCGAGTCTCGCATGCGGCAGTGGAGTCCCGCGGGAATTGCGCTGCTCATCACTGGATGCGCCGCTGGACTGGCGTTGCTGCTGCTGTTGATGGACGCAAGCCTCGATGGTTTCTTCGGAGTGCGCGGGTTACTGGCTTGCGCGCTGGCCGGCGGGTTGACGCTTGCTGCGATGGCGGCGGGACAACGGCGAGTGTTCGCGATCCTGGTGCTGGTCCCGTTGATCTGGGCGAACCTGCTCATCAATCCCCTTACTCGAGGCCTTCCGGCGTACGAGCAGTCGCAGCTGGCGCGCTATATTCGGGAGCACCCTCCGGAGCCTGGCCGCTGGCTGGTCTTTTCGGATGACTGGTCGGTTCCGCCGTACTTCGGGGCACTGGGGCTCGAGGTGTTGAATTCATTCCAGTACGTGCCGTCTCTCGAGGATTGGCGTCTGTTCGATCCCGATCGCAAAGCGGACGGCTTCTACAACGGCAGCGGCTATACGGCTGCAGGGGTTTTGCCTGCCGGTTCGCCGGCGGGATTCGAACCCGGCCAGCCTCGCACGCCTCCGACGCTGCTTCGCAAGCTCCTGGTGGATCCGGGAGACCCGCGACTGCGCCAGATCGGTGTCCGGTACTTCGCGCATCAGGGACCGCCTCCTGGAGGGGCCTTTCCGCCGGAGAAGTTCGAGCAACTGACGCCGGAGCCGTTACAGGGTTTTACGATCTACCGGGCGAAATAGGCCCGGCTTGGTCTCTGGCGTGCAGCGTTCTCTGGTGGAAAGTGAGGTATCCCGATGAAAGTCATTATGACGGTCCAGGATCCGGTATGCGGTATGGACATTGATTCCCATGAAGCCGCCGGAGAATTGACGTATAAGGGCAAGACCTACTTCTTCTGTGGTCCGACCTGCAAAGACAAGTTCGAGAAGCACCCCGAGAAGTATTCGGCCGAAAAGCCCGCGCCCGCTTCCAAGAACTGAGCGCGGACACCCAGTTGGGCGTGTCGCCGCGCTCAGTTGCTGAACATGTGCTTCCGCCCGATTAGCGGCGGGAGACGATGATGGCCTGCGGGGCTCCCGGGGGCCAGTGCATCTCGTTTCGCGAGAAGCCGCAATTGCGGTACATCTGGTCGAATTCGGCGAAGGTATAAGCGTCGCCTTCGGCCGTCGATGCGAGCATGATGAGCGGGAAGAAGGCGGCGTCGGGCGGCGAGATACGGTCGTCGTTGGGGACGAACTCGAGCGTGACCACGACGCCGTCCGGCTTGAGCGCGCCGTGGACCTTGCGCATCAGTCCTTCGATCGTCTGCGGATTGAAGTGGTGGTGGAAGTTGGTGATCAGCACCACGTCGTAATCCGTGCCGAATTCGACTTCGAAGGCGCTGCCTTCGATGGTGTGCCAGCGGTCCGCTACGCCAGCAGCGATGGCGTGTTCGCGGGCGATCTCGAGGACCGAGGTCCAGTCGACGGCGTGGATCGTGGCGTTGGGGTTCTGACGCGCGATGGTGATGCCGAACAAGCCGTGTCCCGCGGCGATGTCGAGGACCTTCACCGGCTTGCCTTCCGCCGCATTGAGAATCTTCGCGATGCCTTCGGCCGACGGCATCATCATTGCGATCATCGAGCGGGCGAAGTCTTCCCAGACGGGGTTTTCGGGCGAGACGGTGCCGCCCTGGTCGTTGAGGGTCGTGCCGCCTTTGCGCACGATCGCGGTGAGATCTCCGAACACCTTCTGGATGTCAGAGCTAACCATCATGTGCACGACGCCGCCGAAGTAGGCCGGCGAGGAGCGGTCGAGGAAGACGGCGGTGTCCTCGGCCAGGCCGTATTGATCGCCGCTTTTGGTGAGGAATCCGGTCATGGTGAGGTAGTCGCAGAGGATGCGGATGCCCTTCTGCGAGGCGCGGCAATGCTCGGCGAGCGCCGGGACGGTGGTGTGGCCGGCGCCGATAGCGGTGAAGAGTCCGAGTTCGACTCCCGTGTGCAGGGACGCGCTCAGGTGGAAGGCGGTGGCTGCCTGCATGATGCGGGCTGGTGTGACTTGGGACATGGGTCCTTTCCTTGTCGTGGTTGCTTCGAGCAGAGGTCAGCGGAAAGGATATCATTGGCGCGCACACTTCGCCTATGGCTTGCCGGGGGGATATTCGGTTGAGAAAGAACAGTGTGGGCCGGGCGGTGTCGAAGCGCCTGTCCACCGGTTGAGAGGGTTGCCCGGGATTCGGATTCAGTTGCGGAGCGGCATCTCGACGACTCTTGCGGAGTCGACCGGTTCGTTTTGTTGCCCCGCGGCTTCTGCTGCTGCTGCGCGCTGTTGTTCGGCTTCCTGGGCTTCTTCGGCTTCGCGTTCGAGGGCGAGGCGGCGCATGTTGGCGAGGACGGCGAAGTGTTTGACTTCCTCGCGGAGATGTTTGAGGCGGCGTTCGAGGCGACCTTCCTGGCGGTGGAGATTGACGAGCGTGCGGGATTTGAGGAGACGGTCCAGGGCCAGGGCTTCGAGGGTTTCCTGGTCGTGCTCGCCGATAGCGCGGAGGAGTTGGTCGAGCGCGTGGTCGGTTCGGCGGTCGATCTGGATGCGCTTGAGTTCCAGGTCGATGAGTTTGGCTTCCTGCACGGCGACGCGATTGAGGCGCCAGGAGATGCCTGCGAATTCGAGGACAGCGGCGCGGAAGTCGGGTGTTTCCGGGTTCCAGCGGCGGAGTTGGGCGTCGATGAAGGCCTGGAATTCGGCGGGGTCCTCGGAGGGGAGGAGCGGCGATCTGGCAGTGAGTCCATGCTTGAGCGCGTTCATCGAAGAGATGGCTTTGCCCTGGGCGGTGCTTGGCATGACGTGGTTTTCTCCTTTTGGATCCGGCGTTGGAAAGCAGAAAGGCGCACCTTGCGAACTCCTCGGCGGGAGGTTCGTCGGGTGCGCCTTCTCTCGGTTCCGAGGTTAGCACGGGTGGGGGCGGCGGTTAACAGTGTTCAGAAAATGAGTGCGCCGAAATCATTCATTTGGCTGTGATTTCCTGATTCAAATATTTTGACTGCGGCTGTGAACGGCGTTTTCGGCGAATTGTAAATGTGTGTGTATTTTGCTTTAGTACTTGTCCTGCGCGGGTTCTGAATTGCGCTTGCTGACGTGTAGGAGCGAAAACCTGCCGGCGGAGTGGCCGTGGCGCAGTTGCTGTCTTGCAGCGGCAGAACAGTTCGTGACGCCTGCGGGTCCCATACTCTTACCTTAAATTCCCCAAATAGAGACAGGAGTATTGTATGGCCAAGCGGAAAGTAATTGTCGAATTGGCGCATAACAGTGATTTGGCTGGCGCGGCATTTGCGGTGGGTCCCGTGGCGGAGAAGGTGTTGGACACCGGATCGACGCCCCGGATTGCAGGGGTCCAGTTTGATGCATCTTGCGCGCCGACGGCGATGCCGGGATTGCGGGCGCGTTCGGTGGAGGGTCCCGAGTATGTGTCGGGGGCGCGATTCGATTTGGCGGTGGAACCAAAGGAGTCGACGTACATTGTGCGGGCGGAAGTGGATGACGCGAAGATCAGCGATTTGGAGGCGCACAAGTCGGTGGTCGGCGTATTTGCCGATGTCGAGATTCAGCC
This sequence comes from uncultured Solibacteraceae bacterium, assembly GCA_964627455.1. Taxonomy (GTDB): domain Bacteria; phylum Acidobacteriota; class Terriglobia; order Bryobacterales; family Bryobacteraceae; genus F-183. Next base: position 8,868 of record CAZVKC010000075.1, on the reverse strand, counting down.
GACGATCATCTGCCCGGGGAGTCCGGCGATGGGCACCGATGCGGATGTGGAGCGGTTGCTGTGCGTGCCGCAGATGCGGCAGATCCGGATGGACGGGACCGGCGTGCTGCTGGCGATCGTGGATACGGGGATCAACCTGGCGCACCTGGTTGCGCACGGGAAGAATATCTCGATCGATGCGGCGCGGAGTTGGGTCCCGGTGGCGGGGATGGTTCCGGGGAATGCGCCGGTGAACCATGGGACGATGTGTGCGTTCGATGCGGCGATTGCGGCGCCTCGCGCGCTTTTCCTGGATATTCAGTTGCTGCGGTCGACAGCGAGTGGTCCCACGGCGATGTCGGGGGTGTTGTCGGATGGCGTGCGCGCGTACCGGCATCTGCTCGACATCATGCTTGCGCCGAGGCGGCCGGGCGAGAACCGTTCGCTGGTGGTGAGCAATAGCTGGGGGATGTTCCATCCGTCGTGGGACTTTCCGGTGGGGAATCCGGGGAACTATTCGGATAATCCGAATCACCCGTTCAACCGGATCGTGGCGTCGCTGGAGGCGGCGGGCGCGGACATCCTGTTTGCGGCGGGGAACTGCGGTTCGAACTGTCCGGACGGCCGGTGCGGCGGTGTGACCGCGAATGCGATTTACGGCGCGAATGGGAGCAATGCGGTGTTGTGCGTGGCGGGCGCGGACATCAGCAAGAACCGGGTTGGGTATTCGTCGCAGGGCCCGGGGCGGTTGTCGCGGGACAAGCCGGATATCACGGGGTACACGCATTTCCAGGGGTCCGGGGTGTATCCGGCCGATGGCGGGACTTCGGCGGCGACGCCGGTGGTGGCGGGCGTGATGGCGGCCGTGCGGAGCAAGCGGCCGTATAGTCCGGGGAATCCGGCGGTGACGCCGCATGCGATGCGGAATCTGCTGCGGTCGACGGCGGAGGATCGCGGGACGGCGGGGTTCGACTTCGACTACGGGTTCGGGATCGTGAACGGGTGCGAGTTGTACCGGCGGTTCCGGCCGCGGGTTCCGATCGATATCTGCAAGCGGTTTCCGCAGTTGTGTACGCCACGGCCCGTGCCGATTGACATCTGCAGGCGGTTTCCTGAGATTTGCCGGGGGATCCCGCAGGTTCCGCCGATTCCGCCGCCGATTCCGGATCCGGGGCCGATTCATGGTGGTGAGGATGTTGGGGGAGGTTCGAGCAGTGCGGTGGAGGATCTCATTGACGCGATCTACCAGGCTGGGTACTATGATGGCGGCTTGACTCGGAGTGGGACGGCTGCTTCGAGTGGTGGATGTGGGTGTGGCGGTGGGAAGAAGGGTTAGTGTTGGGCGGGACTGAAGTCCCGCGCGGGCTGAAGCCCGCCCCACCCCAAGTGAGGCCTGCGGCCGTGGCGTGGATGGAGGGTCTTGTTATGGATCGGGTGATGTTTCAGTTCAAAGACTCGAGGCCGGAGCCTTCTTTGGAGGACGTGGCGAAGCGGTTCGGCGTTCGCGTGGAGGATTTGGATCCTGAGTTTGGCGTCATCGGGACGGATCCTGCGGCGGGGTTGTATTGCGTCATGATTGACTCGCGGGCGGCGGCCACGGCCGAGGCGGCTCTCGAGGCACAGACAGCGGCGCATCGCGATCCCGCCGAGGGGGTCTTCTCGAATCCACGGATCGAGCCGTTTGGGCCTCCAGAAGAGTGAGTCGCGGGGAAGACGCGTCTGTATACTGGTTCTGCAAGGCCATGTCTTCCTCATCTTTATCTCCTATTTATTTGGCCGCAAGCGGCGATCTGCGGCTTTCGGCTAACCAGGTTTGTTGGGCCGCGCAGGAGGCCGCCGAGCGCGCGGTCATCGCGGCCATCGAAGGTTTCGGGCGCGAGGTTCGCCGCGCGCATCCGTATGATCCCGTGCAGAAGCATGGGTTCTTAGACAGCCAGCGGCGCGGGTTGGATGTGTTTGCGGGGATTCCTGCGGATGCGCCTGTTGTTGTGGTGGAGGCTGTTTGGCAGTACAGCCATCACGTGCTGCCGGGGTTGTACCGGCACCGGGGTCCGATTCTGACGGTGGCGAATTGGAGCGGGCAGTGGCCTGGTCTGGTAGGGCTGCTCAATTTGAATGGGAGTCTCACGAAGGCCGGGGTCGCGTATCACACGCTGTGGAGCGGCGAGTTCACGGACGAGTACTTTCTGAGCCGGCTGCAGAAGTGGCTGGCGGGTGAGGGGTTCGAGCATGACGCGTCGCATGTGCGGGCGCTCGAGCAGTTCGCGATTCCGGCGAAGGCTGAGGAGATCGGGCGCGGTGTTGCCGACGGACTGCGGAAGCGTCCCGCGATTCTGGGTGTGTTCGATGAGGGCTGCATGGGGATGTATAACGCGATCATCCCCGATGAATTGCTGCATGCGACCAACATCTTCAAAGAGCGGCTGAGCCAGTCGGCGCTGTTTGCGGCGATGCGGAATGTTTCTGATGCCGAGGCGCGTGGCGTCCTGGATTGGCTGCGGGCGAAGGGGATGCAGTTCCGCACGGGCACGGATGAGGCTACGGAACTGACCGAGGGTCAGTTATTGCAGCAGTGCCGGATGTATATTGCGGCGGTGCGGATCGCGAATGACTTCGGGTGCGATGCGATCGGGATCCAGTACCAGCAGGGGTTGAAGGATATCTGCCCGGCTTCGGATCTGGCCGAGGGGTTGTTGAATAACGTGGATCGGCCTCCGGTGCTTTGCACGGTGACGGGCAAGGAGTTGTACGCGGGTTGTGCGTTGCCGCATTTCAATGAAGTGGATGAGTGCGCGGGCGTCGATGGATTGATCACGAATCGCGTGTGGACGGCGATGGGATTGGATCCGGAGAATACGCTGCATGATTTGCGGTATGGCGAGGATTACAACGGGCAGTTCGTGTGGGTGTTCGAGATATCGGGCGCCGCGCCGCCGCAGCATTTTATTGGCGGGTACGCAGGGGCGGTGAGTGAACGGCAGCCTCCGATGTACTTCCCGCTGGGTGGCGGTTCGGTGAAGGGCGTGAGTAAGCCGGGCGAGGTGGTTTGGAGCCGGGTGTATGTGCAGGATGGGCGGATCCAAGCGGACCTGGGGATGGCGGACGTGGTGGAGTTGCCGCAGGAGGAGACGGAGCGGCGGTGGAGCATCACGACGCCGCAATGGCCGGTGATGCATGCGGTGCTGCGCGGGGTGAGCCGCGACCAGATGATGGGGCGTCACAAGGCGAATCACATTCAGGTGGCTTATGGCGGATCCGAGGCGCTGTTCGCGAAGGCGGTGGCGTTCCGCGAGATGGGGATCGCGGTGAGTATTTGCGGGGCGGTTT
>CAZVKC010000075.1:0-5462 GCA_964627455.1 uncultured Solibacteraceae bacterium | reverse complement strand
GTTGTCTTTCCACTCTTCGAGCCAGGCCATTTGGATAGCCTCCAACTTGGCTTCGTTGGATTTGTGGGGGTCGTCGTCGAAGTCCGGGAGTTCGGTGACCCATTTGTGCATGTCCGTGTACCGGACATACGTGGGGTCCATGTCGGGGAACTTCTCGTAGAGCGCGATGGCGATGTCTTCGGCGTCGGTCCAGGTGAGTTTCATTAGATCTTGGTTCCCTTCAGTGCTCCGCTGACAGCGGTGTTGACGAGGATTTCCGCGAGGTGGTGCGTGACGCGGTCCAACTCTTCCAGCTTGGATCGGATGAAGGCGTAGTCGTCGCTGTGATAGACGACGAGCATCTCGTTGTGGACCCTGTCGATCTCGCTGCGCTCTTCTTCGGGGAGTTCGTAGAAGGCGTCGCTGTGCCTGGCCTTTTCGACTGCGGCGAGAACGCGGTCCGCTTCCACGCGGGCTTCGCGGACCTGACGCTCGCGGAAGTCCTCGTCGGCCATCTGGATCGATTCCTCGATCATTGCTTCGACTTGTTCGTCGGTGAGTCCGTAGGAAGGTTTGACTTCGACGGAGTGCTCTTTGCCGGAGCGGGCGTCGCGCGCGGTGACGCTGAGAATGCCGTTGGCGTCGATGAGGAATTTCACTTCGATCTTGGCGAGGCCGGCGGGCATGGATTCGATGCCCTTGAGGTCGAAGCGGGCGAGCGAGCGGCAGTCCTTGACGAGTTCGCGTTCGCCCTGCAGGACGTGGATCAGCACGTTGGTCTGACCGTCGACTGCGGTGGTGAAGGTTTCGGAAGCGGAGGCCGGGATGGTCGAGTTGCGGTGGATCAGCTTCGAGACCACGCCTCCCATCGTTTCGATGCCGAGCGAGAGAGGGGTGACGTCGAGAAGGAGCGTGTCCTGCACGGATCCGGCGAGAATGCCGGCCTGTACGGCGGCGCCGAGTGCGACGACTTCATCCGGATTCAATTCGGTGTGCGGCTTGGTCTTGAAGAGCGCTTCGACCGCGGAACGCACGAGCGGGATGCGCGTGGATCCGCCGACCATGACGACTTCGTCGATTTGATCGGGCGTGAGTCCCGCGTCTTTGAGAGCGGCTTTGCAGGGTTCGAGCGTGCGGTTGATGACCGGCGTGATCAGCTTGTCGAGCAGGTCGCGGTTGATGACGCGCTGGTACTTGCGGCCTTTGAACTCGAGGTCGATGGTGGTTTCGAGGACGAACGAGAGCTTCTCTTTCGCGGCGATGACGGCGCGGCGGAGTAGCTGAACGGCCTGGTTGTCCCGGCCGATGTCAGGATCGGACCATTCGGAGGCGAGGTCCTCGAGCGCGATCTGCATCAGCAGGTTGTCGATGTCATCGCCGCCGAGGTGCGTGTTGCCGTTGGTGGCGAGGACTTCGAAGATGCCGTCATGGAGCTTGAGGATCGAGATGTCGAAGGTTCCGCCGCCGAAGTCGTAGACGGCGACGATGCCGTTCTGGCGTTTGTCGAGTCCATAGGCGAGAGCCGCGGCAGTGGGTTCGTTGACGAGGCGGAGGACTTCGAGTCCCGCGATGCGGCCGGCGTCCTTGGTGGCCTGGCGCTGCGCATCGTTGAAGTACGCGGGGACGGTGATGACGGCTTGCGTGATCTCTTCGTTGAAGTGCGCTTCGGCGTTGCGCTTGATTTCGCGCAGTACGATGGCCGCGATTTCCGGCGGCGTGAAGGTCTTTTCGCCCAACTGCAGGCGGATGACGTTGTCGCCCGGGGCGGACGCGATGCGGAAGGGGAAGTACTTCAGCTCTTCCTGGATGTCGGCGACGCTGCGGCCCATGAGGCGCTTGGCGGAATAGACGGTGCGTTCCGGATGTGTGACGAGAAGCGCGCGGGCGTTGTCTCCGGCGATGATGTCGTTGCCGGTGTTGGAGACAACGGAAGGCACGATCGCGCCACCGGTAGCGGTGGGGATGATTTTGGGACCGGTGAGGTCCATGAAGGCGCCGAGCGAGTTGGTGGTGCCGAGGTCGATGCCGATGATGCGCTTCGTTTCGCCGAAGTCGATTTGGAAGGTGCTGCTCATAGGGCGGAGTCGATTTTCTGAACGAGGTTGTCGATGTAGCGGCGGCGGTTGAGAATGGAGCGGATCGCGGCGAGTTCGTCGCGGGATTGCGTCGCGTCGTACTTTTCGAAGAGGCCTGCGAGTTGCGAGTCGATGTCCCCGAGCATGGCGTTGAACTTCGTCTTGAAGGCGTCGAGTTGATCTTTGTCGGACTCTTCGAGGGCCATGTTCAATTCGAAGACTTCTTCGAGCAGTTCGGGCGGGACGTCTTTGGTCCGCTGTTCGCCGATGTCGAAGCCGTTGTGCTTGAGAACGTACTCAGCGCGGCGCACGGGATCCTTCAAAATGCGAAGCCCGTCGTTGAGCAGGGAAGTCCTTTCGAGGGCTTGCTGCTGTTCTTCGACGGGCCTGCGGGTGAAACGATCCGGGTGAAATTCGCGGCTGAGGCGGTAGAACCGCTGTTGCAGGTCCGCGGTATCGATCGAGAGTTTCGGCTCGATACCGAATGCCTCGAAATAGGTCATCGTTTATGCGGTGAACGAAGTTCCGCAGCCGCAGCTTTTCTTGGCGTGCGGGTTGTCGAAGGCGAAGCCCGACTGGATGAGGGAATCCTTCCAGTCGAGCGTCATGCCGTCGAGAAACTTCAGGCTCTTGGGATCGACGAAGACCTTGACGGGTTCGCCGGAGGCCGGTTCCTGGAATTCGAAGACGTTGTCGGTAGCGCGCGGTTGACGGTCGAACTTGAACTGGTAGCTCAGTCCGGAACAGCCGCCGCCCAGAACTCCCAGCCGCAAACCGCCTTCGGAGACGCCATGCTTCTGGAAGGCCTCGCGAATCTTGGTGACTGCTTTGGGTGTTACTTCGATCATGGGAACTTTACCTGCCTGATTGTTGGATGATTACGCGGTTGCCGTAGCTTCCGCGGGGGTGCGCTTTTCTTCCTTCGCCTTGTAGTCGGCGATGGCGGCCTTGATGGCGTCTTCGGCGAGCACGGAGCAGTGGATCTTCACCGGGGGCAGGGCGAGTTCCTGCACGATTTCGGTGTTCTTGATGGCGAGGGCTTCGTCCACGCTCTTGCCGCGCAGCCATTCGGTGGCGAGCGAAGAGCTGGCGATGGCGGAGCCGCAGCCGAAGGTCTTGAACTTGGCGTCGTCGATGATGCCGGTCGCCGGGTTGACCTTGATCTGAAGCTTCATGACGTCGCCACATTCGGGCGCGCCCACCATGCCGGTGCCTACGTTCGGATCCGCCTTGTCGAGCGAGCCGACATTGCGGGGATTGTTGTAGTGGTCGAGGACCTTGTCGGAATATGCCATGTTCGTTCGATTCTCCTTAGTAGTGCAAGAGCAGAGCTGCTGGAATTAGTGCGCGGTCCACTGAACCTTGGTCAGGTCCACGCCTTCTTTGAACATCTCGTAGAGCGGCGAGAGTTCGCGTAACTTCTTGACGACGTCGATGATCTTGTCGGCGACGTAATCGATTTCTTCTTCGGTAGTGAACCGGCCGAGGCCGAAGCGGATGGACGAGTGCGCGAGATCGTCGCCGGCGCCGAGGGCCTTCAGCACGTAGCTGGGTTCGAGGGTGGCCGAGGTGCAGGCGGATCCGCTGGAAACGGCGACATCGTTGATGCCCATCAGCAGGCTTTCGCCTTCGACGTACGCGAAGCTGACGTTGAGGTTGTGGGGCAGGCGGCTTTCCCAACTGCCGTTGATGTAAACCTCGTCGAGGCTTTCGAAGATGCGGTTCTTGAGCTTGTCGCGCAGGTAGCCGAGGCGGAGCGCTTCATCGGCCATTTCCTTGTTGCAGAGTTCGCAGGCTTCGCCGAGGCCGACGATGCCGGGAACATTGAGGGTCCCGGAGCGCATGCCGCGTTCGTGACCGCCGCCGTTCATCTGTTCGGCGAGGCGGACGCGGGGATTGCGGCGGCGAACATACAGCGCGCCGCAGCCCTTGGGGCCGTAGAGCTTGTGGCCGGTGAGCGAGAGGATGTCGACGCCATCCTTGATCACGTTGACCGGGATCTTGCCGACTGCCTGCACGGCGTCGGTGTGGAAGAGGACGCCCTTTTCCTTGGCGATTTTGCCGATTTCCTGGATGGGCTGGACGACGCCGATCTCGTTGTTCGCGTACATGATCGAGATCAGGATGGTCTTATCCGTGATCGATTCGCGCAACAAGTTGAGGTCGATGAGGCCGTCCTGCTGGACCGGGAGATAGGTGACGCGGAAGCCGTCCTTTTCGAGGCGCTTGCAGGTGTCCAACACCGCCTTGTGTTCGGTGGCGGCGGTGATGATGTGGTTGCCCTTTTCGGCGTACATCTGCGCCACGCCCTTGATGGCGAGGTTGTTGGATTCGGTGGCGCCGGAGGTGAAGACGATTTCTTTGGAGTCCGCGCCGATGAGGTCCGCGATCTGTTTGCGGGACTTTTCGACGGCTTCTTCGGCCTGCCAGCCGAACGCGTGGTTGCGGCTTGCGGCGTTTCCGTAGATCTCGGTGAAGTAGGGCGTCATGGCCGCGAACACGCGGGGATCCATGCGCGTCGTCGCGTGATTGTCCAGGTACAGCGGGAACTTAAGAGACATATGATTTCCTATTTCGATGCAGCACTCACGCCGGACAGTGCATATAACTTCGGCGCTGGAATCGTGGGGATGTCCATGTCGTCCTGTGCGAGGTCGTGGATGGTGATGCCGCCGAGGAGACGGAGGATCCCTTCGTGGACCTTGCGCAAAGGTTCGCGGACATTGCAGGTTTCCGAGAGCTGGCAACCTTGTGCGTGTTCGGTGGTGAAGCAGTGCGTCAGGATGATGGGGCCGTCGATGGCGCGGATGACCTCGAGGGTCGAGATCTCGCGGGCGTCGCGGGCGAGGCGGTAGCCGCCGTTGTTGCCCTGTTCCGAACGCAGGAAGCCGCTCTTGTTGAGCTTCTGCAAAATCTTGGACAGCAGCGGAAGGGGGATGTGGTAGGTATCCGCGATCTCCTTGGCGCTGGCGATGCCGCCGGTTTCGGCAGTGACGGCCAGGTGCTTGAGGGCGATCAACCCGTAGTCCGCTTTTTTGGTCAGCTTGAGCATGAATGCGACCGTTGTGGTCCTGTAAGACCAGAATAGTCTATTGGGACCGAAAAAGTCCAGTAGGATCTTTTCGGTCGGTGGAGTCTCCGGAAAATCCGGTAGGGCAGAAGGGGTAATGGTTGGGACATTCCGGAGTGTCCCTATTAAGGGTGGGTGTCGAACTAATCGTGCGGAGGGGGGCGTGTTGTGTTAAGCTCCTGTAAACCACGTCGTACGACCGGCCGAAAGAGCCGGCAGGTGTTTCTGTAATACACAAGGAGTCTGATTCCTCGATGAGTCGAATCAAACAAGTCGCGCTTTGTCTCGCTTTGTGCCTCGTTCCGGCATTTGCTCAAACCCTCGGTGATATCGGCGGA
>CAZVKC010000074.1:18589-35574 GCA_964627455.1 uncultured Solibacteraceae bacterium | reverse complement strand
GCGACTGCGGCTCGGGCGGCGGCTTCGTCCGCGTGCAGGGACGTATACTTGGCGAGGCCGAGCATCGTGAAGACTTTCACGAAGTGGGCCGAGAGGCCGAAGCAGACGACTTTCTGCTGGGTCTTGGAGGCGGCCATCAACAACTGGATCACCAGCGCGATGCCGCTCGAATTGAGGTACGGAACCTTCGAGAAATCGAGCAGGATCTTCTGAGTTCCGCTGTCGAGCGCGCGATATTTGCCGAGCACGGCTTCTTCCGAAGCGCTCGTAATATCGCCCTCGAAGCGCATCACGGCCAGATTGCCGTCCTGGTCCACTTTGGTCTTAGTTGGCGTCACCATTTCAATTATTTTCCCCCTGCTGCATTCAAATGAATCACGAGCCGCGCGTAGCTTCCGCCTCCGGCCGCAGCAGGCTCGCTCACGTATTCGACTTCGTCCACCAGCGCCTGGATCAGGAACATGCCCATTCCGCGCGGATCTTCCTCGCCCAGCATCTTGCGATCCATGTCCGGCACATGCAGTTCATTGCGCACACCCGGACCCTCGTCGCGGATCCGCACTTCGAGGGATTGCTCGCCCATCGACAGCGTCACCACGACTCCGAGCAGCTCGTTTAGCTTGTTGCCGTGTTCGATGGCGTTGATGCACGCCTCGGACACGGCTGTTTTGAGATCCTCCACGCGGTCCGCGGAAAAACCCATCAGCTCGGCGACACTGGCCGCCGTGCTCATCGCCACCTTTTCAAAACCGAGCCGGGTCGGGAGCCTCAATTCGGTGATGATGGGTTCGGAAAGCATCAGTTTGTCCTTCCTGCTGCGCCCCGGTAAAGATAGAGCGCGGTCATGTCGTCGGTCTGCCGGCCGCCCCGTGCAAAACGTGACAATGTGTTCCACACATACTCGAGGAACTCCGCCGCCGGCGTCTCGCCCATTAAGCCCTCCAGCCGGTCTTCGCCAAACTCCTCGTCTTCGTAAAATACTTCCGTCAGTCCATCTGTATAGAGCAACACCTGGCCGCCTTCGTCAAGCGTGAACCTCTCGATTTCATAGCTCAGGCCGGGCAGCATGCCAAGCGGAGGTCCGCTGGCGCCGATGCGCTTGCGTTCGGATCCGCTCGCCACGAACGCCGGATTGTGGCCGCAATTGACGGCCTCGACGGTGTGATTCGAAGGATCGACGCAGAGAAAGACCGCGGTGACATAGCGCCGGCGCGCTTCCACGCCTTCCTGCCAGTGCAGCGTATTCAGGCGTGCAGCCATCTCGTTCAGCGGTAATCCGGCGCCGGCGATGGCGCGGAAACTGGACCGGAACGTGGTGCTGATCAGGGCGGACGCCAGTCCCTTGCCCGCCACGTCGGCCAGTACGATCATGAGCCGTCCGTCAGGCAACAGCATCGCGTCGACATAGTCGCCGCCGACTTCGTAGCAGGTCGTGGACCGGAAGGCGACGGAGTATCCGGCGATTTCCGGGATGCTGTGCGGCAGCAGGCTGCGCTGGATTGCGCGCGCAGCGTCGAGATCGATCTGCAGCCGCTCCCATTCGATCATCCGCTTGTGATGCTGGGCGTTGGCGATGGCGAGCGCCGATTGTAGCGCGAGGCCTTCCAGGAAGTCCGCCTCCTCGAGCGACAACGGTTGCGGACGGTAGATGACCAGGTGAGCGAGGGTGGCGCCGCGCTCGCCGGGCAGTTCCGCGCTCGAGTATCCCGGGATCTCCGCTCGTGCGCTCCAGCGTGTCCAGTCATCCGGGACCTCGCCATAAACACTGGCGTTCAACTGCCCTGTGGCGGACGCAAAGAACGCCCCTTCGGCTTCGAGTTCCTTGGCCGCGATCTCCAGCACGCTCGACAGGACCTCCTCGAGCTGGATCGTCGAATGCACGCGCCGAGCGGCCTCGAGCAGCATCTGCACTCGCGCCAGCTTCTGCTGCAGGTCGATCGTCTCGTTGGGCCCGTGGTGCGCTGCCGGAAGCATCGCCATAGTATCTCGCATTCCTGTGTTGCCTTGCACTGCTAGGCGCGGAAACTGGACACGGCCGCCGCCTCGTCTTCGAAGACTTCGAACGTCGTGTACAGTTTGGTGATCTGCAGCATCGAGTCCACGCGCTTGCTGGGGCGCAGCAGTTTCATCTCTGCGCCGCGCGACTTGGCCGACGCGTATCCGGAGACGAGTTCGCCGAGACCCGCGCTGTCGATGTAGGAGAGGCCGGACAGATCGACGACGATGCTCGTGGTCCGTTCGAGAGTCTCTTTGACGGCGGCGCGCAGGCTGCTGCTGCCGTCTCCGAGGGTCAGTTTGCCCGCCAGATTGACGATTTCGACGTTTCCGTTGCGTTTGCTGCTGATGGTGAGTGCCATGCGCCAGGGTGTTGCACGTCGTGTGCCATGCAAAAGACGCCTTATTTTCAGCGTGTTTGCGGATGCGGCGGAACTTCTTCGATAATGGGTGAACCAAAAAGATAATGAACCCTTCCGCCTCAGCCGCGTCGCCCGCGATGTTACTCAACGCCTCCGTGGTGGTGTTCCTGTTCCGGGCGCTGGCAGGCGCGCGAACTGCAGAGGTCCGAGCGGATGTCTCGCGGCAACTGCTGCGATTGCTGGGGGATTTCGTTCCGTTTACGGGCGGCGTCGTCATCGTCGGCCGTGATGAAACCGATGTCGAGGCCCAGTGGTTGCAGGTTGCGGGATCGATTGTGACTCCTGAGGCGTCGCGCGAGTTGTGGAAGCGCATCCTCCTGGAGGGATCCTGCCGCCACGGTGACATTGCCGCGGCCCCCGTCTACGCCTCCGGACAACTGAACGGAGTGGTGGCCCTGCAGGGATGCGCCGCTGACGCTGCCCCGGTGTTGAGCGCCGTCGCGAGCCTGGCGTCAGTCGCTGTCGAAAGCGTGCGGGAAGCCGATCGGCTGCGTGAGGACTGTGCTGTTCTCGAACAGCGGGTCTTCGGCAACGGCGGCATTCTTGGCAGGAGTCCCGCGATTGGGAAGTTGCTGGAACAGATCTCGAAGCTCGCGCCGCGCGACACCACCGTGCTGATCATGGGCGAAAGCGGCACGGGCAAGGAACTCGTGGCGCGGTTGCTGCATCGCGGAAGTCCAAGGGCGAATGCGCCGTTTGTGGCGATCAACTGCGCGGCGATTGCGGAATCGCTCCTGGAAAGCGAGTTGTTCGGGCACGAGAAGGGCGCGTTCACCGGCGCTGGCGGCGTCAAGAAGGGCAAACTCGAAACTGCCGAGGGCGGCACGTTGTTCCTGGACGAGGTCGGCGAACTCGCGTTGCCGCTGCAGGCGAAATTGCTGCGCGTCCTGCAGGAGCGGGAACTGGAGCGCGTGGGCGGAACGCGATCGATTGCGGTGAACATCCGCGTGGTGGCGGCGACGAATCGCGACCTCGCGCAGCAGGTGAAGGACGGGACCTTCCGCGCGGACCTGTATCATCGTTTGAACGTAGTTGCCTTGCGCACGCCTCCACTGCGGGCGCGCAAAGAGGACATTGTGCTGCTGGCCGAACACTTCCTGGCGCACTATGGCGAGCCGGGCAAAGGACTCACGCCGGAAGCCGTGCGCTGCCTCGAAGCCTATGAGTGGCCAGGCAATGTCCGCGAACTCGCGAATGCGATGGAGCATGCGGTGGTGCTCGGCGGATCCGGCCCGGTATTGCCGTCCGATTTGCCGGAAACGGTTTGGGAGACCGCGCCTTCCGGGGAACTCGGCGCTTTTCAGTCTTCGGTGACAGACGCCAAGCGCGAAAGCATTTTGCGCGCGTATCAACAGGCCGGCGGGGATTATAAAGGGGCAGCGAAACTGCTCGGGCTGCATCCGAACTACCTGTTGCGCCTGGTTCGGAACCTCGGCTTGCGGGAGGCGATTCGAAAGTAACTATGGCGTTTCAATTCAGCGTGTCTGCGGCGCAGCCGGACCGGATCCTTCGGATGGAGCTTTCGGGCCGCCTGACGCTTGGTCCGCAACTGGTCGAGTTCGGCCGGAAAGCCGGCGAACTGATAACCGCCCAGCGTCCTCGAGGCGTCCTGATGCAGATATCCGGCATCGAAGAGATGGACAGCGCGGGTCTCGGCGAACTGGTGGTGCTTTACACGCTTGCGGGGCAGTTCGGAGCGCGGGTCTGTCTGGTGCAACCGTCGCCCCGCATCGTGCACTTGCTGGAAACGACCAAGCTTGCCGGGATCCTGCCGCATTTCGACACGGCAGAGTCCGGCGCCTCGTGGATCCTGGCCGCCTAGCGGCGGGGGACAGTCCACAGTGTCCCTACCGACGCCTATGGGGTGGTAGCCGTCCTACTGCGGTAACCCTCGCCGGGGATACGCAAGTCGCACCCTTACTCGGGGACCTTCTTGCGCAACGAGAACAGCGCCATCCCCGCCACCACGGCGTTTGCCACGATCACCGGCGGCGCCTGCTTCGCGACCCCGTACCCGATCCATAGCAGAGCCGCACCCGCCTGAATCCGCCGCAGGTTGCCCGGACTCTTCGCTATGTACGAGGTCGCGAAGGCGGTCGTCGCGAGCCACCCGACCGCTTCGGTCATCACAGCGAGATCAGGCATCGCCACCCGCTGCCGCCTTCGTCTCCGGATTCGCCGTCTCGTGGAACGTCAGCCAGTCCGTGCGGACCTTGTCCCATTCCTGAACCGTCAATCCATATGCCGCGAAGAAGTCGCGGATCTGCCCTGCGCTCCAGCCCAGGATCTCTTCGAGAATCGGCACGAAAACCGCCAGCGCGTTGTCGCTGAGCACGGTCCGCTGGGCGATGCGCGTCACATATTTCGACTCGGAAACCGCGATCGTGTAGCCGTCATAGCTGTTGACGTGGTGCATCACGTACATGTCGGAACTGCCGTCGCCGATATACACCGTCTGGTCGGGACGCGTCTGCTCGACCGCCTGCAGTTCACTCAGCGCGAGCACCTTGCCGTAGCCCGCCGTCGTCCGGTCGATGGATGCGATCTCGCCCGTACGTTCGTCGTAGCTCAATTGCGTGCCGATGATGTGGTCCTCGGGCACGATGCCTTCGAGCGCGGAGACCACGACCTCACGCGGCGCGGCCGAAATGACGTAGAACGAAAACCGCGTGGAATCGACGCTGCCGTTGAGCAGTTCGGCCAGGCGTCCCACGTTGTTCTTGAGCCGGACCCGCTTGCCGGCCTCGATCAGATGTTCCCGCCGAACCTGGCGGAACTCAGGATCGTGACGCAGAAGATACGCGAGTTCCGCGCCTTGCTGGACGAGGCCGATCCGCGAAAGTCCGTCAACTTTCTCCTCGAAGTTGCGGACCCCCAGCAGTTCGCTGAGGACGTACCCGGAGTCGTTGAAACTGAGTGTTTTGTCGAAGTCGCTGGCGACCAGGACGTTCTTTACCCTGGGTGCTCCGGACCGTCGGTTATGGCGATACAGCATGGAATTCTCCTCTGTTTTATTGTTGTGATGTCAGCCGACGTGGGTGTTACTTCATTGGATCGCACCAGATGTCAAGGGGTTGCGGCGGATCGATGACAGGAAGGTTAACTCGTTGCATTCAGGAGAGCAAAACCTGTAATATCAGGTTGGATGCGCCGCCCGATTCATCAAAAAGTGTTCGACGCCATACGGAATGGGATCGCCGAGGGGAAGTACCTGCCGGGGTCGAAGCTGCCGAGCGAGGCGGTGCTGGTCCGGCAGTTCGAGACCTCGCGAATTACCGTGGGACGCGCACTGCGGGACCTCCAGCAACAGGGCTGGATCGAGCGGCGGGCGGGTTCGGGATCGTACGTGCGGGAACAAGCCGCTCCGGCAGCGACTTCAGGACTCGCGTTCGGGCTGCTGATCCCCGAACTTGGCCAGACCCAGATCTTCGAGCCGATCTGCCAGGGGATCGCGCAGTCCAGGCAGAATAAGGGGCATGCCTTGCTCTGGGGCAACGCCGGGACACCTTGGGAACTCTGCCGCCAGTTCATCGCACGTCAAGTCGATGGCGTGTTCTTTGCGCCTGTCGAGTGGAGCGCCCCGGATCGCGACGCGTTGAACGCGCGGATCCTCGAGGCGTTTCGTGAGGCGCGGATCCCGGTGGTGCTGCTCGATCGCGATGTCGTACCGTATCCGGGGCGCAGTGATTGGGATCTGGTGGGGATCGACAACCGGCGCGCCGGCTACATCGCGACGGCGCACCTTTCGCGGGACTGCGCCGCCAACCGTCTGTGCTTCTGGGCGAAGCCGGATTCAGCTCCGACAGTGGACGCGCGCATCGCCGGATACCGCGAGGCTTCGGGCGACCGCGTCGTCTGCGCGGATCCTCTGGATCGCGATGCGGTGCGCCGTGCTGTCGTCGAGGACGCCGTCGATGCAGTCGTCTGCGCGAACGACCGTACGGCGGGGCAACTCCTCGGCACACTGGCCGCCTTGGGGGTTCGCGTACCAGCTGATGTTCGTGTCGCGGGTATCGACGATCTGCCCTTTGCTTCGTTGTTGACGCCGCGGTTGACGACGGTCCGGCAGCCGGGACGGGAGGTCGGCGAAGCGGCACTGTCCGCGATGCTCGATCGCGTTGCCTGGCCCGATCGCGCGCCGCGCGAAATCCTCCTCAGTTGCGAACTCGTGGTTCGGGAGTCAAGCGGCCGTTAACGCTGCAGCCGCGCCCAGACCATGTGCGGCGTGTATCCTCCCATGCGCACCATGCGGACCCACAGAAGCGTCATGTGTTCGAGATGCAGGGCCTGCACGAGTCCACCGGCATCGAGCGGCTCCCAGCCGAGTTGCCCGATGAGGGCTGCCACGGTCTTCTTGGCCGCTGCATCGTTGCCGCAGTACATCATGACGGGCTTGACGTTGTAGGCGGGATACGAGTTGTCTTCAAAGTTTTCGAAACCGTAAATCGTGAACGCCTTGACGACGTGCGTCTCGGGCACGAGCTTTTGGATCATCTCGGATCCGGACTGCTCGTTGTTGAGTCCGTGAGTCAGTCCAGGTCCAACCGGGTTCGTGCAGTCCACCAGGATCTTGCCCTTCAACTCCTCCACGACCGCCTGCAGCGCAGCAACGTTGGCCTGGAACGGCGTGGCGAGGAATACGACTTCAGCAGCCTGCACTGCGGTGCGGGGACTCTCAACCCGCAGGCCGCCGTTGCGTTCCAGGGCTCGCCGGACGCTTTCTGAATTGGGGTCGTTGGCCGCGAGGGTGACTTCGTGTCCCAGTTTCTGCAGGTGGCTCGCCAGCGGTGCGCCGACGTTTCCGTAACCGATGAATGCGATGTTCATGATGTGCTGTCTCTCTTAAAAGAAGAACGTCCTTACCGGCCGAGGCTCTCGATCACCAGTTTCGCTGTTTCGCCGCCCGAGAAGTTCTGCTGGCCCGTGATGAGGTTGCCGTCGCGATACGCGAAGCCTCGCCACATTCCCGCCTGGATGTAGTTGGCGCCGGCCTGTTTCATCTCGTCTTCGATGCGCCAGGGCATGACGTGCCGGTCGCGCGGCAGCAGTCCCATGGACCAGACGGCATTGTCGGCGAAATCCTCTTCGACATTCGCGAAGCCGGTGACGGTCTTGCCCTTTGCGAGGAGTTCGCCATTGCTGAGGCGGGCGTATCGCAGAATCGCGACGCCGTGGCAAAGCGCCGCCGCGACCTTGCCCGCTTCGTAGAATTCCGCGAACTTGCGATGCAGTGCGGTGGCGGATTCGAAGTTGAACATCGGCGCCTGGCCTCCGGCGACGACAATCGCGTCGAACGCGTTGACGTCGAGGTCCGCGACGGGACGCGTGTTGTCGACCAGGGCAGCCAGCCGGGGCGTGGCGATGAATCCCATGCTGATGAGATCGCTTGCGGAGTATCCCGACGGGTCGCGCGGATCACTCATCGCATCGGCTTCGCACCGTCCGCCATCCGGGCTGAAGATTTCGACCGCGTACCCGGCCTCTTCAAAGAAGAAGTAGGGGTGAGTGAGTTCGCTCCACCAGAAGCCGACAGGCCAGCCTGTGGTGGTGGAGACCGCCGGATTGGCGATGACGATGGCGATGCGCTTCGGCGCGCGGGGATTGGTGAGGTTGTTGTCTTTGAGGCTCATGTATAATTACGATACTGTATCGTATCGTAACAAATTGTCAAGATGGACTTGGGCCATAAGCGCAATGTCGAACGCAGCAGCAAAGTCGAAAGAGGTCCGGGCGCCGGGGCGTCCGAGGAGCGCACAGGCGGAATCGCGGATTCTGCAGGCCGCCCTCCGGCAGTTGTCGGAGGACGGTTACAGCCGGATGTCGCTGGATGCGGTGGCGGCCGAAGCTGGCGTCAGCAAACCGACGATGTATCGCCGGTGGGCGTCCAAAGAGGACATGGCGACGGCGGCGTTGCGGACCATTCAATTGTCGGAACCGCGTGTGGATACGGGATCGACGAGAGGGGATTTGGCCGGGGTGCTACGGAACTTCAGCAGGTCGCTGTTGCGTCCGAACGGAATGTCGCTGATTGGGACCGTGTTGGCCGAGGAAGCGCACACGCCGGAGTTGCTGCGACTGTTTCGCGAGCGGATCGTCGCGCCGCGCCGTGCCATGTTGCGGGAGATCCTGGAGCGGGCATCGAAGCGCGGGGAATTGCGCGACGGCGTGGACCTCGACTCCGCGGTCAACATGATGGTCGGCGCGTTTTACGCCCGTTATCTCGCGAGTTCGAAAATTCCGCCGTCATTTGCGGAGGAACTCGCGGATATTATTTGGAACGGGATTGCGGCGCGAACTGCGCCGTAGAAAGGAATGGCGGTGAGGGTGGGATTCGAACCCACGGAACCCGCAAAGGTTCAACGGTTTTCGAGACCGCCCGATTCAACCGCTCTCGCACCTCACCGAATGGGCGAATCCTCAGTGTAGCGCGGGTTCCCCGCACGAAGCAACAGAAGGACCTGCTGAACTTCACTTTTCCGCTTCGCTCAGCAACCTGACCTTGCGATCTCCTTCCAGTGCCGGTAAACCAGCGACACCGGGAGTCCGACGATATTGAAGTGGCAGCCTTCGATTCCGGTGACGAACTTCGACGCCAGGCCCTGAATTGCATACGCGCCGGCCTTGTCGATCGGCTCGCCGGAGGCAGCATACGCGCGGACCTCCTCGTCCGTGAGCGGCGCGAATCGAACCTTGGTAACCGCGTGGTCGATGATTTCGCGATGGCCCTTGCGTAAACAGACGCCGGTCACAACCAGATGCTCGCGCCCCGATAACATCGACACCATCCGCACGGCGTCGGCTTCATCGACAGGCTTTTCGAGCACATGCTCATCCAGCACCACCACGGTGTCGGCGCCGAGTACGACCTCATGCGGCGTGGCGGGAATCGACCGGGCTTTCGCGGGCGCCAGCCGGCGCACGTAATCGACCGCGCTCTCGCCGGGCGCGTGAATCTCGGGGACCTCTTCAGCCGCGGTGCGAACCACCACCTCGAACCCCGCGTTGCGCAACAATTGATTCCGTCTGGGCGACTTGGACGCCAATACGATCGTTCCGACCATGTGTTGCCATCGTAGCGAATCGTCAGGCGGACTTGACTTCGGTCCACAGCCGGTCGCGCAGCCTGACGATATCGGCGGGGAGGGGAAGCGGCCATTCCGCGCGCTCCAGCGTCTCGGCCGAGGGATACAGCGTCGCGTTCGCCTGTTCTGACGCGGGCAGCAACGAGAATGCCTGCTGGTTCGGCGTCGCCGTGCGGATGGTGCGCGCGATCGCAGCGCTCACGGCCGGCCGCAGAGTGAAGTTCAGGAACTCATGCGCGAGTTCGTAGCGGTGGCTTTCCTTGAGGATCACGCCGCAATCGCAGTACACCGGGAACGGCTCGCGCGGAATCGTGTAGACGATATCGCGATTGCCATCCATGGCCAGCTGCGCCGTCGTGGCGAACGTCTGCGCGATGAGCACGTCGCCCGCCACCATCTGGTCGCGACCCTCCGTGCTGAGATAGGCGCGCACCAGATGCTTCTGCGCGATCACTTCTCGTTGGGCTTTGCGCAACTCGTCCGGATTCGCTGAGTAATACGGGAACCCGAGTTTCGCCAGCGCGGCGCCGAAGACGTCATCGACATCGTCGAGCATGAGCAGGTGTCCGCGCGCCTGCTCGTCCCAGAGATCGTTCCAGGACGAAGGCTGCGATGGATACTTCGCGCGGTTGTAAGCGATGCCGGTGGTGGTCCACATATAGGGCACGCACCATTCGAGACTGGGATCCCACGGCGGCTGCTGAAAGCGCGGAAACAGATTTTTCAGTCCGGGCAGCAACTTCTGCCGCAAAGGTGCGAGCAGTCCCAACTGGCGGAGCGGAAAGACGCGATTGTGCGTGGGAAATATGATGTCCCAACCGGAATTGCCGCTCATCACTTTGCCGAGCAGTTCCTCGTTGTTCTCGTACGTCGCATACCGGACCTTGATGCCCGTCTCGTTCTCGAAGTCGCGGATGGTGGTGGCTCCGATGTAATCGCCCCAGTTCATGACGTTGAGACGCCGCTGGCGCGATTGCATGCAGCCGGATGTCGCACCGGCAAGCGCCATCAGAAAGACGGTTCGCCGGTTCATGTTGACGAAGCCCTTTGCTGCAGGCGTTCGGACAACAGAATGAGTCCACCGAGAAAGAGCACGATCAGCGTCGAGATCGCATTCACTACGGGACTCACGCCGCGCCGCGCCATCTGATACACCACCATCGGCAGCGTTTCGGAATCGACGCCCGCCACCAGCGACGTGATCACGTAGTCATCGATCGAAACCGTGAACGCGAGCAGCGCGGCGGCGATCACGCCGGGCAGGATGGCGGGCAGCGTCACCAGCCGGAACGCCTGCCATTCCGTTGCGCCGAGATCCATCGCCGCTTCTTCGAGCGAAGCGTCGAACGTGCGCAGCCGCGCGATCACCGTGATGACCACGTAGGCAAGACAGAACGCGACATGCGCGAGGATCACCGTATGCATCCCCAGCTGCAATCGCAGAAATCGGAACGACCACTGAAAGAGAGCGAGCAGCGAGATGCCGGTGACGATTTCCGGCGTCACCAGCGAGAGGTACAGCGAACTCGAAAGAATCGGCGCTTTGCGCTTCCACAGTCCATAGGCGCAGAGGGTTCCCACGATCGTGGCGATTGCCGTCGACGCCACGGCGATGACGAGCGAGTTGACCGCCGCCTCGACGAGGCCCTCATTGGCGAACGCGGCTTTATACCATTCCAGCGAAAATCCCTGCCACACTGTGAACTTCGACGAATTGAAGCTGAACACCGCCAGCACCAGCAGCGGCACATGCAGAAACGCGTACGCCGCAGTCGCATAGAGCGCGATCCACTTGCTGTTCTTCATAGCAACTGCTCCTCGCCCTTGCGCACGAAGAGTTTCAGCAGGATCATCACCAGCAGCATCAAACCCAGCGAACACGCGGCGCCGAACGGCCAGTCGCGCGCGGCGGTGAACTGATTCTGGATCACGTTGCCGATCATGATCGTCTTGCTGCCGCCGAGCAGGTCCGGCGTGAGGTACGCGCCGGTGCAGGAAATGAACACGAGAATCGATCCCGCACGGATCCCCGGCATCGACAGCGGCAGCATGACGTGGGTAAACGCGGTCCACGGGCGCGCGCCGAGATCCGCGGCCGCCTCGATCAGCGAACGATCCAGTTTCTCGAGCGTCGTATACAGAGGCAGCACCATGAACGGCAAATAGCCGTACACCAGGCCGAGCACGACCGCGCCGTCGTTATAGAGCAGCGGCAACGGTTCGCGAATGATGCCCAACGCAAGCAGCACCGTATTGATGAGTCCCGTGTCGCGCAGCAGGAACATCCACGCGTAGGTGCGGACGAGGAAGCTGGTCCAGAACGGGATCATGACCAGGTTGAGGTACAGGTTCCGATGCCGGCCGGAACGTGCGATGAACAGCGCAAGTGGAAATCCCAGCACCAGGCAGATGAGCGTCGACACGAGCGAGATTGCGAACGAACGCACGAGGATCCCGCCATACAGCGGATCCAGAAGACGCAGGTAATTCTCGCCGGTCCACGGCAACTCGACCCCACCGTAAACGCCGCGATTCAGCAGGCTGTAGGCGAATACAATACCCAGCGGGATCAGGAAACAGAGGAAATTGAGGGTCCGCGCGGGGGCCAGGAACCAGGTGCGTAGACGGTGCATTTAGCTCTGAAATCGCAACTCGTCCTGCGGATGCCACCACACGTACGCGGCGTCGCCTTCGCAAAAGCCGTGCTCATGCGAGGCTTCGGCTACGATCGTCCGTCCGTTGTCGGTATGCGTCTCGATATGCATGCAATGCCCGAGAAACACGGCTGACGTCACACGCACCTGTTGGACCCGCGCTCCGTTCCCCGGCGCCTCGCGCCCGATGCGCGTCGCTTCCGGCCTCACGCCGACCTTCGCGTCGATCCAGTTCACCGCGCCCAGAAAGCCGGCGACAAACGGGGTCGCGGGACGCAGATAAATATCCTGCGGCGTGCCGGTCTGTTCGACCTCCCCTTTGTTCATGACCGCAATGCGGTCCGAAAGCGACAAGGCCTCTTCCTGGTCATGTGTAATGAAGACGAACGTGATGCCGGTGCGCCGTTGCAGCGCCTTCAACTCGGCCCGCACGGACTTGCGCAAATTCGGATCGAGCGCGGCCAGCGGTTCATCGAGCAACAGTACTTCAGGTTCCAACACCAGCGACCGCGCCAGCGCCACACGCTGCTGCTCGCCGCCGGACAACTGCGAGGGCAGGCGCGATTCCTTGCCGTTCAATTGCACCAGTTCCAGCGCCTTCGCGACCTTTGCTGCGATGCCATCAACCCCACGCCGTTTCAGCCCGAACTCGACATTGCCCGCGACCGTCAAATGCGGAAACAGCGCGTATCGCTGAAACACCGTGTTGACCGGGCGTTCATAAGGCCGCAGATGCTGGATCGGATTGCCGTTGAGGAAGATCTGGCCGGTAGTCGGATCATCGAAACCGGCGATCATTCGCAGGGTTGTCGTCTTGCCGCAACCGGACGGCCCGAGGATCGAATAGAAGGCGCCGCGCTCGATCTGCAACGAGACGTTGTGAACCGCGCGATGACCGGGGTAGTGCTTCGAAACCTCGCGAAGCTCGAGAATAGATTCCATCTCGCTCCTGAGCCTGAAATTCCGTACGAATGCAATCGTAACGCAAGAGACGCAGGCGCCGGGAAGCGAGCGCCGGAATGCTACCATGATCAGAGGTCCAACTAGGGCTCCTCACATCGAAATGCATCAGGTGGAAATCCTACCATCCATCCTTGCGGCGGACTTTGCGCGCTTGCACGAAGAAGTGCGCGCGGTCGAAGCCGCAGGTGTCTCGATGCTCCATTGCGATGTGATGGACGGCCATTTCGTGCCCAATATCAGTCTGGGGCCGCCGGTGGTCGAATCCCTGCGCCGGGCGACGCACCTGGCGCTGGACGTCCACCTCATGATCACCGACCCGGACCAGTATGCTCCGGCGTTCGCCAAGGCTGGCGCGCAGTTGATCAGCGTCCATCAGGAAGCCTGCCGGCACCTGAATCGTACGCTGCACCTGATCCAGGATCTGGGCGTGAAGGCCGGTGTCGTCATCAATCCGGCCACCCCGGTGTGCACGTTGTTCGAGGTCCTCGATATCGTCGACTACGTACTGGTGATGAGCGTGAACCCGGGCTTTGGGGGCCAGAAGTTTATTCCGAATTCGTTGCGGAAGATCCAGGAACTGGACCGCATCCGTTCGGAACGCGGATTGCACTACGCCATTGAGATCGATGGCGGCGTTACGGCTGCAAACGCGGCGGAAATCGTGAAGGCGGGCTGCGACTGGCTGGTCGCGGGGTCGTCTGTATTTCACACTGTGAATTCGAGCAACGCAGTTCGGGAGTTGCAGCGGATCGCGCGAGCGGCCGATGCGGTGACCGTGTAGATCATCTGAATGAAGAGGCTTATGAATCGAAATTGGATTACGCGCATGTTGATGGCGGCTGTCGCCGTGGGGCTCCTGCTTCCCGCGACGGGCTGCTTCCGGCGCAAGAAGTATGAGAATCCGATCACGAAGGACACGCAGCAGCCCGACAAGGTGCTCTTCGACAAGGCGGTTCGCGACATCGAAAAGGGCCGTTACGAAGTGGCCCGCATCACGCTGAACACGTTGATCAACACGTACGACACGAGCGAATACCTCGCAAAGGCCAAGCTGGCGATCGCCGATAGCTGGTTCCGCGAGGGCGGTTCGCACGGGTTCGCACAGGCCGAAGCCGAATACAAGGACTTCATCCTCTTCTATCCGACGATGGAAGAAGCGGCCGAAGCGCAGAACAAGATCTGCGGCATTCACGTGCGGCAGATGGAAAAGGTCGATCGCGACACGTCGCAGGCGTTGCGCGCGGAACAGGAGTGCCGGACGCTGCTGACGCAGTTCCCGAACTCGAAGTTCGCGCCGGAAGCCGAGCAGAAGCTTCGCGACATCCAGGAAGTGATCGCGGCCAGCGAATTCAAGGTCGGATCCTTCTATCACCGCAAGGGCAGCCATCCCGCGGCGGCGAACCGCCTGAGCGGCCTCGTGCAGCAGTATCCGCTGTTCAGCGGCGCCGACGACGCGCTGTGGATGCAGGCCGATTCGTACACGCGCATGGGCAATCGCTTCAAGCCGCAAGCCATCGCGTCCTACCAGAAGATCGTGCGCGATTATCCGCTCAGCGATTGGGCCGATGACGCGAAGAAGAAGCTGAAGGACATGGAAGCCGATGTTCCCGAAGCGGATCCGGTGGCCGTGGCCCGCATGCAGTACGAGAAGGAAAACGCGACCAAGCCCGGCATGATGCGCCGTACGCTCGGTTTCATGGCGCGTGGCCCGGACATGAGCCCGGCTGCCAAGTCGGGATCCCCGGCGATGACGAGCCTGCGTCCCAACATCCCGGCCAGCGTGCCGATTCCGACCGAAGGCGCGGGAACGGCCGGCGCTGGTGTGACGGATGTCTCGATCCAGACCTCCACCACTCCCGCCGATACGACCGCGTTGGACAAGCAGCCGGATGCGCGCTTGAATCCGCCGGCCGCTGGCGCAGCCGGTGCACAGGGCGCAACGGGTGCGACGACGCCTGCTGCTGCTGGTGGCGCCACGGCGGCCCCTGCCGCGGGTTCCAACGACCCGCTCCCCACCAACCGCCAGCCGGGCAAACCCGGAAAGGTGAAGAAGGAAAAGAAGCCGAAGAAGTCGGCGGCCACGGCTCCCGCCGGCAAGTGAGCCGCGTACTTCTCGCTGACGATAGCCCCCATGCCCAGCGCATGGGGGAAATGATCCTGCGCGAAGAGGGTTATGAAGTCGTCAGCGTCACCGATGGCGAGACTGCATTCGTGCGGCTCGCCGACGTCGATCCGGACCTCATCCTGATCGATGTCTATCTGCCCAAGCGTTCCGGATACGACATCTGCCGTTATGTGAAGTCAACGCCGCGGCACCAGCATACTCGCGTGGTGCTGCTCGCGGGACTCCTCGAGTCGGTGGATGATGAGGAAGTCCGGCGCTGCGGCAGCGACGCTCTCATCCGCAAGCCGTTCGAGGCCAGCGCCGTTGCAAAGACCGTCAACGCCCTGGCGCAGGAAGCGCAACTGGCTCGCGGGTTGTTCGGTGACGAGATCAAAGATCAGCAGGCGGCTCCGGAGCCCCCGCTGGCTGCAGGCTCCGCGCCGGTTGCCGCGCCGCCCGATCCCGTGGATCCCGAACGCGTCGAGGCCGCCGTTACGCTCGCGCTCGACGCCGCGCTCCCCGCGCTGATCAAAGAAATCACAGAACGTGTTTTGGTAGCTTTAGGACATTAAGCCATGGCAGCAGCAGAAAATTCATTCGACATCGTCTCCAAGATCGAAATGCCCGAGGTGGTGAACGCCATCCAGCAATCGCTGAAGGAGATCCAAACCCGCTACGATTTGAAGGATTCGAAGTCCGACATCGAACTCGTCGAGAAGGATCACAAGATCACGCTCACGAGCGCCGACGAGTACCGGTTGAAGGCCGTACGCGACATCCTCGAGGGCAAGCTGGTCAAGCGCAAGGTTCCGCTCAAGGGACTCACCTACGGCGCCGTGCAGCCGGCCGCGAGTTCGACCGTCCGCCAGGAAATCACGCTGCAGCAGGGCATCAGCACCGAGAAGTGCAAAGAGATCGTGCGCGTGATCAAGGACAGCAAGAAGAAGGTGCAGGCGTCGATCCAGGGCGATTTCGTGCGCGTATCCGGCAAGGATCGCGACACCCTGCAGGACGTCATCGCGATGCTCCGCGGCGAGGACTTCGGCATCGACATGCAGTTCACCAACTACCGGTCGAACTAACCGTGCCCCGTCGAATCGAATCGTTGTTCGTGCGGGGTCCGGCGGGACGCCTCGAGGCGATTCTCGAGGAACCCGAAGACCGCGATCCCGTCGAAGCCGCGCTCGTGTGCCATCCGCATCCGCAGCACGGCGGCACGATGCACAACAAGGTCGTGTATCGCACGGCCCGCGGCCTGCGCCGCGCCGGTTGCGTCGTGTTGCGGTTCAACTATCGCGGCGTGAACCTCAGCGAAGGCGTGTACGACAATGGCGTCGGCGAGTTGGAAGACGCGCGCGCTGCGCTGTCGTTGCTGCTGAGCCGGTATCCCACGCTGCCCGTGACGATTGCCGGATTCTCGTTCGGCTCGCGCATCACGCTCAAGCTGGGCTGCGAGTTGGAATACCCGCGGCGCCTGATCGCCGTCGGATTCCCGACGGTCTACAAAGATCGCTCGTACCTGCAGCATTGCGTCGTGCCGCGGTATTTCGTGCAGAGCACGAACGACGAATTCGGTCCGCTCGATGAGCTTCGCCAGGTCGTAGCGGAGTTGCCGGATCCGAAACAGTTGATCGAGATCCCCGCGACCGATCACTATTTCGCCGGCGGGCTGCCGGAACTCGAAAACGCGATCGCGGCGATTCCATAAACGAAGACTCATGGAAACGCGCGCGAAATCGTGGATTCTTCAGGGTCTGCCGTTCGC
>CAZVKC010000074.1:0-18489 GCA_964627455.1 uncultured Solibacteraceae bacterium | reverse complement strand
TCCACGCGCTGGTTTCACATCTCGACGTTCGTGTGGTTCCTGGTGCTCGCGGCGTTCTTGCAGGCGCTGTACCGGCGGTTCCTGCAATCGTTCTGGTGGAGTTGGTTCGCCACCGCAGTCTTCGTCCTGCATCCGGTCGAGGCGGAAACCGTCAACTACATCATCCAGCGCGGGGACCTGTATGCAACGCTCGGAATCACGGCCTCGCTTGCGTTGTACATCGCCTTTCCAGTCCATCGGAGATGGGGCTGGTATCTCATCCCCTATGCATTGGGAGTTCTGTCCAAACCGCCGGCCTTGATCTATCCGCTGCTGCTGCTCGCCTACATCCTGCTGTACGAAGAGCGGCGCTGGAAACAGGTGCTGCTGCGGCTCCTTCCCGCGCTCGCGGCGACAGCCGCCCTGGGACTCTGGTCCGCCAGAATGACCGCGGGATCCTACAATCCCGGCGCTTCGGCTCCCGGGCTCTATCGCGCCACGCAAGGCTGGGTGACCTGGCAGTACTTCTGGTCGTTCTTCGCGCCCGTCGGGTTGAGCGCGGATACCGACATGGCGCCCTTCGCGTCTTATCTCGATCCGCGGGCGCTGCTGGGATTGGGGTTCGTGGCCGCGCTCGTCTACGCCGCCTATGTGACCGCGCCCCGGTTGCCCGCCGTCTCGTTCGGATTGGCGTGGTTCCTCATCGCCCTGCTTCCCACCGCTCTGATGCCGCTAGCCGAAGTGGCGAACGATCATCGCATGTTCATGGCGTTTCCCGGGCTCGCGCTGGCCGTGTGCGCGCTGGCGCAGAAGATACTGGATCCTCGCATTGCAGCGAGCCGCGCGTGGAAGAACGCCGTGGCGGCAGCGGGATGCCTCGTGCTTGCCGCAGCAGCCGTGGGGACCTACGAGCGCAACGAGGTTTGGCGCAGCGAAGAAACGCTCTGGCGCGACGTCACGATCAAGAGTCCAAGAAACGGCCGCGGCCTGATGAATTACGGGCTCTCGTTGATGGCCCGCGGCGATTACGGCGGCGCGCTCGAATACTTCGATCGTGCAGTGGAGTTCGTGCCGTTCTACCCGCTGTTGCAGATCAATCGCGCGATCGCGCTGAGCGCGTTGGGACGCAATGCGCAGGCCGAAGCGAACTTCCGCAACGCCATCGGCTTGAACCCGCAGCAGTCGGCCGGATACTACCAGTACGGCAGATGGCTGTGGCAGACTGGCCGCCGCGACGAAGCAGCGCAAAACCTCGAAACCGCGCTGCAACGGAATCCTCAGGATTTTCAGGCTGCGGCATTGCGCATGGAAGTGCTCGCCTCGCTGCAGCGATGGCAGGAACTGCAGGATCTCGTCGACAATACGCTACGCCTCGCGCCGGCAGAGCCGTCAGCTCTGCGCTACCGGCAACTCCTCACAAGCGTTGCGGCGCCTGCCCCCGCCGGTCCTCCCAGGACGGCGGAACAGTTCCTGGATCTTTCGCTCGCCCACTATCGCGCCGGCCGCTATATGGAATCGGTCGGCGCGGCGAAGAAGGCTCTGGAACTCCGGCCCAATTACGCCGAAGCCTACAACAACATCGCCGCGGGATACAATGCCCAACACATGTGGGATGAAGGAATCCGCGCGGCGAACGAAGCGGTGCGCCTGCGCCCCGACTGGGACCTGGCGCGAAACAATTTGCTTCATGCCCAGCGTTCGAAGGCGGAAGGCAAGTGACGACCTGCGCCGTCCTGCTGGTTCCTGCCTATCAACCACCGCATGATTTGCCGCGACTCATCGGCGAAATGCTGGAAGCTGCCGGCCCGTTGATCGAACGTTGTGTCGTCGTGGACGACGGGAGCAGCCTCGAGTACGCAGAGACGTTCCAGAACTTGCGCGCGCTGAGCCGCGTCGAGGTGGTTTCGCACGTCATCAATCTTGGCAAAGGAGCCGCACTCAAGACCGGCTTCAACTACATTCTCAGCAGCGATCCATCGGTGACCGCCATCGTGACTGCTGATGCGGATGGACAGCACCGGCCGCGGGATGTCGCCAGAGTCGCTGCGGAACACGCCTCGTATCCCGAGCAACTCATACTCGGATCCCGGTCCTTTCACGGTGAGGTCCCGCTGCGCAGCCGCGTGGGGAACCGCGTCAGCCGTCTGTTGTTCCATTTGTTCACGGGATTGCCGCTACAAGATACGCAAACCGGCCTTCGCGCCTGGCCGCGGTCGCACTGTCTCGAAGCGCTGCGACTGCCGTTCCAGGGGTACGAGTTCGAATTCGAAGCGCTCTTGAAAGCTTCGCGATCCGCGATCCGCGAAGTGGCGATTGAAACGGTCTACGCGCCCGGCAATCCCGGATCGCATTTCAACCCGCTGCGCGATTCGCTGCGGATTTACTTCGTCTTCCTGCGTTACTCCGCATCGGCTGTGATGGCTGCGATTGTCGATTCCAGCGTGTTCTCACTCGTGTTGTGGCGCACCGGGAACCTCGCCGCTGCGCAAATCGCGGGACGCGCCGCCGCCACCATGCTCGCGTTTGCCGTGCTCCGCCATCTGGTGTTTCGCAGCACTACGGAATTCTGGAGCCCGCTGTTGCGCTTCGTCATGCTGGTCGTCGCTTCCGGCACGGTCAGTCTTGCCCTCATCGATGTACTCACAGATGCGG
Source organism: uncultured Solibacteraceae bacterium (assembly GCA_964627455.1). Taxonomy (GTDB): domain Bacteria; phylum Acidobacteriota; class Terriglobia; order Bryobacterales; family Bryobacteraceae; genus F-183. Next base: position 15,858 of record CAZVKC010000074.1, on the reverse strand, counting down.
GATTGCCGGCGCTCGCCGCCAAACTGCTCGCGGAAGGAACGCTCTTCGCCGCCAACTTCGCTATACAGCGAACGTTAGTCTTCCGGCGCGAAGGCCCCGCCGCCTGATTTGCGAATCGTCCAGTGCCAGTGGATGGCGCACAGGGGATCGAGCGGACGCAGCAGGGTGTCGGCGATCCGAATCAGCCACGTGCACCCGGGCGGCACGAAACTGCGCAAGTTGACGCCTCCGGACATCAGGTATGAAAACCAGGGAAGCCAGCGGCGCTGTTCGATCACCAGATGAGGAAACAGCGTCTGGAACCTGTCGCGATCCCGCTCGAACACAATCCACGTCAAAGCCTGGTTCGAATCGAGCATGGTGTGCCCGGCGGGAAAGTTCCACCCGGCTGCGTCATCGCGATATGGCTCGGGATGGATCCTGCCAAAGAAGAAACGGCTGAACGGGGTATGCGCGCAGTCGATGATCGAGATCACGCCGCCTGGTTGCAGCACGCGGTCCGCCTCGCGCAGAAAAGCTTCGACATCGGGGATGTGATGGAAGACGTGGCTCAACAGAATGGCGCGAATGCAGCCATCGCGGAATGGCAGGGCGCGGCCGTCTGCAAGCAGGTCCACATTGCCCGGCACGACATCCGACGTGATGATCGACGGACGCTTCTGCTGCAAGCGGCTGGATCCGGATCCCAGTTCGAGCACCGCTCCAACGCCGGCGGAATCCGCGTCCGCCAGCAGCAGTTCATGCCAGAGGTCATAGCAGCGGCGTACGAGCGGCTTGCTTTCGCAAAGCCGGTTCTGCGCCGCGAACCAATCCGGCGAACCCATCTCGTACGGACGCAGATCGGGATGCGTCAGCCACCGCCCAAGCCGCATCACAAGAGATCCTGTACGGCGCGGCCGATCGCCTCGGTGCCGCTAAGCGGCGGAGCATCCAGCCACCGCGCGATGTCGCTCCGATGAGGCGGCGCCACGAGCTGTCCGCGTAAACTGTCGAGCATCCGTTGCGCGCCTGCGGCCCGCAATACGGCCAGTGCGACGCCGCTAGGAACATCGCAAACCATCCCGCGGACGTTCCGCGCCCGCCACACGGCCTGTGCGAACTCGCGTGGCGTGAGCAGGTCCGCAGCGAACAGATTCCACGCGCAGCCGGGCTCGCTGCGTTCGGCGATCGCCCACAACGCCGTCAGAAAATCGTCCAGCGAAATCACGGCGACATTGCGAACATCGGCATGGACGAGAGGGGCGACGCGCCATCGCAACAGTGAGCGCGCCATTCGCGCGAACATCCCGCCTGAACCCGCCACCAGGCCCGGCCGCACCACGATCCCGCCATTGTCGAGAATGAAACGCTCCAGTGCGAATTTGCACGTCCCATAGCGGCTCTGCGCGTTCGCGTGTGCGCTGTAGGAACTCAGAAAGATCTGCCGCTCCACTCCGGCCTCGCGCGCCTCGCGGAACCATTGTCGTGTCCCATCGATGGTTCGCTGCTCGCTTCCGAAGTCGTGCGCCGCATGCACGAACACCTTTGCGCCCGCGAGCAAAGGCGCAGGCAGCCCATCGCCGAAGCGGAGCGTCCCGGTGTCTCGGACCTCGCAACCGGGTGCGCGCCAGCGCGCGGACATTGCCGAACCCAGAAAGCCGCGAGCGCCGCTGAGGACCACGGTCATCACGCGATCAGTCCCGTCGCAATGCGATGCGCATTCGCCATGATCGTGAACGTGAGGTTTCGCGCCGGCAGATGCGGAAAGCAGGAGCCGTCGCAAACATAAACCGATTTCGTCCCTTCGAGCCGCCCATCGGCGTGAAGTTGATAACGGCCGGGGCTTGCTGCATGCGGCAGTGTCCCGGCATAATGGATACCTTGTCCGGGACCCGCATGCCGCGCAATGCCCGCATGCGCCCAGCATCCGAGCGCCCGAAATACAACAGCCAATTCGCCTGCAAGCGCAGCATCGGGTTGCCACGGATACGAAGCTTCGAGTGACCCGTCCTCGCGCAGTTGCACGTATTGCGATGCGGAAGGCGACGCTGGATAAAACATCATCACGAGGCTGATTGCCGGCAGCAGCGCACGCAGCAACCGCCGGTTGGCGGCGAGGGAGAAGGGAAGTTGCGCGAGAAACTCCGACATCTGCGCGCTCGCCGTCGAGTAAACGCTTCCCTGATACTTTCTGCCGAACCGATCCGCATCGAGCACCAGGTTCAATTGCGCGAATCCGCTTTCCGGCCCGGAGAAGGGAACTCCCGCAAATCGCGGATGCAGCACCGGCAGCACAGTCATCGGATTGTCGAGCAGCGGCAATCGCGACGCGAAGTCTCCCGCCGACGCGAGCACAATGCGCGCCGAATTCAAAGCGCCCGCCGCGAGGATCAGCCGCCGTGCGTGAAACTCCTGCGTGACGCCGTTCGGGCGCGCCGCTGTCACCGACACACCGGTTTCCGTTTCGCGGAACGCTTGCACAATCCAACCCGCTTCGTAAGCGACTGCGCCGCTCGCCTGCAATTCGTCAATGGTGGCGGCGGGATTGTAGATCGCGCCCGAGCCGGGTTCGAGATGCTCCATGCCGCGAAACGCATAGGCGGGGCGTCCGCGATGCGCGCGAGACAATACAGCGAGCCGCGAACGTCCCATTCGCACGGACCGCAGTCCGGCGCTCTGTCTACCGGATTCGTATGCCGCGAGCAGCGCCGCCGCGTTGCGTCCCAACTGCAAGGGCGGCTGCAACTCCGGCTCATGCCCGAAATCCGCGCCAAGGTCGTCGTCCGCGGACCCGCTGATGCCGATATGCCGCGACACTTCGTCATAATGCGGGGCGAGATCCGCCGTCGACAAAGGCGTTCCGCTCAACTCGTCCTGCTGAAACCGGTAGACCCCGGCCCCCCAGGCGTTCCCAAAGCCGCCCTTGGCGAGGCTCACCACCGCTCGAAAGGATTCCGACTGCACGGGCGTGAGCCGCGAGGCGTCGCGTGTGACGAAGTCGAGCGCCGGCGCGCGCAGCTTCAAACTGATTGGCGGATGGCCGGGCCGCAGATGCCGCAACCCCGCAGAGTCGGCGCCAACACGGTACGGCGTGAAATCGATTTCGTGTCGCAGCGCCGACAGCAAGCCTGCCGGAGGAAACACATCCTGCCGGTGGCCCACGTCGAGGATCCGCACGCCCTTCACGTTGCGCAGCGCCCACGCGGCCATCGCGCCCGCGGGACCCGAGCCTACGATGAGCACCTCAGACGCGGCGGCCATACCACCGCAGCAAAAGCGTTCCTTTGCACAACACCCACGCGCCCGCCAGAGGAGCCGACAACAGTTGCATCCACGCTCCAACCCGGCGCGGATGTGCGAGGACAAACAACTCCTGGAACTCCGGGTGCGACTCGGCGAGCGACAGCATCACGAGCGCGCGCTTCGTCAATCCATTCTCCGGATTGCGCCGGCGCATCGCGGCCTCGACCGCGTGCAGATCCGAATCGGCAGCAATCAACTGGTCGAGCACGGGCTCTTGCGGCAGCCCCAACTGATCGCGGCATTGCTCGTAGGCGCGCAGCAGCGAGGCAGGCGCGGCCGCGCTTCGATCCACGAAGTTACGAAACAGGATGGTGGCTTCTTCCATCACCAGGAGAACAGCTTCGATCTTAGCGCAGGCGCGACTCTCATAGCCCCCGGTTCTGCATGCGCTGCAGCCGCAAACTGCCGGGTGTTTCGTGCAGGATGTAGGTGCGAGGCTCCTTCAGAAAGCGAGTCCGGAACCGCTGCGCCCGGAGCCAGAAGTCGGTGTCTTCGCCAAACGCCGCGTCGTTGAAACCACCCAGGGCGCGGAACACTTCGCTGCGCCCGACGAATGTGCCGCCTTCGACGCAATCATGCAAGTCCACCAGTTGGTCCGGATGGAAGTAGTCGACCGTCAGGGCGTTGCCGTCGACGATCACGCCGCCGGCAACGAGGTCCAGATCTTCATTGACGATCAGTCCGGCGCGCGTTTCCAGATGTTCCGGCAGGTACTCGTCGTCGCTGTCCAGCATCGCGATGAGATCGCCGCCGGCCGCAGCGATACCCGTATTGCGGGCCGCGCCCACGCCGCGGTTCTCATCCAGCCGGATATAGCGGACCTGCACAGGCGCGCCTTCGACCACCGCCCGCGTGTGATCCGTGCTCGCGTCATCGACCACGATCAATTCCCAGTTCGTGTAGCTCTGTGCCTGCACGGAGGCGATCGCCCGAGGCAGCAGCTCCGCGCGGTTGAACGTCGGAATCACGACGGACACGAGAGGAGGAGCCGCAGAATGCAGGACCATGACTCACATCATGGCACGCCGCTACTTTTTCGGTTCGAAGCGGACCTCAACCTCCGTTGCGACCGTGACCGGCTTTCCATTGCGGACCGGCGGTTGATAGGCGAACTGGCTCCACTGCACCGCTTCGCACAACTGCGCCCCGGTTCTTAATTCAGCGATCCTGCCGTCTTTGCCGATCAGGACCTTGCACGTTGCGGATCCCCCTTCCGGCGACCACATCGGCGCGGGCAGCGTCACTGATCCGGCCTTCATCAGTTCTTTCTGCTTGGCGGCGGGGACATTCACTTCCGGCAGGTCTTCTTGTTTATCAGCCGCTGCGCCTTCGACCGGTGTGAGTTTGGAGACCAGAAATACAGGCCGCGCAGGGTAGCGCTTGATCGCGGACCGCAACGCGGAAACATGTCCGTCGGTTACGTCGAACGCGAGCCCCGGCCAGATGGTCTTGACGACTTTCTCGCAGCTCGACTGCAGGGGATAACCATTCTTCCCCTGGTCCGGATCGCCGATTTCATCGATGAGCCGCTGGGCCCAGATTCCTTCTGCGGCGTATTTCTTTCCAGGTTCCACTTCGGTCCTGCTCTTGAAGAACAACCGGTACCGGCGCACGCCTTCCCATAGAAAGACGGCAGGTCCACCGGCGTTCATGGCGGCGTCGGCCGAACTGGGTTGTTCCTGAATTTGGACCTTCCCCTGGACCTTGTCGAACTTGACGGCGGAAGTCTGGTTGGCGGTTTCCGAACCGGCGCCGCCGGAGTTGCTCGAACAGCCGGCTCCAATGGTGACGGTCAGGGTGACGAGGACAAGGCAGGGCAGACATGCGCGACGATACATCCGGCATACCCTCCTTCGTTGGGTGTTGCTTGTCGCCCTGAACAATATCACGCGCGGCAGTGACGCGCACGGCAGCCTGGGCCGCTCGTTCACACACGTTGCCCGGTGACGGCGGTTCATCTGATGATTCGTGTGGTCCACACCATGCCTGGGCGAATGGCTCGTGACATGCTATTGGAATCGGATCCATGCTCCGCGACCTCATCATCGCCTGGCGCAGCCTTCGCCGCTCGCCCGAGTTCACACTCATCGCCGTCGCAACCCTATCCCTCGGCATCGGCGCGAACGCCACCATTTTCTCAGTCGTGAACTCAGTCTTGCTGCGTCCGTTGGATGGTTTCGAGACGCACCGCCTCCTGCGCATTCAGGATGCAACGCGCACTGCGGGACTCGGTTTCGTTGCACCGGAAGCCTACCAGAGGATCCGCGCCGAAGCAAAATCGTTCGATCAAATCGCAGGCATGCAGTTCTGCCAGTTCGCGCTGACGGGAGATGGCGAGCCGGAAATGGCCTGGGGACCTTGCGTCACCGCCAACTGGTTCGAAGTCCAGCGGGCGCAGGCGATGTTGGGACGCACGTTCCTTCCCAATGAAGACCTCCCCGGCCGCAACAAAGTCGTCGTCCTGGATCACGGCTTCTGGCAGCGCCGGTTCGGCGGAGCGCGCGACATCATCGGCCGCACCATCACGCTCGACCGCGAACCATGGCTCGTCATCGGAGTCATGCCTCCGGCGTTCCGGCCCGTTGGCGTCAACGCTGCGGCCATCTTCACCCCGTATGTACTCGACGACAACGCGGCCAGCCTCTACGTGACCGCGCGTGTGAAGCCGGGCGTCACGATCGAGAACGCGCGCGCCGAACTGCGAGTCGTCGAAAAACACTTGCAGTCCGCCGATCCGCGTTTCAAGGATCTCGTACTGCGAGCCACGCCGGTGCTCGAAGACATCACTGGTCCAGTGGCGCCTCTGCTGCAATTGCTGCTGGGCGCCGTCTCGCTCGTACTGTTAATCGCCTGCGTGAATGTCGCGAATCTGCTGCTCGCGCGTTCCGGCGCGCGACAGCGGGAGATCGATATTCGCATCGCATTGGGAGCGCCGCGCTGGCGTATCGTGCGATTCCTCTTTTCTGAAGCGTTACTGCTCTGCTCGGCCGCGAGCATGGCCGCGGTAGCGATTGCGCATTTCGCGCTCGGGCTCGCGCGGCCAATGCTCGCGGCGGTCCCGAGATCCGAAGAAGTCACCGTCGATGTCCGGGTATTTCTCGCCTGCCTGCTCATCGGTCTCCTCACCGCCGTTGTCTTCGGATGCCTCCCCGTGGTGCTGCCGCGACGCACGACGAGGCGCTGGCAGGGCACGCTCGTCGCCGCAGAGGTCGCGCTCTCGTTCGTCCTCCTCGCCGGCGCGGGACTCTTTCTGCGGACCTTCGCAGCTATGCGCGCTGCGGATCTCGGCTACGACCCGCAAAACGTCCTCACGTACTTCTTCTCAATCCCGCCATCCCCCGATGGTTCGCGAACTGCGGGACTTGCGCTGTATGCCCGCATGCGCGAAAGCCTCGCCCGTCTGCCCGGAGTCGTCGACGTCGCCACTTCGACCACTTTCCCGACCGGCGGCGTGATGATGACGATGGACGTTCAGCCGGACGGGCAACCGGCCCCACGCCGCAACAGTTCCACGCGACAAGCGGCGCTTGTCATCGTTAGCGGAAACTACTTCCGCACTGCAAGGATTCCGCTGCGTGCGGGGCGGACCTTCGATCCCGGCGATCGTGAAGGTTCAACGCCGGTCGCAGTTGTCAGCGAGTCCATCGCCAAACGCTACTTCAACGGCCACGCAACCGGCCACCGCATTGTGCTGCCCCGTATCGGATTCAACCTCACGGGCGGTGACGACCTCCGCGTCGAAATCGTCGGCGTTGCCGGTAATGTCTGCGTGAACTCCGTCTCCGACTGCGAGGTCGAACACATCTATCTGCCGGAGAGCCAGAACGGCTTGCGGATGTCGTACTTCCTCATCCGCACCGCCAATACGGCCGATCCGATGTCGCTCACTGCCGCCGTCAAACGCGCCGCCGCCTCGGAGTCTCCGCTCTTTCCCTTGGATCAGCCGCAAACACTCGAGCAGCGCGCCGGGTACCTGACCGGCAACGCACGCCAGGGGATGTGGTTCATCGGCGTATTCGCCGTTCTCGCAGCCGTGCTCGCCGCCAGCGGCGTCTATGGCGTGTCAACATACCTCGCTGGACTCCGCCGCAAAGAGATCGGGATCCGCGTGGCGCTCGGCGCGACCTACGGCGATATCGCCTCGTTGATCTACAGCCAGATGCTGCGCATGGCGGCCCTCGGGCTCGCGCTCGGCGTCATGGCCGCGTTCGGTCTCTCCCGCTTTGTCGAGGCGATGCTCTTCCGGATTGGCCCTCGCGATCCTGCAACGCTGGCCGCGGCGCTCACGGTTGCGCTCGTGATCGTCGTGCTCGCCGCGACGCCTCCTGCGGTGCGTTCCGCCCGCGCGGACTGCATCGCCGAACTGCGCGGTGACTAGATGCGAATCATCCCGGCCGCAATTCGAGCCTCGCGGTAGTAGTGCTCGATCTTGCCTCCCGGGTACGCAAAGGGCTTCGCGATGCGTTCCAGCGCCTGAACCGAAATGCGCGGATCCCGGCGGCTCCACAGGTACGCCAGTGCTCCCGCGACCTTCGTGAGTGGGCCGGGATTCTTCCATCGGATATCAACGAGTGGCAGAAACGACGCATCCAGCGACGCATCCTCAGTCACGGCCGCGCACCAGATCAAATTCTTCAGCGCATGGCTGCCCGGAGTGCTCAGGGATGCACGTTGTTCTGCCGGCGGCCCGCTGCTGCCCATCCACGCGGCCACGCGATCGCAAAAGGCCCGCCTCGACAATTCCTCGAGCGCAGGGCGGCAAGCTGCCAGCCACTTCTTCGTCGGTTCGAGGTGTGGCAGCAGTTGGAACTGCTGGAACAACCGGCTCCATCGTTGCCGTTCCTGCGTGGGCATTCTCGCAACGTCGGCGCGTATGTGCGCTGTCCAGCAGGTCTTCCACTTCTTCTGATGACTCCAGTCCTGCCAGAGGATGAATTCGAGTTTGGCCTTGAGTTGCTGCGCGGTGGTGTTGCGCGTGTGGCTCAGCGCGGCCCGGTAGGCGTGTACGGCTGCGAAGAGGTCCGCGTTGTAGGGCTTATTTCGGAAGTGCGCCAGAGCAAGGTCCAACGGAGGTTGGGTATCCGCGCCATGGCCGCAGGTATGAAATGCCGTTCGCAGCACCGCTAGCGCCGCCGCCTCGGTGAGCTTTGGGCGCAGTTGATAGCAGGAGGTCGTCAGTTCGTTCAGCGCAAAACTGACCGTCACCATTGTGGGATCCCCGCACTGGCGGATCGTCCGGTAACGGGCGAGTACCTCCAGCAGAATCTCACCCCACTGATCTCTCTGCTTCGAGAGCCAGAACTCCCGGCAGCGATCCATTCGCGTCGAGTCCGCGATGGAGTAGCCTGCCAGGAACTCATCGAGCGTTCGCCAATCCGCCATGCAGGACCATCGTCTGCCGCGCGCCATGCCATTAGCTCACGCCCGTGTCCTCAAAACGAAAACCCCGCCTTGCGGGCGGGGCTTCGCACAACGTCTATCAGAGGGAGAGAATTACAGCAATCGGAAATTCACTTCGATCGTCGCCTGCACGGGGACCGGCTTACCGTCCTTCATGCCCGGGCGGAACCGCCACTTCTCAACAGCCTCGATCGCCTTCTGGTCGAGTCCGAGACCCAGCGGCCGGACCACCCGCATATCGCGCGGATTTCCCTTTTCGTCCACGACCAGCGCGATCACTACAGTACCTTGGAACTTCGCCTTGCGGGCTTCTTCCGAATACTCCGGTTCCACGCGATACAACACGCCGGGAGCCGAAACGCCGCCGCCGATGCGGTATGCGCCGCCGCCGGTGCCGCCGCCCGAACCCGGACCGAATCCCGCTCCGCGTCCCGAACCGACGCCGCCACCGGAACCCGTTCCGATGCCGCCGCCCGATCCCGGACCATTCGACGGAATGCCATACTTGCTCAGCGGATCGCCATAGTTTGCCGCCTGGATGTTCGGTACCGAATCCGGCTGGATGATCAGCGAAGGATCCATCGGAAGTTTCGGATCCGGCTTCGGAGTCGCACTGGGCGGTGTGAACTGCTTCAGCGCCGCCTTGGGCAGCTTGCCCTTCGAAGGAGGAGTCGGGGAACGGTCGCCGCCGCCGCCGCCGCCACCCATCGAGGTGTCGCGCTTCGGAACCTTCGGCTGGTACGCCGCCAGGTCCGGTGCGATCAGCGTGACCTTATCCTTCACCATGTTCTGCACGGTCTTGTTCGTGCCGAGAAAAATAGCCAGCCCGATGATGCCCGCGTGAATGGCCAGCGAAACGATGCCCGCCTTGCTCTCGTTGCCGCCGTAGAAACCGCCGATCTGCTGCACTTCCACCGGCTTCGACGTAATGTCGAGAGGCGGAAGCTTGGGAGGATTGATGAATTCCTTGAGGTTGCGCAGGCGAACGCGCCACAAGGGCTCTTCGTCTACGAACAACCGCTGGAGGTGGTAATCCGCGTTCGAGTCGACCTTGACTTCTGGTTGCCGTTCTAGCGTGGTCTGTTCCATTTCATCTCTTGGCGCACTACAGCGCTACTCCCCGGATGTCTAGACGCACGGCATACTTCTGCCGTTGCAGTCTCCACCAAAACAGTTTGAGCCTAACCTTATTCTGAAGTCTAGCACCAAACTGTCATCTCAGGGACTTTCCCTATAATAGACGACCGGCAACCGGTTTCCGATCCACTCCGTGCGGGGAAAATTAATCCCCCAGCACCCGGAGCGGCGACAACTGCGGCACACCCTCGCCTGGAACGGTTAGATCCGGCATCGGGCGCCCGTGGAACAACTTTCTTACGCCCTTCGCGATCAGCCGCGCCCAACGGTTCGCGCTCTTGCGCCGCGCGCTGTCCGTCGCGATCCCGGTGTTGGCGTACATCTGCCGGTACAACTTCGAAATCATGAAGAACGCCAGCCGCGCCTTCAGCGACTGCACGCACTTTGCGCGCTTCCAGATCGCTTTGGCGCTGTAGAAGTCGTCCCATACCGATTGCGTGCCTTGCGCGATCTCCGCCGCCGTCAACGCCGGATGCGAGAAATACAGCTTGGGACGCCGCTCCGCCGGAATCAGCCAGTAGCGGTTCAGCGGAACCCCGTCGACCTTCGGTATCCCGTCGCCTTGTTCCTTCTCCCAGCGCTGGAAGTCCACGGTGCCGGGATACGGAGTCATCGTCACGAACTGTGCGAACGTGATGTCCGCCTTCTGCGCGAGTTCCGAGGTCGCTTTGAAGGTGTCTTCGCGGTCGGTCGGCAGTCCGAAGATGAACGATCCCAGCACGTGCACGCCGTTGTCGCGAAACGCCCGCAAACGCAAAGCCAGATTGTCGCCCGCCAGGTTGAAGTCCTTGAAGATCGACTTCAAGCCCTCTTCAGTCACCGCCTCGACACCCACCAGCGCGCCGCGGATGCGTGCGGCTTTCATTGCCTGCAAAAACGCCGGATCCTCGGCCGCCTCCATCGTGATCTGCGTAAAGAACACCATGTCCGAAGGCAGGTCCTTCATCCGCCGCATCAGTTCGAACCGTTCCGCCCGCAAGCTCTCGAGTTCCAACACGCGCGCCTGGTTGTTCTGCTTCTGCGCCAGTTCGATGTCCCGCAGGCTGACGGGATAAAAGTTGTCGTCAGCGAGCGCAATGAACTTGTACCCGAGCCGCCGCAATTGCACGATCTCGCGCATCACCGCGTCGATCCCGCGCTGCCTGGGCTTTTGTCCGTCGGTCCGCCACACCGAACAGAAACTGCAATGCTTGGGACATCCGCGCACGGTCTGCACCGACGCCCACATATAGTTGTCCCGGTTGATCAGATCCCAGCGCGCGGGCACGAACTGGTCGCCGGACACGCGCCCGCCTTCATAGACCTCCTGCGGCGAGCCGGCTTCGCAATCCGCCAGCACCTGCGCCCAAACCTGGTCGCCGTCGCCTTTGACGCACGCATGCGCGCCCCCGAGTTCTCTCGGTTCGTCCGGAAACAGCGTCGTGTGGATGCCGCCGAACACGACCCAGGCGCCGCGCTCGCGGGCGAGTTTACCCAGTCGCAGCCCGCGCAGCGCGTTCGCCGTATGGATCCCGATGCCGACAACATCGCCGGGTTTCAGTATGTCCAGGTTGAGGTGTTCGATGGTTTCATCGACAATGATCGGTTGGCCGAACCGGTCGGGTGTCGCCGCTGCCAGCACGAACAACCATCTGGGGGTGATGACTGCGGTTCCGAACGCATCATCACTGGGATTGACGAGATACACTCCCACTGTAGAGTTGGGCTCCTTCTTTGCCAACCCAGTCACTCGCCTGCGGAGTCTCTTTTCTCCTCGTGATGGAGTAGCCCATCGATCATATCAAACGTGTGGACCCTTTCGATTCCTGCGCGCCGTCATACTTCTGTAAAACCTTTCCAGGATCTTGCGCTCCGATGCCGTCCACAACGGCGCCGTTGTGGATGCCAGCAACTCCCCGGCTTCCGCCGCCGCTTCCGCCTTCCGCCCGGTTGCCGCCAGCGCCTGCGCGTGGATCCAGCGGATCCGGCTCACCAGCACCGGCGTCGCCTCCCCCGCCACTTCCAGCGCCGCGCCGGCATGAGCCAGCGCCCGCTCCGGATGCTTGTCATGCAAGTCGATCTGCGCCCGCAGCGCCAGAGCGCACGCCCGATATGCGGAACTATGGCCTCGCCCTGCTTCCAACACCCGCTCGACCAGCGGCGCCGCCTCCGCGAACGCGCCTTCGTCGATCCACGCACGGGCCAGGTTCGCTGCAATCGCCAACGCCACATCATGTTTCGGATCCGCCAGGTGCAGCGCCCGGCGCAACACCGGGACCGCCCGCGCGCTCTCGCCCCGCAACGTCAGGGCCACCCCCAGGTTGTTCAGGACCACCGCCAACTCGGCCGGATGATCCGCCCCTGCTGAAACCCCTTCGAACAAACGGGCCGCTTCCCGGAAGGCGGTCTCCGCCTCCGCGATCTTTTGACGATTCAGTTCCACCATGCCGGTTTCCGCCAGGCGGCGCGCCTCGGCAAGACGGTCGATGTCGGTCGCGGCGGCTGCAACGGCGGCGGCCCCGGCGACCAGCAAACATAGGATGCTCTTCATGCCCTCACACTCCAGGGCACGCCGAACCTTCACGGGTGAGCCTCCCCACTCCCGTATCCTCTATCTGCATGAGCCCAAGCCGCTTAGGCAATCGAAAGATTTTTTCGCCCGCTTGTGAACGCGGATTTTTCCTACCCCGCATACGAAATCTGTGGTTAAGCTGTTGATCCTAGGCAGTCTCCTGTTGAAGGAGCTTTTTTTCGCCCCCGGAGGGGGTATAGTGGAGCAGTGAGGGCGCGAAGGGCCGCTCTCCCCGGCGCCACCCGGATCTGCCATCAAAACAAATACTTAGAGAAATGTTTGGGGCCCCCGGATGCAGGCAAACACCTTAACCGTCCCGAAACATCGTTCGTAAACGTATGTCCCGTATATAGATATATTTCTTGACGGCGTACTACATGTTGGGTCATCATAGGCATCAGCGTCGGAACACCACTACAGATTCCGCTCCCTTGGACCAGCACTCCTATTAGTAGTAACTATAGGCGGATTAGGATGACAGGCGCGAGTGTTCCCGGCGGATGGATTTTCAGGAGATTACAATGGGTCAGCTGACGGTAGACTTGACCGCAAAAATCAGGGAATCGAAAAGATCCCTCCCGATCGAGATGCGTAAGGGGGTGTCATTCCCCCGTTACTTCACGGCGAAGCTCGAGCCGGGCAAAACCCCCTATGACGACGTCCAGTGGGAGCTGCGCACGGCGTCCATCGGCAACGACAAAGGAGCCGTGATCTTCGAGCAGCGGGACATCGAGATCCCCGCCGATTGGTCGCAGACGGCCACGAACATCGTCGCCAGCAAGTATTTCCACGGCCGCCTCGGCAGCCCGGACCGCGAGCGCTCGGTTGCCCAGCTCGTGCATCGTGTGGTGGACACGATCGCCGACTGGGGCCGCGATCAGCGCTACTTCAAGTCCGTGGATGACGCCGAGAACTTCCGCAATGAACTGGCTCATCTGATGCTGACCCAGAAGGCCTGTTTCAATTCCCCGGTCTGGTTCAACGTCGGCGTCCGCGAAGCCCGCGGCTATGGCTGGTGCTACGACCAGTCCGCCGATGAAATCAAGAAGCTCGGCAAATACGAACAGAAGCCCCAGTGCTCGGCCTGCTTCATCAACTCGGTGAGCGACTCGCTCGAGTCGATCCTCGACCTCGCCAAGACCGAGGGCATGCTCTTCAAGTGGGGATCAGGCACCGGCACCAACCTGTCGGCCCTGCGCGAAGATGACGCCATCCTTTCCGGCGGCGGCCGCGCTTCCGGACCTCTTTCTTTTATGCGCGGCTTCGACGCCTTCGCGGGCGTCATCAAGTCCGGCGGCAAAACCCGCCGCGCCGCCAAGATGGTCATCCTCAACGCCGAGCATCCCGACATCGAAAAGTTCGTCTGGTGCAAGGCCAAGGAAGAGAAGAAGGCGCACACCCTCATCGACGCCGGCTACGATCCGTCGCTCGACGGCGAAGCCTACTCGTCCATCTTCTTCCAGAACGCCAACAACTCGGTTCGCGCCACCGACGAGTTCATGCAGGCGGTCGTCAACGACAGCGACTGGTGGACCCGCTCGGTCGTCACCGGCCAGCCCATCAACCGCTACAAGGCCAAGGATCTGCTTCGCCAGATTTCCGAAGCCACCTGGCAGTGCGGCGACCCCGGCATGCAGTTCGACACCACCATCAACCGCTGGCATACCTCGCGCAACACGGCCCGCATCAACGCGTCGAACCCCTGTTCCGAGTACATGTTCCTCGATGATTCGGCCTGCAACCTCGCCTCGCTGAACCTTATGAAGTTCGTGGGTCCCGATGGCCAGTTCGACGTCGAAGCCTTCCGCCATGCGGTCGACACCGTGACCCTCGCGCAGGAAATCATCGTCGACAACGCCGCGTATCCGACCGAACGCATCGCCAGGAACTCGCACGATTTCCGTCCCCTCGGACTCGGCTTCGCCAACCTCGGCGCGCTGCTCATGTTCATGGGCATCCCGTACGATTCGGCGCAGGGCCGCGCCTGGGCCGGAGCGATCAGCGCTGTGATGTGCGGCCAGTCGTATCTCACCAGCGCCCGCATTTCCGGCGACGCCACGGGCCCGTGCCCCGGCTACGCCGTGAACGAAGAGCCGTTCCTCGACGTCATCCGCATGCATCGCGACGCGGTGGCTTCGACCATCGACTCGCGTCTGGTTCCAATGCCGATGTTCCGCGCTGCCGAAGAGTGCTGGAACCAGGCCTTCGAACTCGGCAAGAAGACCGGCTTCCGCAACGCGCAGACCACGGTCATCGCGCCGACCGGCACCATCGGCTTCATGATGGATTGCGACACCACCGGCATCGAGCCCGACCTCGCGCTCGTGAAATACAAGAAACTGGTCGGTGGCGGCGTCATCAAGATCGTCAACAACACGGTTCCGTCGGCGTTGTTGAAGCTCGGCTACACGCCCGAGCAGGCCGACAAGATCGTCAGCCACATCGACTCGACCGGCACGATCGAAGGCGCTCCCGGATTGAAGCCCGAGCATCTCGCTGTGTTCGATTGCAGCTTCAAGCCGCAGAACGGCACCCGCTCGATCCACTATATGGGTCACGTCCGCATGATGGCCGCGGTGCAGCCGTTTATTTCCGGCGCGATTTCGAAGACCATCAACATGCCTGAGGATTCCACGGTGGAGGACATCATGAATGCCTACATCGAAAGCTGGAAGCTCGGCCTGAAGGCGGTCGCCATCTATCGCGACAATTCGAAGCGCGTGCAGCCGCTGTCGTCCGGCACGGCCAAGGGCGCCAAAGAAGCCACGAAGTCTGCTGCGCCTGCCACGGTCGTGCAGGAAAAGATCGTCTACCGTCCGATCCGCCGCAAGCTGCCGGACGAGCGTTCGTCGATCACGCACAAGTTCTCGATCGGTGGTCACGAAGGCTACTTCACGGTGGGCCTCTACGAGGACGGCACGCCTGGCGAATTGTTCATCACGATGGCGAAGGAAGGTTCGACGATCTCGGGCCTGATGGACAGCTTCGCGACTTCGGTGTCGTACGGCCTGCAGTATGGCGTACCGCTGAAGTTCTTCGTCGACAAGTTCGCGCACGTCCGTTTCGAACCCAGCGGCTGGACTGGCAACCAGACGATCCCGTACGCGAAGTCGATCATGGACTACATCTTCCGCTGGATGGGCAACCGGTTCCTCGGACCGGAGTACTCGCTGACGGAAGCCGGTGACGCGATCAAGCTCCGCAAGACGGAGGAAGATCCGCAGCAGTCGCTCTTCAGCGAGAAGCCGTCGTCGGCCTCATCCGGTGAAGCGGTCGTCTGTTCCGAATGCGGATCGCTGATGGTTCCCAACGGTTCCTGTTACAAGTGCGAGAACTGCGGCGGAACCTCCGGCTGCAGCTAAGGTGAGTTTGCAGTAAAGGGCGGGTCCGCGAAATGCTTCCGCGGACCTTGCTTCAGTGGGTCGCAAAAAACGGCGTGGCTCCTCGAACCCGAGGCCCCACGCCGTTCCCGCCAAGTGCCTTGGTGA
>CAZVKC010000073.1:27184-36602 GCA_964627455.1 uncultured Solibacteraceae bacterium | reverse complement strand
GTCAAGCCGCCCTGCGCCGAAGACGGTGACGTTGAGGGAAGCAATTCAACAACTTGGGCGGAGACCAAGGTTGTCGCGCCTGCCAAAAGCAAGATCGGCGTAAGCAAAGACACAAATCGGGTATGCATGGAATCAGGTCCAATCGTTTCGTCTTTTGAGGATGTGAAGTGGTGGCTAGGCTGAGGTCGAACTAGCCTTGCCGATGTTGCTGCCGGCGTCTGCGAACCGCACCGGCCAAAACCAGCAAGGATCCAGTTGCAGTGAGCATCAGAGAGCCGGGTTCCGGAACCGCCGGCGCGTCAACCGCTGTCGCCGTCAGGTCGGCGTAAGGCGTTTCTTCCACACCGAAGCTGTCCGGACGGAACGTTGCGGAAAACGTAAGGGGAGTCAGCACCTTCGTGCTCCCGTCAAAAAGAAACAAGCTGGAAGGAGAGAGCAGGCCGGAAAATGTCACGCTCTGAATCGTCCACCCGGCAGGATCCACAGTGAAATCGTTGAACGTGCCAGGGTTGGTTTCCCCAGGACCGAAGTTGTTTGAGAGGTTTGCGCTGAATACCTGCGCGGCGTTCAAGTTATCGAGGTAATTCACCTGCAACAAGCCATTGTTGATGAACAGCGGCGTGCAACTGTTGTAGAAAGCATCGCACCCGGATCCGGAGATGTTGGAAACAACAAACGAAATCAGGCCGATCGAAGGGCTATTGACGTCCATTCGAATGGCGCCAAAGTTGACCACGTCCGCCTTGGCGGCAAACGACCCGAAGGCCAGCATCGCCGCAGCGAGGAAGAGATTCTTAAGCAAGGGTCCTCCATCTATTGCCCCGGTGTAACACAACGGGGATACTCTAGTTGTTCAGTAAGTCTAACAGGGATCCGGGTCACGAAAAATCACCCATCTGGATGATATTCGGTACCGAAATGGTCAGAACGGTCCTAAAAAGAATAACCTGGCTAACAGTAACTGATTTGAAACACCAGTCTTCTGAAAAATCGAAGACAACTGTGTCTTCGTTGTGTTCGACGATATGCCAAGCATCTTTGCCGCGCCCCTCGACCCGTGACCTTCGAGGATCAATGCGAGCAGCCGCGCCTCCCCAGGCGTCAGTTCGAAACACTGCCGAAACACCTCGATCCGCTCTGCCGAAATCGGCGGATGCTGCTCCATCACGGCAACCGCGATGAGTCGAGTATGCGCGACCATCACCGTCGGCCCCACGCAGACGGTCGCCGCTGGATGCCGGTCGGGACGAGGGCGAAAAACGAACTTATCGTTTTGATACGAAAGCCCTTTCGCATGCAGCGAGAGCGCATACTGCAGCCTCCGGTTGGCTTCGACGCAATTGGCCACCAGCCCCCCGTCGGCGTCGCCCTGCAGCAGAGTGCATTTAGAGGCGGCTTCGTTCGAGTCCCAGATCGAGCCCAACGGATCCGGCCGCACGAGGAACGCCGGGCAGTTCAACAGATTCAGAATGCTCGCATGGCGAAACACAATCGTGGATCCCAACCCTTCACTGCAGCGAAAATAAACTTCTAAGCTCCTGATAGCGAGAAAAGAGCGGCAATAGTGACATCTTCGCCCCACAATCGCAACTCTTTGCAGCACTCATTCATAAGACCTAGTCTGCACTTTTAAAAAACCAGCATGACCCGTAGGTCAGGGGCGCCCTGGACCGCCGCTGATCTCGTTGCGCCTTAGCCCCGCACCTTAACTATCTATTTTATTTTCCACACCTTAGGTAGATCCATACTGGCGCGACCTATGTATCTTCCCTAGAATCAAGGACATACATCCAGGACTTGCCGGTTTCGCACCGCAAGCGGAGGTCAGTGACAACTTGGCAAACTTTTTTATTTGGCTTTAATTCAATCAGTTAGACCCCACGGCAGAACAAATTCTTGGTCCTAGCGAGTGCTAGGCTGAGATCAGAAGAGGAAAGGCGCCCAAGAAGCCAGAAAGCAGACCTCCGCTCTCACGCCGATTGAGCGCCTTTTCCATTTCGTCCGGCACGCCGCTGCCGGCGCGAACCCGACACCCACCGCCGCGTGGACGTCGACAAGCAAAACCAGAAGGAAGGAAACATACACAGCCATGCCGAGCCTCTACGTCGACCCCACCCAGTTCATGAGCCCCGAAGAACGCGAACGCGCCCTCGTCAACTTCCCCGCCACCTGCGAATTCGAAGCCGCCCTCGCCGAAGAGAAAGCGCGCGAAAAAGAGGAAGCCGCGAAGAAAGCAGCCTCAGCCGGTGGACCCCGCACGCCCGAAGGCAAAGCCCGCTCCTCCCGCAATGCCGTCAAACACGGCTTTGCAGGCGCCAACCCGGTCATCGACTGCGAAGACGAGGACGCCTACAACGACCACCTCGACTCCTACATCGCCCGCTTCCAGCCCGCCGACCAGCCCGAAACAGACACCGTCCGCCGCGCCGCCATCGCCATGTGGCGCCTCGACCGCCTCTATGCCCTCGAAGCCATCATCCTCAACCTCGAAGCCTGCTACCACGCCGTGCCCTCGTCCGTCATCCTCCCGCACGATGCCGGAGCCATCACTCGAGCCGCAGTCGCCTTCCGCGAATCGGCCGGCGACGGAGCCTACGACCTCTGCCGTCGCTACATCCAGGCCGCGACCCGCGAACACGACCGCGCTATCCGCACCTTTTATTTCCTGGAATCCAAGCGCCGCTCAAGCGCCGCTGCGGAGTTCCCCGGGGAACAGCCGAAGCAGCAGCAGCAGCAGAACACGGCCCCACCGCAAAAAGCTCAAAACAAGCCGGAACCAAACGAACTCCCCAAAACCCGCAGCCGCAGAACCGTGCGAAGCCTCGTGAACCCCTATCCGGTCGCCCGCAAGACCTCCAACCGCGCCGCAACCCGCTCCGATAACCGCAAGAACGGTCGAAAAGCCGCCTGAACGAGCAATCCGCAACGGGCATCGCCGCAACCCTTACCCGTAGTGTCTGCAAACCCCAGCTCCGCCGACAGACGAACTGAAAGGAGTCTCTTCCGTGATCAGGACCGCCGCCCCCGCTTCACTTCCTGGCGCTGGAACACCGGCAACACGTTTCCCTCGATCCACGCAAACGCCGCATCCAGGCCATCGGACTCATAGATACGCCCGATCTGCGCCTCCACTTCATCCGGATTCCCAACCGCGCCCAAAAACTGGTTCGACGTCATCCGCACCGACCGCGGCCCGTCAATCGCGCCGCCGCCCTGCGTCAGGATCCAACGCCGCGCCCACAGCGTCAGCACCGCGTCCCCAATCCACGCCTGCTTCAGGATCCGCCCCTGATGCTCTTTGTTCACGGCGTAACGACCGACGCATTCGCCATGCTGCGGAACACGTTGTGGACCTCATTGGCGTCGTTCGGGAACTTCTGGATCATCAACACGCCCACCAGCCCCGTCTTCGGATCCGCCCACACCTGTGTGCCGAACGCGCCGCCGTGCCCGTACGAGCCGACCGACGACAGCGACAGCGTGCCGTCCGCATCGCGAATCACGTTGAAGCCGAGTCCATAGCCCGTCGCCCGGCTACCCCACACCGGCAGCGCGCCCGTATGCACGGTCGTCATCGCGTCCAGCGCCGCCTTCGACAGGATTCCCTTCCCGCCGTTCAGGCACATCTGGTAGAACGCCGCCATGTCCTGCGCCGTCGAATACAGGCCGCCCTCCGGCATCGGGTACTTCGCGTTCGGACGGTAGATGCCGTTGCCCATGTTCATCAGCTTGCCGTCCTTGCCCGTCGTGTACACCGCCGCGATGCGGCTCTTCTTCGCTTCGGGGACAAAGAAGAACGTGTCCACCATGCCCAGCGGCTTGAAGATCCGTTCCTCCAGGAACTTCTCGTACGGCTGGTCCGACACCACTTCGATAATCCGCCCCAGCGTCGCCATCCCCGTGTTCGAGTACGCCCACTTCGTGCCCGGATCGAATTCGAGCGGCTGCTGCGAGAAGAAGTGCACGGCCTCTTTCAGCGAGTAGTCGAACTTGCGATACAGATCCGCCAGCGGCTCCGGAGGCATCTCGCGCATCCCGCTCGTATGCGTCAGCAGATCGCGGATCGTGATCGGACGCGACGGCCGCTTCATCGCCATCTCGCGATCGCGCCCCGTCGCCGCGTCCCGCACCCGCGCGTCGATCAGCCACATGCCCTTGAACTCGGGCAGGTATTTCTCCACCGGATCCTGGATCGACAGCTTGCCTTCATCGGCCAGGATCATGATGCCCGCCGCCGTCACCGGCTTGGTCATCGACATCACCTCGAAGATCGTGTCCGGCTTCATCGGCGTCTTCGTCTCGATGTTCTGCATCCCCACGGCGTCGAGTTCGCCGACCGCGCCGTTGCGTTGGATGAGCGTCACCGCACCGGCGATCAACCCCTGGTCCACGAACTTCTGCATGCGCGACGGGATCCGCCGCACGCGTTCGACATCGAGGCCGGCCTTGCCCGGGTCCGGACTCGCCGCTTGCAGCACTGCCGCAACGGACAAGAGAAGTGGAACGAAGTAGCGTTTCATCATGAGGTGCGTTCGAGAAATCAGTCTAGCCTATTTGGCGTTCTTCAGTTCCGCCCTGAGGACCTCGATTGCTTTCTCGATCTGCAGGTCGCGGCCCTTCACGGCCTCCTCCGGCGGATTGTCGACATAAACGTCCGGAGGCACGCCGTAGTTCTCCATGTTGATGCCTTTAGCGTTGTACACGCCCGCGCCCGGCGTGCGGATCGACGCGCCGTTCATCAGCGTAAACGCGCCCGTGCCGATCACGCCGCCATAAGTCGGCACGCCGATGACTTTGCCGAGACCCAGCGCGCGGAAGCCGTCCGGAAACATCTCGGCGTCAGAGGCGCTACGCTCGTTCTGCATCACCACCATCGGACCGAAGAACGCCTGCTGCGGCCGGTCCTGTTCGACCGAGTCGCGACGCCGCGTCATCTGATACTTCTTCTGCCCGAGGATCCGCAGCAGTTCCTGGTCGATGCCGCCACCGCCGTTGAACCTCTGGTCGATGATGAGCGCCTTTTTGAACCGGTTGTCCGCCAGGTCGAGTTCGAACTTGCGCAGCGACGGCGCATCCATCGCGCGGATGTGCAGATAGCCGATTTCGTTGTTGCTCAGCCGGTCCACCATCTCTTTGCGATTCCTGACCCAGTTGTCGTAAGCGAGCGTCCCTTGCGCCGTGTCGTTGATCGGTTCGATCTCCACGGTCCACGCGCCGTCGGTGGACGGCTTCGAATTGACCGTGAAATCCCAGCGCCGCGCCGTGTTCATCGTGAAGTGCTTCCACGCGCTCTCGTTCGTCTTCATCGGCTCGCCGTTCAACGCCAGCAGGTAATCGCCAACCTTGAGCTTCACGAAGTCCTTATCCGCCGGACCCTTCGAGTAAATGCGCTTTACTTTATAGAATCCGCTCGCCGCATCGGCTTCGACCTCGAAGCCCGGATACCGCGTGCGAGGCAGCGAAGCCGGAGGCCGAGGACCTCCGCCCGACACGCCCGTGTGCGACGCGTTCAACTCGCCGATCATCTGTTGCAGCAGCGTGTTCAGTTCCTCATCGTCGCTGACGTATTTCAACAGCGATTGATACCGGTCCTTCATCGCCGCCCAATTTACGCCGTGCATCGCCGGATCGTAGAAGCGATGCTTCATGATCCGCCAGCCTTCTTCGAACACCTGTTCGCGTTGCGCGCGATGATCGACTTCCACTCGCAGATTGAAGTTCAACCGCCGCTTGTTGCCCGTCGCCGCAGGCGCCGGACCAGCCGCCGCAGCCGTGGCGGCCGCAGCCCGTCCACCGCCGCCACCTTCTGCCGGAGGCGGAACCGTAACCGAGTAAATCGCCTCGCCTTCGAGGAAATACAGCGACCGTCCATCGCGAGTGAACTGCAGCGAACTCATGAATCCACCGAATCCACCGAACCCGCCCCGTCCCGGTCCGCGCGGACCGTCTTCGTCCGAAGTCGGAGGCGAAGACTGCGCGATGCGCGACATCCCCTCGCCGTTCTCGTTCATGATCCACAACGACGCGCCCGGCGAACTTGGCGTCACGAACGCAATCTGCCGGCTGTCCGGCGAAGGCGCGAACGCCGTCACGCTGTCGCCCAACCGCGTCAACTGCCGGATCCGCTTCGGCAATCCGTCCCAATCGATCTTCACGTCGACCGGCGCAGCCGCGGCGCCATTGCGTGCGGGACCGCCGCCGCCCCCGCCGCGAGGTGCGCTCGCCGCCGCTTCCTCTTCGCTATCGACGCCGCGATCCAGCGGATTCTTGTCTTCCTTCAACAACGCGACGCTATACAACTGCATCGACATCTGCCGCCCCTGGCTCGCCATGCCCATCTGCATCACGCCGCCCGCCAGCAACAGTTTCTTCCCATCCGGCGTCCAGCGAACCTGGTTCGCCGAAAACAGATCATCTTCGCCGATCTGCTTCTCCGGCGCGCTGCCGTCGAGAGGCAGCACGAAAACATGCGGCCGCGAATCGCGATCCATCTTCACATACGCGACCCACTTGCCGTCCGGCGAGTATTCAGGACTGGTAATCGTCGAAATGCTGCTCGCCGTCACTTCTTTCGCCGCGCCCGATTCGACTTCCAACTGCCACAACTTGTTGTCGGATCCCGACACCAGCAGCCGCTTCGAATCCGGCGACCACACGATCGAGCGCTTCTCCGTATCCTGATCCGTCAACTTGCGCCGCGTTTTGCCGAACTCGTCTGCGAGCCACACTTCCTCGCGCCCGCTCTCGTCGGAAACATACGCAATCCATTTCCCGTTCGGCGACCACCGCGGCGTCATGTCGCGCCGGTCGCTGCGCGTCACACGCTGCGCCTCGCCGCGCTCCGTCGCAACCGTGAAAATCTCGCCGTGTCCCGAAATCACCGCGCGGCGTCCCGAAGGCGACAGATGAAACGCATCCGCCGTCGAATTCAGTGTCACCCATTCGAGTTCGTTGTCCTTCGTATCGCTGACGATCGTGACTTTCAGTTCCGTCGCCTTGCCGGAAGCCGTGTCCAGTTTCCACAACCCTGCGTTCTCTTCATAGACGATCGTCTTGCCGTCCGCCGAAATCGACGGATAGAACAGGCTCCCGCTCGTATGCTTCGTGACCTGTTCCGGCTTGCCACCGCGCTCGGAGACCTTCCACAAATTGTTCGTGCTCTTCAGGACTTCAGGCCCGCCGAATTTGATATTCTTCTCATTCGGCAAGCGATCCGCGACAAAGTAAATTTCGCCCTTCGCCCCATACATCGGCCACAGCATGTTGCCTTTGAAATCCGGATCGTTCAGCGACGTGTATTTGCCGCTCGCGACATCCATCAGCCACAAATCGCCCGCCGCGCTGCCGCGATAATGCTGCCGCCACCACGTCGGATTGTGCCGCGTCAGCGCGACCTTCTTTCCGTCCGGCGAATAGCTCGCGTACGTTCCCCAATCGGACGGCAGCATTCGCTCCATCCCGCCTTCCGCCGGAACCTCATACACATTCGTAATCGTCGGAAACACGCCGTCGCCGCGCATCGAAGCAAACAGCACGCTCTTGCCGTCGCGCGACCATCCGACCACATTGTCGGGAGCCGTATGGAACGTCAGTTGCCGCGGTTCCCCGCCCTCGGCCGGCATGACGAACACATCGTAATTCCCAAACCGGTTCGACGAGAACGCAATCCATTTTCCGTCCGGCGAAAACCGCGGCAGGATCTCGCGCCCCTTATGACTCGTCAACCGCTTCACATCGCCGCCGGACTCGTTGAAGGACCACAAATCCCCCGCGTAGCTGACGACAATCCGCCCCTGATGATACGTCGGCTGCCGCAACAACCGCGTCTGCGCGGACAACGCCGCGGCGGCGCCAATCAAGAAAACAGACAGAAGAACACGAGCCAACATCTTTACCAGACTCCTCATGAAATCAGAAGCAATCGAGACGACCCCGAACCTTTGCATGTTACCCGTTTCACCGCTAAGCTGTGGACATGCGCACCTGTCGCGGTCCGCTGCCGCCGGCGCCGCTCACGACAACGCCGCCGTCCACCAAAGACAAGCAGTCGCCAACCAGCGGCAATGGACGGATCCGCTGCCCGCACTGCGCGTGGGAACCTCGCAAGAGCGACCACTGGCAATGTCATTGCGGCTGTCGCTGGCACACCTTCGACACCGGAGGCAAATGCCCGGACTGCGGCTGGCACTGGTCCCAAACGCAATGCCCGCGCTGTACGAAATGGGCGGCGCATCTCGCCTGGTACGAGGATCCAAACAGCGGCAATCCGCTAAACTGACCCTTTGAACTTCTCGCCAGGCATTCGAGTCCTTCGTTATCCGTTGCTGCTTGCGCTCGTCGTCGCCGGCTTCTATTGGAAGCTGTGGCTCACCGACCGATACACGTGGCTGCAAGCCCCCGACTTCGCCAACCAACTGATGCCGTGGTATCAGTTCCAGGCCAGCGAATGGCACGCGGGACGCATCCCGCTCTGGAACCCGTATGAATGGGCCGGCCAGTCGCTCATTGGCCAGGCGCAGCCGGGCGTCGTCGATCCCTTCAACCTCATCCTGTACGCCGCGCCGCTGACCCGCAACGGCTGGTTGCGGCAGGACGCGCTGCACTGGTTCTATATTTCCGGATACATCGCCGCGGCCATCGCGTTCTGGGCATTCTGCCGGCGCGCGCTGCGCTTGAGCGATGGCGCATCCGCCGCCGCAGGACTCGCCTACGCGTTGAGCGGCATCGCAAGTTCCACCAACTGGCCCCAGATGATGCACGCGACCATCTGGGGACCTCTCGGTCTCCTCTATCAGTTCCGCGCCGTCGAAGAGGATCGCCCGCTGCGGCACGGCGCATTGTCGGGCATGTTCCTCGGCCTGATGTGGCTGTCCGGACACCACCAGATCCCGCTCTATTTCACGCTCGCGAGCGCCGCGTTGTGGCTCTATTTTCTCGCCACGCGCTTCGCCACCAAACAAGGATTGCTTCGCGCAGCAATCCTCAGCGGCGTCTTCCTCTTCCTCTTCGGAGCCCTGCAAATCCTGCCGATGGCGGAATACGGCCGCAACGCGCGGCGCTGGGTCGGACTCGACGATCCCGTCGGCTGGAAAGACGCTGTGCCCTACAAGATCCACGAAGGTTTCTCGATGCGCCCGCTGGGACTCATCAATCTCGCGCTCAAAACCAGCGAACCATATGAACCGTTCATGGGCGCGGCCGTGCTCATCTTCGCAGCGATCGGTTTGCGCGATGCGTGGCGCCGCCGCGAGTCCGCGCGATGGCTGGCGTATCTGGGACTCGGCGGCATCATCTTCGCACTCGGCGCGCATTCCGCTGTGCACGGCGTTTTGTACGCCCTGCTGCCGGCAATCGAAAAAGCCCGCGTACCGGCCGTCGCCATGGTGCTCGCCAACGTCGCGATCGCTGCGCTGGCAGG
>CAZVKC010000073.1:21025-27084 GCA_964627455.1 uncultured Solibacteraceae bacterium | reverse complement strand
GCGTGGGAAGACCAGCGTGCGGCGAAGCGCGAGAAGTTCGCAGACCGCCTCTCCGGAGACGCCGACGTCGCGCAATTCCTGCAGCGTGCCGGGGGCGCATTCCGCATCAACCACAGCACCAGCGACATTCCGTTCAGCTACGGCGATTATTGGGGATTCGAGACGGTCGAATCGTTCACCGCATCCGTGCCCGCGTCCATTTGGGACATCGACGTTTTCGACCCCGCGCTGCGCGATTTCGCGAGCGTGCGATACGACGTCGGCCGCAAGCCAACGCGTCCCGACCAGGTCGCGCGCTTCACGTCGGCGGCCTCGGGCCTGAAGGTTTTCGAGAATCCCAACGCGTTTCCGCGCGCGTGGATGGTGTCCTGCGTCACCGCAGTGAAAGAACCCAAGGCCGCGAAGGGATGGATGAAGACGCGCGGCGAAGCGCGGTTGCGCGAAGCGATCGTGTACGGCGACGCGCCGCCCGCGGGCTTGTCCTGCGACGGTCCCACGAGTAGCGAGATTGAATTCATCAGGCGGCTTCCCAATGAACTCGCGCTCAAAGTGAAGACCGGCCGCCGCGCGATGCTGATCGTCAACGACGGTTGGGATCCGGGTTGGAAGGCGTCGATCGACGGGAAGTCCACGAAAATCTGGCAAGCGGACGGCTTCGTGCGCGGCATCGTCGTCGATGCGGGCGAGCACGAGATCCGCATGGTCTATCGTCCCGACACCGTTCTCGCGGGACTCGCCTGTCTCGCCCTTGGCGTCATCGGCATGGTGGGGATCTGCCGCAAATGAAGCGATTCTTCACGGCCGCGCTGCTACTCGCCGCCATGGTGATCGCGTTCCACTGGCGGCTCGTGCTTACCAATGAATACTCGTGGCTCGAAACACCCGGCGTGATGGAACACACGCTGCCGCTATTGCAGTTTCAGGCGGGCGAGGTCCACAAATTGAGGCTGCCGATCTGGGACCCGTACACGGACCGCGGCCAGACGCTTCTCGCGTGGAACCTGCCGTCGCCGTGGTATCCACCACACCTGTTGTTTCTCGCGCTGCCGCTGAAGCGCGGCTGGTTATTGCAGGGAGCCCTGCACTGGTATTTCGTGCTCATCGGACTCGCGCTCGCCGCCGCGATGGTTCGCTTCGCACGGCGGAATTTGCAGGCGTCGATGCCGGCAGCCTTTGCGGCCGCGGCCGCGTACGCCTTCGTCGCGCCAGCACTCACTCGCGATCTCGCGGCCCTACATGCAGCGGCGCTGATCCCGCTGGCTGCCGGCTTTGCGCTCGAACGCGACTGGCTGCGCTGCGGATTCTTCCTCGGACTCGGCTGGCTCACTGGATCCTTCGCTGAGCCGCTCGCCGCAACAGCCGGGTGCGCGGTCTTATTGTTGATGCGTTCCCGCGCGATGCAAGCGATCGGCGCGATGCTGCTTGCGGTTGCCACGGGCGCGGCCGTGATCCTGCCGGCGCTCGAGTTCTCGCCGTCGATTCCGCTGCAACCGCTGCGAACCGGCATCGCGCCGGGCATCGTCACCGGGATCCTCGCGCTCGCCGGCGTCATCGCGCACCGGCACGAACCGGTGGCGCGCGCGCTGGCGATCCTCGTCGCGGCCGGTATCCTTGCCGGATCCCCGCTCACGCTGCTGTTCGCCTTCGCCGCTGCCTCGGCCCTCGGCGCCGATGCACTTGCCTCGCAAAAGAACCTTTCGAAGTGGATCGCCATCACGGGCGGTTTGCTGTTGATCGCGTCTGCCATTGCGTGGACCGTGCGTTTGCCTGGCTTTGAAAATGGAGGTCCGATGCTGCTCAGCGGCGCACTGGCCCTGGCGCTGGCCGCGATCCCCGCGGGCGGCGCGTCTACCCGCACGGCTGCGTTGCTCGCGCTGTTGCTCGTCGTACTCGACGCCGGGGCGTGGACTCCCTGGCCAAGCCGCTTCGACCGGAACCGGCCCCGGAAGATGGACGTGATGTCGCGCGACTACGACATCGCCGCGTTCCTGCAGCGGACTCGGGGCGACCGGCCGCGGGCGATGATCGACCCGGCGGTGATCCCGTACGATTTCGGACGCTGGTACGGCATCGAGACCGCTCCACCCGGTACGCCGGACCCCGTGCAGAATGGCATCGCCTTCTGGGTGTCGCGCGAGCCCCGATACGGTTTCGACAGGGTGCTCTACCGCGGCGAGAGCGGCGTCACGGTGTATGGCGTCGACCAAGTCCCGTCGCAACTTCGGCTGGTCCACGATCAGCCCTGCAACACGAGTGCCGATTACGTGGATTACACCCACCGTCTGCCCACCGAGCTATCGGTCGAGGTTCGCAGCGCGTGTCCGGGACGGCTCGAACCGGGCTTGGCCTATACCACCGGGTGGCAGATCAAGGTGGATGGAAATCCTGGGAAATACACATATTTGGGCGTCGATCTCCCCGCAGGAAACCATCTGGTGGAATTGCGATTTCGGCCGATCACATTAGTAGCTGGATCCTCGACAACCGCCGCGTCGCTGGTCCTCGCTGGATTCGTGCTTGCATTGCGGAGGCGAAATAAACTATAGTTAACTCATAGCGTGAAACCACAGGCAACATTGTCGCTCTCCGATGTACACGGTTCGGTGCGGACCTCCACCCCGTCCCTGTGGAAGCGCATGTTCGCCTTCGCGGGTCCGGCCTACCTGGTCAGCGTCGGCTACATGGACCCCGGCAATTGGGCCACCGATCTCGAAGGCGGCGCCCGTTTCGGATACAAGCTGCTGTGGGTATTGGTGCTGTCGAACCTGATGGCGATCCTGCTGCAGACGCTCGCCGCGCGCCTCGGTATCGTCTCAGGGCTCGACCTCGCCCAAGCCTGCCGCCAGTATTACCCGCGTTGGGTCGCGGTCCCGTTGTGGATCCTCTGCGAAATCGCCATTGCCGCCTGCGACCTGGCGGAAATCCTCGGCGCGGCCATCGCCTTCAAGCTGCTTTTCGGGCTCCCGCTGCTCATCGGCGTCCTGCTCACAGCGGCCGACAGCCTGCTGATTTTGTGGCTCATGCGCCTGGGCATCCGCACCCTGGAAAGCTTCGTGCTGGCGCTGGTCTCCGTCGTCGCCGGATGTTTCGCGATCGAACTGTGGATGGCGAAACCGGTGCTGAGCCAGATCGCGACCGGCCTTGTCCCGCGCATCGATTCGGCCAGCCTCTACGCCGCGATCGGCATCCTCGGCGCGACGGTGATGCCGCACAATTTGTACCTCCATTCGGCCCTCGTGCAGACCCGCCGCATCGGCGCCACCGAGGAACAGAAGCGCACCGCCTGCCGCTTCAACCTCTTCGATTCCGTGATCGCGCTGAACGGCGCCCTGCTCGTGAACGCCGCCATTCTGGTGCTTTCCGCGACCGTCTTCTTCACCAAGAGCATTGAAGTGACGCGCATCGAGCAGGCGCACGAGATGCTGACCCCGCTGCTGGGCGCTTCGGCCGGCAGCATTCTGTTCGGGGTCGCGCTGCTCGCGGCCGGGCAATCGTCCACCATCACCGGGACCCTCGCGGGGCAGATCGTGATGGAGGGTTTCCTCAACCTGCGCATGCAGCCGTGGCTGCGCCGTTTGCTGACGCGGCTTCTCGCGGTCGTACCCGCGGTTTGGGTGATCCTCACCACGGGCGAATCGGGAACCTACCGCCTGCTGATCCTGAGCCAGGTGGTGCTGAGCCTGCAACTGCCGTTTGCGATCATCCCCCTGATCCGCTTCACGGGCAACACCGCCTGGATGGGATCGTTCGCCAACCGCAACTGGGTCAACATTTTAGCTTGGCTTTGCGCAGCCGTGATCATCGGCCTGAACCTGTGGCTTGCCGCCGGCTCGCTGGCCGGAATCGCGGCGGCGTGGTGGTTGCTGATCGGCCCCGTCATCCTGGGCGTGCTCGGCCTGCTCGCCTACATCATCGCCGAACCCTGGCTACCCGAGAGGCTGCGTCGGAGCGGAGGTTTGCATCCCGAGATCGCCGGGCGACCAGCGCCGGAAATCCGGCCGCTCGAAGCCTACCAGCGAATCCTCGTCCCACTCGATCACACGCCGCGGGATGCCGACGCGCTGCGGCACGCCACCGCGCTGGCGCAGGCGCACGGCGCGCAAATCCATCTGTTACACGTCGAGGAAGGCGTCACCAGCCAAATCTATGGAGCCGAAGCGTCGACCGCGGAAATCCAGTTCGGCCGGCAATACTTCGAGGACATCCTGGCGACGGTCGCGCAGCTTGGGATTATGGCCCATCTCGAGGTCGTGCACGCCCAGAGTCCACGCGACGCAATCATCGGTTATGCGCGCCAGTGGCAACCTGACCTGATCGTGATGGGCGCCCACGGCCACCGCGGATTCCGGGACCTCGTTTTCGGCACGACCATCAACGCCGTTCGCCACGCTTTGGATATCCCTGTCCTGATTGTGGGCAATCCCGCTGGACATTGAGACATCGGTCCGGACTTTTGCACACCCGGACTGACCCACCCCTGTGTCGCCGGTACACATCCGGGCGAAAATGATTTTACGTAAGTCCTTGTCGGCAAACAGAAGACGGTTGGACTCTCAATTGCATCAAAGGAACCGGACTCGAATGCTGTCTCGTCTTGCCATTGCCGTCGCGGTCGCCGCAACCGTAAGCGCCACCACACTGGAGCGCCTATCGGTGGACACGATGGTCGAGAAGTCGACCTCCATCGTGCGAGGTAAAGTCATTTCGATTCAAGGCGAGAACCGAAACGGTCTGATCTTCACCAAATATTTGGTCGAAGTTACCGAATCTTGGAAAGGCAGCCAGGAGCGCTTGGTCGAGGTTTACGTCCCAGGTGGGGTATCCAACGGTCTCCGCCAGACGATCCCGGGCGCGCCGTCGCTGGAACAGGGCGACGAATGTGTGCTCTTCCTCTGGGCGGGCGGATCGGGCCGTCGGCAGATCATTGGCTTGTCTCAGGGCTTGTTCAACGTCGTGACGGACGAAGAAGGCGGCACACTTCTGGAACGTCCCGGCGCGAAAGAAATGATGATCGACCCGGCGACCAAGCGCCCGGTGCGAGATACGACGATCCGCATGCCGCTCGGCGAATTGAAGACGCGAGTGGTCACCAAGGTCGCGGAGATGCAGGCGCAAGAGGCTCAAAAGTAAGAAGATGCGGCGCGTGATGGCAGTTGCGAAAACAGTCTGGGCAGCAGCCGCCCTGATGCTGTTTTTGTCTTCGACCGCCTCCGCGTACTACCACTTCGTCCGCTTCCCCAGCCGCACCGGACCGTTCTCTCCGGTCTACGAGAAATTCGACCTGAACGCCCTGCCCGGCCGGACCCTTCGGTATTACATCGCCGAGACTGGACCCGACAAGATTTCGTCGACTGACAGTTTTGCGGCGGTCGTCAGCCAGATCAAACTGGCCGCCAAGGTTTGGAACGACGTCGATACGTCGGAACTCCGCCTGGTGTTCGGCGGCCTCATCAATCCGTCCACCCCGCAAACCTCCCCGGGCATTGACGTCGTATTCGACGACGAAATCCCGCCGGGCGTGATCGCGATGGGCGGACCGACGACCTACGATTACGCGAGCCTGCCGACCGGGGCGACCTTCGTGCCCGTGGTTCGCTCGAAGCTGCACCTGCGCAAAGATCTCACCCGGTATCCGCTATCCACTGGCGGCTACCTCGAGTTCGAGACCTTCGACGAGATGTTCTTTGGGACGCTCGTCCACGAGTTCGGCCACACACTGGGTCTGCAGCACTCCTTTACTTCCGGCGCGATGGCCACGCGCGCCACTCGCGGGACAACGAAAGCCAAGCCGCTGACGGCCGACGACGTCGCCGGGCTCTCGATTCTGTATCCGACGGCCGCATTCGGGCGCAACACCGGCTCGATCCGCGGACGGGTCACCATCGGGTCGACCGGCGCCAACATGGCCTCCGTGGTCGCCATCTCCCCGAGCGGCGCGGCCATCAGTTCGCTGACCAATCCGGACGGCACCTACCGCATCGACGGCATCCCGGCCGGAATCGCCTACTACGTATACGTCCACCCGCTTCCAACTCCTGACGCGGTCGATCCGCTCCCGG
>CAZVKC010000073.1:9838-20925 GCA_964627455.1 uncultured Solibacteraceae bacterium | reverse complement strand
CCTGGGACTCGCTCAACGCCCGCGGCTCCCGTATCACGACGCGTGACATGTTCTCGACGCAGTTCCACCCGCAGACCTTTGTGGTGTCCGCGGGCGGGATGATCGAGAACGTCGATTTCAACGTGCAGCGGCGCAGTTCGCTGCCCATCAACGTTGTGCAGACCTTTGGATTCGTCGGCCAAAACGCCGTGAAACCCGCTCCTGTGAATGCGCAGAATGCGAGCGGCCTCATCGTGGCTTCCGGCGTGTCCGACGCCAACGGCAATCCGATTCAAGGACTTTCGGTGAGCGTGTTGGGCGGCGCGGACGCGCTCCCCGGATCCGTCCGCCGGTACTCGCCCGGCTATATCCAGTTCAATGTGATGCCGCCATTTGGCGAAGGTCCGCGGCATCTGGTTTTCTATGCCGGCGGCGATCAATATGTCCTGCCTGCCGCCTTTACGCTGATCCAGCGCGGCGCGCCGACGGTAGACGGCGTTTCGGCATCGACCGACGACCAGGGGCAGCGCAGCGCGCTGGTCACGGGTAAGAATCTGGCGGCGGACAGCCGAATCCTCTTCGATGGACTGCAGTCGACGACGTTGAAGGTCAACGCCGACGGTTCGTTGCTCGTTTCCCTGCCTCCGGCTCCCGGCGGCCATCGCGCTCGCGTCGTCGCCCTCAACAGCGATGGACAGAGTTCGCTGTTCAGCCAGGGAACCAGCGCAACCCAGTTCGCCTACGATCCGGGCGATCCCGGTATCTTCGCCCTGAGCGCGAATGCGGTGCCGGCCGGCAGCGACCTGCTGGTGGAAGTCAACGGCGTCGGGACGAACTTTGTCGAAGGCCAGACGAGCATCGGTTTCGGGTCCAGCGATATCGCAATCCGCCGTTTGTGGGTGGTCAGCCCGACCAAGCTCTACGCGAACGTCTCGATTGTGCCGCACGCCTCGCTGGCCGCGACCACCGTAACCGTCACCTCGGGATTGCAGTTGTTCTCGGCCCCGCTCGCCTTCCAGATTCAGCCGATCAATCCCCGGCAGCTGTCGTTGAATTTCGCATCGCTGCGTAACGCGGCCACGGGAGGCCCCGGCATCACGGCTGGCGCCACGGCCTCGATCGCAGTAAACAACCTGATCTCACAGACTGGGTTGAAGGCAACTCTCAACGACCAGCCTGTCACGGTTTCGAGTGTGAACGGGAACGTCGTAACCTTCCAGGTTCCGGCGGGCTTCGCTGTGGGACCGGCAATCCTGAAGATCCAGAATGGCGCAGGCGACACCAGCTATCCGATCGGCGTCAATATTGACGCGCCTCCGCCGGTGATCGAGTCGGCGCTTGCAGGCGTCTCGGTTGCGCTCGATTCGGGCCGCTACGTCCGTCCCAATGATCTGATGACGCTGGTTGTCGATAATCTCTACGACGGATCCCAGCCGGGCGCTCAAGTGAAGGTCGATGTGGGCGGCATTTCCCACTCGCCGATCGCCGTGTTGCGTTCCGCCAATGGCGCGACCCAGATCCAGGTCATCCTGGCCAACAGCGTGCCGCAGGGCGATGAGGTTCCGGTTACCGTTTCGGTAGAGACGCGGGTTTCCCAGGCTTATCCGATCGCCATCAAGTCGAATTGATAGCCTGACAGAATCAACAAGAGGGTGGCAGTCCATCGACCGCCACCCTCTTTGCTTTTCGATTTCGACGAAGGCCGCTTACTTGCCGCCGCCGACCAGTTTCGTTCGAACCAGAAAGCTCGTGTCGAGGTTCGCGCTGACGAAATCCGGATGCGCCAGAATCTGCTGGTGCAGCGGAATCGACGTGTGAATACCTTCCACCACGAACATGTCCAACGCACGCTGCATGCGCGCAATCGCTTCACTGCGATCCTTGCCATGGGCGATCAGCTTCGCCACCAGTGAATCGTAATAGGGCGGAATCACGCCGTCCGAATACGCCGCCGTGTCGACGCGGATGCCGATGCCCCCAGGGACATTCCATCCGGTGATCCGGCCCGGCGAAGGCGCGAAGGTCTGCGGATGCTCGGCGTTGATGCGGCACTCGATCGCGTGTCCGCGAATCGGAACCGGCGTCACAGGCAGGATCTCGCTGAGCGGCACGCCCGAGGCAACCAGAATCTGCGCCTTCACGAGGTCGATGCCAGTGATGCATTCGGTCACCGGATGCTCCACCTGGATGCGCGCGTTCACTTCGATGAAGTACAGCTTGCCCTTCTCATCCATCAGGAACTCGACCGTTCCCGCGTTCGAATAGCCGATGCTCTCGAGCGCCTTCTTCAAACTCGCGGCGATGTCGGCGCGCAGTTCCGGCGTGACGGCCGGCGACGGAGCCTCTTCGATCAGCTTCTGGTGGCGGCGCTGGATGGAGCATTCACGCTCACCCAATACTTCCACGCGGCCGTGCTGGTCGCCGATCACCTGGAACTCGATGTGCCGCGGCGCTTCGATGAACTTTTCCAGATAGACGTCGCCGTTTGAAAACGCAGCAGCCGCTTCGTTCTGCGCCTGCGCCAGCATGCCGGCGAGTTCATCGGCGCTGCGCACGACGCGCATGCCGCGACCGCCGCCGCCCGCCGACGCCTTGAGGATCACCGGGTAGCCGATCTTCGCGGCGAGTTCGAGACCTTCTTCCGGACTGCTGAGCACCTGCTTCGAGCCCGGCAGAATCGGCACGCCGTTCTTTTCCATCACCTCACGGGCGCGCTGCTTCAAGCCCATCATGCGGGTGACTTCCGGCTTGGGACCAATGAAATGGATCCCCGACGCCTCGCACACTTCCGCGAAGTCCGCGTTCTCGCTGAGGAAGCCGTAACCCGGATGGATGGCCTGCGAGTTGGTGATCTCGGCTGCGCTGATCACCGACGGGATATCGAGATAGCTGCGCGCGCTCTTGGCCGGACCAATGCAAATCGCTTCGTCGGCGAACCGCGCGTGCAAGCTGTGACGGTCGGCTTCCGAATAGACCGCGACCGTGCGAATGCCGAGGTCCTTGCAGGCGCAAATCACCCGCAGGGCGATCTCTCCCCGGTTTGCGATCAGGATCTTTTGAAACATAATTACCGGGGCTTGATCGAGAACAGCGCCTGGCCGTACTCGACGGGCTTTCCGTTGTCCACCAGCTTGGCCATGATCGTGCCGGAGATTTCGGCTTCGATCTCGTTCATCAGCTTCATCGACTCGATGATGCAGAGAACCTGGCCCTTCTCCACCTGGTCGCCGACCTTGACGAAAGCCGGGGCGCCGGGCGAGGCGGACTCATAGAACGTGCCGACGATCGGCGACTTCACCAGGTCGTACTTCTCGCCTGTGTCCACAGCCGCGGCAACAGGGGCCGCATGGACGGGCGCAGCCGCAACAGGCGCGGCAGGCGCATGAACGACGGAGGCCGCGGCGGGGGCGGCGACGACATACTCGTGGCTCAGCGATGCGCGCTTCAGGCGCACGCGGTTCTCGCCCCGCTGCACCTCCATTTCCGCCACGCCGCTTTCATTGAACAACCCGAGTAACTCGCGAATTTCTTCGATGGTCATTTATTATTAGGGATTTTTAGATCTGAACGAACTCTTTGGTCGTAGGGGTGAGGATCTCGCAGCCTGTTTTTGTCACGGCTACCGTGTCCTCGATTCGAATACCGCCCACGCCTTCGACATATACGCCTGGCTCGATGGTGATCACCATTCCAGCCTGAAGTCTGGTCTTATCCTTGGCTCGAACCCAGGGCTGCTCGTGGATTTCCAACCCGAGCCCATGCCCGGTGGAATGCGTAAACAGCTTGTCGAGTCCTTTTGCCTTCAGGACATTCCGCGCTGCCCGGTCGACCGCGCCGGTCGTCGTACCTGCCCGGACTGCATCGAGCGCCGCCAACTGAGCTTCGAGGACCGCCGCATACCAACCGCGGATCTCCTTCGAAACTTTGCCCAGGGACAGCATCCGAGTCATATCGCTCGCATAACCGTCCTGGACGGCGCCCATATCTATTAATAATAGTACATTTTCACCAAGGCGCGCCCCGGTGGGACGGGCGTGGGGCAGCGCGGTCCGCGGACCCGCCGCCACGATGGTCTCGAACGCAGGTCCCGAAGCGCCGCGCTTCCGCTGCTGATACTCGAGTTCCGCGGCGACATCCGCTTCGCGCATCGACGGTTTCAGCTTCTTGACGGTCGCCGCAAATGCCGCGGAATTCGTGATGCAGGAGCGTCGAATACAGTCCAGTTCGGCCGCATCCTTCACCATCCGCTGCGCCTCGACCACGCCCGGCGCCGGAACCAGCTTGCCGCCCGCGGGCAACCGCTTTTCGATCTCTGCCATCGCAGAGACCGTTACGTCGCCCGGGTCGAAACCGATGCGGATCCCGCGCCGCTTCGCCACGAATTCCAGTGCGGCGATCGCCATCAGGCGGGTCTTCGCCATGATGCGGACCTCGCCGCCCGTGAACTCCTGCTTCGCCTGGATCGTGTAGCGCGGATCGGTGAACAGCACCGTTTCTTCCGGCGTAACCAGACACGCCGCATTCGAACCGGTGAAGCCGGTCAAATAACGGACATTGTGCAGGTTGCTGACGAGCAGCGCGTCGAGTCCCGCGGCTGCGAAGTCGAACGACGACAGTCTATGCACCGGTGCTTACCAGCAGCAACAACTTGCCAGTGGTCTTGCGGCTCTCGAGATCCTTGTGCGCCTGCGCGGCGTCGGCGAGCGCGTACTTGTGCTCGATGCGCAGCTTCAGCTTGCCTTCCTGGATCCAGCGGAAGAGATCGCCGGAACGCCACAGCAATTCTTCGCGATTCGCCGCATAATAGGCGAGCGACGGACGCGTGAGAAACAGCGAGCCCTTCTGATTGAGCAGCAGCGGCTCGATCGCGGGCACAGGTCCGCTGGCGTTGCCGTAGGTCACCATCATGCCGCGAGGACGAAGCGAATCGAGGCTCTTGGCGAAGGTCGACGCGCCCACGGAGTCGTACACGACATCGACGCCTTTTCCGCCCGTGAATTCGCGGGCCGCTTTCTGGAAGTCGTCGCGGGTGTAGACCACGGCGAGGTCCGCGCCTGCCTGCCGTGCGAGTTCGGCCTTTTCATCGGTGCCGACGGTCGCCACCACCTTGGCGCCGAGCATCTTCGCGATCTGCGTGAGGAGGAGTCCCACGCCGCCCGCCGCCGCATGCACGAGGCACGTTTCGCCGGCCTTCAGTGGATACGTCGAGTGACTCAGGTAATGCGCCGTCATGCCCTGCAGCATGGTCGCCGCGGCGGATTCGAAATCCAGGCCGGCGGGGATCGGCACGAGTTGCCACGACGGCACGACCGCGAATTCCGCATAGGATCCGCGATTCATCGCGTACGCCACGCGATCGCCGGGCTTTACCTCGGTGACACCCTCGCCCACGGCTTCCACAACGCCGGCCGCTTCCATGCCAAGCAACACCGGCGGATCGGCCTTGTACAACCCGATCCGGAAGTACACATCGATGAAGTTCACGCCCGTCACCTTGATGCGGACGAGCGCCTGTCCCTTGCCCGGAACGGGGGTGGGAACCTCGGCGTATTGCATCTGATCCGCGCCGCCGGGCGCGTTTACGAAGACCGCTTTCATACTGCAGACAGGGTAACGCAACCGCGTGGTACGCTCGAAGAACAGTGGCTGTCTCCGGCATCAAAGATTCTTTGAAACTCCAGGGCGTGCGGCTCACCCGGCAGCGCGAAATCCTCCTCGAACTGATCGATAAGTCCGGCAAACATCTCGATGCCGAAACCCTGTTCCAACTCGCCAAAGAGCAGGATCCCAAGCTCAATCGCGTGACCGTCTACCGCACCTTGAAGATGCTCAAGGAAAGCGGCCTGGTCGATGAGTTGGACCTGATGCATTACGGTGGCGACCAGCACTACTACGAGACACGCCTCAAGCAGGAACACGCGCACGTCATCTGCCTTCGCTGCGGCAAAGTCGAAGAGTTCTTCGGCGAACCGCTGCACAAGCTGCGGCGGCAGGTCGAACAGCACTTCGGATTTCAGATCGTGATTGCACGCACCGAAATCGGCGGTTACTGTTCGCACTGCCAGGTGCTGCGGCAGCAGGAGATGCAGGAAGCAGCCTCGGCAGCAGTCAAATGACACCGGTCACGCCGCGCCCCGCAGCCTTGGTTGTCGTGAACCCGTCGGGCAACAGGACCCGCGTCACGCTGCATCGTACGCCCTTCATCATTGGCCGCCAGGCCGACTGTGATCTCGTACTACGCGACAATCGCGTGAGCCGCAACCACGCGCGCATCGTCGTCGAGAACGGCGTGTACTACATCGAAGACATGGGCAGCCGCCACGGCATCTGCATCAACGGCGAAACCGTCGTGCGGCAGTTGCTCAAGAGTTCCGACCGCATCGACTTCGGTTTTGAAGACAGCTACAAGCTGGTCTTTCTCTACGACGACGATGAGTTGAGCCGGTTGCTGCAGCAGATCCAGACGGGACAGGCGCAGGTCAACGGAGGCGCGAATCTGTCGAAGCTGCGGGCCGTGGTGGAAGTCGCGCGCACGCTGCATAATTCGCTGGCGATCGAGGAAGTGCTCGCGGCAGTGGTCGACGCCGCGATCACGATCACCAATACCGAACGGGGATTTCTGTTCCTGCGTCCGCGCAAGGACGAGCCGCTCGAAGTGAAGATCGCGCGCGATCACCGCGGCATGCCGCTCGACAAGGACGTCCAGCCTTCGGTTACGGTCGCGCAGGTGGAAGCGTCGGTGAAGACGCGGCGCGAGTTCCTCACGGTGAACCTGACGCTTGCAAGCGGCGATAGCGCGGTGGCGGTTCCGCTGGTGCGCGCCCGCGCCGAGAACATCGAGGAAACCCAGTATTTGTCGCGCGGCGAAGCGACGGCGGGCGTTCTGGTGCTCGAGGGCGGCAGCCCGGATCTCTCGCAAGGTAGCGGCGAGTTGCTGCAAACGCTGGCGCTCGAGGCGTCGACGATTCTCGAGAACGCGCGCCTGCTCGAAGAGGAGCGGCACAAACAGCGTTTGCAGGAGCAGTTGGAGATCGCACGGCATATCCAACAGGACATGCTGCCGCAATCGTTCCCGCTGGACGGCTGGTTCCGCGCGATGGGCAGCAGCATCCCTTCGCATACGGTTGGGGGCGACTACTTTGACCTCCATCGCAGCGCCGACGATTACTGGACGCTGGTGGTGGCGGATGCGAGCGGCAAAGGCGTGGGTCCCGCGATTCTTGCCTCGATTTTGCAGGGCGCGTTCCTCGCGGCGCCGCCGGATCCCGAACGCATGCCCGAACTCATCGCGCGCGTCAACCGCTATGTGTGCGAACGCGCGGAAGGCGAGCGGTACGCGACGCTGTTCTACGGCTTGTTGCACGAGAGCGGCGTTTTCAGTTGGGTGAATGCGGGTCATTGCACGCCGGTAGTGGTCAAGCCCGACGGCCGCAGTGCGCTGATCGACGCCAACGGACTCCCGGTAGGAATGATTGACGGCGCGCAGTACACGGTCCAGAGTGCGAGTCTGGATCCCGGCGACAAGATCGTCGTCTATTCCGACGGCCTCACCGACGCGCAGAATCTCGAAGGACAATTCTTTGGATCGCGCCGCGTGCGCCGGCTGATTCAGGACAACGCGCTGCTCGATTGCCGGCAGTTGCACGATGCGCTGATTGAGGCGGCCCGTGTCTATACAGAAGGCACGTTCGCCAATGACGACATCACCGTGCTGGTCGTCGAGTACATGCCGCATTTCATGACTGTCTGACCGAGCCAAGCCGCAGCGTGGCTTCAGCCGTGCGTCACCAAGCACTGATACCCTGAACGTAACGATGAGTGCCCGCCTGTTCTCTTGTCCGTGCTGCGGTGAACCCACACTCGATGAGGAACCGCCTGGAACCTTCAACATCTGTCCGGTTTGCGACTGGGAAGACGACGGTGTTCAGTATGCCGATCCTGATTACGAAGGTGGAGCCAACTCGCGCAGCCTGAATCAACAGCGGGAATGGCATCGCAAGCATGCGAGGGATGCGCAGGGGCGCCTTTTGCATCCCCCTCAGTCCTAGCGCAGCGGATGCATCGACGACGTTGTCTTTAAACGTCCAGCAATTTCTCGCTGATCAACTTCCGCGAACCCAGCGCGAACTGGAACGCAATGAGACTCACACCCGCGAGCGCGAGCATCGCGATCAGCGATGGCCCGCCGTACCACTGGCCGAGGTCGAAGGTGAAGTAGAAACGGCGCGCCATCTCGCTCACCACCGACACCGTCGCGAGCGCGAGCAATCCGTAGCGGAACAGCACGAACAACACCGATACGATCGTCAGCAACACGAAC
Source organism: uncultured Solibacteraceae bacterium (assembly GCA_964627455.1). GTDB lineage: Bacteria > Acidobacteriota > Terriglobia > Bryobacterales > Bryobacteraceae > F-183. The sequence goes on along the minus strand of CAZVKC010000073.1, from coordinate 12,626 downwards.
GCGATCCCGAGGATCGTGCGGTTCGGATCCGAGAAGGCGCTCAACGAAAACAGCACCAGGAACACCAGCGCCGCGATCCAGTTCCGGCGGAAGATCAGCTTCGACAGGAACACGACGAAGAAATTCACCAACGAGAATGCGGCGGAATTGATGGTGTTCGCCAGCAGCGACGCGGCGGCAACACGCGCCGAGAGCACCGTGCTGAGATCCACCGGGATCGGCGTGTCGCCCTGCTCCAGCGTGATGAGCGTCACGAGGTACGACAACGCGCTGAGTCCCGCGCCGACGGCCAGTCCCGCCAGCACGTGCCCGCCAACCAGCGGATCGCGGAAGTGGCCCGCCAGCACGCGGCTCCACGAAATCAGCGTCTGCGGCCAGCGCCTGCGCACTGGTGGTTCGAGCGCGAGATAGATCAACCACACGACAACGCCGAAGAACACCGCGGAATACGCCGTCACCTGAAAGAGCACGAGTTCATCGGACGACGCGACGTGATGCCCGCCGATCACCTGGATCGCGAGATACATCAGCACCACGAATACAGCCAGCCGGAACGCGCCCTTGCGATCACCGCGCCCCATTTTCAAATTGAATCGCGCGAAGAAAATGACGGCGGATACGATCACCAGCAATACGATCATGCCGATGGTCTGCGAGATCTTCTCGCCTTCCGACGCCTCGCGCCGCTGCATGCGGAACGGCCGTGTCCACGGCCCGATCACGTCGAAGTACACGGGCTTGCCCTTCCACGACGCGGCCTCCACCCGAATCTTCGTCGTAGTCGGATCATCCGCGAAAGTCCCTTCCCAAGCCCCGCGGAAATCGGTCGCGGCAAGCGGGGTCCACTTCGGCTCCACCGGCTGGAACCTGCTCATGTCCAGTCCCGCGAAGCGGAAGAACTGCGCCCACTCAAACGGCGCGGCCGCCGTTGCTGCAGGACTCTCGTCCAATTGCGGTGGCACGGCTTCGAACGAATTGAGCCGCCCGCGCAGGTCGAGTTGCACGGTGATCATGCCGCTGACGGTGATTGGCGGATCCCCGAGGCCCACCACGCCCTGGCTCATCACCGAACGCGCCACCAGCGGCCGCGGACTCTCGCGATACCAGAAGAATAGAGGTCCCGGCCTTTGTTTCTCGAGTTCACGCCAGCGTTCGCCGCCCTGCGCGATCTTCTCGCGATAGTGCACGTAATCCTGATCGATGTACATGCCGGACACCGTATCCGCGGGCTTCTGCGTGTATCCCGCGCGTCGAATCAACCGCATCGCGCGCTCTTCGAGTTGCTCTTGCGAGAGTTCCGGTTTGGACCTGCCGAAGTACGTCACCTGCGGCGCGAACCACGCCATCACGCCGATGCTAACCAGCACCACGGCGAGGAACGCAATGAGATGCGGCAGCGGCAAATGTTCGGATCCATCGCCTGCCGCGGCCACCAGTTCCGGCGACGGCGTTTCGCCCGCGGCAACCACCGCGCTCAGCGGATCGGCGCCCGGCAACGCGCCGATCACCGCGCGCACCGACGCGGGCCGGTCCTTCGGATCCGGCGACAAGCAGCGCAGGATGATGCGTTCGATCGCGGGATCGAGATCCGTCACCTGCGACGTCATGCTCACCGGTGACGAATCGATCTGTTTCTGGCGCAGTTCCTCGATCGACGCCGCTTCGAACGGGCGCTTGCCGGTGAAGATTTCATACAGCACGAGGCCCAGCGAATAGAGGTCGCTCTTCGCCGTCACTTCCCTGCCCGCGAGTTGCTCGGGCGCCATGTAGGCAGGCGTTCCGCTGCGGATGTCGGTCACCTGATCCGCAATGCCGGCGAGTCCGAAATCCATGATGCGCAGCGATCCGCGATCGTCCAGCATCACGTTGGCGGGCTTCAGGTCGCGATGCAGCACGCCCTTCTCATGCGCGGCTGCGAGTCCTGCGCAGAGCTGGCGCGCCATGTCGGTCGCCTTGTTCGCGGGGATGTGCCCGATGCGCCGCAACAGCGAGTTGAGATCCTCGCCGTTGATGAACTCCATCGAGATATACACGTGGCCGTCGATGTCGCCGATGTCGTACACTCGGCACACGTGCGGATGCGCGATCTGTCGCGCGATTTTGACTTCGTTATAAAAGCGGTCGAGCGCTTTGGGATCCTGCGACAAGGCCTCGGGCAGGAATTTCAACGCGACAGGTTGGTTGAGTTTGAGGTCGGTCGCCCGGTAGACTTCGCCCATGCCGCCGCGTCCGAGCAGCGACGTGATGCGGTAGCGTTCCGCGATGATCGCGCCCGGCAGAAAGCGGCCTTCGTCCGAAGTCGCGGATCCCGACAGCAGCGAAGGACCCGGCGTCATCGACACGGCCTGCGTCACCGCCTGCGATGAACTCGTAATCGGGTTTCCGCAGGAAAGACAAAACCGGCTCGATTCCGGAACCTCTTTCCCGCACTTGCTGCAAACCATGAATCGTCAATGTACCACCGCGGCGTATCGATACGCTGCCATACGCTAGGACGGTGTGGGAGCCCCCAGATCGATCAGGTTCTCGAGCCGCAGTTCCTGCCAGAAGGCCGACGGAATCGGCACGTTGAGCATCGCAAGGTTGTCATCGACTTCCGCCGGCTTCGACATGCCGACAATGACCGACGCCACGGCTGGATGCGACGCCACGAACTGAATTGCCGCGGCGCGCAGCGGGACCTCGTACCGTGCACATATCGCCTCAATCTGACGAGTCTTGCGCAGAATCGCATCGGGCGCGATCTCGTAGTTGTAGCGGGCGCCGGCAGTGGAACCCGTCGCGAGAA
>CAZVKC010000073.1:0-9738 GCA_964627455.1 uncultured Solibacteraceae bacterium | reverse complement strand
TGCTGATAGAAGTCGCCGAGGTCGGGATCATGCACATGCACGATGTCCAGATAATCCGTGCCCAAGCGGGCCAGGCTTGCGTCCACGCTGCGGCGGATCGCATCGCGCGTGTACGACCGCACCCCGCCGCCCGGGCCGCCGGGGATCCAGCCGGCCTTGCTGCTGACGATCACATCCTTGCGCGGGACCTCGCGCAGCACCATGCCCACGCGAGTTTCCGCAACACCGTCGCCGTACGCCGGAGCGGTGTCGATCAGAGTGATCCCTTTCGACATCCCGTGCAGAATCGTCGCACGCGCCTCTTCATCGCTGACCGTGTATCCAAATGCAGCCGCCATCGACCCCAGCGGACCCGTCCCCAACGCCAGTCGCGGTACAGAAAAACTCAATGCCATCTCATCCGATTGAATCACGGATCCGCGGTTCGAGGCTTCAGCCGAAAGGGCCAAAGTGATAGCCTGAAGCTTCGAGAAGAAAGTCAGCGACCAGAATGAGTGAACAGTTGAAAAAGACTCCGCTCAATGAAGTCCACCGTGCGTCAGGCGCGAAAATGGTGGACTTCGGCGGATGGGACATGCCCGTGCAGTATTCGGGCATCATTGATGAACATCAGACCGTGCGCAACGCCGTCGGACTCTTCGACGTGTCGCACATGGGCGAGATCGAAATCCGCGGCCCGCAGGCGCTCGACCTCGTCAACTACATTTCCACCAACATCGCCGCCAAGCTGAAAACCGGCCAGGCGCATTATTCCGGACTTTTGTACGAGCACGGCGGCTTCGTCGACGACATCCTCGTGCACAAGGTCGCGGACGACCACTATTTCATCTGCGTCAACGCATCAAACCAGGACAAGGACTACGAGCACATCGTCCTGCACGCGAAGGGCTTTGATGCTACGGTCGAGAACGCTGGACCTCGTTATGCGCAGATCGCGGTGCAGGGTCCCAAGGGTCCTGCAACACTGCAAAAGTTGACCGCGACCGATCTTTCGGCCATCAAGTATTACCACTTCACCGACGGCGAAGTTTCCGGAACGTGGGCGCGCATCGCTCGCACCGGCTACACCGGCGAAGACGGGTTCGAGATTTATGTCGCGCCCGCTGAAGCGCCGCGCATCTGGAACGAGTTGCTCGCGGCCGGCCAGGAATTCGGCATCAAGCCCGCGGGACTCGGCGCGCGCAACACGCTGCGCCTTGAAGCCAAGATGGCGCTGTACGGCCACGAAATCGACGCGTCGATCAATCCCTACGAAGCCGATCTCGCCTGGATCGTCAAGCTCGACAAAGGCTGCGATTTCGTGGGACGGGCCGTGCTCGAGAAGGTCCGCACGGAAGGCGTCAAGCGCAAGCTGGTTGGATTCGAGATGCGCGGCCGCGGCATTGGACGCGACGGTTACGAAGTGCAGGTGGACGGTGTCGCGGCAGGCTGGGTGACCAGCGGAGGTCCCGCGCCGACGCTCAACAAGAACATCGGACTTTGCTACCTGCCGGTCGCGATTGCGGAGCCGGGACGCACGATTCAGGTCATGGTCCGCAATCAACCCGTCGAAGCAGTGACGGTTCCCACGCCTTTTTATAAGCGCAGCAAGTAGACTACAATCATTCGAGGCATCATGTACCCGGATCAATATAAGTACACCAAAGAACACGAGTGGGTCGCCGCCGACGGCACGGTTGGCATCACGCACCATGCGCAGAAGGAACTCGGCGACATCGTGTACGTGGATCTGCCCAAGGTCGGCACGGCCGTCGAAGTCGGCAAGAGCTTCGGCAGCGTCGAATCCGTGAAGGCGGTTTCCGATATTTATGCGCCGGTGACCGGCGAGGTGGCGGAGGTCAACGACGCTCTTTCGACCGCGCCTGAGAAGCTCAACGAAGATCCGCACGGATCGGCCTGGCTGGTGAAGATCAAGCTTTCGAACCCCGGCGAATTGGACGGCCTGATGTCCAAGGCCGATTACGAAGCCTACATCGGCGGGCTGTAAGAGCACGAGAATCCAAAGACCTCGGGCCGCCATCGCCACGGCGTCCCGGGGTTTTTTGTGGCCTGGATTTATTGACACCACTTACTTGTGGTGCTACTTTGATTTTCGTGAACCTGGTCCCTTCTTACATCGAAGCGATGCGCCCGTACGAGGCTGGTCGCGGCATCGAGGAGATCCGCGAGCAGTATGGCTTGGAGCGCGTGGTGAAACTCGCGTCGAACGAGAATCCGCTGGGCCCTTCTCCTCTGGCGGTCGAAGCGATGCTGCGCGAAATGAGCGGGCTGCACCGTTATTCGAACGGCGGCCTGGAGCTGCGCAAGGCCCTCGCACGCCGGTTTGAGACCAAGGTCGAGAACGTCATCGCGGGCAGCGGCAGCGAGGGGATTCTGTCGAACATCATCCGCACGTTTCTGTGCGATGACGACGAGGTGCTGACGACCGACGCGGCGTTCATCGGCTTCCAGGTGATCGCGCAGTCGCGCGGGGTCCGCTATCGCACCGTGCCGTATCGCGAGTGGCGTTACGATCTCGCGGCGCTGGCGGCGGCGATCAACGACAAGACGAAAATTGTTTACCTCGCGAATCCCAACAATCCGACGGGCACGATCTTCACGCGGCACGAGTTCGAAGAGTTCTATCGCCATGTGCCCGATCGCGTGCTGATCATCCTCGATGAAGCGTACTTCGAATACGCGTCGGATGATCCGCGCTATCCGGATTCGATGCATTACCGCTACGACAACGTCATCACGCTGCGGACGTTTTCGAAGGCTTATGGATTGGCGGGCGTGCGCGCCGGATACGCCTTCGCGCATGAGGATCTGATTCGCAATCTGTTGAAAGTGAAGTTGCCCTTCGAACCCAGCGGACCCGCGCAAGCCGCGGCCATCGCGGCGCTCGAGGATCGCGCGTTTCTGCATCGGACTTTGGAATGCAACGCACGCGGATTGCGTTTCCTGGCGCGGGAACTGCGGTCGCTGGGCTTCGCGCCGGTTGAGTCGAGTGCGAACTTCGTGATGGTCCCGCTCGATTCGCCGGAGACCGCTGCGACGTTGACCGAAAAACTGCTTGAACAGGGAGTGATCGTGCGCCCGTTGCGGGCGTTCGGCATCCCCAACGCGATCCGTATCTCGACGGGTACGGACGAAGAAAACCAGATCTGCATCGAAGCGATGCAGCAAGTTGTCAGGAGTCTGGAACCATCATGCTTACTGCTCAAATGAACACCGCGGCGCCGGCCGCCACGGACTTTCTTCCGCTCAATGGAACCGATCACGTCCACTTCTATGTGGGCAACGCGAAACAGGCCGCGTACTTCTATCGCACGGCGTTCGGCATGGAACTCGTCGCATATGCGGGTCCCGAGACTGGAATTCGCGACCGTGTCTCGTACGTCCTGCAGCAGGACAAGATCCGGTTCGTACTTTCGACAGCCTTGCGGCCGGATCACGAAATCGCCGCGCACGTCGCGAGGCACGGCGATGGGGTGAAGGACGTTGCGCTGTGGGTCGACAATGCGGCGCTGGCGTTCGACGAGACGGTTCGGCGCGGCGCGCGTCCAGTGATGGAACCGTATCAACTGTCCGACGAACACGGATCGGTGATGATGTCGTCGATCGCGATCTACGGCGACACGGTCCATACGTTCGTGGAACGGAGCAAGTACGACGGCCCGTTTCTGCCGGGATATCGCGAAGTCCCCGGCCCGGATCCGCTGGCGCGGCCCGTTGGACTCCGCTACATCGATCACATGGTCGGCAATGTCGGCTGGGGCGAGATGAACGCTTGGGTATCGTTCTATCGCGATGTGATGGGTTTTCAGATGTATCAAAGCTTCGACGATCGCGATATCAGCACGGAGTATTCGGCGCTGATGTCGAAGGTGATGTCGAACGGCAATGGCCGCGTGAAGTTCCCGATCAACGAGCCTGCCGAAGGACGGAAGAAATCGCAGATCGAAGAGTATCTCGATTTCTACGGTGGTCCGGGCGTGCAGCACATCGCGATGATCACGGACGATATCGTGTCCACGGTGTCGCAATTGCGCGACCACGGCGTCGAGTTCCTGCGCGTGCCCGTGACGTATTACGAGGAACTGCTTTCGCGCGTCGGCCGCATCGATGAACCGATCGACAAACTCGCGGAACTCGGCATTCTCGTCGATCGCGATGACGAGGGATACATGCTGCAGATCTTCACCAAACCGGTGGAAGATCGGCCGACGCTGTTCTATGAGATCATTCAGCGGAAGGGCAGCCGCTCGTTCGGCAAAGGCAATTTCAAAGCGTTGTTCGAATCGATCGAGCGCGAGCAGGCTCTTCGCGGCAATCTGTGAAACTCTGCACGTTTGAGATCCATACGGTGATGGGCCGCCACCGGCGTCTGGGCGCTTTGACGGCGAACGACGGCGTGGCGGATGTTCATTTCTGCGCGGCGGCGCTGTTCGCGCGGCAAGGGAATCCGCGGCCGTACGCGATGGCGGAAGCGCTCGCGCCGGCGTCGATGTTGGAGTTTCTGCGCGCTGGCGATGCCGCGCTCGAGACGGCGCGCGAAGCGATTGCGACCGCGGGCGGCGACGTCCTCGGACCAAACGGCGAAACGCTGATCCATCGGCGCGACGCCGTGCGCATGCTCGCGCCGCTGCCGGATCCGCCGTCGGTGCGCGACTTCTTCGCGTTCGAACAACACGTCAAGAAGGGATTCGAGCGGCGCAAGATGGAAATCCCGAAGGAATGGTACGAGATTCCGGTTTACTATCAGACCGGTCATCACAACCTCATCGGGACGCACGAGGATCTGCCGTGGCCGTCGTTCACGCAACGGCTCGATTACGAATTGGAACTCGCCGCGGTGATCGGCAAGCGCGGACGCAATATCCGCGCCGCGGACGCGATGGATTACATCGCCGGGTTCACGATCATGAACGACTTCTCGGCGCGCGACATCCAGCGCAAAGAGATGGCGGTGATGCTGGGTCCCGCGAAGGCGAAGCACTGGTGTTCGGCCTTTGGCCCCGTGCTCGTGACGCGCGATGAGATCGGCGATCCGTACAACTTGCGAATGACCGCGCGGGTCAACGGCGAATTGTGGAGCGACGGCAATTCGGGCACGATCTTCCACAAGTTCGAACGGATGATCGAATACCTCACGCAGGACGACTTCATTCAGCCCGGCGACATCATCGGATCCGGCACGGTCGGCACGGGCTGTGGACTCGAACTCGACCGCTGGCTGCAACGCGGCGACGTCGTCGAACTCGAGATCGAGCGCATTGGAGTGCTACACAACCGAATCGTTTGAGCACGCGGCGTGTGGTAGGATGCCGTGGTGAAATCCGGGCTGATTGTCTCACTCGCCATACTGTTCCTGATCAACGTCCTGAACTTCTACGACCGCAACGTCGCGGGCGCGCTGGCCGAACCGATGAAGGCCGAGTTCAACTTGAGCGATTCCGACATCGGCCTGCTCGGATCCGCATTCATCTGGCTCTACGCAATCATCGGCGTCCCGCTCGGACGCATGGCGGACCGGTTGAGCCGCAAGACGATCCTCATGGGCGGACTTATCGTGTGGAGCGCGCTCACGGCGATGAATGCTCTCGCGCAGACGTACGCGCATCTGATGGTTTCGCGGCTTGGCGTCGCGATCGGCGAAGCGGCTGTCGCGCCGACGGCGGCGAGTTGGATCGGCGATCTGTTTCCGGTCGAGAAGCGCGCCCGCGCGCTGGCGTTCTTCATGCTCGGCGTTCCGATCGGCGGCGCGCTGGCGTATGTTTGCAGTGGTCCCGCGGCGCAGGCGTTCGGATGGCGGAACGCTCTCGTGATCGCGGCGGCGCCGGCGCTGTTGCTTGTCCCCGCGTTGACGTTCCTGAAAGAACCGCCGCGCGGCGCGTCGGAAAAACATGCGGCGTCGTCCGAACCCGTTTCGATGTGGTCCGTTTTGAAGATCCCGACGCTGTGGTGGATCATCGCATCCGGCGCGCTGTTGAACTTCAACATGTATGCGTACGGAACGTTCCTCGTTTCGCTGTTCGTCCGTACGCACAAGGAAACGCTGGCGACGGCCGGCATCATCGTCGGCGCGATCTACGCAATCGGCGGCATCGCAGGCGGATCGCTTGCCGGCAACCTCGGCGACCGGATCATCCGAACCAGCCGCAACGGCCGCATGCGCGTCGCCGCGATCATCGCGCTGTGCGGCGTTCCGCTCGCGTATCTCGGCATCATTCAGCAACAGGGTTCGTGGCTCGCCGCAGCCGTGCTGCTCGCACTCGCTTACGGCGCCTGCAATTCCTATTACGGGCTTGTCTACTCGTCGATTCAGGACATCGTGCCGCCGTCGCTGCGCGCGAGCACGATGTCGATTTACTTCATGTTCATGTACATGTGCGGCGCATCGATGGGTCCGCTGCTGACGGGTTATCTCAGCGACTGGCGCGCGAAGGCCGCGGCACAGGCGCTGGGACTTCCAGCCGTCAACGCGCAAGCGCGCGCGATCGGTTTGCAGGAAGCGATGCTGGTGATCCCGCTGCTGTCGTTCCTGCTCGCCGTCGTGTTGTGGGCCGGTTCGCGGACCATCGCCCGCGACATGGACCGCCGCACGGCGCTGGTCGCTGCGACCGCCTGATTCCGTTTACCAGTTTGTCAAAGATCCGTCGGGGCGCTTGAGCATCGGCGTGAGCTGATAATGCTCGCGGAAATCGCCGATTTGCTGCAACTGCGCGGTGTCGACTTCGACTCCTAAGCCGGGGCGTTCGTTGGGCCAGAGCTTGCCGTTGCGGAGGTCGTAGCTCGTCTTCAAATAGGGCCACGGACGCGTACCGCCCATTACCATTTCCATCAGCGCGGGGCCGGAGAAGACGGCGCAGCAATGGACCATTGCGGCTTCGGAGATCGGTCCGGTGAAGTGCGGCACGAGTCCGACATAGTGCGTCTCGCACATCGCGGCGATCTTCTGGAACTCGGTGATGCCTCCGACGTTCGGGATCGTGGCGCGCGCGTAATCGATCAGATGCGGCTCGATCAATTCATTCCATTCCCATTTCGCGCCGAACTGTTCGCCGACGGCGATCGGAACCTTCACCTGGCCGCGCAGCGTCCGATAGACGCCGGCGTTTTCGCTGCGGACGAGATCCTCGACGAAGTACGGCGCTAGCGGCTCGATCTTATTCGCCAGCATGACGGCATCGGGCATGTCCAGTTCCGTATGGAAGTCGATACACCAGGAACCGTCCTTGCCGACGCCTTCGCGAACCTGCTTGCAGAGTTCGTACACGCGGTTTACGGTCTCAAAACGATCGTGCACAGGTCCACGGGTGTCCGTCGAAATCCTGTAGGCGCGGAAGCCCGCGTCGACGCACGCTTTGGCGACTTCGCGCGGCGTTCCCTGCGCGGGATAACCGGTCGAATAACATTCGACGTAGTCGCGCGACTGGCCGCCGAGCAACTGATGGACGGGCACGCCGAGCGCCTTGCCCTTGAGGTCCCAGAGCGCGACGTCGAGAGCGCCGAGGGCGTGGAGCTTTTCGCGTCCCGCAGGATAGAAGTACGAACGGAACATCAACTGCCAGAGACGGTCGGTGCGGAAGGGATCCTCGCCGATGAGGAGGCCGGCGCATTGCTCCATGGTGTCGTGCGAGCCGCCCTCGCCGACGCCGATCAGACCGGAGTCCGTTTCGACGATGACGACGTTGGTGCTCTGGTTGAAGAGCGGCTGTTTGGTGTTGGGCCGTCCGGCGGCATCGGTCGGCGTCCGGTAGTAACGGATGCGCGTAATTTTGGTTTTCGGAAGGCCCGCGGCGTCGGCGCGGTCGGCCATGGTGGCGGCTCCGGCGGCGGCTGCGAAACAGGTCTGGAAGAACGTCCGGCGATTCATCACCGGGCCATCTTATCAAGCAGTGCGGCATTTGGCGTTACTCCCTGTATTCGAAGATCGCGTCGACGTCGTCGGGATGGAGGAGCGCCTTGCCGTCGTGGAGGAACTCGCATTCGAATTCCTGTCGGAAGAAGGTGTCGCCCTTGGTGGCTCGCATCTCGAACAGGAAGCCTTCGGAAATGCGGCTGTTGTCCCTGGCCTTGTACTCGCTTTTGAACCATTTGACCGGGGATTTGGCGGCGTTTTTCCAAAGGTCGTAATACCAGCCGCGGGCGCCGTTGGGGGTCCCGACGACCCAGACCGCGCCTTGCGTGGTGGCGAGGGTGGGAAGGACGCCGTCCCAGACCTGATTGTCGATGTAGCCGGCCTCATCCATGATGATGAGGGACGCGGTGTGGCCGCGCACGGAGCGGTTGGTGGTGACGCCAAGGATGCGGGATCCGTTGGGGAAGCGGCGCGCGAACCGGCGGCCGGGGATTCCTTTGACGGGTCCGCCGACCCAGTCTGTGGGGGCGTTGTAGATGAAGTCGTCGACCTTGGTGAAGAATTCGGCGAGGTGGTTGCCGACGCCTCCGAGGATGAGGACGAGGGACCTGGGGCGGGTGGCGACGATGAAGAGCGCGAGGGCGGCGCAGAGGGTGGATTTGCCGCACTGGCGGGCCCAATTGAGGGCGACGCGGGGTCCACGGTGCTGGAGGGCTTCGGCCTGTTTGGGGTCGGGGCGCCATCCGAGCACACTACGGGCGAAGGCGAGGGGTTCCCAGCGGAAGCGGAGGTCAGAACCGGGAGGCAGCGTCTTCACGTTGGTACCACTCCTTGACGGCGCGGGCGACGGCGTCGAGGGCTTCGGGATAGGGTTGCAGGGCTTTGTCGACGAGGTCGGGGAAGTCCTGGAGGATGGATGATGGGGCGCCGGTGTGGGCACACTTATCCTTGGGGTTATGGGCGTGGGGGGCAGCGGCGCGCACCCAGGAAAAGTTCTCGCGTCTCTGCGGGAGTTGCGACACTACGGGCTCGGCGGCCGGTAATTTGGTCGATTTTGACTTTTTCATGAGGCGATTTTCCTTTCCTTTTTCACGATGACGGGCGCAGAGGCGGCCGGTTTGGGCTGGTGGGCGGCCGGTTGAATGCTCATGACAGCGATTCGTGGGGCCGGAACGGGGTTTTTCGTTGGTTCGTTCTGTACCCCGGTATTTTCAACGGGTTGGGGGAGGGGTTCCTGCGCTGATGCGGGAGGCAGCGCCGCAGCGAGGCCGCGCTCGGGCCGCTTGGACTGGAGGAGATAGAACGTGCGGATGGCGGTTTCGTGCTGCCGGGAGACGGACTGGACGTAGCGGCGGCAGAGGTCGAAGACGCGGTCGCCGGCGGATTCCTTGAAGGCGACGGCCATGCGCTCGATTTTGCCCATTTCGGGGTTGAGGACGGCGTCGGTGAGGGCCGTGTGGTATTCGAATTCGAGTTGGAAGAGGGCGGCCTCGATCTGGGAGAGGCGGTCGTGCTTCCACATGGCGAGTGCGGCGCGGCGGACGTTGTCGGCCTCGGGCTGGTCGACGGGTTTGAAGGTGTCCATGTAGGCGGCGAGGTGGGCTTCCCAGGCGGCCTTGTCCTCGATGTCGACGATCACGGGGTCGGCGGAGGCGAAGCCGTGGCGCATGGCGTTTTTGGCGGAGATGGCCTTGCCTTCGGCGGTGCGGGGTCCGGTGGAGTGGACGGCGTTCAGGCGCGCCTGTTGCGCTTTGCGGGCGCGGTCCATTTCCTCGGGGGTGAGGTCGAGGGTCGGGTTTTCGAAGAAGCTGGGCATGGCTGTTGTGGCCTCCTGTTTATCGGCGTCGTGGAAACGAAAAACGCCTGCAGAACGATTCCGGGATCCAGGAATC
>CAZVKC010000072.1:0-36645 GCA_964627455.1 uncultured Solibacteraceae bacterium | reverse complement strand
GAGAGTCAAAGTCCTACTCTCGATTGCAGGATAGCGGATGGCCCCCAGGGTTCACCAAATCCGGAGTGGAAGCTGGAGGAGTTAAGTCTTTTGTTTTCTGTTGAAGAAAAATATTTTTCGAGGTTGTGAATGCTCAGCGAAGACGACGACAATTGACCACCCCTAGAGAGTGTGACGAGTTCCGGCATTTCGTCCCATGTTCGGCCTTCTTCGAACTCGCGGCCATGGCGCTTCTTCTGCACCCCGCCCCGTTGGACAAAGAATACTGGGAGAACCACCGCGCGACCGGTCATTGAATCTAGAGAAACGTCCGCAGATCCACATCGATAGAACTCTGCACAGCGATCGGGATGGTAGTGCGTCGCCACGGTCACGACGAAAGCGACGTCGGGGGGGCCGCGCGCGCAGTTGGAGGACTTGATGGCGGATAAGCCATTAAGAGTCAACACAGGCGGCTGAAGGGTCCCACCACAGAAGGGCCTGCACTACGAAACGTCCGGGTTGTGTCCAGGAACCGTCAGAATCTTCGCCGTCCCGGAAACTGAGGGCGAAACGCTGCTTCAAGATTTGCTGGCGCTCCGCGACCGCGCCCGATCCGCATCAGCAAAAGAAGTGACTTGGATGTTCGGGGACAACAAGCACGTTATCGTGGATCTGCAGAAGTAGGAGGCGCCGATCCGCCAAACGCCTCTTCGTTAGAAAATGGGGACGTGCTCAACGCCGGCATACTCGGCTGCGGACCGATCGCCCAGGCCGCGCATTTCGAAAGCGCCGTCAAGGCCCGCAACGTAAATCTTTACGCGATCTGCGACGTCGCAGAGGACCTCCTCTCGCGCATGGCCGCCACATGGGCGCCGCGGAAAACCTTCCGGGACTATGACGAGATGCTCGCGGATCCTGACCTCGACGCCGTCCTCATCGCCACGGCCGACGCCTTCCACGTACCCGCCTCCATCGCAGCGTTACAGGCCGGCAAGCACGTCCTCTGCGAGAAGCCCATCGGCGTCACCGTCGAGGAAGTCGAACAACTGAAAGCCGCAGTCGAAGCGTCCGGACGCATCCTGCAGGTCGGACACATGAAGCGCTTCGACGCCGGCATCCAAAGCGCGAAACACTTCATCGACACCGAAATGGGCACGCCGCTCGCGCTGAAGGCCTGGTATTGCGACTCCACCCATCGCTACGAACTGACCGGCGCCGTCCAACCCGTGATCATCAAAAGCGCGAACGCCCGCCGTCCGGCCGTGGACCCCAAGGCGAACCTCGAACGATACTACATGCTCGCCCACGGCTGCCATCTGCTCGATACCGCGCGCTTTCTCGGTGGCGAAATCATCGAGGTCCACGCGCGGCTGTCGCAGCGCTTCGGCGCGTATTGCTGGTTCATCGACACGACCTTCGCCAGCGGCGCACTCGGCCACCTCGACCTCACTGTCGCCGTCCGCATGGACTGGCACGAAGGTTTTCAGATCTACGGCGAGAACGGCAGCATCCTGGCCAAGACGTACAATCCCTGGCTCTACAAGTCGAGTGACGTGGAAATCTTCCACGAGTCCACGGGCGCGACCACGCGGGTGCTCGGCGCCGACGGACACTTCTACCGCCGGCAGTTGGAGGCCTTCGCGGACACGATCCTCCACAACACACCGATCACCGGCGCGAACATCAAGGATGGACTCGCCTCGGTCCGCGGCATGGTCGCGATCTCGCAGTCGGTCCGCACAGGCAAGCCCGTGCGACTGGCCGATGTCAGCGGAGGCCTATGAAACCCGGCATCTTCGCGAAGACTTTCGAAGGCGCCTCGCCGCTCGAGATCCTTGCGGCCGCGCGCGATGCCGGATACGAGACCGTGCAGTACAACATGGCGTGTTCCGGCCTCAGCCCCTTGCCGCTCGTCATCACGGACGAAGCCGCCGGAGAGATCCGCGACGCATCGCAACAAACCGGCGTCGCCATCGCAGCCGTATCCGCGACTTACAACATGATCCACCCGGATCCAGCAGTCCGCGAGAACGGCCGCCAGGCCTTTCGCGCCATCGCCGCCGCGGCGCCCCGCATGGGGACCCGCCTCCTCACGGTCAGCACCGGCACTTGTGATCCCCATGACCAGTGGCGTCATCACCCTGCCAACGCAACGCCGGAAGCCTGGCGGGAACTCTGCGGCGAGTTCCGCATCCTGCTCCCCATCGCCGCCGAATACGACATCTGCATCGGCGTCGAACCCGAACTCGCCAACGTCGTGAACTCGGCACAGCGCGCCCGCGACCTGCTCGACACCTTCGGCAACCGGCACATCCGAATCGTCTTCGACGCCGCCAATCTCTTCGAAACCGTGGCCTCGCAAGAAGAGCAGCGATCGATCGTCGAACACGCGATCGATCTCCTCGCGGACTCCATTGCGCTCGCCCACGCCAAGGACCGCCGTGCCGACGGATCTTTCACGAGGGCAGGCGCCGGGATCCTCGATTACCCGCACTACCTGTCGACGCTCGAGAGGTCCGGCTTCAACGGCAGCATCGTCGCTCACGGACTCACCGCCGCAGAAGCGCCAGCTGTCGCCGCGTTTCTGAAGAGCCACCTTGCATGAGAACCCTTCCAGGTTCCGAACCTCCGCGAGTTCGGCTGAACCGGTAAGTAGAAATGCCAGCCGGTTTCCTATTCCCGCACCGGCCCGGCTTTGTCTTACTCATCATGACCTCAAGACCATTGTTGTTTCTGGCTGCGGCCCTGGCCACGTTTGCCCAGACAACGCCTGTGTTTGTCCCCCTGGCTACCTACATAACCAATGGCAGTTCGGTTACTGGCCCTTCTCCTTGCTTTTCCGTTGCCGCTGATTTCAATGGCGACGGCAAGCCGGATCTCGCGGCGCCGTAACGGCAACGGTCCCGCTGAAATAACCCGCAGCCTCAAAAACAGAACCCGGGCGGACCGCATCACGTCCGTCCGGATTTGCGCTTGTTCGCGATCATTCGGATCACCACGGCCAGAATGAGCAGGAACGCCAGCAGTCCGAATTGAAATCCGCTGGCCGCCCAGGGCCCGTAGAATCCAACGCCGAGGGCCAGCCACACGGCCGTTTGCGCCCACAGCGAGGTCGTCCTGCTGTTGATCCTGGCTACGATCACCGTTGACGCGACCATCAGCACGAGGCCCACCGCCAGCCCCAGCATGTTGGGATCGTGTTGGCGGGCGAACTCGTGCGCCTGCTCCGCAAAATCGCCGCCAAACAGAGAGATGAGCAGACTCGCGAAGATGACGGAACCCAGGAACATCAGTTCGCCGGGATAGTCGACGAGCGAGCCCATGATTCGCCCTTCAGTCAACATCGTGCTGTGATCCTGGTTCGGGTTGATCCAAGCCTGCCGGTCCGGCCGCGACGGATCCACCCACACGACGATCTGCTGTCCCCGCGAGAGTCCCAACTGATCGGGATGGCGTTCCGGGGTCCACGCCTGAAACTCCTTGCCGTTTAC
The DNA here is from genome assembly GCA_964627455.1 of uncultured Solibacteraceae bacterium. Lineage (GTDB taxonomy): Bacteria > Acidobacteriota > Terriglobia > Bryobacterales > Bryobacteraceae > F-183. The sequence continues at coordinate 33,172 of CAZVKC010000072.1, read as the reverse complement.
GACGTAGGTGTACCGGGCGTGTACATACGGCACATCGTTGACAGTCCAACTGCCGCGCTCGACCTTTTCGACTCTTCCCATGACTGGATCCCCGCGCCGGGCCAGCGTCCACTGCAGCCATCGCGGCCGGAGACGCGTGACATACAGGATCAACGCGAACAAAAGCAGGAATCCGAGGATCGTCGCTCGCTCGCGCAGCGCCCATCTTTCCGGTGAACCCAACAAGGCCCCGGCCACCTTCACCGCGACGAACGCGGCCAGTGCGAAAAGCAGGAGTCCCAATACTGAAAGGGGATCGCGCAATAGCCACTCGGGCAGCGACGGCATTTGGGGGCGTTGCGATGTCTGCATGGGGGCTCCTCCTCCGTTTGGTTGTACTGCAAAAATGGATCGTTCCGCAAAGTCACCAGACACCAGAGGCAAAGATTCGGTGAACGTCAACCCAGCAGAGGCAGGGGCAAACCCTCTCGACTATGGTTTCCGGCCAACAGCGGCATGAACGGTCGGCGCCCAACAAATGGATCGGTTTGGGATGAAGGCGTCTCGTATTGGCAAAGGAGCGGTTCGAGACTTTGTTGTGCAGGTCGCGGCAATGTCATATCCATCGAGCCGACTAGCGCCGTCCGGCTGGCACGCTGTAAGCATGCCGCCAACGCAGACGTACCTGGTGAGACGACTTGCCAGCCAGTTGGACCGACACCTTATGGAGCAACGGTTTCTCGTCCGGGCGGTGGGGCGCAAAAGACGCCACATAGCGTTCCCGAAAATTGATCCGATCCACCAGCGCCTGCATTTGCTTTACGGACTGATATTCGAGAAACTCGCCGCCAGTCCATTCTGAGCCTTCTTTCAGCTTCAACTGGTGGTAATACGCTTGATCCTCCAGAAACGCGTACCGGCTCAGCACATACAGGAACGAACGGGTTTCGCGGGCCTCGCGCAGAAAATCGCTCGCATGTTTTCTGCTGCAACTGTCGGCGGAATCGGTCAAGACGATCACGACCTGCTTGTCGTGGATCCCGGAACGGGCCACACGCCAGGCCTCGAAAATCCCGTCGTACAGCGCGGTACACCCATGCGGGGACGCTTGGCGAACCGCGGCCAGCATCGCGTCCCGGTCCTTAGTCCAACCCGCAACCGGATGATCCACGTGCTGGCCGAACGTGAGCAGCGTCATCTCGTCGTCCACGTGAAGTTTTGAGAACAGCGAGAGGATCACGCCGGGGATCTCGTTCCACGCCGGCTTCATGCTCTCCGATGTATCGACCAGCACGACGATCGACGCCGGGGCATCCTCCATCGAGAGCGTAAAATCCTGCACGAGATGGTTTTCGTCCACGATCCGGAAGTCGGACTTTTGCAAGCCGCGTATCGTCCGGTAGTTGCGGTCCCGGGCTTCGATCGGAATGAGGACCCGGTCGCCGTTCGCGACCCACTGCGCTGGCATTAGCGAAGAGGCGATCAGCAGGCAAAACAGCAGCAGCGTCAGTTGCAGCGCTCGTCGCGGCATCGCTTTTAGCGGAGCTTCCCCACCGCGAGGTCCAGCGTGGCGCACGCCGCCAGATACGAATAGCGCGCCGCGGTAGCCGCCAGTTCAGCGGACAACTGCGCGAACTCGGCCTGATTGAGTTCGACGATCGTGCCGAGCCCGTTCTGGTAGCGAAGCCGGGTCATGGAATAGAGGCGGCGCGCCTGCGCCTCCTGTTTTTCCGACAGCCCGATCTGCCGTTTCGCGTTGGCCGCCTCGGCGTAGGCCGTGCGGACCTCGCGAGCCACGCGCAGTTCCAGGAGGCGAACTTCCTGGGCCGCGCCTGCCGCGCGTGAAACCGCCTCCTGCCGCCGGGCATCGAGGGTCCGGCCGTTGAAAATCGGGATATTGAGGTTCACGCCCAGGGCGCCATAGCGCGGCCGCAATCGCGGATCCCCGGCCGGGATCATGCCCAACACACCGGTGGCGCTCAGGTTCGGATACGACAACCGGCGTTCGCTGTCCGCGAATTGTTGGGCTGCCGCCAGCAAACGCCGTTGCGACACGGCGTCGGGACGAGAAGCCAGCGCCTCGCGAACCAGTCCTTCGACCTCGGCCGGAAGCTGATAATCGGTCGCCACTTCCTCCAGTGCGTAGGTCTTGGGGGCCGGCAGTCCCATGGTCGTCGTGAGTATTGCTTCTGCGGCGCTAAGTTCGCCTTCAAGTCGCGCCGCCGCGACCTCGGCGTCTCCGAGCGCTACTTCGGCGAACTGCAGATCGAGCGTCGACCGGAGACTGTTGTCGACAAGCGCCTGAATCTGCTTGCGCGCCAGCGTGCGGCTTTCCACCGCGGCCCGCGCCACGTTTAGAGACTTCTGCAAAGCCAGCACACGCAGGAATGCCTGCCGGACTTCCCAGCGAAGTTCCGACCGCGCCTGATCCTCTCGCGCGCCGTGTGCGCCGACACGTGTCGCTGCACTTTCCGCCAGTTTCGACGTCCTGCCGAAGTCATAGATTGTCTGATTCACGGCGATGCCCGCGGCAAAGCGGCTGAACAATCCGGGCGCATTCACGCCGCCGGCCCCGATCACGGAATTGTGGTCCGCCACCGACGAGGTCACACTCGCCGAAACAAATGGCTGCAGCAAGCCCTTCGCCTGCTGCACTTGCGAACGCGCGGCGGCGGTTTCGCTGGCGGCTGATTTCAACCGCGGATGCTGGCTGATGGCGATCCGCTCGGCTTCCTCGAGCGTCAGCCGCTCCTGAGACCAGCCGGAGCTGGCGCCCATGACCGCCAGGAAGACAAGCGTTGGCTGGATCCTCATGCGGGCACCGCCCCTTCTGCACCGGCCCCGGACACCACCGGCGGCGCAGGCATGGGAGGTTTTCTGCCCCGGTAAATCAGCACGAATGCGGCAGGCACGAGAAAGATCGTCACGGCGAGCGATACGAACAGTCCGCCGGTAATCGCGCGGGCCAGCGGCGCATAGGCTTCGCTGCCGACGCCGAGTTTCAGCGCCATCGGCATCAGGCCGATGATCGTGGCGAGAGAGGTCATCAGGATCGGGCGCAGGCGGATCTGACCCGCCATTGATGCCGCGTCTTCCGCCGGCATCCCATCGCGCCACAACCGGTGCGCATAGTCCACGATCAGGATCGAGTTCGAAACCACGATGCCGACCATCATGAGCAGCCCCATCAACGACTGCACGTTGAGGGTCGTGTTGGTCAGGTACAGAGTCAGGAGTACGCCGGAAAGTCCCATTGGGATGGCCAGCAGCACGAGCACCGGATCCACGAACGAACGGAATTGGGCGACCAGAATCAGATACAACAGCGCGACCGCCAGCAACACGCCGCCCGCGAAGCTGCGGAAACTCGACTGCATGCCCACCACCGATCCACGCAGGTCCACACCGACGCTCGCGGGCATCTTCATCTGCTTCACGATCTCTTCGATGGCCGCCACCGGACGGCTGAGGTCCTCGCCGTCGAGGTTGACGAACACGTCGGCCACTTTGCGCAGGCCGTAGTGTGCAACCTCGGTCGGAGCCTGGATCCGCCGCAGCGCCCCGACGTTCTGCAAACTGGTGACTGCGGCCGAAGGCGCACCCGCGCGCAATGGCATCTCGCGAATCTGGTCGAGGCTGTGGATCGACTTCTCGGGATACTGCACGGTGAGGAAGTAGTCGTTGCCAGACTTGGGATCCGTCCAGAAGGTGGGCGCGATCAGCGAGTTCGATGCCACAGACGTGATCACGTTGCTGATCACCTCGCGCTGCGTCAGCCCTAGTGCGCCGGCACGCAGGCGGTCCACGTCGATCAGCAAGGCGGGATTGTCGATGTCCTGCGGGATCCACACGTCACTGATGCCCGGCAGTTGCCGGACCCTGACGCCGAGTTCCGAGGCAACCCGGAAGGTCGACGCAAGATCCGGACCACTGACCTGCACATTAATCGGCGCCGGCATGCCGAAGTTCAGCACGGCGTCGACGAAACCGCCCGATTGGAAGTAGAGGCTGAGTTCCGGCAGGTCTTTCCGTAAGCGCTCGCGGACGAGGTTCATCCAGTGGGTGGTCGGCGTATGTCGGTTCTCTTTCAGCGCCACTTGGACGAATCCGGTATGCGGCGACGAATTCGACGTGTACAGCGCCGAAAAGTCCGGCACCACGCCGATGTTCGACACGGTGATTTCCAACTCATCCGGCGAAATGGTGTCGCGCACGATCCGTTCGATTTCCGCGATCTTCGCCGTGGTCGCCTCGAGGCTTGTCCCCGACGGCGCCTTGACGTTGATCACGAATTGCCCGGCGTCGGTGCGCGGGAAGAACGCAAGCCCGAGCAGAGGATACAGCAGCAGCGAGAGTCCAAAAACAGCCAGAACACCGAACACGAGCGCTTTCGGCCAGCGCAGAGCGGCTTCGAGCACGGTGTCGTAAAGTCTCATGATCTGTAGGAACCACCAGTTGAACGAGAAGAACCAGCCGCCGGGCAATTCGCTCTTCGAGAGGTTCGCGTGGGTGTGATGCAGCGAGGCGAATCGCGAGCAGAACAGAGGCACGAGCGTCATACTCACGACGTAGGAAGCGAGCAGTGACAACACAACCATGGTGGCGAGCGCAGAATACAGATCCCGGCTCACGCCCGTAAGAAACGCCACCGGCACAAACACGATGGCGGTGGTCAACGTGGAGGCTAGCACCGGCAACGTCACTTCGTTTGCCCCGCGCTCTGCCGCCACCAGCGCGCTCTCTCCAAGGTCCATGCGGCGGAAGATGTTTTCGAGCACCACCACCGAGTCGTCGATCAGGCGTGAGAATGCGAGCGCCAGACCGCCGAGCGTCATCGAGTTGATGGAACCGTTGCCCCATTGCAGAACGATGATCGCCACCAGCGCCGAAAGCGGAATCGAGAAGAACACCGCGATCGTCGCGCGCAAGCTGCCGAGAAACAGCAGGATCATCAGGGACGTGAGTCCGACGCCGATCACTGCTTCGCTACCGAGCGTGCGGATCGCTTTCTTGATGAACTGTGACTGGTCGAACACCACCTTCGCTTCCAACTCGTTCGGAACGTCCTTCAACCGGCCGACCTCCTCCCGCACCGCATCCACCAGAGCGATCGTGTTCGTGCCGCCCCCCTGACGCAGCACCGGCTGGTAAACCGACGACTGCCCATCGACGCGTACTGCGTTGTACTGGATCTGCGCGGCATCGCGGACCTCGGCGACATCCGACACGCGCACCGGCGCTTGTCCGGTCATCCGGACCGGCAACTGCGCCACGCCATCGAGATCAGTGAACTGCGAGTTCGAGTAGATCGGATAATCGAGTTCGCCGATCCGGATGTTGCCCGCCGCCATGACGACATTGGCGTCGTTTATTGCGCGAACCACATCCATGGGGCTCATCTTGTAGCCCGCCAGTTTGTTCGGATCGACGTACGCCATGATCTGCCGGTAGCGTCCGCCGAACGGAGGAGGCACCGCGGCGCCCGGCAGTTTCGCGACCTGGGTTCGAACCTTGTAATGGCCGATGTCGCGCAATTGCGCCTCGGTCATACCCTTGCCTTGCAGCGCTACCAGGCACACCGGAAAGCTCGAGGCGTCGAAGCGAACGACGATCGGCGGCAGTGTCCCCGGCGGCATGCGACGTTGCTCGGCGGCTGCCAGGTTGGCGACGGTCGAAATCGCTGCGTCGGGATTGCTCCCCGGTTGAAAGAAAATCTTGATGATGCTCGCGCCGGTGAGGGAGCGTGATTCAATGTGCTCGATCCCGGGGGCCAGCGTGAAGAAGCGTTCCTGCCGTTCGGTGATGTTCTTTTCCACCTGCTCCGGCGGCATGCCGGGATAGAAGGTGGCGACGCCGACCACGGTGAGGTCCAACGCGGGGAACATGTCCACTGGCATGCGCACCAAAGTCAGCACCCCGACGAGCAACAGGATCAGCGAACAGACCATGATGAAGTAGGGATTGCGAATCGAGAAACGAGCCATTAATGCGCGGATCCTTCCAGCTTGTATTCCACGCGCATCCCCGGGCGGAGCAGTGTCCGGCTCGACGTGACCACCGGGTCATTGGCATCCAGGCCGGCCAGCACCTCGACCTCGGCCGCGCCTTCCATTCCCGTTCTGATTTGCCGCTCCTCGAGCACGCCGCCGTTGCGCACCACCAGCACATAGCGATTGCCGCCGAGGTTCGAGAACGCCTGGACCGGGATGGTCAGGGAATCTCCCCGGCTTTCGAGTTGCAGCAGCACATCGGCCACCATGCCCGGCAGGATCCCGCCTCCCGGGTTCGGCACATCGATTTCCACTTCTGCCGTTCGCGAATTCTGCTGGACGTTCCCCGTGAACCGCGAGAAGCGGGCTGGCACTGTCAGGTTGAGCGCCGGGATCCGCACTTCAACGGCGCCGCCGACACGCACGAGCGGGACAGTTGCTTCCGGAACATTCGCAGCCAGGCGGAACCGGCCGATTTCCGCGATCCGCACCAGCGGCTGGGAGTTGGTCGAAACGCCAGCCTGTATCAGAGCACCCGGATCCGCGAACCGCTTCAACACCATGCCGCTCAGCGGCGCGGTGATCTTCGTATACTCCAACATCGACTGGGCGCGAGCCTCGGCGGCTTTAGCGGCTTCGATCTGCTGGGTCGCCGCGATCACCTGCGCCCGCGCGGCCGCCGCTTGCGCCTCGGCGTCCCGCAGACGGGCAAGGACATTGTCGATTTCCTGTTGCGCCACCAACCCTGCCTCTGCCCGGTTCACACCCTGCAGGCGCTCGGCGTTGATCTTCGCCACTGCGACCGCAGCATCGAACCGAGGGACCTCTGCTTGGGCGCGGGTCAGTTCGGATTCCGCCCGCTTCCGGCTGGCCAGCGCGTGCTGGACCTCCGCCTGCAGTTCCGGCGCGTCGAGTTGGGCGATCAGTTCACCGGCTCGAACCTGCGTCCCCACGTCGACCGTGATCTTTCGCAGGTATCCGGACACCTTCGCATGCAGGTCCACCTGCTGGTAGGGCCGAAACTCAGCGGTCAGCGTAGCGGCTTTCTGTAGGTTTCGCCGCTGGGGAAGCTGGGCCGCTACGGTGAGAGGTCCCGCGCTGCTAGACTGCTGTTGCTTGGCAGTAGTCGCGGGAGGCGATGTGAAAGAGGATGCGGTGTGGCACGAGACCAGCAGGCACAGCGAGACACAGATCACAAATAGGCGCATGGCAGAAAATTGTTACAATTTTGTTAAATTGTTACAGTTCCATTACGATACACTGCCGGCACGCCTCTATGCAACCGGACGGGAACCACATATCCCGCAGGTGATCCCAGCCAAGAGTGCGAAACTCGCTGGATCTCCAAGTATCCGTGATCCAGACACTTACACAGTGTAATCGACACTGCATTTCAGACGGCTCCCAGATGGAAGCTCTGGCATGAGAACCTGGTGTACTGTTTCCGCAACTTCCAGGACCGTGGTCTCCGGGTTAAGGTGATGTGTTTTTAGGACAGTCGAATTGGGGGGCTGCCCCAATAAGGAGGAGCAGGGCCGCCTGTTGCTGCAGGCGGTCCTATTGAGGTAAGAAACTTTGGTCGGGGCGGCGTGATTCGAACACGCGACCCCCTGCGCCCAAGGCAGGTGCGCTACCAGGCTGCGCCACGCCCCGACTCTTCCTTTCTAGGGTACCCGTAGCCGCCCCGAAAATCCACCCACCGTCCTCCGTAATCAATCTGCAGAACGATTGTCATTAGCGGATTGACGCAACGTCCGCTTGCCTTCGCAGGCACAAGTCGCTAGCATGACGATCAGATGAAGCGGTCCGCAGCAGCAGCAGCGGCAGCGTGTGCCATTGGACTGGTCGCATGCATGCCCACCACCGCGGCCACTTCAGATTGCACCGCCGCAGCAATCGAGAATCCCAAGTACCCGCCATTAGCATTACAGGCCCGGATTTCCGGTTTGGTCGTAGCCCGTTTCCATGTGGATGCCGCTGGCTCACCCCAAGGAATCCAACTCGAGGGGGACCGATTCCTGACCCCGGCACTAGACACTTTGATCCGGCGCACAACGTTCCCCAAAGAGTGCCACGGCCGGGATCTTGATGTGACATTCCGGTTTCGGCTCGATGAGGCCGCCCCCGCTACGCCGTCGGTCGCCTTCAACACGCCAAACGAGTACGTCATCACGGCCGGTCCACAACCCATCCTTTGCGTGTTGCGATCCCATTCACAGTTCAAGGACTATCCCGCATCCCCGCCCTTCCAGGGAGCCTTTGCCCTCCCCAAATCCGGCAAGATCGTGGATTCCTCGCTTCGAAAAACGATCGGGGAAGCCGCGCGGCGTGGACCCAACTTCGCTGGACACTATGCGCTCGTCAAGTTCCAGATCGGGGACGGCCCTATCGGCGCCCTGGTCGTCGATGCCAAATCCGGCAAAGTTTTCCGGCTACCGCAGCAGGTGACCCGTGAGGATTTTCTCATCCATGACACCGGCTGTCTCGACCGCTTTGCGGCCTTAAGCCTCCCCGGCGAGGCATCTCCGCTATCCTTTGAACTGGAAAGTGAACTGCTAATCGTCAGTCGCTGCATCCCTGCGGGCGTGGAGCGAAGCTACTTCCGCTGGCGTCGCAATCAGTGGACTCTCTTACAGCGCGTAACTTCCCCACCCCCGCCTCCGCCTCCCGTCCACTGACGCCTCCCCGGGTTTTACACAGCAAATCGGCCTCCGTTGCAGGCCTGCAACATTCCTGTCACGCAATGTTTACACGCCGCCGCTATTCTGAATCCGGCATGTAATCGACGTCAGATTACGAGCCGTAAACCTCCTTACCATGCAAGTCCGCTTTTTCTCGACTTTCCTTCTCTCCTCCAGCCTCGCCCTCGTGATGGCGCAGTCTGACTCGGCCCGCCTGACCGGTGTCGTCTCCGACCCCTCCGGCGCGGTCGTCAAGGGAGCCAAGATCACAGCCGCGAACCAGAAGACCGGTATCGTTCGCGAAACCATTACCGGTGACGACGGCGCGTACGTCTTCACCAACCTTGCTCCGGCAACCTACAACATCACAGGCAAAGCGGAAGGCCTCGGACCCACCGCCATTCAGAACGTCCCCCTCACCGTCGGACAGGAGCGCCGCCTCGACCTCATCCTCGAGCCGCAGGCCGTGCAGACCGCCGTCACCGTCACCGAAGCGGGACTCACCACCGTCGAAACCAGTTCCGCCCGCATGGGCGCCAACGTCAACGAGCGCGAAGTCGCCAACATGCCGCTCAACGGGCGTCAGTTGTCGCAACTCTACCTGCTCGCACCCGGCGCACAGACCGCCGGCGGAGGCAGCTACGACAACATCCGCTTCTCCGGACGCGCCAACCAGCAGAACGCTGTCCGCTACGACGGCGTTGAAGGATCCTCAATCGTTGACGCTTCGCCCGGCAACCTGAACGGCGAAACCTCCACGGGTCTCCGCCTGCAGTCCAGCCTCGAGAACGTCCAGGAATTCCGCGTTGACTCGAGCAACTATCCCGCTGAGTTCGGAACCGGCACCGCCGGCCAGATCACGGTCGTCACCAAGTCCGGATCCAATGACTTCCACGGCTCGCTCTTCGAGTACGTCCGCAACAACAAGTTCGACGCCCGCAACTTCTTCGACGCCGAGAAGGCTCCTCTGCGCCTCAACCAGTTCGGCGGCTCCCTCGGCGGCGCCATCAAGAAGGACCGCACATTCTTCTTTGCCAGCGTCGAATCGCTCCGCCAGCGCGCGGGCATCAATTTGATCGCCACGGTCCCCAGCGTCGCCGCCCGCGGCCGCGCGGTTGCGTCGATCCGCCCGCTGCTCGACGCCTTCCCGATCGGACAGACCAAGTCCTCGAACCCGGACCTCGACATCGCCCAGTTGAACGCCTCCTCGTCCATCGACGAGAACTACGGCGGCATCCGCTTCGACCACAACTTCAGCCCCAAGTACATGCTCACGGCCCGCTACTTCCGCGATCAGGGCGAGATCCTCAGCCCGCTCGACGTCAGCGGATCCAACCAGCGCATCTACGCCAATCCGCAGAACGGCATGGTCAGCCTGCAGCAGGTCTATAGCTCGAGCATCCTCAACGAAACCAAGCTCGGATTCAACGGCTCCAAGACCCGCATCAACGGCCTCGCGCCGTCGGTCAATGGCATTGACATGTCGGCCATCTCGTTGAGCTTTACCGGCACCGTTGCGCTGCCCGGCGTTGGCGGCCAGGGCGCTTCGGCCGGCGCATCCACGCCCGGCGGACTCGTCCGTTCGAACAGTTCGCAGAACGGCCGCGCACAACCCTACACCAACTACACGATGTCGTTCATCGACAACCTGTCGATCCTCACCGGCAAGCACGCCTTCAAGTTCGGCGCGGAAATCCGCCCCATCCGCATGTACACGGACCGCCTCGGCGGCACCACGTACACCTTCCCGAACGTCGCCGCGCTGCTCGCCAACTCGCCGTCGCAGATCCAGATCCTCGGCGACGTCAGTGCGCCGAACCCGCTCCACAACGGCGCCACCGGCAACCGCAACCTGAGCCAGGCGTACTACATCTTCTACGCCCAGGGCGAATGGAAGATCCGCCCGAACCTCACCCTCAACTACGGCCTGCGTTACGAATACTACTCGCCGCTCACCGAAGCGAACAATCTGTACACACTGTTTGTCATCGGCCAGGGCATCACCAACGGCCAGTGGTACCAGAGCAAGAAGACCAACTTCGGACCTCGCCTCGGCTTGAGCTGGTCGCCCGATCGCCTCAAGGGCAAGACCGTCCTCCGCGTCGGCGCCGGTTACTACTACGGCCCCGGCCAGACCGAAGACCAGGTGCAGCCGATCGATTCGGACCGCATCAGCGTGACGCTCACCAACGCCGTCTTCCCGGTGCAGAGCCAGCAGATCATCGCCAACACCAACGTCAACAACCTCACCGGCTTCTCGCCGCGCGCCTACGCCCCCGGCTACACGCTGCCTGAGAAGGTCCTCTCGTACACCTTCTCGCTGCAACAGCAGTTACCCGGCGGCGCGGTCGCGACCGTCGCGTATGTCGGCAGCCAGGGACGCAACCTCTTCCTCCGCTCGTGGACCAACGGCATCGTCGGCGTCACGCAGAACGCCACCACCGGCGCCGGATCCCCGATCCTCGAACTCGGCAACCGCTACGGGCAGATGGACTATAAGACCAGCGGCGGCACGGATCACTACGACTCGATGCAGACCTCGGTGCAGCGCCGATTCGCCAAGGGACTCACCGTCGGCGGCCAGTGGACCTGGGCGCATTCGCTCGGCAACACCGGCGGATCCAACGAAGCGCAGACTGCGCAGAACCCGTTCAACTTCGCCTTCGATCGCGGCAACAACGCCTTCGATGTCCGCCACAGCATGAACGCCACCGCGCTGTATGAAATGCCCTTCGGCAAGGGACGCAAGTTCCTCGGCGACGCGCATCCGCTGGTGGACGCGATCTTCGGCGGCTGGCAGATGGGCGGCGTGGTGAACGCGCGCACTGGTCTTCCGATCGACATCACCATCGCCCGCAACGACCTTGCGTACATCGTGAACAGCACGGGACAGGTCGTGAACAGCCCGATCGTTTCCGGCGGCCAGGTGCTCACCACCGCCGTTATCAACAACCCGTACGGCGGCGCGTTCCGCAACAACCGCCGGCCGAACGTGGTGGCGGGGGTGAATCCGTTCCTGTACACAGCGGACCGCCGCGTGATGTTGAATCCGGCTGCGTTCTCGATCCCCAAGCCGGGCGAGTTCGGCAACCTCGGCCGCTGGGCCCTCCACGGACCCGGCCTCAGCCAGTTCGACCTCACTCTGCAGAAGCGTTTCGCGATCAAGGAAAAGGTCAGCCTCGAGTTCCGCGGCGAGATCTACAATCTCTTCAACCGCGCGAACTTCTCGAATCCGCCGGCGCGCCTCAACAACTCGCTCGGAACCGGTGCGGGGCAACTGCAGCCGGGGCAGTCGTTCGATGCAGCCTCCGCGGGCGGCACGTTCGGCATCGCGAATTCGACGGTCACCAAAGACGTCGGACTCGGCGCCTCGCGTCAGATCCAGCTCTCGCTTCGCCTCTCGTTCTAAACTCCTTCAGCCAGTCTGATATGTTGATCCGAGGTCCGGTTTTCCGGACCTCGGATCGTTTCATGTCACAACGCTCGAATCTGTTTACTACTCCCGCCGGCCAGAACGTCTGGTTCACCTTCGTCCTCGTCAGTTCGCTGTTCCTCTTGTGGGGCTTCTGCAATGGACTGATCGATGTGATGGACAAACACTTCCAGGATGAGTTGGGACTCACGCGCTCCCAATCCGCCTGGGTGCAGTTCGCGCACTACCTCGGCTACTTCCTGATGTCGATCCCAGCCGGCCAACTCGCCAGCAGGCTCGGCTACAAAGGCGGCATCATCACCGGACTCCTCATCGTCGCCGCCGGAGGCTTGTGGTTCCTGCCTGCGACGTACGTCAGCCACATGGTGAAGGACCACAGCGTCTCGCCGAACACGGCCTTCGTGATGTTCCTCACCGGCGTCTGCCTCATCGCCACAGGACTCACCTTCCTCGAAACGATCGCGAATCCATACACGACCGTCCTTGGGGACCCGCGCTATGCCGCGACGCGCATCAACCTCGCGCAATCCTGCAACGGCGTCGGCTGGATCATGGGTCCGATCGTCGGCAGCGTCTTCTTCTACTCGACCGACGCGGCAGGCAAGAGCACCGGCAGCGAGACGCTGTACATTCCATATGTCGCGATCGCGGGAATCGTCGTGGTGCTCGCCGCGATCTTCTACTTCGCGAGCGTGCCGGACATCAAGGCCGTCGATGAATATCATCTCGACGACTCGACGCTCGAAGCGTCTTCGCGCTCGATCTGGACGCATCCGCACTTCGTAATGGCCGTCGCCGCGCAGTTCTTCTATGTCGCCGCGCAGGCCGGCGTCTTCAGCTTCTTCATCAACTACATGACGGCGGAGGTCCCGCCGATCCCCGAGTCCTGGCAAGGCGCGGTCAACGGTTTCGCTTCAGGATCCAGCATCGTCCTCAAGGAATGGCTGAGCGGCTGGTTCGAACCCGGCAAAGCTGCGCTGACCAACAAGGGCGCGTCGAACATGGCGTCGGTCGGGCTCGTCTGCTTCCTCGCAGGACGCTTCACCGGCGCGGGGATCCTGCGCAAGTACGCGCCGCACAAGGTGCTCGGACTCTACGGTGCGCTGAACGTCATCGCGACTTTCCTGGTGTTTTTGAAGATCGGCTGGATTTCCGTGATCAGCGTCTTCGCCATCTACTTCCTGATGTCCATCATGTTCCCGACGATCTTCGCGCTCGGCATCTCCGGCCTCGGCCTGCGCGCCAAACAGGCGTCGGCGTATATCGTGATGGCGATCATGGGCGGCGCGATCCTGCCGAAGCTCATGGGCTACGTCGCGGATCAGTCGGACATGTCGCGCGCCTTCATCGTCCCGATGTTCTGCTTTATCTTCGTCGCGTACTACGGCTTCCGCTGGCCCAAACTGAGCAGGGCGGACTAGTCGATGCGATCGCTCCTCGTCGTCTTACTGCTTCTGCTGCCTGCATTCGGCGCCGAGCGGCATCGCGTGATCGTGTCATCGGATATCGCCGGCACCGATCCGGACGACTTCCAGTCGATGGTTCACTTCCTGCTCTACGCCGATGTCTTCGACGTCGAAGGGATCATCTCATCGCCGTACGGACCCGGCCGCCGCGAGCACATCCTCGAAGTCATCGACCGCTACGAGCGCGATTATCCTTCGCTTGTCGAGCGTTCGAGCACGTATCCGAAACCCGCGGCGCTTCGTGCGCTCGCGAAGCAAGGCGCGCTGGATTCGCCCGGCCGCGCGGGTGTCGCGAACACGCCGACCGAAGGCTCGAACTGGATCGTGCAATGTGCGCGCCGTCCGGATCCACGGCCTCTGTATGTATTGGTGTGGGGCGGCATCGAGGACCTCGCGCAGGCTCTGCACGACGCACCGGACATCCTGCCGAAACTGCGCGTCTACTTCATCGGCGGACCCAACAAGATGTGGAGCGTCGACGCGTATCACTACATCGAGCAGAATCATCCGAAGCTGTGGATGATCGAGTCCAACGCGACGTATCGCGGATGGTTCACGGGCGGCGATCAGTCCGGTGAATGGGGCAATCGCGAGTTCGTCACGCGTCACATGGTGGGACATGGCGCGCTTGGCGATTACTTCGCGACGCATTTGCGCGGCGTCATCAAGATGGGCGATAGCCCGTCGGTCACGTATCTGTTGAACGGTGACCCGGCGAATCCCGAAAAGACAGGCTGGGGTGGACGCTACGTTCCCATCTGGGACGGCCGCTTATCGACCTTCAACCGGATCACGACGGATGCGGACCAGACCGAAGTGTTCGGCACGGTGGACTTCGCGATTCCTTTACCCGCCGGCGCGCAAGTGAGCAAAGTATTGTTCGACAACCGCGTGGCTGCGCAATTCACCGTCGAAGGGAATCGGGTGCGGTTCCGCTTTTCGCCTCGGGATGCGAAGGTGTGGAAGTACGAAATTCAGGGTGCGGGTCTGACGGGTAGTTTCACTGCGGTTCCGCCGCCGCGCGAGCGGACGAGCAAGCGTTCGAAGGCGCATCCGAACTGGTGGATCGACGATCCGGATCCAAGTGCCGCGGAAGGCGTGCATCCCGGTGTGAAGAGCGTGAACCAGTGGCGCCGGGCGTTCCTGCAGGACTTCGCCTCGCGCCTCGATCGCCTGCCTTCGACGCGGGAGCGCGTGATCGTGCTGACCGACATCGAGAACGAACCGGACGACCAGATGTCGCTGGTGCGGTTCCTCACGTATTCCAACAACTGGGACATCGAAGGACTCGTCGCGACGACGTCGGTGCATCAGCAGAACAAGACCGCGGCATACAAGATTCGCGAGGTGTTGGAGGCATACGGCAAGGTCCGCGACAACCTGTTGTTGCACGAGCCTGGCTTCCCTGACCTTGCGTATCTGCAGTCGGTCGTGCGCGAGGGGCGACCCGATTACGGCATGCGTGCCGTCGGCGAAGGCATGGACTCGCCTGGATCCAACCGCATCATCGAAGTCGTCGATCGCGCTGGTGATTCGCGCCCGGTGTGGGTGCTGGTATGGGGAGGTCCAAACTGCCTGGCGCAGGCGTTGTGGAAGGTCCGCGCGACGCGTTCGGCGGCCGAGGTCGAGAGGTTCGCGTCACGGCTGCGGGTGTATACGATTTCGGATCAGGACGATACCGGGCCGTGGATCCGCAAGAATTTCCCGGGTGTGTTTTATATTGCGAGTCCCGGCTATCACGCCGCGGGCGCGTATCATCAGGCGACATGGAGCGGCATCAGCGGCGATCATTTTCACGGACGCTTCGGCGGCGGCGATTTCGCGATCGTCGATAATCCGTGGCTGGACCGGAACATTCGAAACAAGGGTCCGCTGGGGGCGCAGTATCCGCAGGTGAAGTTCCTGATGGAAGGCGACAGCCCGAGTTTTCTGTACCTCATCCACAACGGGCTCGGCGATTCGGAGCATCCCGATTGGGGCGGTTGGGGCGGGCGTTACGAGTTCTACACGCCGCGCTTGCGCAAGTGGCACATCGAGCAGGAGACGCGCCCGTTCTGGAGCGATGCGGAAGACGAGGTCCTGGGCTTGGATGGCTACTGGCACACGAGCAACAAGGCGACGATCTGGCGTTGGCGCCGCGCGTATCAGAATGATTTTGCGGCGCGCATGGATTGGACGGTGAAGCCGTATGCGGAGGCGAATCATCCGCCTGTGCCGAAGCTGACGGGCCCGGACCGGCTGACTGTGACGAGCGGAGATCGCGTGCGGTTGAACGCGGCGGGGTCCACGGATCCGGACGGGAATGCGCTCGACTATTCGTGGTTCTATTACGGCGAGGCGAGTTCGCTGCCGATCAGCACGGCGCGAACGGGAAATCCGCTGGCGATCGAAGGCGCGGACAAAGCGGAGGCGTCGTTCGTCGCGCCGAAGGTCGCGAAGGCCGAGACGGTGCACATTGTTTTGGCTGTGACCGACCGCGGCGTACCGGCATTGACTCGCTATAGGCGAGTGATTGTTACGGTGACCCCATAGTCCCCATGGCTATCACCCCCGCAAATCCCCTGCGGGCAGAAGGGGCAATGGTTGGGACATTCCGGAGTGTCCCTATTTAAGGGGTGATCCAGCCGTCGACGATGTTGATGACGCGGTTGCCGTATGAGGCGTTGGTTTCCGAGTGCGTGACCTGGATGATCGTCGTGCCGGCGGAGTTCAGCTCTTTGAACTTCTCCATGATCTCCCTGGCCTGCGATGAATGCAGGTTGCCGGTCGGCTCGTCCGCGAGGATCACCTTCGGATTCGCGACAATCGCGCGCGCGATGCCCACCAACTGCTGCTGGCCGCCGGATAGCTGGCTCGGAAACAGATCCTTCTTCCCCACCATCCGGAAACGGTCGAGCACGTCGCACACGATCGCGTCGCGCTCGGCCTTCTTCATATTGCGATAGCTGAGCGGGATCTCCAGGTTTTCGTACACCGTCAGGTTGTCCAGCAGGTGATAGCTCTGGAACACAAACCCGAAGTACTTCTTGTACAACTCCAGGCGATCGCTCTTCTTCATCTTGTGGACCGCGTGATCCTGGAAGTAATACTCCCCGGTCCACGACGAATCATGCATGCCGAGCAGGTGCAGAAGCGTGGACTTCCCCGCCCCCGACGGCCCCATGATCGAAATGAATTCACCTTCCTGGATGTCCAGGTTGATGCGCCGCAAAACAAAGGTTTTGGTCGGTCCGTGTTCGAAGTACTTCTCGATGTTCCGTAATGAGATCATGCGTCAGGGCTTGATGAGGCAGCGAAGCGTATCCCTGAGAATCAGGATACCGTCGCGAACCGGATCCACCGGCCGGAACTCAGGATCCATCACCAACTGCCGGACCCGGAAGGCTTCGCGATCCACACCCTCAATTGCCTTCCGAACACCCAGGTTGGCGAACAGAGCAAGGCCGATGACGGAAAGAGCAAAGATTTCGGGGTATTTCCGTAGCATGATAATCCTGAGACGGGGCAGGCTGTACGGTTATTACGCCGCCTCGACACTTTCTTCGACGATTCTGCCGTCGAACAGCCGGATGGTGCGGTCAGCGTAGCGCGCATACCGGGGATCGTGAGTCACGATACAGATCGTGGATCCGGCGCGGTGCAGTTCGCGCATCAGGTCCATCACCTGCTCGCCATTGGCCGAGTCGAGGTTACCAGTCGGTTCGTCCGCCAGCAGGATCGAAGGATCGCCGCACAAGGCGCGAGCCACGGCAACACGCTGCTGTTGACCGCCCGACAGTTGCGAAGGATAGTGCTTGACGCGGTGGGACATGCCGACGCGCTCGAGCGCCTCGTGAACCCGCTTCTTCCGCTCCGCGCCGCCCATGCCGCGGTAGGTCAAAGGCAATTCGACGTTCTCGTAAACGGTGAGATCGCCGATCAGGTTAAAAGCCTGGAAAATAAAGCCGATTTCGCGATTCCGGATGCGGGCTCGCTCGCTGAGCTTCAATCCCTGGACGGGGCGGCCATTCAAGGTGTACGTCCCGTCGCTGGGCGAATCGAGCAGGCCGAGAATCGCCAGAAGCGTGGACTTGCCACAACCCGACGGTCCGGCGATCGAAACGTATTCGCCCTTCTTGATATCCATGTGAATGCCGGCCAGGGCATGCGTTTCGACTTCGTCCGTCATGAAGACTTTCTTCACGCCATCGAGCTTGATAAGGGATTCGCTCATTGTGTTCAGTTCCTTTTACTTCTGCAGTAGCTAGTTCAAACGGATCCGGTCCTGGGAGTCCCACTGAGACATATCCGAGAGGATCACCCGGTCACCTACCTTTAGACCGTCCAGGATCTCAATGGTGTTGACCGAACTGCGGCCAAATTTCACTTTCACCTTCGACGCGCCCTTGCCGTCGGCGTCGATCTTGAACAACTGTACGGTCGAGTTGGGCTGCCCGAAGACCGGACGGCCACAGTACACGACATCATTCAACCGTTCGACGAGAACGGTTCCGTCGACGCTCAGATCCGGACGGGCGCCGGGAGGCAGTTCGCCTTCGAGCCGGACATCCACGGTCACGGTTCCGTTCACCGAAGCAGGATCAATACGACTTACGCGTCCAGGGATGATTCCGTTCCGTGTATCAATCTGCGCGGTCTGGCCAATCATCACGTCCTTGGCCTGCGTTTCGGCGATCTTCAATTCCGCCTTCAACTTCCAGGGCTGGGCGACCTTCGCCAAAACCTGTCCGGGAGTGACGCGCTGGCCGACCTGCAGGCTCAGTTCCTGCAGCACGCCGGTGGTGCCGGCGCGGATCACCAACTGCGCCACCTGCTTCTTCTTGAGTTCGAAGGTGGCCTTCAACTTTTCGATCTGGACCTTCTGCGCCGCCAACTGCGCATCCACGGACTCCGTCAGGATCTCCAGCTTTTTCTTTTCGTTATCGAACTTCTTGGCGGCGTCCTGGAACTTGGCGACCGAAAGGCGCATGTCGAGATCCGGCTTGAGGCCGAGCTTGGCGAGTTCCTCGTCGCGTTCCTTGGTCAGCTTCGCCTGCGTGTATTCGGATTCGGCGCGCGACACGGTGGACTGCTGCTCGAGTTGCTGGCTATGCATCTTCACCTTGAGGTCCGCGTAATTCGCTTCGGCCTGCTTGACCTGCCATTCGTAGTCGTTGGCCGAGAGTTCCATGTCAGGATTACTGAGCACCATCAAAATGGTTTCAGGCGTGACCTGCGCGCCGGGGCGCAAATTGATCTTGTCGATGCGGCCGTCGAACTGAGCCGGGATCCAGAGGATCTCTTCGGGGACGAGCGTCCCGAGACCGCGCATTTGCCGCTCCATCATGCCGCGTTTGACGGTATCCGGCCAGACGGTGGACATTTCCACGGTCGGCGCCGCGGGTTTCAACCGGTTGAGCCCGACGGTAATCAGGGGAACTGCGGCCAGTACGATCACTGCCAGGATGATCCGGCGGATCATCTTCTTCTTTGCTACGCCTTCGCGTTTGACGTCCATGGATAACTCCACGGATCTTATGGCACGCCGGGCGCCAACCGTCGACCAAAGACAGAAGCCGATTGGTTTCAGTCACTTCGACGCGAGACGCGGCAAAACGTCTCAAAACAGGTGTCCGATTTTGGGAATTACTTGTTCGAGACTACGCCGCGTAGAGGGCGAACAGGCCGTAGAGCAGGAACCAGATGGCCGCCATGAAGTGCCAGTAGGTGGCCAGCATATAGGTGATCGTCTGGCGGCGGAGTTCGAGGTCGGCCTTCCAGGGATACCAGACACGATAGATCAGGTAGCCAAGGGCGGCGATGCCTCCGAGGATATGGACCGCGTGGGCCCCGGTGAGGATATAAAAGAGTCCGCGATTCTGGTTGTCGTCGGCGGGGGAACCGGCCATCAGGATCCGCCAGCAGAGGACCTGCGAGACCAGGAACGCCAGAGCCAGCCACCCGGTCCGATTGAGCCAGGTCGCGTATTTACGGAGACTGCCGTCACGAAGCGCCCAGCGGGCGACTTCAATCGACAGGCTGCATCCAACCAGCAATGCGCTGCTCAGCCACAACTGGTGCGGCAACGCGATGGGACGCCAGAACGCCGGACTGCTGCTCCGCCAAATATAAGCAACAATGAGCGTTCCGAAGAGCGCAAAGATGGATACAAGAGTTGCGATGTGGCCCACCCAGTACATGGTGGGCGAAAAACGTCGGTCGGGATCGGCCATCTATCTACCAGTAGGGTAACGCGCACGGCGGCGCGCCCCTACTAAGCATGATGCGCTTTGACCTTCGGCGGCTGCACGGATTGATGCGACATCGGCTGCTGCTGGTAGCCGGGGACCTGCGTCACACCGGAGGCCAGGGCGATCTGCGTGAGCCCGGCGACGTTGCTCACGCCAAGCTTCTTCATCATGGTCTTGCGGTAGCTGCGGATCGTTTGCAGCCCAAGGTCGAGCAGGACCGCGATCTCCTTGCTGGTCTTGCCTTCGGCGACCATCCGCATGACCTGCAGTTCGCGCGGCGACAAGCCGTCGACCGACGAACCGTTGACGCGCGTTTCCATGTTTCCGTTCTGGAGACGCCGCAGGAGTTTGTCAGACACCTCGGGACTCAGATACGTCCCGCCGCGGGCGACGGTGCGCAGGGCGTCCACGAGGTCGATTTCCGAAGCCTGCTTGAGCACGAAGCCGCGTGCGCCGGCGCGCATGGCCGCAACCACCGAATCCTCGTCCTCATACATGGACAGGATGATGACGCGGGCCTCGGACGACTGGCGCATCAATTCGGCGGTGGTTTCGATTCCACTCAGCCCTGGCAGGCCGATATCCATCAGAACGACATCCACGGACTGGCGTTTGAGGAACTGTAGAGCGTCTTGCCCGCTCTCCGCTTCGCCCACCACTTGAAAGTCGGTGTGAAGCTTGAGGATTGCTTTGACCCCATCGCGCATGATCTTGTGATCATCGACGAGCAGGATATCGAAGGGCATAGCTGATAATTGTCCTCGCGCTCATAATTGTCATACAAAATGAGCTTTTAGAATTGTACCGTTTCTGCCTGGAGTTGCAAGGTCTATGCGGCCCATGCCCCCAGCAAGCTGGCAGGCGCCTCTGACGATCTGCCAGCGAACCTCGGCTTCGATCTCGTCCAGGGGATCGACCAGGTTTTCCAGAAACACTCTTGCCTCGTAGCCATTTCCCTGTTTCTCAACGATGACTTCGACTGTGGTGCAGGTGATGCGGTTGCAGGCGAGTTCCATCGCGAATTCGGCCATGGCGAGGATGGCCCGGGCGGCTCCGGCCGGGGGACGAACATCCGGCGGGCAGTCGACCGAGAGGAAGCCGGCAAATCCGGGTTCCCAGCGGTCGCGGGCGCGCTCGAGCGCGGATCTGAGACCGACGCGGTCCACCGTGGATCGGTTCAGCTGCTGGCTGATGACACGGGTCCGCACCTGGCATTCCTCGAGCAAGGCTTGCAGTTCAGACAAGGTGGCTGCGATTTCGGGGTACTTTTGCGCCGCTTCCTGCGACATCAGGTCGAACCGGATGCCTGCGGCTGTGAGGACCTGGCCGAGGTCGTCGTGAAGGGAACGCCCGGCCTGTACAAGAGACCAGTCGCGTTGGGCGACCAGTTCCGCCAACCGGCGCATGACGGCCTGCTCCCGCGTTTCCGTTTCGGTTCTCCGGGTTGGACGCGGTTGCGCTTTGGCCATTTTTGCGCCGGTGGCGGCCATAAGTTAACTACTTCTTCTTGCGAGCGAGCGCCTTGCGGACCGTGGCCGTGACGTTGGCGGCGCGCATGCCGTACTTGTCGAGCAGGTCGTCCGGGGTTCCTGATTCGGCATACGTATTCTGGATGCCCAGGAATTCCATGACGCACGGCGAAGTTTCGCAAACCACCTGCGAAACGCGAACGCCCAGGCCGCTATCCACCAGATGCTCCTCTGCTACTACAATAGCTCCAGTTTCGGCGGCGGCTTTGGCGATGGCGTCGCGGTCGATCGGCTTGACGGTGTGCATGTCGATGACACGGACCCCGATGCCTTCCGCGGCGAGCGCTTCAGCGGAACGGAGCGCTTCGGCGACCAGCAGTCCGTTGGCGATGACGGTGACGTCGTTGCCGTCGGTGAGTTGGATGGCCTTGCCGATTTCGAAGACCTGATCCTTCGGGTAGATCACCGCGCACTTGGCTCGTCCGGCGCGAATGAAGAACGGTCCATCGACAGCAGCGGACAGTTTCACCAGCGCCTTCATCGCGATTTCGTCAGCGGGGGCGATCACGGTGAAGCCGGCGAGCGAACAGGCGAGGCTGATGTCCTCGATGGTCATCTGCGAAGGTCCGTCTTCGCCGATCGAGATGCCGCTGTGGGTTCCGACGGCTTTCAAATTGACGCGTGGAAACGCCGAGGTGACGCGCAACTGTTCGAATCCCTTATTGAGAAGGAAGGCCGAGAAGCTGGACACGAACGGGATCTTGCCCGCGGACCCGAGACCGGTGCCGATGGCGACCATGTTCGCTTCGGCGATGCCGCATTCGAAGAAGCGGTTGGGAAATTCCTTGGCGAACAGGTGCGTGAACGTGGACTTCGAGAGGTCGGCGTCGCAAACCACGACGTCCTGATTTTCGCGGGCGAGTTCGACGATCGCTTCGCCGAAGGCTTCGCGCGTGGCGCGGCCCGTTTTGAGTTCGTACTTGGGCATGATTACTGCAACTCCTCCAGGGCCTTCTTCAATTCATCCGCAGTCGGCGCGACGCCGTGGAACTTGGGGTTGTTCTCCATGAACGAAACGCCCTTGCCCTTGATGGTGTCGGCGATCACGACAGTCGGCTTGCCCTTGGTGGCGGCGGCTTCCGCGAAGGCAGCCTGCAGCGCGGGGATGTTGTGGCCGTCGATCTGGATCACGTGCCAGCCGAAGGAGCGCCACTTGTCGGCGAGCGGCTCGAGGCTCATGATGTCCTTGACCCAGCCGTCCAACTGGATCTTGTTGTAGTCGACGATGGCGACTACGTTATCGACGTGATGATACGAAGCGAACATCGCAGCTTCCCAGATTTGCCCTTCCTGGATTTCACCGTCGCCGAGCACGACGAAGGTGCGCGAAGGGCTGCTGTTGAGGCGCGCCGCGAGTCCCATGCCGATGGCGATGGAAAGGCCCTGGCCGAGGGATCCAGTGGAGGCTTCGAGAGCGGGGATGAAGCGGACGTCGGGATGTCCCTGATAGATGCTGCCGAGCTGGCGCAGTGTATTGAGTTCTGACTTTGGCGTGTAGCCGCACTCCGCCATCACGGCGTAAAGCACGGGACAGGCATGGCCCTTCGAAAGAATGAAGCGGTCGCGATCGGCCCACTTCGGATCTTCTGGTTTATGGTTCATGACGTCGTAGTAGAGCGTCACGACAGTTTCCACGGCAGAGAGAGAGCCGCCCGGGTGGCCGGACTTGGCGTGCGCGATCATTTCCACGATCGACCTCCGCACGCTCTTGCAAATTGCCTGTAATTCGGCAACGTTAGACGTCTTTTGCATGCTGATCTTTTTACTCTATCGCAGTCGGCAGCAGGGGCGTCTCCTCGCGCGGCGCGGCAAAGAGGAGTTTTAAACGCCAGATGGAAAGCCCAATGGCGGCAAGGGCGAAGGCCGCGAGCAGGAGTTCAGAAGGATGAAACGGAGGCGCGGGCTTGCGCGTTGCCGGGGTTCCGCCGGAAAGTCCCGCAAGGATCGCGACGCCTGCGATGAGGTTGTTCAACGCATGCGCGGCGATGCTCACCCAGAGCGAGCGAGTGCCGTGATAGAGCCAGCCGAGCGCGCATCCTAATGCAAATGTGTGCGGGATCCTCGCGGGACTGCCGTGTGCGACAGCGAAGAGGAGCGCGCTGAGCATGAGTCCCCGTGCGAAGCCGTAGCGGTCGGCGAAACCTCGCAAAAAGACGCCGCGAAAGATGGTCTCTTCGCAAATCGGCGCGATGAGCACGATGACGATAAAAGCGATGGCTCGCGATTGGCCGAAGCCGTATTCGATCTTGGGGATGACGCCGGGGAAGCCGCGTTCGAGCCAGAGGAACGTGAGGACGCCGAACATCAGGAGTCCGAAGATGAGCGTGGATCCGTACCAGAGGACGTCGGTGGCGACAGGTTCGGATTCGTTCCAGAGGACACGCCAACCGCGTCCGGTTTGCCGGCGCGCGACGGCGAATACGGTCATGCTCGATGCGATGGTGGCGAGTCCGAGTGCGCCGGGGTGCGTCGCGAAGTGAGGCGCGCCGCCGCGCACGTGGTCGATGATGGCGAACGGGATGAGGACGATGAGGGAGACGCCGATCCAGAGGGCGAAGAGTCCAACAGCTTGCAGGAAGCCCGGGAACGGAGGGGGAAGCGGCGGCGGCGTTTGTGGTGGGACTTCGAGCCCTTCGTCACCAGGGGACATGCAAACCAGTATGCGTGATTTGCATGTCCCCCGATTCAAAAGTTAACGGCGCCAGTAGCCGACAAAGTAATTGCCGCGATGCCAGCGGGGTGCGACCCAAACAGCCCGGTGATGCGGGCGGCGTCCCCAGTATCCGGGGCGCCAGTTGTAGCCGCGGCCGTAGTAGTCGTAGTAGCCGTCGATCCAGACATAATCAGGACCAGGGCACGGTGGGCGCACATAGGCGTTGCGGTATCCGTAGCCGTAGCCATAGCCGTAAACAGGAGGAGGCGGCGGCGGAGCGTAGGCGCGGATCGGGGCCGGCGCGCCGTAACCCCAGCTTCCTCCAACATAGAAACGTCCCTCGGCAAAGAGCGCGGAACTCGAGGTCAACAGCAGGGCAGTCAGTAGCAGCTTTTTCATGGTTTGAAACCTCCTTGCTTACGCACACTGTTTATGCAAAAAGCTTGCCAAATGGCATCTTCTTGATTTCTCAGCACATGAATGAGACGTAATCTGGTGGCCCTCCACCGGAGCGGTGGTTTTCGGCCAGTAGCCGCCACGATAGACTGAAAAACATGCCCTATGTCCTGGCTCTCGATCAGGGGACCACGAGTTCCCGCGCCATCCTCTTCAACCACGCCGGCGAGATCGCGGCGGTGGCGCAGAAGGAGTTCACGCAGATCTTTCCGCAACCCGGCTGGGTGGAACATGATCCGGTAGAGATCTGGGCTTCGCAGAGCGGCGTCGCGACCGAGGCGATGGCGAAGGCGGGCATCGGCTACAAAGATGTCGCGGCGATCGGCATCACGAACCAGCGCGAGACGACGATCGTCTGGGAACGCGCGACCGGCAAGCCTGTGTACAACGCGATCGTCTGGCAGGACCGTCGTACGGCCGGCTTCTGCGATGAGCTGAAGCGCAACGGGCACGAGGTGATGATCCAGCAGCGTACGGGGTTGCTGATCGACGCGTATTTCTCGGGATCGAAGATTGCGTGGATCCTCGACAATGTCGAAGGCGCGCGGGCGAAGGCGGAAGCGGGCGAACTGGCGTTCGGCAACGTCGATACGTGGCTCGTGTGGAACCTGACAGGCGGCGCGAAGCACATCACGGATGTTTCGAATGCGTCGCGCACGATGCTGTTCAACATCCGCACCGGCGCGTGGGATGCGGACCTGCTGAAGCTGCTGCGCGTGCCGGCGTCGATGATGCCGGAGGTCCGCTCGTCGAGCGAAGTGTACGGACATACGACGCAGGGCGGGGTCGCGATCGCGGGCATCGCGGGCGATCAGCAGGCAGCTTTGTTCGGGCAGATGTGCCTGTCGCCGGGTATGGCGAAGAACACGTACGGCACCGGATGCTTCATGCTGCAGAACACGGGCGAGCGCGCGGTTCCTTCGCGGAACAAGCTGCTGACCACTGTGGCGTGGAAGATCGGCGCGCAACCGATGGAGTACGCGCTCGAAGGTTCGGTGTTCATCGGCGGCGCCGTGGTGCAGTGGCTGCGCGACGGCCTGGGAATCATCAAGAAGGCGTCGGATGTGCAGGCGCTCGCGGAGTCCGTGCCGGATAACGGCGGCGTGTATCTGGTGCCGGCCTTTGCGGGACTCGGCGCGCCACACTGGGATCAATACGCGCGCGGCACCATCACCGGCATCACGCGCGGCACGACGGCGGGCCACATTGCGCGCGCCGCGCTCGAAGGCATCGCGTATCAGGTGGCGGATCTGCTGGACGGCATGCACGCGGATGCGGGGATCGAGTTGAGCGAATTGCGCGTGGACGGCGGCGCATCGGCGAACGATATGTTGATGCAGTTCCAGGCGGACGTGTTGCAGGTCCCCGTGGTGCGGCCGAAGGTGACGGAAACGACGGCGCTGGGCGCGGCGTATCTGGCGGGTCTGGCCGTCGGGTATTGGTCCGGCACGGAAGCGACATCGACGCAGTGGCAGGTGGACAAGCGGTTCGAACCTTCGCTCGCGGCTGCCAGGGCGGCCGAGTTGCGTGAGCGCTGGAGCGAAGCGGTGGGTCGCAGCAAAGGCTGGGAGAAACGTGAATCGCGATGAGATGATGGTTCGCCTGCGCGAACGCGGGGCATCGAAACCGTGGGACATGCTGATTATCGGCGGCGGCGCGACCGGCGTCGGCATCGCCGTGGATGCGGCATCCCGCGGATACGACGTCGCGCTGGTGGAACAGGCGGATTTCGGCAAGGGTACGTCGAGCCGCAGCACCAAGCTTGCGCACGGCGGCGTGCGGTATCTCGAACAGGGCAACATCTCGCTGGTGATGGAGGCGTTGAAAGAGCGCGGCCTGATGCGGCAGAATGCGCCGCACCTCGTGCATGACCTCGCGTTCGTGGTTCCCAACTACGAATGGTGGGAAGCGCCGTTCTATGGCGTCGGCTTGAAGGTGTACAACATGCTCGCGGGCAAGTACGGCTTTGGTCCGTCGACGATTCTGTCGCGCGACGAGACGCTGGAGCGGCTACCCACGATCAAGACCGATGGACTGCGCGGCGGCATCGTCTATTACGACGGGCAGTTCGACGACTCGCGTTTGCTGGCGAACCTCGCGGAAACCGCGGTGGAGCAGGGCGCGACCATCGTCAACTACATGCGCGTGGAACGGCTCTTGAAGCAGGGTTCCGAACTGACGGGCGCCGTGGCCGTGGATCTCGAGAGCGGCGCGGAAATCGAGATCCGCGCGGAAGTGATCATCAACGCGACGGGCGCGTTTACCGACACGATCCGGCGCATGGCCAATGCCGACGCGACGCCGATGATTTCGCCGAGCCAGGGGATCCACCTCGTATTTCCGGGGCGCTTCCTGTCGAGCGATCACGCAATCATGGTGCCGCATACGCGCGATGGACGCGTGATGTTCGCGATCCCGTGGCATGGGCATACGGTGGTGGGAACAACGGATACGCCGATTCAGCAGGCGTCGCTCGATCCGCTACCGTTTGAAGAGGAAGTCGATTTCATTCTGGAGACCTCGGCGCAGTATCTGGATCAGGCGCCCACGCGTGACGATGTGCTGAGCGTGTTTGTCGGGATTCGTCCGCTGGTGAAAGCGGGCGACGGCGGGAACACGGCAGCCTTGTCGCGCGATCACTCGATCAGGATCGAGGATTCGGGACTGGTGACGATCACCGGCGGCAAGTGGACCACATACCGGCACATGGCCGAGGATTGCGTGAACCAGGCGGCAACGATCGGGCAACTCGAAGAGCGCCCATGCGTGACGCGGAACCTCAATATCCACGGGTTCCACCAGAATGCGGAGAAGTTCGGGGATCTCGCGGTGTATGGTTCCGATGCGCCGGCGATTGAAAGCCTGATGCGCAGCGAGCCGGAACTCGCGGTGAAACTCGACGACGAGTTGCCGTACACGGCCGCGGAGATTGCATGGGCAGCGCGTCACGAAATGGCGCGGACGCTCGATGATGCGCTGGCGCGGCGCACGCGCGCGCTGTTCCTGAATTCGAAGGCCGCGCTGCGGATGGCCCCGAAAGCCGCTGCCGTGCTGGCCGCGGAACTGGGCCGCGATGCTGCGTGGCAGAAAGATCAAGTGGCGGAGTTCAGCCGGATCGCCGCCGGATACGTACTAGGAGGAGTGGAAAAGTGAGCAGCTTGGAATATTCTTTGCCGGTCGATTTGGATGCGAAGGTCCGCCTGGCGAGTGAGGAGTGGACGGCGAAAGGCAACGTCGCGCGGTTGTGGGCGAAGGATCCCACGCTGTGGACCAACACCGGCGAAGAGAAATGGCTCGGGTGGCTCGACATCGTCGATCAGCAGGTGGACGCGGTGGCGGACCTGCAAAAGCTCGCCGAAGATGTGAAGGCGCGCGGGTTCGAGAACATTCTGCTGCTGGGCATGGGCGGATCTTCGCTATGTCCGGAAGTGTTGAAGATGACCTTCGGCAAGAAGGCCGGGTTCCCCGAAGTGCACGTGCTGGATTCGACGGATCCGGCGCAGGTGAAGACCTTCGAGCAGAAGGTGAACCTCGAGAAGACGCTCGTATTCGTATCGAGTAAGTCAGGTTCGACGCTCGAGCCCAATATTTTCAAACAGTATTTCTTCGATCGCATCAAGAACGCGTCGCAGTTCATCGCGATCACGGATCCGGGTTCGAACATGCAGAAGGTCGCGGAAGCGGACGGCTTCTGGAAGATTCTGTATGGCGTGCCGTCGATCGGCGGACGCTATTCCGCGCTGTCGACCTTCGGCATGGCGCCGGCCGCTGCAATGGGACTCGACATGCCGCGCTTCCTGCATGAGGCGCAGTTGATGGTCGGCGAGTGCCACGCGGAACCGGCGAAGAATCCGGGCGTCTCGCTCGGACTCGTGCTCGGCACGGCATGCAACGCAGGCCGCGACAAGCTGACCATCGTGGCGTCCCCGGGGATTTACGACCTGGGCGCGTGGCTCGAGCAATTGATCGCGGAATCGACGGGCAAGATCGGCAAGGGGATCATCCCGGTGGATCGCGAACCGCTGGCGCCTCCGCACCTCTACGGCAACGATCGCGTGTTCGTGTACCTGCGTTTGGAAGGCGCGGTGGAGAAGGCGCACGAGGCAGGCATCGATGCGTTGGAAAAGGCCGGGCATCCGGTGATCCGCATCACGCTGAACAACACCTATGAACTCGGCGCCGAGTTCTTCCGCTGGGAGATCGCGACGGCCGTGGCGGGCGCCGTGATCGGCATCAATCCGTTCGATCAGCCGGACGTGGAAGCGAGTAAGATCGCGACAAAGAAGCTGACGAGTGAGTTCGAAGCCACGGGATCCCTGCCGGCGGAAACGCCGCTGCGCATCGAGGATCCCGCGCTGACCGACAAGCTGAAGGAACTGATTGCGACGATCCAGCCGGGCGATTATTTCGCCGTGCTCGGGTATGTCGAGATGAACGAGTCGAACGAGATTACGCTGCAGGCAATCCGCTCGATGATTCGCGACAACCGCAAGGTGGCGACCTGTTTGGGATTTGGCCCGCGCTTTCTGCACTCAACGGGGCAGGCGTATAAGGGTGGTCCGAACAGCGGGGTGTTCCTGCAGATTACCGGCGACGATGCAGCGGATCTGCCCGTGCCGGGAAACACCTACAGCTTCGGCGTCGTGAAGGCGGCGCAGGCGCGAGGCGATCTGGAGGTCCTGGTCGAACGCGGCCGTCGCTGGTTGCGGGTGCACCTGGGTCCCGACACGCGAATGGGGCTCGCCAAGTTGCGCGGCGCCGTGACCAAGGCGCTGTACAAGTAGTGTTCCGTTAAGCGAATTCGAGGCGATCCATCGCCATGAATTCCTTGATGTGCGGGTGCGTGCTGCGGTCGAGTTCCGCTACGGGACCGAAGTAAATGGCTTCGCCCTTGTACAGGATCACCACGGCATCCGCGACCTTGCGCATCAGATCGAGATCGTGTGTCACGACCACCGAGGTCAACCGCAGTTGCTTCTTCAGCCGGAGCATCAGATTGCCGAGGTGGTCGGACATGATCGGATCCACCATCGTGGTCGGTTCATCGTAGAGGATGCATTCGGGTTGTGCTGCAAGGGCTCGCGCGATGGCGACGGCGCGCTTATAGCCGGTCGAAAGTTCGGACGGATAGACGTCGCGGTACTCGAGCAGGTCCACGATCTCCAGCAAGCCGTTGACGACATCCTCTTTGTTCTGCTCGTTGTAATCCTCGCGAAGTTCCAGGCTGAACAGGATATTCTCTGCCACCGTCAGCGAGTCGAACAGCGCCCCGGACTGGAAGACCATCGTCACTTTCTTGCGGATCCGCCGCAACTCGGCCTCGTCCGCGTCGGTTATGTCGGTGTGTGCGACGATCACGCGGCCGGAGTCGGGTTTGAGGAAACCCATGATATGTCCGAGACTTACGGACTTACCGACGCCGCTGCGTCCGATGATCGCCAAGGTTTGCCCGGCATTACAGTGGAAGTTCACATCGACCAAAACGGGCCGATCGAACGTCTTACTGACATGGCGGAACTCCAGGTAATGGGGAAACCGTTCATTCATGCTTCTTCAAATGATACTGCCAGTCGCCAAGCGTGTTCATATTTTCAATCAGTTGCTGGTCGGGAACCGGAACTTCGAGAGCATTCAACCCCTCGTGGACCACGGTAGTGACCTTGCGCAGACCGGCCTTCAGCGCAGCTTCGATGGCGGGCATACAGTCCGGGCGGTAGACACCACACAGAGGCTGGTCCTCGGCGATCACGCAGATGCGGTCCGGGTTGTCCCGGGCGGCGTCGAGCAGGATTTCAAGAAAACCGGCAGTCAGGTTGGGCAGGTCGACGGCCGTTATCAGGTTGAGGTCGGCGGCGAGGGGCGAGCAGAGCGCGGCGTGGATGCCGGCCAGGGGACCATGATCAGCAAAACTGTCTTCGACAACTGGATATCCGAAGCGGCCGTAACGCTCCGCGGATCCGAGAATGGCGGGCGTGGCGCCGGTCACGGCGGCGAGAATCGCGGCGGCATGTTCGATCTGAGTGGCGCCGGCCCTGTGGAAAAGAAGGGCTTTGTCGGAGCCCATGCGGCGGCTTTGCCCGCCGGCCAGCACCCATCCCTGCAGCTTCCTGCGACCCATGAGAAGATAGTAGCAGTCGATTTTTGCTCTTGGAATGCAATGACTTCCGGGTTATACTCAAAACGTCGTCAAAACAGACCGTTGCGAAATTGTTTGCTTTTGGCGGGCGCGCTGATGCTTTCCGCTTTTCCACAGGCCGCGTCAACGAAGCGCACGGTGTCCACCGTGAAGCCCGATTACCGCACCGGCAGGCTGGTGCGGACCACGGTGGTCGTGGAACCCAAAGTCGTCGAGTCGAAGACGATCGCGCCGTTGGAAGTCGGAGGTCCGGAAAAGCCCGCGACCGCGCAGCCTCTCGAGGAGATCGTGGTGGACGCGGCCAACCGCCATGGCGTGGATCCCGACCTGGTGCATTCGGTGATCAAGGCCGAGAGCAACTACAATCCGGTAGCGGTATCGACGGCAGGCGCCCGCGGACTCATGCAATTGATGCCGGCAACGGCGCGGCAGTTGGGGGTCCACAACGCGTTCAACCCCAAGGACAATATCGAAGGCGGCGTGAAGTACTTGCGCTATCTGCAGGACAAGTTCCAGGATCCGGCTTTGGCGCTGGCAGCGTACAACGCGGGTGAAGGCGCTGTGGCGCGGTACAACAATAACATCCCGCCATACCGGGAAACACAGGATTATGTCGTAAAGGTGGCCCGCAACTACCGCGCGGCGAAGGCGAAACAAGCCACTGCGGCAGCAAAAGCCGGGGTTCCTGCGACTTCGTCGGCCGCGACCACCGCCCCACAACAGCAGCAGCCGCCCCAGGCGGAACAACCCAAAGCGCCCGAATATCGGAAGGTCGAAGCCTACTACGGCGCCGACGGGCGGATCTATCTCCGGACGCAATAAACGATGAAGAAAGCCAGCGCGCGGACCTCCTCCACCATCCCGGTTGCCCTGGCTCTCGCACTCAGCGTGTGCGTTCCCTCTGCGCATGCCGCCGACCGCGTCACGAAAATCCAATTCTGGTCGATGGGAACCTCCACGCGGATCTCAGTCGAGATTTCCGCCGAGTTCACATTCAAGCACGCCCGCCTTTACAACCCGGGCCGGATCTTCTTCGACATTCCGAACACGACCTTCAATATCGAAGGGCAGACTCGCGGCATTTATCAGGTGCCGGTCGGTGATAAACTCATCCGCCAGGTCCGCGTAGCAAACCAGTCGGCGTCCCAAACGCGCGTGGTGGTGGACCTCGAGGACGACGCAAATTACACGGCGTCGCAACTGCAGAATCCATACCGGCTGGTCATCGAAGTGACGCCGATTGCGGGCAAGACGCCGGTCGCCCCAGCCGAAACGCCGAGCGTAACGGCAACCGTGGAGGCGCCTCGCGAGAAGCCCGTGGAAGTTGCTGCTCCGCCCCCGCCGGTGGTCACGCAACCTGCCGTGGTGAAAACGCCTCCGAAGCAGTTCGTACCTCCTGTTGTGGTCGCGAAGAAGCGGCGCAAGGTGGATCCGCCGTCTCCGTTCGATGCGCCGCCGCGCATGCCGCTCCGGGTCGCTTCGTTGCCCCGCAACATGGCGAATCCCACGCTGCCGCGCGCGGCCAAGGCTCCCGATCCGCCGCCTGCCAAAGAGGCGCCCGTTACGGTGGCCGCCGTTCCGGCGCGAACACCACCGGCATCGGTAACGACGCCCCCAGCCTTCGCCACGCCCGCGAATCCGAACTCCACCGGTGGCCGCAGTCTGACGCGCGAACTGGGACTCAAGCTGAACCGTATCGTCATCGATCCCGGACACGGCGCCCACGATCACGGCACGACGGGTCCCACTGGATTGCGGGAGAAAGACCTTGTACTGGACCTCGCCATGCGCGTGGGCAAACTGGTCGAAGAACGCATCGGCGCAGAAGTGATTTATACGCGTGAATCCGATGTCTTCATCCCGCTCGAAGAACGGCCGCAGATCGCCAACGAACGGCACGCCGACCTGTTCCTGTCGATCCACGCCAACTCGTCGACGATCGCCTCGGTGACGGGCGTCGAGACTTACTACCTGAACGCCGCAAACTCGCGGCAAGCGTCGGAAGTCGCGGCCCGCGAAAACGCGGCGTCGAAGATGTCGATCGCCGATCTCGAACAGATTGTCCAGAAGATCACCTTCAACGAGAAGTTGAAGGAATCGATGGAGTTCGCCGGCAAGATGCAGGCGGCGATGGTGACGGGCACGGGAGCGGCCGGCAAGGCGCGCAATCGCGGCGTACGCCGGGCGCCGTTCATCGTGCTGATCGGCGCAAAGATGCCGGCCATCCTGGCGGAAGTCGGGTTCCTGTCGAATCCGGAAGAAGAAGAGTTGATGAAGACCGACGCCTATCGCGACAAGCTCGCCGAGGCGCTGGTGAAGGGCATCCAAGCCTATGAACGCTCGTTGAGCCACTTCCAGGTGGCGGGGCGTCCCGGCGGCGGCAGCAGCGCGGCGCCGAAAGCTGACGCGCCTTCCGTCATCTCGACCTCATCATCCGGCAAGCGGACCGTCGCAGCTCGCGCACGCAGAAGTGGCGCTTCCAACTGAGCATTTGCTATATTGGTGAGGCAGTCGTCTCCCGGACAGGTGGGTGAGCGGTTAAAGCCAACAGACTGTAAATCTGTCCGCCCTTGCGGCGTACGAAGGTTCGAATCCTTCCCTGTCCACCATCCCCCCTCC
>CAZVKC010000071.1:35515-37199 GCA_964627455.1 uncultured Solibacteraceae bacterium | reverse complement strand
CGTAACCTGGCTGTCGAAATCCCAACCGCACGCCCCGAACCTTACGATACGTGTGCCTCCCACCACGCAGGCAAGTCCGCCACCGAATCCCACACCACGTCCGGCTGCCGGACCCGCCCCTCCAAATCCGCGGGCCGGAACTTCCCCGTCCGCACCAGCACCCCGCCCAATCCCGCCTCCTGCGCCCCGCCGACATCCGCCTCCACATCGTCCCCCACCATCAGGACCTCCCCCGGCGCCAGCCCCAACCGCGCCGCCGCCGCGTGAAAGAACCGCGCAGCCGGCTTCCCAAACACCAGCGGATCCCGCCCCGTCGCATGCTGCAGCGCCGCCACAAACGGCGCCACATCCAGCGAAATCCCGTCCGACGCCAGCCAGTACCGCGTCATCCCCAGTGCGATCAGCTTCGCCCCCGGATTGTGATACAGCAACCGGAATGCCCGGTTCAACGTTCGATAATCCCAGTGCTGCCCCAGGTCCCCGATCACCACATACGCCACCTCGCCCGACTCCACGCTCTCATCCAAACAGGGCAACCCCGCGAACTCCCGCCGCGTCGACGGCCGCACGAACAGCGCCACGGGACCCTCGGCCGCACTGGAACTCCGCAACCACTCCGCCACCGCCGAAGCCGGCGTCAGGATCTCGTCCACCGCCGCCTCGAGTCCGAACCCGCGCAGCTTCTCCACCAGCGCCCCGCGATCCCGCGACGACGTGTTCGTCACATACAAGTGCGGGATCCCCTTCCCCCGCACCCACTCGATCGTCTCCACCGCGCCCGCAATCAGCCGGTCCGAGTTATACAGGACCCCATCCATGTCGAACAGCACGCCACGCATACTCTTCCATCATCATGCAGTGCAGGTAGCATAGACATAATGTCCCATCTGCGCGGACCAGCAGCGCTCCTCGCCCTCTGCATCTGCTTCTACTGGAAACTCGCCCTCACCGGCCAGTACGTCTGGTTCGACCATCCCGACATGGTCTACCTCGAGATCCCGCGCCTCCAGTTCCAGGCCAATGAACTCCACCGCGGCCAGTTCCCGCTCTGGGACCCGCGCATCTGGGCCGGCCAGCCCCTCATCGGCCAAACCCAACCGGGACCGCTCTATCCCTTCAACCTCCTCTTCGCCGCCCTGCCGCTCGTCGACGGCGGCTACATCCGCCTCCCCCTCCTCAACTGGTATTGGATCTTCATCCATTTCCAGGCCGCCCTCTTCTGTTACTGGCTCGCCCGCGACCTCGGCCGCAGCCGCATCGCATCCATCATCGCCGGATGCCTCTTCTCCTTCGCCGGATTCGTCGGCACCGCCGCCTGGCTCGACGTCGCAAACGGCGCCGTCTGGACCCCGCTCGTCGTCCTCTTCCTCCTGCGCTCCATTCGCAACCAGGGATCCATCCCCGAAGCCGCGCTCGCCGGATTCACCCTCGGCGTCGCCTGGCTCTGCGGCCACCACGAGATCCCCATGCTCGTCTCCTATCTCGCCGCCTTCACCTGGATCTTCCAGATCCTCCGCAACAAGGGGCGGCGTCCCGACTGGACGATGGCCCGCGCCGCCGCGGTCTTCTTCGTGATGATGTTCCTCACAAGCGCCGCGCAGACTATCCCGACCTACGAATTCGGACGCATCTCCCACCGCTGGATCGGCCTCGAAAACACCGTCGGCTGGAAGGACGCGATCCC
>CAZVKC010000071.1:32158-35415 GCA_964627455.1 uncultured Solibacteraceae bacterium | reverse complement strand
CAAGGCCTCTTCTATTCCTTCGCCCCGATGCTCGGCAAAGCGCGCGTGCCCATTCGCGCCGTGCACCTCGTCCACTTCGGAATCGCCGTCCTCGCTGCATACGGCGTCGATCTGCTCGCCGATCGCGACAGCCGCTGGGCCCGCCGCATCGCGCTCGCGTGGCTCTGGTTCGGAGGCGTCATCGTCGCCGCCGCCATCTGGCAAACCGCCCTCCGGCAAGGAGGCATCGACGAAAAGGTCATGCTCTCCGGATGGGTCGCCATCGCCGCCGGCGGATTCATCCTCGCCTACCGCCGCGACGCTCTCCGATGGCCCGTCGCCACCGGATGCCTGCTCGCCCTCGCGCTCATCGAGATGACTTCGGTCATCAATTACCCGAACCGCCATCAGAAGGACGGCTACAAGTTCGTCAAGGCCTTCACCGAGCATCAGGAAGTCGCGACCTTCCTCAAAATGCAGCCGTGGCCCTTCCGCGCGGCCGTCAACGACAATGACGTGCCGATGAACTTCGGCGACTGGCACGGCTTCGACATGCTGCAAGGCTACGTCGCCGGAGCCACCGACAACCTGCTGTTGCACGGCCTCCACACACCGGAAACGCGCCGCCTCTTCGCCGTTACCTATTGGGTCTCGAAACAGCCTGAGCGTCCCGATCAGCAGGAAGTCTACAAAGGCTTCAATGGACTCAACGTCTACAAGAACCCCGATGCGATGCCCCGCGCCTGGGCTGCGCACGAAGCCATCCGAGTCAAAGACAACGCGGAACTGCAAAAGCTGATCCACGATCCGCAGTTCAATCCCTGGCGCACCGTCGCGACGCTCAACGCAGACGCGCCGAAACTCGACGCCTGCGAAGGCGCCAATACCAGCGAACAGAGCAACGAAGTGAAAGTCCTGCGCCACCACAGCAACCGCATCAGCCTGCGCGCGGATATGAAATGCCGCGGCATGGTGATCGTCGCCGATACCTTCTATCCCGGCTGGCGCGCAACGATCGATGGAAAACCTGCCGAAATCCGCGAAGTCTACGGCGCTCTGCGCGGCATCGTCGTCGACGGCGGCGCACACGAAATCGAGATGCGCTTCCAGCCGATCTCCGTATACGGTGGCGCGGGACTCACGATGTTTGGGACCATGTTGGCAGTAGTTGCATGGCGACGGCGCAAGTAGCACTGACGAAATCCACGCCCGCGGACGCGGACTGCCGCGGCAAACGCATCGGCATCCTCATCGTTGCCTACAACGCCGCGACCACACTCAAAGCAGTCCTCAAACGCATCCCCGCCGACGTCTGGACGAACGTCGAAGAGATCGCGCTGTTCGATGACGCGAGCGGCGACTCGACCTACGAACTCGCGCTCGGCCTCAAAACCGCGTTTGAATTGCCGAAGCTCCACGTCCTCAAGCACGAAGCCAATCTCGGCTACGGCGGCAATCAGAAAGCCGGTTATCTCTACTTCCTCTCGAAGGGATTCGATGTGGTCGTCCTGCTGCACGGCGACGGACAATACGCGCCCGAATTGCTCGCGCAGATGTACGCGCCGATCGTGCGCGGCGAAGCAGACGCTGTCTTCGGCTCGCGCATGATGACGGCGTATGGCGGACCGCTGAAGGGAGGCATGCCGCTCTACAAATACATCGGCAACCGCATTCTGACGTTCTTTGAAAATCGTTCGCTCGGCATGCGTCTCACCGAGTTCCACAGCGGCTATCGCGCTTACAGTCTCGAAGCGATCCGCCGCATCGACATGAGCCGCATGACCGATGATTTCCACTTCGACACGGAGATCATCATCAAGCTGCAGCATCAGCGCTTCCGGATCCTCGAAGTTCCGATCCCAACCTATTACGGCGACGAGATCTGTTACGTCAACGGCATGAAGTACGCGCTCGACGTCTATCGCGCCGTGCGCGCCTACAAGGGAACAGTGCAATCCGCGAAGAAGGCGCCGCAGTTCGCCGAATACTTCGCACACTATCCGATCAAAGAGAGCCGCGGCTCGAGCCACCAACTCGCGCTGGAGATGACAGGCTCCGGACACGATGTCCTCGACATCGGCTGCGGCGAAGGATTCTTCGCCGAAAAACTCGCCGCCCGCGGCAATCGCGTCACAGGCGTCGACTATTTGCACACGCCGTCGCGAGATGAAGCGTTCGTCGAATATCATCAGGCGGATTTGCAGCAGCAACCGCTGCCGCCGATCGCGAAACGCTTCGACCGCATACTTCTCCTCGACATCCTCGAACATCTTCTTAAGCCCGAACAACTGCTCGACCAAGTGCGTCCGCTGCTGCGCGCCGAATCCGGCCAGGTGATCATCTCGCTGCCGAACGTCGCGAATATTTCTGTTCGCTTGGTGTTGTTGTTCGGCAAATTCGATTACGCCGAACGAGGAATTCTCGATCGCACGCATTTGCATTTCTACACGCGAAAATCCGCGCGACAAATGCTCGAAGCGCAAGGCTTCAAAATCCTCGAAGAACGCATGACGGTAATTCCAATCGAACTTGCATTCGGCCTTTCGCCGTCCAATCCATTGATGGTTTTCTGCAATCGCATTCTCGGCGTCGTAACAAAACTTCTGCCCGGACTCTTCGGCTACCAGATCATGTTCCGCGCCTCGGCGAATTAACCCATCCGGAATCCAACACCTTCGTCCGTTTGCACCTCGCGCCATCCCATCGAACCAATTCCCGCGACATCGGGATATCGTTCCGCCCACTCGCCATACAAAGTCCGCATCGCCGGACCCGCCAGCGCCGCAACCTCACGCAACAGCGCCGGCACATCCGCGCCAGCCAACCGCGCGCAGTGGCACACCAGCGTGAATCCGATCAACACATCGCGGATGTCACGCTCAGACAGATCCACGATGGCAAAGGCGAGCAAACCCGCCCGCACCAAATCGGAACTCCGCCCACGCGCGCCCAACACAGCCGCCCGCAATCCGAACAGCGTCAACCGGCCTCCTGTCGAATGATCGATCTGCGATCGAAGCCAATCGCGTTGCACATCCGTCGCCGCGCGATATAGATCGCACAATTGCAGACATTCCTCAAACCAAGGCGCACGCTCGAACCGCACGTACTGGTCGGGATCCCACGCGTGCGCAACATTTCGCGGCAGCAACGCTTCGGCCGACTCGCAGAATGCCTCCCCCGCCAACTCACGAAGGCGCTCTCGATCCCACGAAGATTCCTCGTCGTTCCGCAAACGGTGGTAGTCCAACAGCTTCACGCCCCTAGCGTAGCGGACG
>CAZVKC010000071.1:28661-32058 GCA_964627455.1 uncultured Solibacteraceae bacterium | reverse complement strand
ACACAAGCCATCGATATTCAGGCTGACATTGGAACCGTCTTCCGCAGCGTGTTGCACCGCCTCGGCGAAGGCAACACCAATCCGCAGGGCGAGTCGCTGCAGATGATCCTCGAACAATGGCCCGGCGGCCGCTGGTTTCGCGACCGCGGCAACGGCATTGGACATTTGTGGGGACACGTACAGGTGATCAAACCGCCCGTGTTGCTCGAACTCAGCGGTCCGATGTTCATGTCCTATCCCGCCATCAACCATCTCGAAGTGAAACTCGAGCAGCGGGCGAGCGGCGGAACGCATGTCGAATTCCGGCATCGCGCCGTGGGACTCATCGACGCAGCGCACCGCAAGGGCGTCGGCGCCGGCTGGAAGCACATTGTCGACTCCATTGCCGAAGACTGCATGAAGCGGAGTTGACTTGCCTCCTCCCCCCGCACCGCGCGAACACAGCAGCGACGAACTCGACGCCGTCTGGAAGGCACTCTCGGACAGCACGCGCCGGTCGATCCTCGACCTGTTGCGGCAACAGGGTCCACGGACGACGACGCAAATCGTCGAGGCGTTCCCGCATCTGACGCGGTTCGGGGTGATGAAGCATATCGACGTGTTGCGCGAGGCCGGCCTCATTCTGACGCGTGACGAGAGCCGGCAGCGCATCAACTCACTGAACGTCGTGCCGATCCGGCAAATCTACGAACGCTGGGTCGGCCGGTTCGAAGAACTCTGGACCAGCCACCTGCTCCGCATCAAAGAAGACGCGGAAGCGGGAACCACATCCACCTCCAAATCCAAATCGCCCCGCAAGGGCCACTAACCGGGGCAACAGAAAGGGAATCGATGAACCCGCACGCTCGAATTGTATCCAGAGACGAATGGCTGCAGGCACGCAAGGCTCTGCTCGCGGCTGAAAAGGAACTGACGCACCAGCGCGACGAAGTGGGCCGCCAGCGGCGCACGTTGCCGTGGGTGCGCCTCGAACAGCCGTACATCTTCGAAGGTCCCACAGGACCGCAGTCGCTCGCCGATCTCTTCGACGGGCGCAGCCAGTTGATCGTGTACCACTTTATGTTCGGGCCAACGTGGGAGGAGGGCTGCAAGTCCTGTTCGTTCCTGGCCGACCATTTCGATAGCACGCGTATTCACCTGGCGCATCGGGACACGTCCCTCGCCGTCGTTTCGCGCGCGCCGATCTCGCGTATTGCCGCGTTTCAAAAGCGGATGGGCTGGAAGTTCCCCTGGGTGTCGGCGGCTGCCAACAGTTTTCCGCATGATTTCGGCGTACACTTCACCCGCGAAGAGCTTGCAGGAGAAGTGATCTACAACTACACTCGAGGCCGGGTCCCGCTCGAGGACCTGCCGGGTCTGAGTGTGTTCCACAAAAACGACGCCGGCGAGATCTTTCACACCTATTCGACCTACGCCCGTGGACTCGATCCACTGATCGGCGTTTATCAGTTCCTCGACCTGGTCCCCAAGGGTCGCGACGAAGAGGGACTCGCCCACACGATGGCCTGGCTTCGCCATCACGACAAGTACGAAGACAGCTACAAGGTCGATCCCGCAGCGCCTTACGAACCTCCGCGTGAAGTGAGCGAGACGTCATGCTGTTCCGGACACTGACGCACGCTGTTTGTTGCAGCAGCGGGACGGCGGCACGCAAACGCCGTCTCGCTATTTCGATGCTCCCGGGAGCGGCCGTGTTGGCGCTCATCCCCAAGTGCCCGGTCTGCCTCGCTGCATGGCTCACCTTCGCTACCGGAGTCACCGTCTCAACGACCGCCGCCAATGGCTTTCGCTGGGGCGTCATTCTGCTGGGATTGCTTGCGGGTGTCGCGATCCGGCCGCTTCTCACAACCACTCGAGAAGCACGAACAGATCTGGCGAGCGAACGATTAAAAGGTCGACACGACGGTCGGGACGATCGATTCGCCCTTCACGCAACCCGTACCGCGCAACACGCGAACGCCCGCTCCGACGCCGCCGGGGATCACTTCGATCGCCGCGTAGTTTCCGTCGACGTTGCAGACATACGATTGACCCCGGCCGGTGAGTCCACCCATCAACAGTGAGTCGAGCGCTTTGCCGACCGAGATCGACGCGGCTTTGCCGAAGAACTCCCGGCGCTCGCGACGTTGCACGTTGATCGTATTCTCGAAGCCGCGGTCGACGCTGGTGTCTCCCTGGCTGTCGTCGGCCTGGATCGTGAAGCGCGTCGCGTTGGCCGCAAGGATATAAGCGGCGTTGGGATTCTGCGGATCCTGGTCGGGACCCATGTCGATCTTGCCGCTGAACACGTTCTCCGCGGCAACCCCGGGAACGTTGGCGCCCGGTGCGGCGTCGAGTGTCCCGCCAGCCAGGCACACCTGCCGGCTCGGCACG
This sequence comes from uncultured Solibacteraceae bacterium, assembly GCA_964627455.1. Lineage (GTDB taxonomy): Bacteria > Acidobacteriota > Terriglobia > Bryobacterales > Bryobacteraceae > F-183. Next base: position 29,685 of record CAZVKC010000071.1, on the reverse strand, counting down.
AGAAATCCATTACAGAAGTGGTTCGAGAAGAAGTTCTGCTGGCAGCCTGCCTTGCAGAGGATATTCACGACTCCGCTGGTCACATTGTTGATGAACCAGTTGCCGCTCACCGGCGCGGGGTTCGATCCCGCTTGCAGGTTGTCGGCCTCGAGCTGAATCGCATGCTTGAAGTTGAAAACCCGGTTCCTCTGCACGATGTTGTAGTACATGGCTGCGACGTCCGTGGTGTTCGACCGCATGAGGATCCCCGCCTTCGCGGGCACGACCGTCTGCACGTGTTCCTCGACGATGAAGTTGTCCTCGATCACGTTGTACAGATTGTCCGCCGCGCTGTTATTGAACTCGATCACCGCGTTCGCGCCGGCTGCGCTCGTGGGCAGCACGAGTTGGAACCCCGAGATTCGCGTATTCACCTTGCCGTCCACGCGAATCATTGGCCCCTGCAAACCCTCGTCCCCGCGAAGCACGGTCTGCGTGGTCGTACTCACCAGCCCCTGCCAGTTATCGAGCGGGAGAGTCGTCTTCAAAAGATATTGGCCGCCGCTGAATTCCACCACGCCGTTCGCCTTTAAGCACGCCTGAATCGCCGGTGTCGCATCGGCCGGGGGCGCTGGGATGTTGCACGAAGAGGCAGGAACCTTGGCCGAAACAGCCATCGCGAAAACGAAGAGGAAAGTGAAGTACCGCAAGCTAGTTTGAGTCTAGAGACGGGACCTGCTTGCGGCGAGATGACGGTGGTCCCGTACTGCTGGGAGCTTGGGACTAGCAGGAAGTTCCCCCTGCCAGCCCCTTTTCGTCCGTTACTTTTGGGATTCCAGTACTAGTATCAACTCACGACAGGCAGGCCTTTACGCGCCTCCCGGTCCGGATCGTTCTCGACCTTGCAGACATCGTCGAAGATCATCGTCTCGCCCTTCGCAGACGTGTACTTCGGCCAGCTCGGAAGTCCCGGGCCATTGGGATTCCCGGTCTTCATGAACTGCAGCAGCGCGCCCGCCATCTTCGTCGCGAGCGCCCTCGGCCG
>CAZVKC010000071.1:0-28561 GCA_964627455.1 uncultured Solibacteraceae bacterium | reverse complement strand
AGATGTCCACGCAGTGGAACGCGCGCATGCGGCTGTCGAATAGCGGAGGCTGCCACGTGAACCAGTTGACGTACACCGGCGCCGGCTGCTTCGACTTGATATCCGCGAGCGCAACAACACCCTGCCGGTTGCTACTCACCAGCGACCAGATTTCGATGGGCTTCTTGCCGGGAAACGCCTTCACGTAGGAATCGACGGCCGCTTGCGCTTTGTCGCCAAAGCCCGCGCCGAATCCCGCGCGTGTCTTCAACTTCTCGACCACGTCCTGTATCGTCACCGACTCGATCGCCGAGTCCGTCCAACTCGGAGACTGCTCATTCTGCACCGAACTGATGATCATCGGCACGCCGGCCGCGGTCGGCGCCGCCACGGGATCATACGGATGTTGCGGCAGCACCGTGCCGTCCACTACCGGCGAAAACCCGCGCATCATGCCCGTCGCCTGCTGCGCCTTCGTGGCGATCGCGTAGAAATCCTTCCACGGCATCGCCTGCAGTTTGTCGATCTCTCCGGCCGACAATCCGGCTTCCTTCAGCACCGCCGCGCCGAGCTTTTCGGACGCCGCTTTTTCAGTCATCCTCCGCGAGGCGCCGCTCAGCACGACGGCCTTGTGAAAGAGTCCTTTCGCCGAAGGCATCGCAGTGAGCGTCGTGACCTTCGCGCCGCCGCCCGATTGACCGATGATCGTCACATTGCCGGGATCCCCGCCGAAGTTCGCAATGTTGTCGCGGACCCACTCGAGCGCAGCCACGATATCGAGCATCCCGACGTTGCCGGAGGCCGCGAACTTCTCGCCGCCCACACCCGCGAGGTTGCAGAATCCCAGCGGACCGAGCCGGTGGTTGATCGAGCAGAATACGATGTCGCCGTGGCGTGCGAGATTCTCGCCGTTGTAGCCGTCGTGTTCGATGCCGTTGCCGTTGACGAATCCGCCGCCGTGGATCCAGAACAGCACCGGACGTTTCTTCTTGTCGTTGATCGCCGGGGTGAAGACGTTGATCCGCAGGCAGTCTTCGCTGACGTCGTCGTAGTTCCAGTGATCGCGGAACGAGGCGAACTTGTTCGCATAGCGGTTATCCATGTTCTGCGGCGCGCTGTTGCCCCACCACAATGCCGGATACACGTCGTTCCATGGCTTCGGCTTCTGCGGCGGCATGAACCGGTTCGCGCCGGAAGTATCTGCGCCGTACGGCATCCCGAGAAAGTAATGAATGCCCCGCAAAATGTAGCCGCGGACTTTACCGTACTGCGTGTTCGTGACTGCGATGTTGTCGCCCACATAGAGCAACTGCCCGTCGTTGGCTTTTGCCCTGGAACCTTCGGTGGTTGCGGCGCTGGCGCTCATGGCCATACCTGCCGCGGAACTCGTACCGATCGTCTGTATGAAGCGTCGCCTATTGGCTTTCATCAGCAAACCTCAATATCTGGATATCCGGTCAACCCGGCAGCACCAGTTTATACTTTGCGCGATACAGTACACTGGACCAATTCTTCATTCATCCGAGAGGGACCATGATACGGATCGGCGGCAGACTGATATTGCTGGCAGCGGTTTTGATGGCGGCCGAGGGCGCAGCCTTCGCGCAGGAAACCATACAGGACAACGAGAAACGAATTGCGAAGCTTCCCCAGGCGGAACAGGCTTACGAACGCTTTCGATTCTGGTCGACACGCATCCCGCAAGACCAGCCAAAGGCCGAAGTGATGAAGCAGTACCGCGCGCACCTGAAGAGCCGGGGCTTCGCGGAAGCCGACATCGAGAAGCAAGTCAAGCTCGTCGAAACCCAGGGCGATCGCGCAGAAGTGCAACGGTGGAACCGCATCCTGACCAGCGCCAAGCCGGCGTTCAATACGAAGCCCAACGACTTCCTCGTGGAGATGGTTCGCGGCCGCAAGCCGGGCAGGGCTCTGGACGTGGGAATGGGCCAGGGACGTAACGCCATCTGGCTCGCGCAACAAGGCTGGTCTGTGACTGGATTCGATCCAGCCGACCAGGCCGTGGCTGTGGCGCAAAAGACCGCGGCGGCTCTCGGCCTGAAGATCCAAACCGAGATCAAGGGAACCGAGGACTTTCAATTCGGCGACCAGCAATGGGACCTCATTCTGCTGAGTTACACCGGCGGCCGCGACGTCAAGGAAATCGCGCCGCGCGCGCTCCGGCCGGGTGGGCTCCTGGTGATCGAAGGCTTTCACCGGGATGCGCTGAAGACACAGTCGATTGGAGCCGACGTGGTGTTCGACACGGGCGAGTTGCCGAAACTCTTTCCGGGACTTCGCGTGGTTCGCTACGAGGAACCGGTTCGTAAAGCCGACTTCGCCGAAGGGATGCTGCGCGTCGTCAGCTACTGCGCCGAGAAGCCGAAGTAGTCAACCGCACCGTAGCGGGAGGGCAGTTTGCGCCGCTATCCTGAAAGGATTCATGCGTAGCAGCAAGCTTCTCTCGCTTTTCTTCATCAGCTTTGCATCGCTCCTGCCGGCCCAGGAAGTCGACTCCGTCGACTGGCTCGATAATTACGCCGAAGCCGTCAAGGTCGCGAAGGCAACCGGCAAGCCGATCTTTCTCGAGTATCGCTGCGAGCCTTGAATCGCCGGAAGAGTCTTCGACGCACAGGTTGTGCTGTCTCCAAAAGATTCCCCCCGGGGAAAGTTGTTGTCTCAATACGTCTGCGTCCGCATCATCCGCATGGACCAAGTGGATATCGGTCTGTTCGAACATGACCGCCACAACACGCTCTACTACTACCTGCTGAACGCCGACGAGCAGATCTACATGCGTTACGGGGGCCGCGATTGGGAATCGCCGGACACGTATCTGAATCTGCAGAGTCTCGAACTCGCGCTCGCCAAGGGACTCGAACTGCACGCGAAGCGCGACACTCTGCCGAAGCAGGCGCGTCCCAAGCCGGACTTCCCGAAGAATTACCCGATGCTTGTCGAACGCACGTTTGCCCGCAACCAATGCGTCGAATGCCACCTCATCGGCGACTTCCAGAACCTGCATCGCGAAAAAGACAAGACGCTCGACAAGATGCAGCACCTCTTCCGTTCGCCGGACATCAAGACCATCGGCATTTACCTGGACATCCCCAAAGGACTCGTCCTCGCCAAGGCGCAGGGCGCGGTCGCTGCCGCGGGCATGCAGGCAGGCGACCGCATCGCCGCAGTCGATGGAACTCCGGTCTACACCTTCGCGGACCTGCAGCATCGCTACGACAAGACCGATCGCCGCACAGCGAAGCAGGTCGTCTTCACGGTCGAACGCGGCGGCAAGAACCTCGACCTTGCCGTGCAACTGCCGCCGCGCTGGTGGTGGTACGACGTGCAGTACCGGCAGTCGAGCGTGGATCCACGCCTGTACTTCGGCTGCGAGCCCATCAGCGCGGACGAGAAGAAGCAGCGGCAGTTGAACCCCGCCGGATTCGCCTGCAAAGTGAATCGCGTCGACAACTTCGCCGTCACGGTCAAGAGTCACAGCCTGCAGACCGGCGACATCATCTACGCGGTCAACGGCGTGGATCACGACGATTTCGCCCATACCGCGGAACTGTACATGAAGCTGTACATGACGCCCGGCGACACGGCGAAACTCGAGGTCCTGCGCGGCGAGCAGCGCCTGCAATCGACGTTGTTAAGCTATCGGATGAGCTTCCGCAAATGACATCACCGGCCATTCTGTTTCTGCTAGCCACCACCGCCGCTGAAGGCTGGGGACCGCCCGCGGTCGTGCATCACGACGATCAACCCGTGGTCACGTATCGCGCGCAAGTCGCCGGAGGCTACCTCGCCGTGCAGGTCCAACTCGCGGCCGGCTGGCACACGTTCACACTCGACAACGACAAGCGCGCGGCGGCGAAACTTGCCGGCAAGAAAGCGCTTTCATCCGACAAGCCCACGCAGATTCTGCCGGAAGGCGTCGAGATCAACGGCGCGTGGCTGCAGCCTCAACCCAAGGACTTCTCGCAACCGGACCTCCGCATCTTCAGTTGGGGATACGAAGGCGAAGCGCTGTTCATGGCGCCGGCTAAAGCGACGGGCGAAGTAGCAAAGGTCCGCATCAAGGGACAGGCCTGCACACAGACGGTCTGCAAGAACGTCGATATCACGGCCGAAGCCCCCGTACGCAAGTCCGGCGCGCCGCCATCGACTGCCGCGCTCAGCCCGATCAGTCAGTAGCCGGGCGGGCGACAGGATGTCCCAAGCAGACCCAAAGCCGCTCGCTCTCGACGCCTACGAAGAACTCGCCGAAGCCTATGCGGCGAAGATCGACACCAAGGCCCACAACGCCTACTACGAGCGTCCGGCCACATTGTCGTTGTTGCCCGACGTTGCAGGACTCACCATCTTCGACGCCGGCTGCGGACCCGGGGTCTATGCGCAATGGCTCCTGCAACACGGCGCCTGCGCGATCATCGCCGTCGACGCCAGTCCCAAAATGCTGGAACTCGCAAAGGTCCGCGTCGAAGCTTCGCCACAAGTGCAGTTCCACCAGGTGGACCTCGCCACCAGCGACCTCTCGTTCGTATCCGACGCGTCTATCGACATCGTCCTCGCCCCGCTCGTCATGGACTACATCGCCGACTGGCCCGCCGTCTTCCGCCGCTTCCACCGGATCCTCAAGCCCTCAGGACTCCTCGTCTTCTCCGCGGGACATCCGTCATTCGAAGCGGCCTACTACAAGACTCAAAACTACTTTGAAGTCGAGCAGGTCAGCGCGGTGTGGAAGGGCTTCGGACCGGTCGTCGAAGTCCCCTGCTACCGGCGATCGCTAATGGACGCGATCCACTCCGTCATCGACTCCGGCTTCGACCTCGTGCGATTCGTCGAACCTCGACCCACCGCGGATTTCCAGCGGGCCGAACCGATCAAGTACGAGCAACTGACCCGCCAGCAGCCCGGCTTCGTCTGTATCAAAGCCCGAAAAAGTTCCCGGGTGTAGCCTCCGCGGCGCCGTCACCCACCGAGGCCACAAAAAGAGTGGCGCATCGCGAAATCCAAATTGCTCCCGCATTCGTAAGCAGAGTGAAGGCCGGCGTTTCACCTGGCCCAATCAAACCCAAAACAGGAGCAAATGATGCGATCCTCTATCCGATCGACAGTCAGCGCAACTCTCGCAGCAGCGGCGATGGTTGCGCTCTTACCCATCCCTCAAGTCCAGGCCGCCAATCACCGCGAGGCGCCGATCACCGCGCTCGACCACAAGGCTGACATCACCGACTGGTTCGCGTTCGTGAGCCCGGAAAACAAGGATAAGGTCATCCTGATCCTCAATGTCGATCCCCTGCTCGAGCCCGCGAACGGGCCGAACTATTTCCCCTTCGATCCGGGGATTCTGTACGAAATGAAGATCGACAACAATCACGACGGCAAGCCCGACGTCACGTTCCAGTTCCGGTTCAAAAGTGAAATCCGCAACCCCGGCGTGTTTACCGGCTTTGTCGGGAACCTCGCTGGAATTCCTGCCATCACTGCGCTGGATGGTCCGGGTTCCGAAGGTCTCGGCGAGCGCCAGTCGTTTACCGTGACGATGATCCGCAACGGCGCCGCGCGGCAGAATCTCACAGAAGGACAGACGTTGTACGCCGTGCCCAGCAATGTCGGTCCCCGCACCATGCCCGACTACGCGGGCTTGCGCAAGCAGGGCATCTACACCCTGCCGAACGGCTTCCGCGTTTTCGCCGGGACGGTATCCGATCCCTTCTACATTGACCTCGGCGGCTTCTTCGATTCCCTGAACCTGCGCCGTTCGTCCACGGCTCCGGTGCTCAGCGCCGGCATCGACGCCGACGACAAGTCGAATTACGCGCCCAATACGCTCGCGGGATTCAACGTCAACACCATCGTCCTCGAAGTCCCCATCACGATGCTGACCAGCGATGGCAAACTGCATCAGGCCGGCGAGAAGGAAGCCGTCATCGGCACGTGGGGAACCACCTCACGCCGTCGCGTTCGCGTCCTCGGCGAGAACGAAAAAGAAGGGTTCGACGGCGGCGGCTGGGCGCAGATCCAGCGCATGGGCAACCCGCTCATCAACGAAGCCGTCATCGGCACCGGATCCAAGGACCGCTTCAGCATGGATGAGCCGTACAAGGACTCCCGGTTCGCGGACTTCTTCCTCGATCCGCTCGCCGCGAAGATCATCGGCAGCCTCGGCGTGCCGGTTCCCGCCGCGCCCCGCACCGACCTTCTGCCGCTCGTTCAGTACATGGCGCCGATCTGCCCCGGCTGCAAAGCCGCTGACGCCGGTCCCGTTGCGGACCTGTTGCGCCTCAACACCGGTATCCCGCCGGCCGCCGCAGGGAGCGAGAAGCGCCTCGCGTTCCTCGCGGGCGACACCGCCGGATATCCGAATGGCCGCCGCCTGGGTGACGATGTCCTCGACATCACGTTGCGCGCGGCTGCGGGCATCCTCGCGGATCCCAACAAGTACAACACTCCGCTCGGTGATGGCGTGAACGTCTCCAGCGCTCCGATCGATTCCACGTTCCCCTTCATCGGCGCGGCGTATAGCGGACGCGACAGCGTGCACCAGGGTCCCGGCCAGGCAGGTTGCGTGAAGCAACCCGGCGGCATCTGCCCGGCGAACTAACACCACCCCTGCGAGACTGTGGGGCCAAGCCAACCGGCTGCCCCGCAGACTCCCTGGAGGAACACACACAATGAAATCCCGATACTTCGTTTCTCTCGTCCTGATCTGTGTAAGCGGCCTCGCGGCATTCGCGGCATCCCCCGCCGAACTCGCCATTCAAAAGGCCGCCGCCAGCATCGCCAAACAACCGGATCACTACGCGCACTACAACAACCTCGCATTTGCCTACGCGCGGCGAGCCCGCGAGACCTCGGACGTCGCATTCTATGCAAAAGCCGAAGAAACACTGAAAAAATCATTCGCCCTCGCGCCGGAGAACTTCGAAGGACTGCGGGTTCAGGCATGGCTCCAACTTGGACGCCATGAGTTCGCGCAGGCGCTCGAAACGGCCAAGAAGCTGAATCGCAAAGCGCCGGATGACGTGATGGTCTACGGCTATCTCGTGGACGCCAACATCGAACTCGGCAACTACGAAGAGGCAGTCAACGCCGCGCAGTGGATGCTCGACCTCCGCCCCGGCAACATCCCCGGACTCACGCGCGCAGCCTATCTGCGTGAGTTGCACGGCAACCTCACCGGTTCGCTCGAATTGATGACCGCTGCTTACGAATCGACGCCCGAATTCGAAACCGAGGACCGTGCCTGGCTGCTCACGCAGATCGCGCATTTGCACTCCCTGCGCGACGAACCTGAAAAAGCGGAACTCGCTGTCCGCAAGGCGCTGGCAGCCTTCTCGAACTACCACTACGCTCTCGGAACTCTCGCGCAGATCCACATCGGGCAGAAGCGATACGACGAAGCAGTGACACTCCTCGAAACCCGATACAAGGCGGCGCCGCATCCGGAAAACCTCTTCGCTCTTGCCGAAGCGCTGCATCTGGCAGGCCGGACCACAGAGGCTCGCACCGCGTTTGTCGAATTCGAGAAACTCGCGCTCGCCGAATCGGTCACGGCGGACAATTCGAACCACGAATTGATCCTCTACTACGCCGACTATGCGCGGAACCCCGTCAAAGCGCTCGAAATCGCCGAGATGGAAAGCAAGCGCCGCCAGGATGCGCACACGCTCGACTGTCTCGCCTGGGCGCTCGCCGCCAACGGCCAGTATCAAAAGGCGAACGAAGTCATGCAGCGCGCCCTGCGTTTCGGCCTGCGTGATCCCAAGGTCCTCGGACACGCCAAGGCAATCCAGGAAAAACTGGCGAACGCAAACAGCACGGCGGTCGTACCGGACCGTTCCGATTCCATCACCGTCATCGCGAAACTTCTTGAACCCGGCGTGGACCTCCGCAATGCGGAGGTCTTCGCCCGTACGCTCTTCAGCCGCGACGACCAGATCCTGCAACAACTCGGCGCAGGCATTGACGCCGGGCAGCACGAGGGCGGCGGCAAATCCCTCGAGATCCGGCGATTCGGCTTCAACGTTGATCACGGCGGCACGAACGGCGGCCTCAAAATCCTCGTCGATGGAGTGCAGCAGAACCAGGGCACGCAGGGCCACGGGCAGGGTTACCTCGGCGCGCTCAAATCGCTCAGCCCTGAACTCATCGAGGGCGTCACCATCATCAACGGGCCCTTCAGTCCCGAATACGGCGACTTCAGCGGACTCGGCGTCGTCCACATCCGCCAGCGCGAATCCCTCCCCGACCAGTTCATGGCCCGCCTGCAGGCTGGCAGTTTTCACCAGGGCCGCGGCTTCCTCTCCTTCAGCCCCGATGCCCACAACACTGACGCATACGCGGCTTACGAAGGCTCGTATACCGATGGTCCCTTTCAGAATCCCAGCCGCTATCGCCGCAACAACGTGAACGCCAACTACACTCGCACCATCGATGACAACCAAAAACTCGGGTTCCGCCTGCTCTTCGGCCGCAATCATTTTTATTCTTCGGGACAGCTTCCGCTCGACCTCGTGAGCGCCGGCGAACTCGACCGTTTCGGCTTCATCGACCCCACCGGCGGCGGCCGCGTCAAACTCGGCACGGCTTCCGCCTGGTACAACAAAACGTTCGCGGGCGGCGGCAATCTGAAACTGGATGGTTTCCTCAGCCGCTCGCTCTTCGATCTCTATTCGAACTTCACCTTCTTCAAAGACGACCCTGTTCGCGGCGACGGCTTCCAGCAACATGATTCGCGCTTGCAGCAGGGCGCAAACGCCCAATACTCGCAGCCTCACAAACTCGGAGGCATCGCTGCGTCATTCCTCGCCGGACTCAATTTCCACGACAACCAGATCAACGTCGGACTCTATCCGCGTGAAGGCCGCACGCCAACGGGCGTCAACACCCGCGCCAATGCGCATGTCACCAATGAGGCCGGATATGCGCAGGAAACGGTCAGCCTCCTGCAGGGGCGCCTCATCCTGGGCGGCGGGCTCCGCATCGACACATTCCGCTACGGCGTGCGCGACCGCGTCGATCCCAACGCAGGCGGTCTCCAATACGCACACGCCTGGCAAGGCAAGGGGAACGCGGCGTTCACACCGTCTCATTCGTTGCCGCTGACGCTGCATCTCAACTACGGCCGCGGCATGAACAGCATCGATGCCCGCGCCGTCGTGCAACATCCTGAGAAACCCAGGCTCGGCACCACCGACTTCTCGCAGGTGGGCGCGTCATCGAACCTCGGCCGCGTCGCCCTCAGCGCCGATCTCTTTCTAATCGATCATTCCAACGAGCAGGTGTATGTCCCCGATGACGGCAGCTTCGAATTTCAGGGACCCAGCCGCGCCTATGGATTCGAAGCCAAGGCCTCGATCGCCCTCACCCGCCATCTCTCCTGGAGCGGCAATCTCACGCGCATTTCCAACGCATTCTTCAAAGGCGGGGACCATCGCGTCTACGTCGCCAGCGCGCCGCATTTCGTGGCCGGCTCGGCGATCACCCTTTCATCCTGGCGAGGCTGGAGCGGATCCCTGCGCATGCGCGCCATCAATCATTACCGACTCGATCAGGAAGACCCGTCCATCGTCGCCGCGGGCCACACCATCTTCGACCTCGGAGCCTCCAGGCGAATCACCCGCCGCGTGGACTTCAGCCTCAGCCTCGACAACCTCGCCAACCGTGGTTACTACGAAACCCAGAACTACTTCGAATCCCGCGTCACTCCAGACGCACCGGTCCTCGCCCGCATACACGCCACTCCCGGATTTCCTCTCACCGTCACCCTCGGACTCACCTTCCGTTTCGGCGCGAAGTAAGCGCCCCTCTTGCCCGCGGCTTTGTGATCATTCCGCAGTATCCTTTCTTGAGGAGTAGTGTGACCCATGACCACCGCACCGCTTGAGACAGCGGCGCCTGCCCGGCAGACCAGCACGACCATCCCAATCCCCATTGTTTCGGCCCTCGATTTCGGCTCGGATCCCGACGAATTCTACCGTCTGCACGCCGCGCATCCGGTGATCGTGCGCGACTGCTTCCCTGCTGGACATCCGCTCATGAACCTCGACCTCGACGCGATCGAGAGCCTCATGGGCAACATCCCGATCCACGTCTACGGCGCCGCGGCGGAATCCTTTCGCGAGGTCCCCGCCAAGGCCGTATTTGACGGTGTCCGCGGCATCGGCGAACCTTACAATGTCGTGGACTTCTACCTGGCCGGAACCACGCTCGGCGGTATGTTCGAGGTTCCCGCGTTCCTCCGTCACAACTGGTTCCTGCAGCCGCCCGCCAATCAGGACCGCTACGAGAAGAGCCTGATCCTATCGCCCGCCGGAGCCTTCACGCCGCTCCACCTCGACTCCTACGCGATGCAGGGCTGGATGTTCCTCATCGCCGGCCACAAAACGTGGACCCTCTATTCGCCCGATTGCGTCAGCGCCGCATTTCATCCCGTCCAACACCGCTTCTTCGATTCGAACCGCGATTCGCTCGCTGATTTCCCGGGACTCAGCGCGTGCGATCGCTGGCAGGGCGACATCGGCCGCGGCGACCTCCTCTATTTCTCCGCCGGCTGGATCCACGAAGTCGCAACGCACGAGATCAGCTACGGCGTCGGCGGCAGCGTCCTCAACGACTACCAGATCGAAGCCCACATGCAGTGGTGGCTCTGGGAACGCGAAATGCACTTCGAGGGTTCGCTCGACCTCAAGCACGTCATCGAAAGCGTGCCGGAACATCGTTTCTCGAGCGCCACTGGAAAAGCGCGCGCACAAGCCGCACTGCAAATGTGCAGGACTTGGGAATCACAGCAACGATGAAGATCGCGATCCTGCGCCCGTCCTACGAAGGTTCCGCGGAACCGATCCGGGGCCTCGACCCCATCTGCGATCCTTCCATCTACCTGCCGGACCACGAGTGCCACTCTTTCGCCATCGCGAAGCAGCACGCCGTCCAGCAGCTCATCGAAATCCAGCGCCTCGGCGTCGATGTCGTCATCAACCTGTGCGACGGCGCCTGGCATGGCGACACCGCGGGCATCGAAGTCGTGCAGGCGCTCGAAAAACTGAACATGGCCTTCACCGGCTCGGGATCGGCCCTCTACGATCCCTCGCGGGAAGCCATGAAGATGGCCTGTCACTCCGCCGGGATCCCGTTCCCCGCCTACGTGATGGCGCGCTCATCCGCGGATGCCGGCAAGGCGCTCCAGCGCCTCCGCTTCCCGATGCTCGTTAAGCATCCGCAGGGATATTCGAGTGTTGGACTCACCCGCGCCAGCCGCGTGACCAGCGAAGAGGACCTCCGTGCACAAGTGGAAATCGGCATTCGCGAATACGGCGCCGCGCTCATCGAGGAATTCATCGAAGGCCCGGAATACACCGTCCTCGTCACCGAACCGCGCCACGCGAACGAAGAAGCCTGGGCTCTCGACCCAATCGAATTCACCTTCCCCGCCGGCGAGTCCTTCAAGCACTTCGACCTCAAGTGGATCCACTATGACGACATGGGTTCGCGAACCGTGCAGGATCCTCAACTCGCCGCCCGACTCAGGCAGATGGCCGCATCCTGCTTCAAGGCTCTGGGATGCACCGGCTACGCGCGCTGCGACATCCGCGCCGATCGCGCAACCGGCGAACTCTACCTGCTCGAGATCAACCCGAACTGCGCCGTATTCTACCCGCCCGGCCAGTTCGGCAGCGCGGACCTCATCCTGGCCGCTGATCCTGCCGGACACCGCGGTTTTCTCGATCACCAGATCCAGTGCGCCCTGCGCCGCCGCGCCCGCAGCGAGCGTCCCTGGCAACTCGAATATTCGCGCAAAGGCGGCTTCGGCATGTTCGCCACGCGCGCCCTCGAACCCGGCGAACTCGTCGAACCCTATGAAGAGCGCCCCGCCGTACTCGTGTCCCGCAGCCACGCCGCGCAACACTGGAACGGCCATCGCCGCCGCTGGTTCGATCAATACGCCTGGCCTGTATCCGACGACGTGCACGTGATGTGGAGCGACAATCCCGACGGCTGGCGCCCCATCAATCATTCGTGCGATCCCAACACCTGGCTCACCGGACTCGACGTCGTCGCGCGCCGCCCGATCGCGCCCGGCGAAGAACTCACCATCGACTACGCCACTTTCTGCGGACCCGGCATGGAACAGTTCGAATGCAAGTGCGGATCCCCCGATTGCCGGCGCGTCATCACCGGCAGCGACTACCTCCGCACCGAAGTCCGGGAACGCTATCACGGCCACGTCTCCGACTACATCGCCGGCTTGTATCGCCGCAATCCCGCGGCGCGCAATCCCGGATTCATCGCCCGCCAGGGGACGCACGGCATCGGCGTCGTCGCCTGCCGTCCCTACCGAAGAGGCGAGGTCCTGTGTCCCTTTTATTGGAACGAGATCCTCGACCATCCCACGGTCCACAGCGTGCAAATCGACGAGCAGCAGCATGCCGAACCCCGGCCGTTCCTGCTCCGCTACATCAATCATTCCTGCGACCCGAACGTGATCTTCGATGTCGACGCCATGATGGTGCGCGCCGTGCGGGAGATCCGCCATGGCGAGGAACTCACGTTTTTCTATCCCGCCACCGAATGGGACATGAATGAGCCCTTTCGCTGCGAATGCGGCGCGAGCGACTGCTACGGCTGGATCACCGGAGCCTCGCACATGCCGCTCGACATCCTCAAGCGCTACGACCTCAGCGGCATCGTCAGCGCGCGAGCCCTCGAGTTCCAGCAATTGCAGGAGGCGCTGTCCTCTCCGTTGTGATCGCGCCCGCACAACCCGACGACACGGCACAGGGACGCGCGGCCTTCCTGCGCCGCTTCGTTCTGCGTCCACACGCGACGCTGTGCGCGGTCATCCTCACCGGCGTGGTCCTCGAAGCGGCCTACTACGCCGGCGTACCCTTCACCTTCCGTTTCATCGTCGATGACGCGCTACTCGGCGGCAACCACTCGCTGCTCGTCAAACTCATCGGTGGACTCGTCACCGCCGCGATCACCGTCGCCTGCATCGGCCTCGGCCGCGACTATCTCTACGCCCGCCTGTCATCGACGGTGATGACCGAGGTCCGCATGCAGTTGTTCGAACAGGTGCAGCGGCAGTCGATGGCGTTTTTCTCCGCCACTCCGTCCGGCGACATCCTCGCGCGATTCACCACCGACATTCTCGCCCTCGAACGCGCCGCCGCGGGCCTCATCGCATGGTCCATCCTGCCGAGTCTCGATGTCCTCGCCGGCACCGTGCTTCTCTTCATCCTCAATTGGAAACTCGCGCTGGTGTCACTGCTCGTCTGGCCGCTCACTGTGGCCACGCCTGCGATTCTCGCACGCCGCCTTGCCGGAGAAGCCTCGCGCAAGAACCAGGCCGAAGCCGCCATGCTCGGACTCGTCCAGGAAAACCTCAGCGCGCAAATGGTGATCCAGACCTTCGGCCTCGTGGACTTCGCCCGCCGCGGTTACTTCGGACGCCTGCAGGCCCTGCGCGAGCAGATGGTCCGCGTCAGCCTGCTGTCCAGCATGGTCGAACGCTCCGCCTATGTCGGCGTGATGTTGCTGCAGGTCACGCTTCTGGGATTCGGCGCCTTCATGGTCAGCCGCGGATCCCTCACCGTCGGCGCGCTCGCTGCGTTCCAAACCATCTTCCTCAGCCTCAGCTACTCGCTCGCGAGCCTCACGCAATTCATCCCGACGCTCGTGCAGGCGGGCGCGGGCATCGAAGGGATCCAGCATCTGCTCGCCCAGCAACCGCAGGTGCCTGACAGCGGATCCGCTGCCACGATCGCACACGACTTCCGCGAAATCTGTTTTGAAGAGGTCGACTTCGGCTACACGCGCGACGCAAAAAACCTGAACCAGTTCAGCGCGACGCTGCCCAGCGGATCCTTCATCGGCGTCGTCGGCGAAAGCGGATCCGGCAAAAGCACGCTGCTCACGCTGCTCACGCGCCTCTACGATCCCAGCGCTGGACGCGTCACCATCGACGGTCGCGACATCCGCGAATTCCCGCTCGAACAATACCGCGCGCTCTTCGGCTACGTCCCGCAGGAAAGCTTCCTGTTCGACATCTCCATCCGCGAGAACATCCGACTGGGCAAGCCCTCCGCCGCCGATGCAGAAGTGGAGGCGGCCGCTCGACTCGCCGAGGTCCACGATGCGATCCTCTCGCTGCCTGAAGGCTACGGCACACTCTGCGGACAACGCGGCGGCCGCCTGTCCGGCGGACAGCGCCAGCGTGTCGCGCTAGCCCGCGCGCTCGTTCGCAATCCCGCGGTCCTCATTCTCGACGAAGCGACCTCGGCGCTCGATCCCGCAACGGAAGCCGCAATCCACGAAACGTTCGAACGCCTGCGCGTCGGCCGCACGATCCTCTCCGTTACGCACCGCCTCAGCACGGTCGCGACCGCCGACCGCATCCTCGTCATCGGCAAGGGGCGCCTCGTGCAGCAGGGCACGCACCGCGAACTCACGCTCTGCGAAGGTCCCTACCAGACCCTGTGGACCCGCCAGCAGGGACTCGTCTTCAACACCGTCCGTCATCAGGCCGGCATTTCCATCGACCGTCTGCGCCTCGTCCCCATCTTCTATGGATTCTCAGACGATCTGCTCCGCGAAGCCGTGCGTCTCTTCCAGACCGAAGAGCATCCGCCGGGCTTCACACTGATGATCGAAGGGGACCTCGCGACATCCTTTTACATCATCGTTCGCGGATCAGTCGAGTTAACCTCCACGTCCACGCGCCTTGTGGTCCTCGAAGACGGCGACTCCTTCGGCGAAAGCGCGCTGCTCGAAGACAGCCCGCATGGCGACACGGTGCGTACGCTCACGCCCTGCGTGTTTCTCACCCTGAGCCGCGCCGCGTTCGAGTTCCTCGCCAGCCGCCGCGATGGAACCCACTAAAGAGTGAAGGCCGCTTCCGGATCTCCCGGCAGCGGCCTTTCCCACTTCTCGACGGATCGGGCGATGATCAGTTGAGCGCGACACGCCAGGCGCTGCGGCCGTGCGTGAAGGCATACAGATACCCGTTCTTGATCTCGAGATACTCGGTGATCACATTGGCGAAACCCGTATTCTCACGAGCCCACGTCGCGCCCCCGTCCAGGCTGACAAACACGCCGATATCCGTGCCCACAAACAGCCTGCTGGTGTTGTTGGGATCAATCACCAGGCAGTGCACGGGCACGTCCGGAATTCCAGTCGCGCCGGAACCATCGATATTCGTCCACGTGGTCCCGCCGTTGATCGTCTTGAAGACGTGACCCGTACCCGAACCGGTGTTGAATGTGGAAACGGTTGCGTAGGCCGTCAGCGGATCCGTCGGATGCACGGTGATCCAGGAAATGAAGTTCTGATCGGGGCGCGGCTTCGATCCGCTCCACACCGTCGTGCTGGTCGCCGTTCCCGCAATCCCCGTCGTAAACACCGTTCCGTTGGTATTGCCTCCGCCGGTGCCTGTTCCCGCGTAGACGCGGTTCGAGTCGCTCGGAGCCACAGCGATCGCGCCCACTCGCGCTCCGAGGAACGCACTCGCACGGGTCCAGTAAGGATTTGGCGCTGGCACCGTGGTAGCGGCGTTCGCCCGCCACATGAATGCGCCGGCAATCCACATGCGGGCGGCATTCGAAGGATCCTGCGCGAACGGAGTGATGAACAGGAAGTTACCGGCGCCTTCCGTGATGCCGCTGGTGACGGACGAGTAGCTCGATCCGCCATTCGTCGACCGGGCAATCGATAACCCGGTGTTTTCGACCCAGAGCTGATTCGTATTTCCCGGATTGACGGCGACGTAACCGCCGTCGCCTCCACGAATCGTCGACCAGGCATTGGCTCCTCCCCCAATCGAACCGCGAACCGTGCCATTATCCTGCGTGCCGCCGAAAAACGTCTGGCCGTCGGGATACACCACGCCATGGTAGAACTGCGTCACCTGATATCCATTGTTCAGATTGCCCCAACTCAACACTCCCGGCGCCGTATTGCCGCAAACCGGAGAGGAAGGACCAATCGGATTGGGCGAATAGCTGACCGGAGCCTGCGAATTCGTGGTGCGAAACAGTCCGCCGTCGTTGCCGACGAACATGATGCGATTCGAACTGCCGTTGTACTGCGGATGGAAGACAATCGTGTGCTGGTCCGCATGGGCGTATTCCGGATCCACCCCCGGCGTAAACCACCAGTGCGAAGCCTGACCAAAGTTCAAACCGGCGTCGTCGGACCGGAACAGGTCGATTCCGCCCACCCAAACCGTATTCGGATTCAAAGGATCGACCGCAATCGTGTTGTCATACCAGCCCTGCGCCAGGTCTTGCGTGGTGCCGAATCCGCATTGCGTCAGGAAGTAATACACCGGATTCGAGAGCAGCGCGCGGTTCAGCAGTTCCGTACTGCCGGAGTTCGCCTGCGTCGTCCAGGAACCGGCGTTGCCGCTCGTGGTCGACCGGTACACACCCAGGAAGGATCCCGAGCCGGAGTTCGCGGCAAGCGCGTAGATGATGTTCTGATTGGATGGCGCGATCGCCAGCGAGGTGCGGCCCATGTTGACCGGGTTCAGCACCGTGGTCCAGGTCTGCGCGCCTGCCGTGTCGAGGGCGCGCACGACACGCCCTTGCGTGAACGTTCCACAGGAGGCGAAGACATACGCCAACGCACGATCGGTCTGAATGGCAAGATCCATGCAACCATTCACCGCCGCCCCGTCGTGCACTTTGGTCCAGGTGGCTCCGGCGTCGGAACTTCTGAAGATTCCGGTCCGCGTGGCCGCATAGATGCGCTGTGAGGCGCCACGCGTCACCGCGAGCTTCTGCACGTAATAGAAGTCCGAGTTGTTGGTTGCAGCAAGCTGCGTCCAGGTCTCGCCCATATTCGTGGACTTGAAGATGCCAAGTCCACGCACGCCGTCACCATTGAAATAGCCTTCCCCGGTTCCCGCATACACGATGTTCGGATCACGCGGATCGAAGATCATGCTGTTGATCGCGATGTTGACCAGCAGGTCGCCCTTCGGAGTCCAGGTACTGCCGCCATCCGTGCTCTTCCACACGCCTCCGGCCACGCCCGCAGTGAGCATGATGGAGGGATTCGTCGGGTGAATCAGAATGGCGCGCGTGCGTCCGCCGACGTTGCCCGGCCCCAGCGGAGCCCAGGTCCCCAGTGCGTCAGCGATGGTCCCCGTAGCCTCGGCGAACTTGCGCGGCGCTTTCGCGAACCGGTCAACGTAGCTGCCTCTCGCAGTGGAGTAGACCGGCAACCGGTCCGCCTGATCCACTGCTGCCTGCAGTTGCGCGAGGTAAGTGTCGGGAGTCGCAGTGCGCTTCGCATAGAAAAAGTCCTGCGCTTCCTGCGGCTGGTCGAATGGCAGCAGATCCTTCTGGCCGCTCTTCCGTGCCTGCTCGGTCCGGAGGGCCATCTCTTTCGCTGCTTCACGCCGCTCGATTTTCGCCCGTAGCGTGCGGAGCCGCGCTTCCATCTTCTCGCCTGAGACCTGTGGATTCCGGGAACATCCCGTGAAGATCAACAGACCAAATGTCAGAGGTGCAAATACAACCAGTGTTGACTTTTTCATGTACGTAGGCAGCCCATCCAGTAAGGCAGATTTCGACTCTGCAGTAGTAATGGTTCTATTGACTATCGGCATAGTTGGGCTATACCATCAGTACTTCGGAGGAACCCTTTTGCGTTTTTTTCGTCTCGCTGTCACGGTTTGCCTTCTCACCATTACGGCAAAGGCTGACGTACTATCGCTGCTAAGCTCCCGGCTCCTGGGCGTGGATTCGATCTTCTGGGAAAATCAGGGGGTTGTCGAGTTTGACCCGCTCTCTTCGGGGACGACCACCAACGGCAATGGATTCACAGTCAGTGGAACACCGGCATTTCTGTTCCTCGGCTCTACCTACAACGCCGACTTCCTGCCTTCCGACGGCGTTCTGACGACCTTTGATCCGAACAATGGTCCCGCATCCGGCGGAATCCGCATCAACTTCAATAATCCGATCTATGGCGGGGGCGCCCAGATCCAGATTCCCGCATTCGGAGTTCCGTTCACCGCGATCGTGGAAGCCTTCGGCTCCGGCGGCGTATCCCTCGGGACCGTGTCCCGGACGGGTTCCGTCAACAATCCCTCACTGGGCGACGGCAGCGCACTCTTCATCGGGGTCCGCAGCAACCTGCGGGACATTGTCGCACTCGAGTTCCGCACGACCGACGGGCAGCGTTCGGCCATTGACGGATTGGGGATCAACAATCTCAGCATTGCCGGTGCGGTAGTGCCCGAACCGTCCACCTATGTAGCTGTCCCTGCACTCGCCGGACTCCTCTTGGCCGCCTATCGCCGCCGCAGGAGCGCCTCCGGGTTGCGTGCTCCGTCGGTCGAACGCTAGATTGAAGGCATGAACCTCCAGGTTCGTTGTTGGCTCCCGGCGGTAGTGTGCCTCTTGATTTCGGGCATTCTCCGGGCGCAGCCAAACCCCGCGCCGCAGCCTACGGTCGAATTCCCTGCTGAACTCCAGCAGTATTTGGAACTGACCGAAGATCAGGCGAAGGCGATCGGCGACATCGTTGGCGCAGATCAGGTTCGCGCTGCCGCAGCAGCGTCAAAACTGCTGCAAATCCGCGAAACCCTGCGGCAGTTGCGGCGGCAGACGCCGTACGACGAGGCAAAGATTGCGGACCTGAACGCGGAAGCCGAGCGGATTCTGCGTGAAGGCGTCCTCGCCTCGAGCGCGGCGCGAAATCAGGTCACGGAAAAGTTGACGGAACCGCAGCGAGCCAAGCTGAAAGTTCTGATGGACGCGCAGGCGCTGTTCCCCCGGGTCCGGGAGGCCGTCTGCATGTACCTGCTGCCCGGCGACGCGCGAACCCGTCCACTCGCGTCGCAGAATCAGGGCGGCGCGCCGCTCAGTCCCGAGTTCGCAGACCGGCAATTCCGTTGTCCCCAGGTCGCCCGGCCCGACCGCCTGTTACCGCAATAACCGGATCTACGTGCGCATCCGCTGCTTCGTCGTGGCAGTCGCACTCTCGCGCTGTTTCGTGAAGCTGTCGTCGAGTTGCTTCCACTGTGCCGCCATCTGCTGCACGCGATCCTGCTGCAACCCGGCGAGGTTCACCTGCTCGCAGCGGTCCTTGCTCAGGTCGTACAGTTCCCAGTCGCGCCACGTCTCACCCACCGGCGAACCCGCGCTCGTCGACAGGAGCTTGTAGTCGCCCACGCGTAGCGCGCGGTTCCCGTTGTGGTTGAAATAGATCGCATCGCGTGCCGGCAGTGCCCCGTCTTTCTGGAACGCAGGGGCCAGGCTTCGTCCGGACAGCCCACTCGCAGCCCCACCGCCAAGATCCACCAGCGTCGGCAGCATATCGACCAGGTGACACGGATTGTGCCGCAACTTGCCCTGGTCCGCGATTCCCGCCGGCCAGTGCACGATCATCGGCGACGAGATCCCGCCCTCATGCAGCCACGACTTGTGCAGCCGCAGCGGCGTATTCGACGCCGACGACCATCCGGGCCCCAGGCTCAAATACGAGTTCCACGCCCCGGGCGCGGCCTTCGCATCGTGCCCGTCGCCGCGGATGATCTGCTCCGCGCTCGCGCCGTTATCGGACAGAAAGATCACCACCGTGTCGCGCGTCTGCCCCATCGCCTCGATCTGCCCCAGCACGCGCCCGATCTCCGCATCCATGCGGCTGATCATCGCCGCGTGGATCGCCATCTTGGTACGCTGCAGCTTCTTCTGTTCCGCATTCAGCGTCGCCCAGGGAACCGCGCGCGTCACCTCACCGGGACCGATCTTCGCGTACAGTTCCTGGTCCGGCGTATTCCACCGCGGCCACATCTCGCGATCGAGCGGCGGCAGTTCGCAGTTGATGAGCCCCATGCGCCGCATCCGCTGCCATTTGCGGACCCGCATCGCATCCCACCCATCCGCGAACCGGTCTTTGTACTTCTCGATATCCTCCTGCGGCGCATGCAGCGGGAAGTGCGGCGAATGCGGCGCGAGGTAGACGCAGAACGGCGACGACGCATGATCGCGCGCGTGCTCTTTCAGGAACCGGATCGCATAGTCGCTGAACGCCGTGGTCGTGTAGTAGTGATCCTCGGGCTTCGGCTGCGGTTGCGGATCCCCGTCGAGATGCACGCGGCGCGGCGTAAAGTAGCGGTCCTCGTCGAGCAGTGTGTACGAATGATCGAACCCCACGCCGCCCTCGCCCGGCTCGAAGCGTATGTGCCACTTGCCCGAGTGATAGCTGCGATAGCCGAGCGGCTTCAGATATTCGGGAAGAAAGCGCGTGTAATCGGGCACATTGCCGCGAGTCATTACGTCGCAAGCGGTCTGCTGTGCGTAGTTGCCGGTGAGCAGGCAGCTACGCGAAGGTCCACAGCGCGCCGTCGAATACGCCTGCGTAAACCGCAGCCCCTTCGAAGCCAGCCGGTCGAGGTTCGGCGTGTCGATCTCCCCGCCATAACACCCGGCGTCCGAAAACCCCATGTCATCGGCAAGGATCACCAGGAAATTCGGCTTCCTCTTCGTTTGCGCGGACACCGATCCCACACCCGCGCCCGCCGCCATCATCTGCAGAAACGTCCGTCTGTCCATTCTTCCGAATCGTACACCAGACTCTGCCGGGCGTCATGCCAGCAGCGGCGGACCCGGCGACGTTCCCGGAAAGTCGGGCGACGGCAGAGGTACAAGTCCGACTGCGACGGAAAGTACCGGCAAACCGTCCGTGCTCCAACGCCCGCCCGCCCGCGCCGCGATCGCTTCATGCGAGAACGGCTATTGCGGATCCTGTACGAGCAACTCATAGGCGGCATCGAGTCTGTGTTGCCGCGCGGTCTGTCACACGGTGCTCTTCACTTCTGCGCCGTTCGCGTGCGGCCTTCGGCAATGCCCACCCAGTTGCTCACGACATGCAGTTGCTGCGGCGACCGGGGACTCTCCACGTTCTCCACGAAGAGAAACCGCTGCCCATCGCGGCTGACCGCGTAACCGCGAGTCGCCACGCCTCCAGGACTTCCGAACAACTGCTTCGCAGAACCCGCCGGCCGCCCGCCGGAAATCGGCAGCGCCCACATCTCGCCCGACGGGGACACGTAGAACAACTCGCCGCCCATGGGGTTCCACTCGGGAGCGTTTCCGCCACCCACCGACACCTGCCGCTTGACTCCGTCCGGATACCCCCGCACGTAAATCTCCCATTCGCCGGACTCATCGGATGCATACGCGATGAACCGTCCGTCCGGCGAAAACTTCCCTTCCAGTTCCCTCGCCGCCGTTTGCGCCACGGCCGTCACCGCACGCCCCTCGGCAAAGTTCACCTGCAGAACGTTGCCCTTCATCCGTTCTCCGTTCGCCGCCACAGGCAGATCGTTCATCAGCAGGACCCTGCCATCCCTGGACCACGACGTCGGCTTCTGCCAGTGAGCGCCCTCGGTCAGCCGCTCCGGCGGCCCGCTCCCGTCCGATGGCGTCCAGAACAGGTTGTACCGGCCCTCACTGCCGGCCGTATACACCACCCGTTTCCCATCCGGACTGAAGAGCGGAAAATAGTCATCGGCCCCAAACGTCACGGGACTGAGAGGCTCGCCATCGACGTCTCCCACCCAGATATTGTGCGCGGCGCCCTGCATCACCAGCACCGCCAGACGCTTGCTGTCGGGAGACAACACCGGCGAAGAATAGTTGCGCGCTTTGTGCGGCAGCGGCGTGGTCCGGCCCTCTCGATCCCTCCAGACCAGCCGCGTGAGTGAGACTTGGGCCGGCACGTACACAAGAGTCCCGGCGGGGGAAATCGAGTAAGGCGCTCCGGCAAATGAGTGGGCGATGCCGAGGTCCTCTGCCACAATCTGCGCGGTTCCCTTCAATTCCAGCGCGCCGGGATCAAACGGCGCCGCAAAGAGCCGTCCCTGCGCGACATACACGAGATAGCCGTCCACGTACATGCCATGGCCCGCGTTCTCGATCAGCCTGGCGACTTTGCCGGTGCGAGAGGAATACACAGCCACCGCGGAACGCCCCTCCCGATACGCCGTAAACAGGAAATCCTTCTGACCCGGCAACGCACTCGGCCATAGATACCGGTCACCCTTTGCCGCGCACGGAATCGCGATCTCCCCGGCCCGACCGTCGGCGGAAACGCTCCCGAGTCCCTCGGTATCAAGACCCTGGATGATCTGTCCTGACGGTAGCCAGACGCCTCCGTATCCGGACTCGTCGGAAATCTTCTGCACGGGCCCGCCGGCAACCGGAACCTTGAAGTACCCTCGATTCGCCACCGAGAAGCCGATCCATTCTCCGTCCGGAGAGAAGAACGGGTAACTGGATCCCTCCGTTCCTGCGATCGGACGCGGCGCCCGTTCGCTCAGCCGCCGCGCATATAGGCGCGCCTCAGAGTCCGCGGACTTCGCGCCGAACACCACGGTCTGCCCATCCGGAGAAATCGCGAGGCCCGCCAGCGCGAGGCTCAGTCCCGAATCCGAAAGGAGCAACGACGATCGCACCACCTCGTCCGCCGCATGCCGGGATCCGCCGCCGCCGCGCGACCACCACGTCCCCGCCGCGACTGCCGTCACCAGCAGCAGGCAGGCCGCAGCCGCAGCGAACTCCCACGATCTTGATTTGCTCGCATCGGCTTGCCCCGGCGCCACTTCTACATGCAGATCCTCCAGCGCAATTCGAACGTCGGCAATGTGCTGATACCGCCGGTTCGGATCCTTGCGCAGGCATCGATCCACGATCCTCGCGAACTCGCGCGGAACGCGATCGAGCGGCGGCGGCTCCGAGTGCAGAACGGATTCGATGCCATCGAACGCCCGCCGCCCGCTCGCCATCTCGTACAGCACTGCGCCAAACGAGAAGATGTCCGACCTCGCGTCCACCGCCTCGCCTCGCGCCTGTTCAGGCGACATGTAGGCGGCCGTCCCGCCGGATTCCGCACTGCCCGCCTGGGACTGCAACATCCGCGCCACGCCGAAGTCCACCACCTTGACCTCGCCCTCTGGGGTCACCATCACGTTACGCGGCTTCACATCGCCGTGGACGACGCCTTCGATATGCGCCTTCGCCAATCCTGCCGCGATCTGCATCGCCAGGTCCACCAGTTTCCGCACGGGCATGCCGCCCGCAGGGATCCGCTCCGCCAGCGTGCTGCCCTTCACGAACTCCATGACGATGAAGTCCACGCCCTCCGCGGATCCGACCTGATGAACCGCGACGATGTTGGGATGGGTCAGCGTCGACATCGCGCGCGCCTCGGCCAGCAGCTGGTTGCGTGAGGCGGAATCCGCCGCAGCAGTTGAAAGCCCGGGCAGCACCTTCAGCGCGACCATCCGGTGCAGTTCCTGATCCTCGGCCTGATACACGGCGCCCATGCCGCCCTGCCCCAGCTTCCGAACCACACGGTAGTGACCAAGCGCCTGCCCCTCGCGCAACTCAGGCGTGCGCAGCCCCGCCAGTGGACTCTCGAGTGATCCCGATTCCTGTGCCAGCAGCCGTTCCACGTCCGCCCGCAAACCGGCATCGGAACCGCAGGCTTCGTCCGCAAACCGCCGCCGCTCGGACGCCGGCAGTTCCAGAGCCGCGCCCACGATCTCTTTTACGCGCCGCCAGCCGTCCGGAGTCATTGCGCCGAGCCGCCCTCGCCCAGTTCCGCCCGTAGCCACGCCAGAGCGACCGCCCAGTCCCGTTTCACCGTTCGGGATGAGACCCCGAGCAACTCCGCGGTCTCATCCACCGTCAACCCACCGAAGTAGCGCAGTTCGAGAACCTGCGCCTGCTGTTCGTCCAACGCGCTCAAGCGTTCAATCGCTTCGTTGACGGACAGAATCTCCCCCAGCTTGGACCCGTCCCAGCCCGCAATCGCCAGGTTTTCGAGATCGAGTTTCGCGGGCGTGCCGCCGCGCTTCGCGCTGTTGTGCTGCCGCGCGTAATCCACCAGCACGCGCCGCATTTGCCTCGCCGCGACGCCGACAAAATGCGCGCGATCCTGCCAGTCCGCCCAGTTCTGTCCGGCCAGCCTCAGGTACGCCTCGTGCACCAGCGCCGTGGTTTGTAATGTGTGGCCCGCACGCTCGCCGCGCATGTAATAGCCGGCGAGAAGGCGGAGTTCCTCATACACCAGCGGCATGAGTTGCCCGAGCGCCTCTTTGCGGCCATGCCGGAGGTCAGCCAGCAATTCCGTCACGCCAGGATCAGCCATTCCCTGCTAATTCCGATCTGTTCGTTGGCCCGCTCGCCGCCACTGTTTCGCATTGGCTGCGATGCCCAACACTCCTTTGATTCTGGCGCTCGCTTTCCTAGCAGCGAGCACGTTCGCGCAACAACCACAACCCGCGATTACCCGACATCATATACCATCGACTCCCGCACGCAACGTCGCGATCCAGGCGGATCCCGTCGATTACTCCTTCGCGACAGCCGGCGCGGAAATCACGCTTCACGTCGAGTTCCTGCCCGCCTTTGCCGGAACTCCGCTTTCCCTGTATTCCGGCGGCAAGGCGCTCCCCGTCTTTGCTTCGGCGTTTGCTTCCGACTCCCGCCTCGAACGCTTCGTCGGCGCGGCCGCCATCGTCAGCTACTCGGTTCGAAACAGGAAAGGGAAACCCATGCCAGGCGCGGTTCGGGAAAAGGTCGACCTGCTGGGCCAGAGCGACGACATCCCGCCGCGGGAGACGTTTCACAAGACCGTCAAACTCGTGCGCGGCGTCGCGAGCGATGTCCAGTTGTTCGGATACGACGAGACCTCTGTGCCCGCCGAAAACCGCCTCTCTGTCCGTGAAGCGTCGAGAACTTCGTGGCGGAAGTTTCGCCAGCAGCTTTTCCTGAATGAGAGTCCCGAGCCGTTTGCTGTCGTCGAATGGACCCACACCATCCAGGGCATCCGCATCGACGTCTCGCATGAGGGTGACCAGTAGGTAGCGTGATAAACTCGGTGGCTTCAATGGGTGGATTTCGAAATCTGACGTTGCTTGCCGCCGCGTTGACGGTTGCGAATGCAACTGCGGCTGCGCCGCCGGATGACGGGTGGAAATCGATGTTCGACGGCAAATCCCTCGG
This sequence comes from uncultured Solibacteraceae bacterium, assembly GCA_964627455.1. Lineage (GTDB taxonomy): Bacteria > Acidobacteriota > Terriglobia > Bryobacterales > Bryobacteraceae > F-183. The sequence continues at coordinate 3,551 of CAZVKC010000071.1, read as the reverse complement.
ACAGTGGAAGGAGACCGCCTTTCCCGGCACGGTCTCGAAGGCAGTCGCCGTCGACAAAGGCGCGATCCAACTCTCACCGGGACATCCCCTCACCGGCATCACCTGGACCGGCAGCCTTCCCGGTTCCTCCACCGCCTACGAGGTCCGCTTCGAAGCCGCACGCCTTCGCGGGAACGACTTCTTCGCGTCCCTCACGTTCCCGGCGGCCGCAGCGCAACAATATGCCACCTGGGTCCTCGGAGGCTGGGGAGGCGACATCGTCGGCATCTCCTCCATCGACGGCTGGGACGCCTCCGACAACGAAACCCGTCAGTACTTTGAATTTGAAACCGGCCGCTGGTACGCCTTCCGCCTCCGCGTCACCCGCGATCGCATTGAGGCCTGGATCGACGACCAGCGCATCGTCAACGTCGACATCCGCGGACGCGAACTCAGCCTGCGGCGCGGGGACATCAAGCTCTCCACGCCCCTCGGCTTCGCTTCCTACAACACGGCCGGCGCGATCCGCAAAATCGAGTTCCGCGCGATCGCAACGGCATCGCCGGGCGGTCGGTAACGAAAGCAGTCGTTCGCAGAAGCGACCCCTCGCTCACGCGGCGGCTATTGCACCGTTAGTGTCACAATCTCGCTGGTCGACGCCAGATAGTTGTTATCTCCCCTGTACCGGGCGATGAAACTGCGCACTCCGGGCGGCAACGGCGGCAGCGCGGCGATGAACGAAATCGAAGCGGGTTCGCCGAACCGCACAAGCGCTGGAGGAGACACCACCACATAGGGCGTGTTGGTAACCGGATCAGCGATTTCCACCAGCCCTGTGAAGTTCCGGCTGCAAACCGGAGTCGAAATCTGGATCACCGCCCTCAAGGGGTTTGCCGTCACCTGTAAGCTCAGGCTCGTTGCCGCCCTCTGCAGGACCGGGTTGATCGCAGCACTCGTCGCTGCATTGAGCAGCGTATCGCCGGGAAATGTCGCAAAGAACCCGTTGGGATTCGAGAGCCCGTCCGGCACGAGAGTCGTCACGGCGCCGGTCGCGACCCCGGGACTGATCGTTGTGAGCTGCGTGCCCGTCGTCCCTAACAAGCTGAACTGCGTGCCGTTCCGTATCACAGCCGCCCCCGCCTGCAGTCCGCCGTTGATGCCGATGGCCGGCGGAAACATCACCTGTACTCCAAATGTGTACGGAACATCGCAGGAATACGCGGCGGGCGCGGTGATCGCAGTAACGGTTGGCGTCGCTTTAACGACCGTCACGACGCTGGCCAGGGTGGCGGATGAACTGAAGAAAGGATCCCCGCCGTATTGTGCCCGAAAACTGATCGGTCCTAGCAACAACGGAGTGAACTGCCGCGACGCAGTCATCCGGGGTGGGTTGGACTGCTGCGATCCAATCTGCTGGGGTCCCAGCGGGAAGCTCTCGACGGTGAACGTTACGGTCCCGGTCAGTCCGAATTGTGGCGTCCCCTGTTGCGCCACTACCGAAGCTGTAAGCGGGAATGGCGTCCCGGCCGGCGGGTTCGTGGGCAGTCCGGAGATTGTAACGCTCGTGGCCCGGCTTACGGCCTGGAAGCAAGCCGTGGCGCTCGCCGGATCGTTTGCGGCGTCCCCAGAATAGCTGGCGGTGACATTGAATCTGGTCGCGGGGATCGCAGGCATCGGCTTGCTGAGGCTTGCAGCCAGGCTCAACGTGCTCAGGCTCGAACTGACCGTATTGGGCCCCTGTTCCGTGAATTGGATCGTGTTCACGCTGCCGTCGGTAACGCAAGAACCTGTGGCCGGAACCGCGCTCAAAGTAAAAGTCCCCGTGAGCGGGAAAGCCCCGGAATTTCGGCTGACGCTCGCCGAAAAGCTGGTGTCCAGGCCCGAATAGATTCCGTTGGGCAGGGTGATCTGCATCGACGTGAGCACCCGGACCGGCGCCGTCACTTGCAGCGTCCCGCCAGCGTATTGCGCGATGAGCAGCACGGTCCGGCCGGCGTCTGTGCTCGTCGTGCTCAGGATCGGAACAGCTGAAAAACCCGTGAGCAATTGGCTCAGCGTGGCCGCAGGCGTCGTAACCGATGCCGTGACGAGCCGGTTGTTCGCAAGCGCGACAACGCCGCCCGACACCAGATCCAGCGTAAAGGTGATCTTTGTGCTGCCCTTGAAGTTGCCGCCTCCCAGCCGGACACTGTCCTGAGGCCGGTACAAAGGCTTGTCGAACTGAATGAATGGCACAAGCAGCACGCCGCACGCGCTCTGCGCATTCCCCTCCGTGTTCATCCCGCCTGCCGCCAGGATTTGGCCGTCGCCGACGGCCGCGACCATCATTCCGGAACGCCCCAGGGTCAAATCGCCAAGACTTGCGAACGTCTCTTCCACCGGCAGGAACAGTTCGGTTGCAGCAAGCGCCGCGTCCCTCGCCATGCCTCCCGCCAGCAGCACGCCGCCGTTGCCCGGAATCAGAATCGCGGAATGCCCTCGGCGGGCCGTGACGAGGCGGGCTTCCATCATCGAGAAGCCGAGGTTTGCGGGAGTATAGATTTCCGCGGAGTCGAGATCCTGCTCGCCGTTGGATCCGCCGGCCACCAGCACCCTGCCGTCGTTCAGCAGGGTTGCCGAATGGTCCGCGCGCGCCACATACAGACCGGGACCTGCCACGACGGAACCATCCGACGGGTTGAAAATATCGGTCGAATCGAGAGCGGGCAGGTTGTCGTTGGCGCCGCCGGTGAGCAGCACCGTTTTGTTCGCCAGCAGCACAGCGGCGAAGCGCGAACGCGGCAAGGTCAGTTGCGCCTCGATCGGAACCAGGCGGTTTTCGAGCGGACGAAAGGTCTCGAGAGAAGTAAGCGCGGCGCCGTCAGGCGAGGTTCCGCCCGCTATCAGAACGCGCCCATCGGCTAGCAGCGTCGCCGCAGCGCCGAACCGCGCTTGCCCGGTCCCTTGGGCCGGTTGCCAGGAATCCGCGGCTGGATCATAAACTTCGACACTCCCGTTGGGATCGCCGCCGGAAACCAGCACCCGGCCGTCAGAGAGCAAGGTGCAGGCATTGCGCGATCTCGGCGCCGCCATCGGGCTGGCCGCGATGAAGGATCCCTCCGGCAGATAGATTTCCGCCGACGCCAGCGCCGATCCATCCGCTCCAGTGCCGCCCGCGACGAGGACCCTTCCGTCTGCAAGCCGTACCGAGCAGCCGCTGTGTCGCGCAATTGCGAGCGGCGAAGTCCGGGCCCAGGATGCTGGAGGTGCGCCGGCATCCTGGGCGGCGAGTGTAGCGATAGCGGTGAGAGCCCACATTGCAGGGTCCATTGCGGCGAAATCCACCTTTCAATGAACCGTGGCGCAATTGCGGCCCGGAGTACGCCAACTTTTTCTCCAGCGATGTCTCGAAGGGCTCTACCCGTCGAGTTTCCAGTTCGGCCGGTACGTACGCTTCAGCCAGTCATTGGCCTCCGCCATGTTCGTCACCCGTCCCGTCGCCGGATCGTAGTCCAGCTTCTTCCCCGCCCGGTGCGCCACGAGTCCGAGCAGCATCTGCTCGATCATCGTGCCCGCATAATCGAAGTCGCAGT
>CAZVKC010000070.1:17798-38409 GCA_964627455.1 uncultured Solibacteraceae bacterium | reverse complement strand
TTCTGCTGCGCGAGATCCACGACGCCGATTCCGTCGGCGCTCTTGTCCGGAGGCGGTAGTGTGCTCTCGTCCACTCCCGGAGGCGCGGACGGCGAACCGCTGAGCGCGACATAGATCACGCCATTCGCCGAATGAATTCCGCGCGGGCGCTTGCCAAGCGGGATGGTCGCAATCGCTTCCGGTTTTTCCGGGTCGATCACGCTCATGTCACCGGATCCCTCGTTGGTTACATACACGAGGTACGCCGGCTTGGCCGCCGGGGCTTTGGCCGCGGGCTCCTTGGGTCCTCCGCAGGAGGAGGAGATCAGGCACGCCGCCGCAGCCGCGACAGCACTAAAAGATAATGCGATCTTTCTTTTCATCGATCTTTGCCGCATCGAGTCCTGGAACTTTCTTCAGGTCGTCCAGCGAGGTGAACTTCCCGTGTTCCTTGCGATAGTTGATGACTGCCGCCGCCTGCGAACGCCGCAGGCTCAATCCGCTTTCCATCTGAATCGCCGTGGCCGTATTCACGTTGACCTTTGGCACTTCGTCGGCCGGGAAGTTCTTTGCCAGATACTCCACCACTGCGGCGAACTCCTTGTCCGTCGACTTCATGCCGAACGCGGACATGCGCGTCATCGTGCCAATCCATCCGTCGCGATCCTGCCGCTTCGAAATGGACCTCGCCATCTCATGGCACTGCTTGCACAACTTCTCGGTCTCAGCCTTGCCGGCGCCTTCCGGCAGTTCCTGGCCGATCGCCAGCAGGCTGCCGGCCAGGAATCCAATCACTACAAAACGGATCATGTCCATCCCCTGTTCCTAGTGTTCCATCGGGAAGCTGAAGACGTATTGAGCGCCTTCATAGGTCCCGACGTACACGCGGCTGCCGCCCGAAGACAAGCCGCCGCTGTGGACGAATGACTTGATGGTGTTGCCACTGTTCCACAGTTCCTTCCCGCTCTGTCCGTCGAGTGCGTACAAAACCGCAGGTACAGAATTCTGGATGCGCTCCGCGATCGATCCGTTACGGGACTCGCCGCTGGACAGCGCGAACACAACGCCGTTGACGACGATCGGCGCCATCGGAGACACCAGATCCCGCGAGGTCCATGCCTTTTCAAGCGTTAATGCCCCATCTTTGTCGACGACTTTGAATGCGACGACTGCGTTATTCGACGGCGCCAGGATATAGCGCGCACTCTGTGCATCCTGCCAGGTTGCCAGAGCGCCTGCGGCATAACCGGGCGCAGAGAAAGCCTCACTCACTGCGACCGCCTTATCCATCGACGCGCCGTCCACCAGATGCAATTTGCCATCGGCGCTCGTTACCGCGACCATGTCCTTGCCGTTATGTTCAAAGACGACCGGCGAGGACGTCAGTTCCGCGCCACCCGTTTTGTAGGTGCGCAGCGGTTCGAGAGTCTTGGCCGCCAGTGCGGTCAGTTCGCCGTTGCCGCCGGACACGAATACCGTGCCGTCCGGTCCGTGCGCCTGGCCTGCGGTTCCCACAACGCCCTTGCCGCTTGCCTTCCACGTACTCACCTTCTTCGAAGTCATGTCGATGGCCCACACGCCGCTGTCGATGCCGGGGCAACCGGCGAGTGTCGATACATAGGTGTATCCATCGAAAGAAATCAACCCTTGCGCGTTCGCACCCGCGGGGAGGAACGGAATGGCCGGCGACGTTTCGTTGCCGTTGGAAATCCACATCGCGTGCAATTTGCCGTCGCTCGCCAAACCGACTGCGTATTGCACGCGAGGCGCAAACGGGTTGTCGGCCGGAGCAGCGCCAGGCTTCGCGGGAGCCGGTTTCGGCGGCATCACCGGACGGGGCGTGGGCGTTGCTTTCAACGTGACGGCGCCTTCATGCGGTTCGCCGACACCCGACTTCGCGGGCGTTGCGCGCCCGGACCCGCGGCCGATAATCGAGGCCGGATATGCCGAACTGGTCGGCCTGGTCAACGATGTCGTCATGCCGCCGGGACATTCCGGAGTTCCAGCGCCTGTGCTGTTGGCGAGAACCTTTTCCCATTCCACCTTGCCGAGGTCAATGTCCACGCCCACCACCCGGTCGCTGCTCGTTGCGAAAAATCCGAGCGAGCGGAAACCGCGATAGCCGATGTAGAACTCGATCATCGACGGCGGGAACACGGAGTTCAACTGCCGCGCCGTATTCTCAGGCTTGAGAGTCCACACGACGTCGAAACCCGGTTTCGCCATGCTGGCGGGCGAGATCTTTCCGTCGGCTCGAACCCATCCGGACCTTTGTGCGTCGCCGCCAACCGTCATCCAGTCTGCGCCTCCACGCTGGGCATGAACAGGGCTCGTCAACATCAACGCACAGACAAACGGGGCTGTGGCACTGGCGAATCTTCGCGTCATCAAACGTCCTCTCCTGGGTGAGTGTGAATATAAATCATATACAAAACGGATCGATTCGGGAAACAACTTCCAGACTGTGCCCGGTCGCGCTGTTCTGTTATATAGTGTGAAGTTCAGAAACAACCCCGATGATGCATCTACCGCAATACCTGTGTGAGTGGAGAGGTCCAGGAATGACTCGACTGCTTACCGTCACGCTCTGTTCCGCACTCCTCGCCACGGGAGCCGACTGGCTCACCGACGGCGGCGATGTTCGCCGCACCAACTGGCAAAAGGACGAAAAGACTCTCACCAAGAGCAACGTCAAGAACCTGACTCTGCTTTGGAAGACGAAGCTCGACAACAAGCAACGCCAGATGCACTCGTTGCTTGAACCGCTCGTGATCGGCAGCGTCAATACGAAGAATGGTCCCCGGCAACTGGTGATCCAGGCCGGCGTTTCGGACAATATCTACGCGCTCGACGCGAAGACCGGCGAACTTGTGTGGCATCGCCACTTCGACAGCACGTTTCAGGAAACGCCCGGCGGCCGTGGACCCAGCGTCCTCTGCCCCGGCGGCATGACCGCCAACGTGACCATCGCTCCTGGCAATGGGCCGGGCAAGTACACCATCTACGCCGCGGCGTGGGACGGCCGCCTGCATCAGGTGAACGCAGCAGATGGCGAAGAACTCGCTCCTGCCGAGAAGTTCATGCCGCCGAACGGCAAGCCTTACGCCTTGAGCTACCTCGATAACGTGATCTACACGCATAGCGCCCAAGGCTGCGGCGGCAATCCGAACATGGCCTACACCTACGACCTCGCGACCCACAAGGTCGGTAGCTGGGGACCCGCGGGCGGCGGTATGTGGGGACGTTCCGGACCCGCGATCAGCAAAGACAAAGTGATGTACACCGGCACCGGCGACGGCCGCTGGGCGCCCGAAGAAGGCGTCTACGGAAACGGCATCATCGGCGTCAAGCAGAATCCGGAAACGAAGGCTCTCGAACTCGTCGACTACTACGGCCCCTCGAACGCCGAATGGCTCGTCAAGCGCGACCTCGACATGCAGGTTACGCCGGCGATCTTCGACTACAAGGGCAAGGAGTACATGATCGATGCGAGCAAGGAATGCCGCATCTATCTCATGGACACCGAGTCCGTCGGCGGTGATGACCACCGCACTCCGGTCTATCGCACTCCGCTTATCTGCAATGAGATTGTCGACTTCGCCGAAGCCGGCATCTGGGGTTCGCTCGCGACTTGGCAGGATGGCGATACCCGTTGGATCCTGACGCCGTTCTGGGGGCCGAAACATTCGAAGTTCAAGGCGCCGATTGAGAACGGCGAGATCAAGAAAGGCGCGATTGCGGCTTTCAAAATGGAAACGGTCAACGGCAAGGTCGTGTTGACTCCGGCTTGGTTGTCCGGAGACATCAACCAGGCGGAACCGCCGGTCATCGCCAACGGAATGGTCTTCACCTACGGCAGCGGCGAGAACACGTCACAAGCCTACCCCGACGTCGGTCTCGACTTCCGCATGGAGCGCCGCGTGCCGCTGTCGACTCACGTGAAGGTTCACGTGCTCGACGCGCAGACCGGCAAGGAACTCTGGAATAGCGGCGACACGATCCCCAACTGGAATCATTGGAGCGGCATTGCAGTCGCGAACGGCCAGATCTACGTCAATACGTGGGATGGCACGATCTACTGCTTCGGTCTCAAGAAATGATCCTGGTAGCCTCGGGACTTCTTGTTCTGACGATGATCGCGCAGGCGCAGGTTCCTCAGGAACCGACGCCTGCGCAACTCGAACAGGAACTCACTGCCTATCGCCGGTTGCTGCTCGACTGGGCCTCGCTGACGCGATACGGCAGTGACAATTCCGAACTGAAACCTCCCAAGCCCGGCGAGAATCGAGTCGTCTTTCTTGGCGACGAGATCACCGAACGTTGGGGCGAAGGATCCACCCCGTTCTTTCCCGGCAAGCCGTATCTCAACCGTGGCGTCACACGGCAGACTTCCGCGCAGATGCTCGTGCGGTTTCGTCAGGACGTCATCGCCCTGAAGCCGGCAGTCGTCATTATCCAGGCGGGTTCGAATGACATCGCCAGCGTCGCGGGACCCATGCCCGAGGGCACGATTGCGGACTTCTACGAATCCATGGTCGAACTCGCGAAACTCCACGGCATCCGCGTGGTGCTCGCGTCGGTCACGCCGGTCTGTGATTGTTCACCCAAAGAGAAGATCCTGCTGCGACGTCCCGTCGGCAAGCTGATCAGTCTCAATAACTGGCTGAAATCCTACGCGGAGAAAAGCGGCTCGGTCTATCTCGATTACTACTCCGCGCTCGTCGATGGCCGCGCCATCCGCCGCGAACTCACCGTCGACGGATTCCTCGTGAACGACAAAGCTTACGCGATCATGGCGCCGCTGGCGGAGAAGGCGATCGCCGAAGCTCTGGCGAAGAAGTAAGCCGGAAGAATAACAACGCCGCGGCCAACTGCATCGCGCATCCGAATCCGATCGCGGCCGGCGTAGATGCCTCATATAACTTCCCGATCACAACGCTCCCTGCAAACCAGCAGATGCCGAACACGCCGTTGAACGTTCCATAAGCTGCGCCGCGCTTGCGCAGAGTCGAGAACTTGGACACGCCCGCGCGCAGGATCGAGTCGATCGCGCCCATGCCCAATCCCCAGAGCGCTACGCCGACCCACGGCGACCAGTTCCAGAAGAGGAACGGCAGGGCAGCGCACGACGCGACGATCGTGCAAGGCAGCACGATCAGTCCCCAGCGGTCGAACAGGCGTCCCAGAATCAGCGCCGACGCCGCATCCACACCCATCGCGCACGCGTAATAGACCGGAACCATCGCACCTGCATTCCGCAGGTGATATCCGGCAAGCGCGAAGTCCACGAATCCGGCAGCGAGCAGGCCGGACGCCACGGTGTACATCCGGAAGTCCTTCGACAGCTTCTCGTGGACCTCGGCCTTTGCCTCTGCGATCACCGGCCCGCGAAAGACCGCACGCGCAAGCAGCAGGGCTCCAATCGCGCAAAGCGCCGGAACCGCAAGCCAGAAGAATGCCGGGCGATACGCGTTGGTCCCCGCGAAAACAGCGGCTACGAACAACGGACCCGCAAAGGCGCCCAGTTGATCCATCGCGGCGTGCAAGCCGAATCCCCAGCCGGATCCGACTTCATGCGCGGCTTCGGAAAGCATCACGTCGCGAGCGGGCGCCCGGATGCTCTTGCCTGTACGCTCCATCACCACCAGCGCCGCGACCATCTCCCACGAAGTCGCCAATCCCATCAGCGGAACCGCGATCACGTTGACGCCGTATCCGGCGATGGTCAGGGTCCAATAGGCGCGTGTCCGGTCCGCGAGAATGCCGGAAAAATAACGCAGCCCGAACGCCAGCAGTTCCCCCAGTCCGGCGAGGAACGCGACGGCGGATGCGCTCGCTCCGAGACTGGCCAGAAACGGACCCGTGATCGATCGCGCGCCTTCGTAGGTCACATCCGCAAACAGGCTGACCATTCCGAAGCAAAGGATCGCAATCGTGGCGTTGCGCCGCATCCGACTTTCATTATGCCGTGCTAGCCTTGAGGCAACCCGGCGCTGTATTCCGTCGTCCGCGCGCCACGCTTCAGAATCACGCATGACAGTTGAAACAGATAACAAGGGCCTGTTGGCGTCCTTGCGGGAAGCCATTGCAGGCTCCGAACGGGACTACACAGAAGGCAGCATCGGCCGGGCGATTTTCATGCTCTCCGTGCCGATGGTGCTCGAGATGTGTATGGAATCTCTGTTCGGCGTGGTGGACATTTTCTTCGTCGCGAAACTCGGCAAAGAGGCAATGGCTGCGGCAGCGCTGACGGAATCTACGTTGACGATTCTGTTCGCCATCGCGATGGGCCTCAGCATGGGGACCACCGCCATCATCGCCCGCCGCATCGGCGAGAAGAACTCCGAAGACGCAGGCGTCGCCGCGGCGCAGGCGCTCATTCTCGGAACCGCCATCTCGGCAGTCATCGGTATCCTCGGCGCATGGCAGGCGCCGGAACTCCTGCGCTGGATGGGCGCGGAACCTTCCGTGATCGCCACGGGCACAGGATACACGCGCACCATCTACGGCGGCAGCGCGACCATCTTCCTCCTCTTCCTTTTGAACGCCGTCTTTCGCGGATCCGGCGACGCCGCCGTCGCCATGCGCTCGCTCTGGCTCGCCAACGCGATCAACATCATCCTCAACCCGCTGCTCATCTTCGGCATCGGACCCTTCCCGGAACTCGGCGTCACCGGATCCGCCGTCGGCACCACAATTGGACGAGGCGCCGGTGTGCTCTTCCAACTCTTCGTGCTCTTCAAGGGCGAAGGGCGAGTGCAACTCACGCTCGCCCACATGAAACTGGTCCCGGATGTGATGCGCAAGCTCATCTCGCTCTCACTCGGCGGTATGTTTCAGTACCTCGTGCCGACCGGCAGTTGGACCGCGCTCATCCGCATGGCCGCGACCTTCGGCACGGCTGCCGTCGCGGGATATGCGCTGGCGGTGCGAGTTGTTGTCTTCGTCATTCTGCCGTCCTGGGGGATGAGCAACGCCGCCGCGACACTCGTCGGGCAGAACCTCGGCGCCAATAAACCGGAGCGCGCGGAAGCCTCCGTCTGGCGCGCCGGGCTGTACAACATGGCGTTCCTTGGCGGTGTCGGGCTCGTCTTTCTGATCTGGGCTCCGGAGATCGTCTCGCGGTTCGTCTCGGATCCGGTGGTGATCAGCATATCCGCCGCCGCTCTCCGGATCTTCTGCGCCGGCAACGTGTTTTACGCCTATGGGATGGTCCTCACCCAGGCATTCAACGGCGCCGGCGATACGTACACGCCCACGATGATCAACCTCGCCAGCTATTGGGTGCTGCAGATTCCGCTCGCGTATTTGCTGGCGTTTCCGCTGCAGATCGGCTTCGACGGCATCTTCATCGCTGTCCCGGTCGCGGAGAGCGTCCTCGCGGCCGGCGCAGTGTATATGTTCCGCAAAGGCAAGTGGAAATTGCAGAAAGTCTGACCGGTTGTGCTAGCCTTCGAACAAGAGTTCGAGTGGATGCCCGGCAGGATTCTTCAGACCAATGAGATCTCCAAAGCGTATCGCGGCCGCAAGGTCGTCGATGACGTTTCGGTGTGGATTGAGCAGGGCGAAGTCGTCGGCTTGCTGGGTCCCAACGGCGCCGGCAAAACGACCTCGTTCTACATGATCGTCGGACTCATCAGTCCCGATTCCGGCTCTGTCACGATCGATCAGGAAGACATCACCGAACTGCCGATGTTCAAACGCGCCCGGCGCGGCATCAGCTATCTGCCGCAGGAACCGTCGGTCTTCCGCAAGCTCTCCGTTGAAGAGAACCTGCTCGCGGTGCTCGAGACGCTGCCCCTCAACGGCCGCGAACGCAACAACCGCATGAACCGGTTGATCGAACAGCTCGGCCTCGAGAAAGTCCGCCACAATAAAGGGTTCGCGCTCTCTGGCGGCGAACGGCGCCGTGTCGAAATCGCGCGCTCGCTTGTCATCGAACCCAGCTTCCTGCTCCTCGATGAACCGTTCTCCGGCATCGACCCCATTCAGGTGATCGAAATCCAGCGCATCATCTGGGACCTCAAACAGCAGGGCATCGGCATCCTCATCACCGACCACAATGTGCGTGAAACCCTCGCTGTGACGGATCGCGCCTACATCATCAATAACGGCAAGATCTTCCGCACCGGTTCGCCCAACGATCTCGGCCGCGATCCCGAAGTCCGCCGCGTCTACCTTGGCGAAAACTTCAACTTCATTCCCGCCATCCAGTAACCGCCTCGTATACACTTGAGTTTCTATACTCTCGTGATTCGATACCGTGTCGTTGCGTTCGCCGTCCTGCTTGCGGCGATTACCTATCTGGACCGCGTCTGCATCTCCATTCTTGCGCCGTCCATCCAACGCGATCTGGGACTGGACAAGACCCAGATGAGCTACATCTTCAGCGCCTTCACGCTTGCCTACGCGGCGTTCGAGATCCCCACCGCATGGTGGGCCGATCGATCGGGCACTCGGCTCGTGCTCGCGCGTATCGTGACCTGGTGGAGTTGCTTCACCATCGCAACTTCCGCCGCCTTCAACTTCTGGTCGCTGTGGATCATTCGCTTCCTCTTCGGCGTCGGCGAAGCCGGAGCGTGGCCCTGCGTGGCGCGGACGTTCGCCCGCTGGATCCCCGCTCGCGAACGCGGCCGCATCCAGGGCATCTTCTTTGCCGGAGCCCACGCCGCCGGTGGACTCACGCCCATGCTGGTCACGCTCCTGCTGCCGCTGCTGCCGTGGCGCGCCGTCTTCGCCTGCTTTGGTTGCATCGGCTTTGTATGGGCATTCGCCTGGTATCGCTGGTTCCGCAACGAACCGCATGAACATCCTTCGGTGAGCCCCGAAGAAGTGCGCCTGATCGAAGAAGGCCGCGCGCCGTCCGCGTCGCACCACGAAGGCTGGGATTACTGGAAGCGCCTGCTCACGCATCCCAACATCTGGCCGCTGTGCCTGATGTACGTAGCCAACGTCTACAGCTTTTACTTCTGCATCACCTGGTTCCCGACGTACTTGTCGGAAGCCCGCGGATTCGCCGCCATGAAACTCGGCTTCTTCGCGGGGCTCCCGCTCATGTCCTCCGTCGCCGGTGACATTCTTGGCGGCTGGGTGACGGACAAAGCCACCGCGCTTTACGGACTCAAGTTCGGCCGCAGCGGCGTGGGCGCGATCGCCTACGTGGTGGCCGGCATTGCGATGGCCTTCGGCGCCCTCGCGACGGAACCCGTCATGTCCGCTCTGTGGATCTCGTTCTCGGTCGCGGCCAGCATGTTCACGCTGGGTGCGTCCTGGAGCGTCTGCATCGACATCGGCGGTAACCATTCCGGTGTCGTCAGCGCCGCAATGAATACGGCGGGACAGGTTGCCGGGATCCTCAGCCCCATCGTGCTTGCCGCGATCATTCAGGGGTCGGGCAACTGGTCGCTGCCAATCTACATCATGTCGGGGTTGTTCTTCCTCGGCGCGATCTGCTGGCTCTTCATCGATCCACGCAACAAGGTTTTTGAGTAACGGGAAAGGAGTCTGGTCCCCATGTTCGCAACCGCTCTCACGCTGCTTCTCGCCGCATCCTTCAACGCCGCCGCCGCATCGGCACGGCGGACGCATGGTCCGAACAGTACGTCGTCGCCAATGGAATTCGTATCCATTACTGGCGCTCCAACACGCCCGGCAAGCCGGTGCTCATCATGGCGCATGGATCCTCCGACGACGGTATGTGCTGGATGAACCTCGCCAAAGAATTCGTCGGGAATTACGACATCATCCTTTACGACGCTCGCGGACATGGCCGCACCGATCCGCCTTCTGCATGGGATCCAGCGGATGTGCAGGTGGAAGACATGGCCGGCCTCATACGCGAACTCAGGATTCAGAAGCCCATCATCATGGGCCATTCGATGGGCAGCGGCAGCGCCGCATGGTTCGCCGCCAAGTATCCGGACATTCCGCGTGCGGTGATTCTCGAGGATCCGGGCCTGGTTCCCAATCCGAATATGAATCCCACGGCGATGCTTGCCGAACGCGACCAGCGGCGCGCAGCGATCCTCGCGCGCAACAATATGACGAAGCAGCAACTCGTCGCGGACTGCATGAAGAATTCGCCCAAGTGGGGGCAGGCGGAATGCGAACTCTGGGCGCCTTCGAAGCAGATGCATCACCCCAATACGGCTCTCGGTACGATCGGCTCGCGTCCTCCGATGAAGGACATCCTGCCGAAGATCACGGCTCCCACCCTCATCCTCAAAGCGGATGCACAGGGCGATCTCCGCAAGAAGAACGAAGAAGTTGCCGCACTGCTGCCGAAAGGAAAGATCGTGCACATCGCAGGTGCGGGACACAATGTCCGCCGTGAAAACCGCCAGCAGACCATCGATGTCATGCGCGAGTTTCTGGCCGGAATCTAGGTTTGCCGCCATGTCGTGGCAAACTTGTATATAGATGCAAGAAACCAGCATCTTCTGGCTTCGTACCGCCGCCGTCCTTTATTCGATCGGCGTGTTTCACGTCCTGCTCGTGTTGCTGCGCAAGAACTCCAACCTCTTTCGTGGAGCCTTGGGCGCACTCGGCGTTGGCGTTGTCTTCCACCTCGTCTCCATTGTCGAGCGCGGCATGTTGCTCAAGCGCGTGCCGCTCGACAATTTCTTTGAAACCGCCTCGATTTGCGGATTCCTGCTCGCCGTCGTGTTCCTCTTCGTTTACTGGCGATATGATTTTTCGTCGGCCGGCATTGGCATCTTCCCCCTCGTCTTCATCCTGACCCAGGTCGGAGCGATGGAACTCCCGGTGAGCCCCTGGTCGAACGCCGGTGTCCGCGGCGCAGGACTCGCGGTCCACGTCTTCCTGATCCTCCTAGGCTATGCATCGCTCCTGCTGATGACCTCAGCCGCAGTCTTCTATCTCATCCAGGAACGCGCGCTGAAGAACAAACGCCCAAGCAAGTGGTTCGATCGCCTCCCTCCACTCGCGACCCTGGACTCTCTCATCTCGCGTTCCATGGGACTTGGCTTCACCTTCATTACGCTCGGACTCGTCTCGGGACTGGCGTGGGCTTTCGTGGAATCCGGCACCAAGTTCCTCTATGAGCAGCGCATCGGATTCGCCTTCGTGACCTGGGGCGCGTATCTCGTCATGGTCTTTCTGCGAGCCACCGCCGGACTGCGTGGCCGCAAAGCCGCCTGGATGGCGCTGACTGTTCTCGGATGTTCCGCCCTCACCTGGGTGGCCCACATCGGTTTGAGGCCTTTGCTCGAAAAATGAAGCTTTCGATAATAGGCGTGAACCACCGGACCGCTCCCGTTGAGGTGCGAGAGAAACTCGCCTTTCCGGAAAGCGAACTCCCCGAAGCACTCAAGAGGCTGTGCGCAAGCCCTGGCGTGGACGAGGCGATGATCCTGTCCACCTGCAATCGCGTTGAAGTCGCGGTGATGGCGGACGACGATTCCGCCGTGGCGCAATTCCTGGCAGGGTCGCGCGGCATGGATCCCACGTGGGTCGAGCAATACCTGTACCGCCATAACGGCGTCGATGCGTTGCGCCATCTGTTCCGCGTTGCAGCGAGTCTCGATTCGATGGTCGTAGGCGAGCCACAGATCCTGGGTCAGTTGAAGGTCGCGTATCAGGTTGCCAAAGAAACCGGATCTCTCTGTGGTCCGCTGGAAACCGTGCTCTCGCGCGCCTTCGGCGTTGCCAAGCGCGTCCGTACCGAGACCGAAATCGGCCAGTCCGCGGTCTCAGTCAGCTACGCAGCCGTCGAACTCGCGCGTGAAATTTTCGGATCCCTGAAGGGCCGCAAGGTCCTGCTCATCGGCGCAGGCAAAATGTCCGAACTCGCCGCGCGCCATCTGCGGCGTAGTGGCGCGACCGACATCCTCGTCACCAATCGCACGCGTTCACGCGCCGAAGAGATGGCCGCGATTTTCGAAGGACGCGTCATTGAATACGCGACCTTCGCCAACTCGCTGCCGGAAGTCGACATCATCATCACGTCGTCCGGCGCGCCCGACTACATCCTGCGGCCGGCCGAAATCAAGAAGGCGATCGGCGCGCGCCGCAACCGCCCGATGTTCCTCATCGATATCGCGGTGCCGCGCAATATCGACCCGGCTGTCAATAAACTCGACAACGTCTTCCTCTACGACATCGACGACCTGCAGCGTGTCGTCGCGAGCAACGTCACGGCGCGCAAGCACGAAGCCGAGCAGGCTGAAGAGATCGTGGCGGAAGAGGTCCAGCGGACCCTCTCCAGTCTCAGGCTGCGCGAGGTTGGTCCGACCATCGCCGGTTTGCAGGAACATCTCGAACACATTCGCCTCGCCGAAGTCGAACGCATGCGCGGCAAGTTCGGATCGCTCACGCAGCAGCAGGAAGAAGCCCTCGAAGCACTCACCAAAGGAATCATGAACAAGGTCGCGCACGCCCACATCGTGGAACTTCGCAAAGACGCCGAGCATCCCGGCGGCGGTCACGTTTTGAACGCAATCCGCCGCGTCTTCCGGCTCGGAGGTCACCAGTAATGCTCGTCATTGGTTCCCGCGGATCGCAACTTGCGCTGTGGCAGGCTCGCTGGGTGCAGTCCCGCCTGCAGGCCGGCGGCATCGAAAGCCGCATCGAAATCATCAAGACTACCGGTGACAAGATCCTTGATGTCCCGCTCGCGAAGGTGGGTTCGAAGGGCTTGTTTACCAAGGAAATCGAAGACGCGCTGCTCGACGGCTCCATCGATCTCGCGGTGCACAGTCTCAAGGACATGCCAACTGAGTTGCCGGAGGGCCTCACGCTCGCGGCCATTCCGGAACGCGAAGACGTCCGCGACGCGATCATCGGATCCACGCTCGACGCCCTTCCGCACGGCGCCCTGGTCGGCACCAGTTCGCTTCGCCGCACCGCCCAGTTGCGCGCTCTTCGTCCGGACCTCAAGGTTGAATCCGTGCGCGGCAATGTCGACACCCGCTTGCGCAAACTCGACGAAGGCCAGTATCAGGCGATCATGCTGGCCGCTGCAGGACTCCGCCGTCTCGGCTGGGCCGATCGCATCGCGCAGTACATCGATCCCGCCCTCATGTGTCCTGCCGTTGGACAAGGCGCGCTCGCCATCGAAACCCGCACCGATCGCATCCAGGTCGCCGCGTCGCTCGAACATCGCGACACGCGCGTCGCAGTCACCGCCGAACGCGCTCTGCTGGGCGCACTGGGTGGAGGCTGCCAGGTGCCGATCGGCGCCAACGCCACTGTCGATGGCGACACAGTGCATCTGCGAGGCATCGTCGCCGCGCCTGACGGTTCGAAAGTCGTCCGCGGCAATCTCTCGGGACAAGCGTCCGACGCCGCGTCCATCGGCAAGGCCTTGGCCGAGCAACTCATGGCCCAGGGCGCGACAGAACTCCTCCAGCAGGCGTCATGAGTCTGCGCGGCGTTTCCGTCGTCATCACGCGCGCCCGCGAACAGGCGTCGGATCTCGCGGTCAAACTGCAGGATGCCGGGGCCGCGGTCATCGAGCTTCCGCTAATCGAACTTCGTGAACCTCTCGACTGGACTCCTGTCGATGACGCGGTCGCACGCATTCGCGACTACGACTGGATCCTCTTCACCAGCGCGAACGCCGTCCGGTTCCTCGCGACACGCATGCCGCAGGGTGTTTCAAACATCCCCGCCCGCGTTTGTTGTATCGGCCCCAAGACTAGGGAAGTCGCGGAAGCCGCCGGGTGGACGGTCACGCTCGTGCCCAAAGAGTACGTCGCCGAAAGCGTCGCCGCGGCCTTTGAAACGGAATCTCTGGAAGGAAAGCGGATCTTTCTGCCGCGTGCGGCCGTCGCGCGCGACCTCGTGCCCGAAGCCCTCAGAAGCCGCGGCGCCACGGTGGAAATCGTCGAGGTCTATCGCAACGCCGTTCCCGAAGACGCGCCCGCCAATGCAGCGAGAGTCTTCGGCGCGGATCCGAAGCCGCAGTGGATCGCATTCACCAGTTCGTCAACGGTGAAGAACCTGCTTGCCGTCATCCATCGCGATGCGCTTCAAGGCGTACGCGTCGCCTCCATCGGACCCGCCACATCCGAAACCGCGCGCAAGCACGGCTTCACAGTGGATGCAGAGGCGAATCCGCACACTCTCGACGGACTTGTCAGCGCCATCGAAAGACAGTCTCAGTAATAGGGGCGATTCGCAGACGAAATCAGGCTGCTGCTTTGCCTCAGGCGATTTCGAACAGTGACGATCAGCCACAGCAGGGAAGGTAAACCCGCACCGATGGCGAGCGGCCTCCAAATGCCCGTGAACCGCGGCGTGGTCGATGCGACTCGAAGCGAAACCTTCCACTGATTGTCGCGCCGCACCCAGGTGTCGGTGACAATCGAGTCATCCTCGAGCCCGATGCCTTTGATGTCGCCTCTGCAGACCAGCCGGCCCGACGCAATCGCATACTCGCCGTAATTCCGAACTTGCGTGGACTTGTAATCGCACTCGGCGTTTTCCATCAACCGCGCCTGGCGAAGCCATTCCGAACGATTGATTGCGCGTCCAGTTTCGGGCAGGTGCGCGATGAACTCATCCGCCATGATGCGGTTGAGCGAAGCGTCGTCTTTATTGCCCACCGCGGTCATCCACTCGGTGGCCAGACGCTCGATGATCTGTTCGACGGGTTGCGTGAAAGCGGGGGATGCCAAAAGCAGAAATCCCAGGCAGGCGCGCATCGACAACAGAGTACCGAGGTGTGGATTACTGCGTCAACCACGCCCGCATCATCCGGGTCACCTTCTCGGCGGCGTCCTGCTGCACGAAGTGCGAGGCCTCGGGAATCGTGACTAACGTAAGATCGTTGCCGATCCAATCCCAGGTATTGTTGAGCGCGTCCGAAAGTAAGGCTGTATCCTTCAATCCGTGGAACATCAGCACCGGCATCGGGACCTTCGTCACTTCGCCGTTCGGCGCCTGATACGGTTCACGCGGATAGTTGCGCTTGTAGTACGCCATCATCGCCGCGAAGTCGGACTTCCGGAACGCTTCCACGTACTTCTCACGAGCCGCCGGATCCTTCACCCAGAACGCGAGTTGCTCGGCTTTCAAATTGTTCTCCGATCCCTCCTTCTGGAAGTTCCGCGCATATTGGCTGTTCTTCTGTTGCTGCGGATTATTCGCCAACTCGCGCCCCAGTCCCCGTGGATGCGGAAGGTTCAAGATGATGAGCTTCTCGACGAACTGCGGCGCATTCAGCGCCAGTTGCCACGAGACCATCCCGCCCCAATCGTGGCCGACGATGATCGCCTTGTCCTTGCCGAACGACTTGATGACCGCGATCACGTCGCTCACCATGAACTTCATGTCGTAGTTTTCGTCGCCCTTCGGCTTATCGCTGAGGTTGTACCCGCGCTGGTCGATGGCGACCACCTGAAAGCGGTCCGCGAGCCCTTCCATCTGATGCCGCCACGAATACCAGTAATCGGGGAACCCGTGGATCATGATCACCAGTGGACCGCTGCCCACCGTCGCGTAATGGATCTTGACGCCGTTGTTGTCGGCGTAACCGTGCTTGACGCGCGACTCGATATCCGCAGCAAACAGGCCATTCATCGCAACCAGGAAGATCAGAGCAAACTTCAGCATGATGTATGAAAAACTCCTCGTCGCAGTATAGCGTTTACAGGTCGCTGACCTTCAGCTTTGTATCGGCGGACTTCCATGCTTCGTCGTATTGCGCTTTCACCTGTGCCGCCGCGGTCTTCTTATTCTGCCCGTTCAACGCTTCGAGCAGTCCGAACAGCAGTCGCCCGTCGCGAGGATGCGCATCGAGCGCTTGGCGAAACACAACCTCCGCCTCCGCGTACTTCTTCGCCTTGAGCAGAGCGCCGCCGAGCGACTGCCGCACGGGGTAATACCAGGCTGGCGGCTCATCATAGGCCAAAGCGTCCTCAGCCTCGACCGCCTTGCGCCAGTGCGCGACTGCTGCGTCAAGATCGTTGCGCGACTCCGCAATCGCCGCGTCCGCGACGTGTACGCCTACCGTCATCGCCTCACGCGCCATATTGGTCGTCCCGTATGGCGCGTCTGCAGGGATCTCCGACACGATCTTCGCGTACACATTGCGATGCTCTTCAGCCTCCGGCGATTTCCCTTTGCCCGCCAGCGACAACGCCCGGCCGTATTGCCAAACGAGATATCGCTGTGACTTCTCATCCGCCGGCTTGGCCTGCGTCAGGAACTCATCCCACTTGTGGAACTGCAGCATGACGAGCCAGTCGATGAGCGTGTAGGGCTCGATCATCGGCATCTCTTTCACTGCCGGCTGCACGTTCTCGCGCATCATCACGGCCGCACGCTTCGCATCCAGATAACGCCCCTGCGCCGCGCGCGCCACCGCGATGAAGTGCAGGTTGTGCGTGTAGTACATCAGCGGATAGATACCTGTCGCCCCGCTGGCCGCGATGAACTGCCGGTCCGCTTGCGCGGCAGCCTCATTGCTGACCGCAGTCTTTTCGTAGTCGCCGAGTTGCAGGTAGATGTGTCCCGGCATGTGCGTCAGGTGCCCGGCGTTCGGCGCCAGTTTCCCAAGCCGGTCCGCCGCGGGAAGCGCGCGCTCCGGATGTTTCGACGCCTCGATCGCGTGGATGTAGTAGTGATTGGCTCCGATGTGATCCGGATCCCGGCGCATGACGCGCTCGAGCGTTGCCACGATCTCCTCGGTTCCCTCCGCGGGTTTGCCGTCCTTGGTCCACAGCCGCCAGGGATTTAGATCCATCAGGCTCTCCGCGAACAGCGTCGCCGCGTCCATGTCGTCGGGATATGCCCGCGACAACTCCCGCATCGCATCCGCGTAGTCGCGGGCCAGTTTCTTCAGATCCGCCTTCGGATCATCCGAGTATCGTTTCACCAGCGCCGCAATGTACGCCTTCTCGTTCTCAGGGGACTTTGCCGACAACCGCAGCGCTTTTTGCACGGCGTCGAATGCAGCCTTTTCCTTCTTAGGATCCACATCGAGATTGATGTTGGGTCCCAACGCGAGTGCGATCCCCCAGTGCGGCATCGCCGCCGCTGGGTCCAGCGTCGCAGCCTTTTCGAACGACCGGATCGCCTCGTCGTGATTGAATCCGTAAATCAGCATCAGTCCCTGGTTGAAAAACTGCTGCGCAACTGGACTGGTCGTTTGTATCAAATGTTGTATTTTCCCCAGACCAGTTTGGAGGACCACCGGTTTCTGCTTCGCAGCCGCCGGCGCCGCCGTATGATTTCCGTGTTGCGCGAAGCCGCTGAGCCCAGTGCCGAGCAGCGCGACAGCAAAGAGGAGATGCGATGTTTTCGAATTGTCTGCGATCATAAAACGTATGGATACCGCGTTGTCTGCCGAGTTGCAATCTGATCCGATCCTTTCCCCCGACGAAGTCATGAGCCTGGAGAAGCAGTACCTGCTGCAAAACTATGGCCGTTATCCGCTCGTGATCGATCGTGGCAAGGGCTGCTACCTCTACGACAAAGCCGGTAAACGTTATCTCGACCTGATCTCCGGCATTGGCGTGAACTCACTCGGATACGCCCATCCGCGCATCACCAAAGTCATCCAGAAGCAGGCCGCCCTCCTGCTCCACACGTCGAACCTCTACTATCACGAGTATCAGGGACGCCTCGCCAAGCGGCTCTGCGAAGCCTCCGGCCTGCAGCGTGCGTTCTACTGCAATTCCGGAACGGAAGCTGTCGAAGGCGCGCTCAAGATGGCGCGCGCGCACGGCAGGAAAATCTCTCCCGACAAGTTCGAACTGATCGCGCTCGACGACTCCTTCCACGGACGCTCGATGGGCGCACTCTCCGTCACCGGCCAGCCGAAATACCGGCAGGATTTTGAACCGCTGCTCCCCGGCGTGAAGTTCGTGCCGCGCCGCGATGACGCAGCGCTTGAAGCGGCTTTCAGCGAGAAGACCGCAGGCATCATCATCGAGATCATCCAGGGCGAAGCCGGCATCAAGCCCGTCTGCGAACGCATGCTGCGCAAGGCGCGCGAACTCGCCGACAAGTTCAATGCACTGCTGATCTTCGATGAGATCCAGTGCGGCGTCGGCCGTCCGGGAACGTATTTCGCGTATCAGCTATTCGATCCGAAGATCATGCCGGACGTGGTCGTGCTCGCCAAGCCGATCTCCTGCGGCCTGCCGATGGGCGCGATCCTCGCCAACGACCGGGCGGCGGCCTCGATTGGGGCCGGCATGCACGGCACCACCTATGGCGGAGGTCCGCTGGTGACTCGCGTGGCGCTCGAGTTCTTCGACATCCTCGATGAACTGCTGCCGTCCATCGCTTCCACCGGCAGCTACTTCCGGATGCGCCTCACGGAACTCGCCCGCAAGTACGACTTCATTCAGGAAGTTCGTGGCGTTGGTTTGATGATCGGCGTCGAAATGAGCGTCCCCGGCAAGCAGATGGTCCTCGACGGCATCGAAGAAGGCCTGCTCTTCAATTGCACTCATGACACGGTGCTGCGCTTCCTGCCCCCGTATACACTGAGTGAGGCAGAAGTGGACCGCGCGATCGAAGGTCTTGACCGCGTGTTCCAGAAGCACGTGGAACGTTCGAAGGAGACAGCATGACGACGCGCAGAGGCGTACTCTCGACAGCGGCCGCTACGGCAGCGGCTCTCGCAACCCGCATCGATGCGGCGAAGAAGAAAGGCGGAGGCCATGTGAATCACTCCGTCTGCAAATGGTGTTACGCCAAGACGCCGCTCGAGGAACTATGCAAGGAAGGCAAGAAGTTTGGCCTCAGTTCCATCGAACTGCTGGGCCCCAACGACTGGCCGACTCTGCAGAAATACGGCATGACCTGTGCGATGGCGTCGAATCCCGTGGTCGATGGACTCGGCGGCATCCCGAAGTCCTTCAATCGCGTGGAACATCACGACAAGCTGGTCGCTGCCTATGAGGACTACATCCCGAAGGCCGCTGCAGCGGGCTTGAAGAACGTCATCTGCTTCTCCGGCAACCGTGCGGGGCTGCCTGACGACGTCGGAATCGAAAACTGCGCGAAGGGCCTGCAGCGCCTGATGAAAACCGCGGAAAAGCACAAGATCACGCTGGTGATGGAGTTGCTGAATTCCAAGGTCAACCACCCGGACTATCAGTGCGACCACACGGCCTGGGGCGTCGAACTCTGCAAGAAGGTCGGCAGCGACAATCTCAAATTGCTCTACGACATCTACCACATGCAAATCATGGAAGGCGATGTCATCGCGACCATCAAGAAGAACTACCAGTACATCGCCCACTACCACACGGGCGGCGTGCCGGGACGCCACGAGATCGACGAGTCGCAGGAACTTTATTATCCGGCGATCATGAAGGCGATCGTCGAGACCGGATACAAGGGCTTCGTCGGCCAGGAGTTCATTCCGGCGCGTCCCAACGTCATCGCGTCTCTCAAGCAGGGTGTCCAAATCTGCGATATTTGATGGAATGACCCGGCGTTCGCTGCTGGCTTCCATCGCAACCACTGCAGGCTTCTCAAAGGCCGCCGCTGCTGCTCCCCTAAAGCAACAACGGCGGCCTCCGAACATCCTCTTCATCCTCGCGGATGACCTCGGCTGGCGCGACGTCGGCTATCAGGGCAGCGACTTCTACGAAACCCCGAACATCGATAAACTCGCCACGCAAGGCATGGTGTTTCGTCACGCCTACGCCGCCGGAGCCAATTGCGCGCCGAGCCGCGCGTGCCTGATGTCGGGCCAGTACACGCCGCGCCACGGCATCTACGCCGTCGACAGCACTCTTCGTGGACCTCGCGAGTTGATGCGCATGGTTCCGATCCCCAACACGCAGGAACTTGCGCCACAGAAGGTCACCATGGCCGAAGCGCTGCGCGATGCCGGATATACGACCGCGCATTTCGGCAAGTGGCATCTCGGCGACAAAGGCGGCAGCGAGCCGAAAGCGCAAGGCTTCGACGTCAGCTACAACCCGCGTCCCAATCCCAATCAGAAGCGCGATGAGCCTGAGGATCCCAAAGGTCTCTACACGATGACGCGCGCCGCCGGCGACTTCATCGAAAAGAATAAAGACCGTCCGTTCTTCGTCTACCTCGCGCATCACGCCATCCACACCGCTCTCGAAGCGAAACCCGCTACACTCGCGAAGTTCAAGGCGAAATCGAAAGGCGCGCAACACGGCGCCGCGCTTTACGCAGCCTGTCTCTACGATCTCGATGACGGCATCGGTCAACTGCTCGCCCGCCTCGATCGCCTGGGACTCGCAGACAACACGCTCGTCCTCTTCACCTCCGACAACGGCGGCACGCAGCAAAGCTCCCAGGAACCACTCAGAGGTAACAAAGGCTGCTACTACGAAGGCGGCATTCGTGAACCCATGATTGTCCGCTGGCCCGGCGTCGTCAAACCCGGGACCACTTGCGACGCGCCGGTCATGAACATCGACTTCTATCCGACCTTCGTCGATGTCGCCGGGGCGAAGCCACCCGCCGGAACGATCCTCGACGGCGAAAGCCTCGTGCCTCTCATCAAGGGCAAAGCAAAGTCGACGCGCCGTCCGTCACTCTTCTGGCACTTTCCAGGCTATCTCGACACCAAGGTGATTCGCGGTCGCGATCCGGTCTTCCGCACGCGCCCAACATCCGTGATCCGCAAAGGCGACTGGAAGCTCCACCTCATGCACGAAGAGTGGCAGTT
>CAZVKC010000070.1:6929-17698 GCA_964627455.1 uncultured Solibacteraceae bacterium | reverse complement strand
CCGTGATCCGCAAAGGCGACTGGAAGCTCCACCTCATGCACGAAGAGTGGCAGTTAGACGGCGGCCGCGCGCAACTCGCAACCAACCGCGCCGTCGAACTCTACAACCTGCATGACGACCCGGGCGAACACAACGACCTTGCCAATACGAATCCACGCAAGCGCGATGAACTGCTCGACGATCTCCTGCGATGGATCGCCGACATCAAAGCGCCTCTGCCGACCGAACGCAACGAAGCCTATCGCCCCAATTGATAGACTCAACTCTTTTGGGGGGTGTGCCTTTATGCATCGGGCAGTCATCGCTTGGACAGCTCTTTCTATCGTCGTTTTGTTCGCTCAAGCGCCGTCAGCGCGCATTAACGGACTCATTCAGGATGCGACCGGCGCCGTAGTGCCCGGCGTGAAAATCAGCGTCCGCAATCTCGATACGAACATCGCGCAGGAAACCATCTCGAACGACACGGGCAACTACACCGTGCCGTTTCTCGCGCCCGGCCGTTATTCGCTTGAAGCGAAATTCGAAGGTTTTCGCACCTATCGCCAGACTGCATTCACGCTCGATGTCGATCAGGCGATGCGCCTCGACATCAAGCTCGAAGCCGGTTCCGCCGCGGAAAGCGTGACCGTCACGGATGCGCCTCCTGTCATCAACGCAGACAACGGATCCCGCGGCCAGACCATCACCGCCGAAGAGATCTCGCAGATTCCGCTCGAAGGCCGCAACTTCTCGGACCTCGCATTGCTCACCGGCGGCGTGATCCCCAAAGGCGACGGTGGCGATGGATCCTACGCCGTCAACGGTGGACGCGCCGACAATACAGGCTTCCTGCTCGACGGCATGAACAACACGCAGCGCCGCAACACGGGCGCGGTCATCAATCCTCCGCTCGAGGGCGTGCAGGAATTCAAGATGATCACTTCGGGATTCTCAGCCGAATACGGGCGCTACGCCGGCGGCGTGTTGACCGCGGTCACGAAGAGCGGCACGAACCGCCTGCGCGGATCTCTCTACGAATTCCTTCGTAACGATGCGTTCGACGCAACCGGATACTTCGACGTCAACAAGTCGAAACTCCGCCGCAATCAGTTCGGCGCGACACTCTCTGGTCCGGTGCTGCTGCCGAAGATCTACAACGGCCGCGATCGCACGTTCTTCCTCGTCACATGGGAATCGCTTCGCCTCGCCGACGGCAAAACGCAGCGAGGCATCGCGCCGCGGCCCGAAATGCTCACCGGCGATTTCTCGAAAGCAACTGACGCGTTCGGACGCCCGCTCACCGTCATCGATTACATCAACTCCCGCCGTCCCTTCCCCGGCAACGTCATCCCCGCGGATCGGCTGAATCCCGTCGCGCAGAACCTTGCCAAATACTTTCCCGCTCCCAATCTGGCCGGGGGCGGCGCCAACAACTTCATCGCGCAGGGCAACGGCACGACCAGCTACAACAACATCGGCATCAAGGTCGATCACCTGTTGACGCCGCGCGATCGCTTGACGTTCAGCACCTTCTGGCGTCCCAATGAAACCTTCGATCCCATCGTCAGCGGACGCTCGCCGATCCCGCTCTTCGGACTCTCGAACAACACCTTCGACCTGCTTTCCTACGCCCGCTACCTGCGCACCATTACGCCGACGATGTTCGTGGAGGTCAATGCCAACTTCTCGCGCAAGACCAACAATCAGGTGTGGCCGCTGAGTCCCGATCAGGATTGGGGCGCGGCAACAGGTTTCATCGGTGGCACCAACAACCCCGTCGCCCGAGGACTTCCGCAACTCGAAGCCACTGGCTACATCATTCTCGGACCCGCCTACGACGTGCCGAAAATCTGGTCGTTCAATAACTATCAGTACTCGGGTTCGCTCACCTGGATCAAAGGCCGCCACAATCTCAAAGCAGGCGCGGACTTCCTGCGCATGCAATACTTCTCGCGCAGCTTCGGCGACACGCGCGGACGCCTGACCTTCCTCGGCCGCTTCACTGGCGAACCGCTGGCCGACATGATGCTCGGCTGGGCGCAGACCTCGCGCCGCCAACTCGATGCATCGGGTCCGTACCATCTGGTGTCGAACTACGCTGGCTTCCTGCAGGACGACTTCAAGGTCACGCAGACGCTGACGCTGAACATCGGGGTTCGCTATGACGTGATGAAGCCGCCGAAGGAGAAGTTCGGCGCCTGGTCGATGTTCGTGCCGTCGCTCGGCAAGATCGTGATCGCCGGCCGAGGCAACGTCCCGGACTTCGACCAGCGCATCAAAGCCACGAACCTCACGCAGTACATCACCATGGCCTCGGATGTTGGACTTCCGCCCTCCATTCGCAAAACCGATTACACGAACCTCGCGCCGCGCTTCGGCTTCGCGTGGCGTCCCCGCGGTTGGAACCGCCTTGCGATTCGCGGTGGTTACGGCATCTTCTACGGATCGAGTTCGCTCTATCGCATGGACGAATACAGCGACACCTATCCATTCTCGATTACCGAAACCTACAGCGCTGTCAGCACGAACCCGCTCGCGCTGACGCTCTCGGATCCCTTCCCGGTCGCGCGCCGCAGCGTGTCGGGCCTCACCAGCACCTTTGGTTCGGAACCCTCTTCGCAGGATCAGTACCTGCAAAGCTGGAACTTCACCATCGAACATGAGTTCGCGCGCAATTCCGTCATCGAAGTCGCCTATGCGGGATCCAAAGGCACGCACCTGCAGCGCCGTTACGACGCCAATCAGCAGATACGGGACCTCGATGTTCGCGCGCAAACCGGCGCATTTCCGCGACCCTTCCCGGCCTTCTCGTCGATCAACATCATCAGCGACGGGTCGAACTCCAGCTACAATTCCGCCGCGGTCACTGTGCGCCGCCAGTTCAACAAGCAGCTATTCGTTCGCGCGTCCTACACCTATTCGAAGTCGATCGATGAGAGTTCGAACACCGGTGGAACCATCCAGTACAATTTCTCGAATGCGCAGGATTCACTGAACCTCAAAGGGGAGCGCGGCCGTTCGGACTTCGACATCGGCCACGCCTTCGCCGCAAGCTTCATCTGGTCGCCGGCGCTTGGCCGCAATCTCATGGTCCGCAACTGGCAGTTTGCGGGAACCAGCACCATCTACACCGGACCTCCGTTCACGCCGAGAATTGCGAATTTCAACTATCTCAACGGCGAAGCCAGCCGGCCCGATCGCATCGCCAAAGGAACCCTTGCGAGTCCCAGCGTCGAACAGTGGTTTGATCGCACCGCGTTCCCGGTCGTTCCGGCGGGATCGTTCCGATTCGGAAGCTCCGGACGCAATATTCTCGATGGTCCCGGCACGTTCAATCTGAACGCGTCGGTGTCCCGCCGCTTCGCGCTGGCCGAACGAACGGCCGCACAGTTCCGGCTCGAGACGTTCAATCTGCCGAACCATCCGAACTTCAATCTGCCGGAGAATCGCGTGGACATTCTAAGTGGTGGAACGATCAGCCGCGCCAAAGCGAATCGGACGATGCAACTCGCACTGCGCCTCGAGTTCTAACCAGGCTGCCGGAAACTCTGAGGACACGCCGGCGTGAAAATGCCCGGGCCGGTGCAACGGTATTCGTGCGCCTGCCCGGGACCAGCGAGTCAGAGAGATGTGCGGGACAGGTCGAGAACCGGGATGGACGAGCCTGACATTGCGGAACTGGCGCCGTCGGTGGTCGGCGTTGACGCCGGGGGCAGCAAGAGAGGCCGCCTTGCAGTCTTGGCGGTTTGTTCTTTCGTGCCGGAACCCGCCAAGCCGATCAGCCGCTTCAGGTTCTGCCAGATGCCGTCCTGTCCAAGGCCATTTCGTTTCTTGGTCGTATCGATGCCCGCCAACCGAGTGGCGAGATGTACGAATTGCTTGCCCATCGGGGAACTGGATTCGACCAGGCGCCCTTTCAACACGGCGCTCTGGATTCCAGGATAGTCGTTGTCTACAACGGCGAAGATTTCCGCGTTCAGCAGTTCTTCCATGTCTGACTTCGACAAGTGCGACTTCGAGTGGTGGCGGTTGAGAATGACTCGTACCTGCTTGTTGTATCCGCACTCCCGCAGCAGTGAAAGCCGCCGGCGCGTCAGGTGAGCGGACACCAGGTCGGGGGTGCACACCAGCAAAACCTCATCACAGTACTCGAGCGCAGCGAGGCTCGCCTCGTTCAACTGCTCGGGCAGATCCAGGCAGACGAAATCATAATTGGCCCGGGCATGGGCCAAAACGCCCCGCATCTGAGCCTCAGAGGCGCTAACGGGCCGGCCATGAGAGCCGGTGCGCACCACATCCAGATTCCCAACCTTCTGGACAGCGCGCTGCCACAGTGATTCGTCGATACGGCTGGAATACTCGAGCATCTGCTTGACGCCGTTATCGCAGGGCTCGTTCAAAAGGAAGTCCACGACTCCACACTCAAAATCGAGGTCGAGAAGCGCGGCTTTCCGTCCGGCGCCGTCCACTTGAGACAATGCCGCAGCCGCGTGAATCGCGACCGTGGACGCACCGGATCCGGCTTTGGCCGGAAGGAAACAAAAAATCTGGCTGCGCCGGGCGCCGGTGGCGACTCCGCTCGCGTCCAATTTCTCCATCGCTCGCTGAACTGCCGCGATTACCGACGAAGCCGAAAGGGGGCACTGCAAAACATCGCGCAACCCGAAGCGAACCGCGGCGAGCAAAGCTTCCTTGGACAGGTCGCGGGCAAAACCAATAATTTGAGCATGCGGAATCCGTTCCCGGACTACGCCGCAGACATACTGTGCCAGATCGACGTCATCCATGTCGAGGAACAGAATAGACGGAGAGTAGATACGCACCAGCGAGTCCAGTTCCGCTTCGTCGGACAGTTCCTGGATCGAGCGGAATAGAAGGCGAGGATGCGCGGTTGCTGCGAACTCCCGAATCTCGGTGGCGATAACCGGATCAGCGGTGAGGATGAGTCCTTGTGTGAAGTCGGGCATTGGTTTGGGTCTCTCTCTG
Organism: uncultured Solibacteraceae bacterium; assembly: GCA_964627455.1. Lineage (GTDB taxonomy): Bacteria > Acidobacteriota > Terriglobia > Bryobacterales > Bryobacteraceae > F-183. The sequence continues at coordinate 12,733 of CAZVKC010000070.1, read as the reverse complement.
AATTTCGCCGGGCTCGCTACTGGGGTGGCCCGCTAGATAAAGATTATGTTTCCGTCCGTATGGAGCCAACATGATTCTGGTACTGATTTCGCTGACGGATGGCCTACCGCGAGAGGACCAGTATCGTTTGAGGAAATCGGGTCCATAGTCCCAGTACCAAGTCCGGAGGGCGCCAGGAACTTGCTAATGGATCAACGGCTTGCGCGAATTCTCGCCAGGATCCGGCCAGCCAGTTCGGCGCTATAGCGTTCGGCCAGTTCGCGGCGCCACTCAGGATCCCCGGCAAACAATCGCGGATGATTGCGTGACCGCAGCGCCTCACTCGGCCGGATGTTTTCCCGAAGCCCGCTTTCGTCGCAGCCGCCCGCTGTCCACCAGAAGGTACTCACACCAGCCGCGCAAAAGTCCTTGAGCCGGCCGGCATCGATGGTTCGCGAGTGCGTGATCCGTTTCCATTCCGGCTCGTACTCGGTTTCGAGCCGCCAGGATCGAATCAATGCTGCCCATTGACCTGCAGCGCCGCTCGCTTCCATACTCCCCTGCAGCAACGCCGCGTCCCGAAAGACTGAGAGGATCCTGCTCGCGTGCCTCGACCTTCCGGAACCAGTGTCTGTTCCAGAATGTCGGTGACAAAAAGCGTAGCCGCCTCCAGATCCCGACTCAGCCGGAATCGGCCGCTCCCCACAGGCGGATCCTCATGCAGAAACAGGACGTGCTGCCCGCGTCGCAGCACCCCTCGCGCAGAGAACATCCGGACAGGCCCAGGATGGAGATGTGGTGGGCGTAAGAAATGGTCTTCCCCGTCCAGCCGGGGCCGCTCGTGGACTGCAGCGTCGCTCGCACCTGCACGGTTTCGACGAGCCGCGCCGTCACCTCCGGGCGTTCCCAAGGCGCCTGAAATACGAAGCGTATGTTCTGGAAGTGCTCGAACTGATCGTGATCGCTCTCCACCAGCACGACGACATCAGATCGCGCACTCAAGTCGGGGAACTCACAGGACCATTCCTTCTCGCTGTAAAGCAGTGGCTCAAATCGCGGAGCGCGCAGGATCCAGTGGTCCCCCGAACGCGAATACACCAGGACCTTCGCCAAGATGACGCAGATCACGAGCGCCCCAACTGCCAGGCCCAACCGGCGCTGCCACATACGGGGTTTGACACCGGCTGCGGCCATCCAGTCCCTGACATGATGGAGGTGCATCCCCATGTTGACCCGAATCCTGCTGACGGCCCTGCTGCTGTCCTCCTTCGCTTCCGCGGAACTCCTCCGCGTGATGACCTACAACGTGCGCTATCCGTCGAAAGACGATGGTCCGGACCTCTGGGACAAGCGCAAAGACCTCTTTGTCGCCTCCGTGCGCGCCGTCGATGCCGACATCATCGGCACCCAGGAACTCTTCCACCTGCAAGGCGAGTACCTGGTATCGAAAGCGCCGGAATACCAGTGGTTCGGCGTCAGCCGCCGCGGCAATCAGGAAGACGAACACATGGGCGTGTTCTACAAACCGTCGAAGTTGAAACTCGTTGAATCCGGCAACTTCTGGCTTTCCGAAACCCCGGAAGTGAAAGGCAGCATCGCGTGGAACATGTCCCTGCCGCGCATGGTCACCTGGGGACTCTTTGAATCCCGCGCCACCCGCCAGCGTTTCTACCTCTTCAATACGCACTTCGCGCACCGCCGTGACGATCACGAAGCCCGCATGAAGAGCGCCGAACTCATTGCCGCGCGCATCGCGAAGCTGCCATCGTCCATCCCGGTCATCCTGACGGGCGACTTCAACTCGCCTGCGGACAGCCCGGTGCATGCCAAGGTCGAGGAAAGCGGACTGGCGGACGCCTGGCTCAAAGCCCCCTACCGTTTCGGACCCGAGAACACGTTTCACGGGTTCAAGGGCACGCCTGACGGCCGCCGCATCGACTGGATCTTTTCAAAAGGCGCCGGCGTGACGCCGCTGGTTGCCGAGACGGTCACTGTTCAACAGAACGGCCGCTACCCGTCCGATCACTTCCCGGTCTTCGCCGTGTTCGACCTCGCCGGACGCAAATAAGGCCCCCAAAAAAAACCGCCCGAGGTGGATGCCCCGGGCGGTGAAGGTGAAGCGTTGTATTTCTGTGTAAGAACGGTTCGCAGCCGTTAGTCGCCGAAAGATCCGACTTCTTCTTCCGACTTCTTCGGCGCGGCAGGAGTCTCGGGCATGACCAGCGGACCACTCGAGGCAGCCGGCGCAACGCCGATCTGCACGAGGCCGGTTTCCTGCTCCTTGAGCACAACCTGGCGGTACAACTTCGCCATGCGCTCATTCTCCTGCTGCTGGCGCAGCTTTTCGTCACGCGCGCGGATCTTCTCTTCACGGGCGGTCTTGGCGATGCCCGCTTCGTCGAGGTTGGTCTGGCGCTTCTTGTTCACGTCTTCTTCGCGCAGCACGACGTAGTTCGAACGTTCGGTCACAGCCTTCACGTTCTTACCGCCGGCAACGATTTCGTGGCGGCCATGCTCGTCGTACCACTTGGTGAGCGTTGCCGTCATGTGCATCTTCTCGACGATGTTTCGCCAGCCCACGCCCGTGTTATACGCGCAGAAGCTGATTTCACCTTCCTGCGTGGCGTACGGGATGATGCACTGCTCGGTGCGGCGGAAGTCGTAGTTGAACAGATCCTGGAACCACATGCCCGCGATGAACAGGAAGTTCCAGCGGTCACGGCGGCGGATCTCGATGTCCTTCATCGTACGGTCGGCAGTCACCTTGCCGTACGCGCCCTTCTGGGCCTTCTTCGACATGCCCGCGAACTTGTCGAACTTCGCGATCAGGTCGGACAGGCGGAAGTGGGTCGGCGAGTGGAACGGATCGTAGTTGCGGAGCAGCGCGAGGCTGATGCCGAAAGCCGACATGCGCGGGCTGCGAGCCGCGTCATTCAGGCGGGCGACGTCCTTGATCAGGCGGTCGGTGTTCAGGAACTGGGTGAGCGGAACCGCTTCCTTGGTTTCCTTATCGCACATCACCACCATGCCGATACCGCAGTTCGGGTGGCAGCCGCAGTTGATCTGGCCCCAGTCCGCGTTCGGTCCGTGGACGAGATCCGCGAAGTCCGAGAAGGTGCCCATCGTCGAGATCGGATACCAGTCCTTCGCCGGTTCGCCGATGCCGACCTGGTTCTTCACGTCATGCGCGAGGTGGCTGAGGGTGTAACGCTGGGCCTTGCGGCGCTCGTCGGTGATCGCTTCGTCGCGTCCGGTGAACGAAACCGGCTGGAACGAGAGGAACGGGATCTTCTTCGGGTTGTCGAGGGCGAAGCGGACGACCGCGCCGACCTGCTCGTTGTTCACGCCGTTGATGATCGTGATAACGGGAACGATGTCCACGCCGGCCGAGTGCAGGTTTTCGATCGCCTGCAGCTTGACGTCGAACAGGTTGCCGACCGCGCGGTGCGAGTTGGCTTCGTTTCCGATGCCGTCGAACTGCAGGTAAGCGTAGCGGAGACCGGCTTCAGCGGCTTCCCGGGCGAATTCCTTCGACTTCGCGAACTCGATACCGTTGGTCGCGGCCTGCACCGACTGGTAGCCGACCTTGCGGGCGTAACGGACCGCGTCGAGGAAGAACGGCGACATCGTCGGCTCGCCGCCCGAGAACTGTACCGACATCTGGCGGCGCGGCTTGATCTGCATCGCGTTGTCGAGCAGCGTCTTGATGTCGTTCCAGGTGAGTTCGTGCACGAAACCGACCTGGTTGGCGTCCATGAAGCACGGATCGCACATCATATTGCAGCGGTTGGTGAGGTCGATCGTGAGGACCGAGCCGCGGCCGTGCGTGATGGTCGAGGAACCGTGGTTGTGCAGCTTTTCGTCGTTATGAGCGCGGATGTCGCGGCCGGGGAACGACTCTTCGAGGTGGCGGAAGAATGCCGGGTCGATCGACATCACGTCTTCGAACTTGCCGTGAATCGCGCATTCCTTCACCATCATGATCTTGCCGTCTTTTTCGACGATCTGCGCCTTGACTTCGCCGACCTTCGAATTGCGGAGGATTTCCACGGGCAGCTTCCCGTCGAGAATCTGCTGGCGGATCTCAGGGACACACTTCGGACACAGAGAATCCGTTTCGCGCGGCCAGCCGAGCGTGGGCTTCACCTTCTCCCAGCTCTTCAGCAGCGGCTTGTCGGACCACTTGGGGGTGAACGAGGGGTTCGGGCTGATCTGGTTCAGCCGGTCGAAAACATGCCACGCGCCATTTGCGGCGATCGCGATCGCCTTCTCTACATACTTGATTGGTTTATGTGCCATTTCAACGCTTCCGATTGTTCGGTTGTAGGATTTCTTACACAAGAGGCGGTGGATCCGCCTTCGTTACTATCTATCGTAATGTACTGGATGTAGTACCCCTGGGGCGAGATGAATGAATCGAAATGCGGATTCTGGCGCCCGCGGGTGAAATACGGGGTCGAACGGAGGCGGTTTTTGCCCTCAACTATTTCCGTAACTGAGGCCCGCCTGGGATCATCATAGTTTTAGGGAATCATGAAGACTGCTCTGTTGTATACGACACTGGCCCTCTCGGTCGCGTTCGCGGAAGGAAACTACAAGGCGGAGACCGCCGGACCGCTCCCTGAAGCGGCCGCGGCGCTCAAAAGCGCACTCAATCCGGAGGGTGTGAAAATCGTCGATGCGTCGGGCAAGGTGTACTGCGAATTGTGGCTGCGGGCTGCTGTTCCGGCCGATGCGAAGTCCAGCGAGCAGAACATCACGCTGCCCGAACTTCCACACGGCGCCCTGATCGGAGTCATCTCGTTTCCCAGCCCCGCGAACGATCGCCGCGGCCAGGTCATCAAAGCGGGTGTCTACACCCTGCGCTATAGCAATTTCCCCATCACGGGTGATCATCAGGGCGTAGCGCCCCAGCGTGACTTCCTGGTTCTGGGGTCGATCGCCACCGACAAGGATCCCAACGCGACGCCCGACTTCAAGAGTCTGATGGAAGCGGCCCGCCAGGCTTCGGGCATCACGCATCCGAACATTCTGAGCCTCTGGAAGGCCGATCCGCCGCAGCCCGGCTTCGCCAAGGAAGGCGAGCACGACTGGGTTCTCACGCGGAGCATCGGCAAACTGCCCCTTTCGATTATCCTGGTCGGCCGCGCCGAAGGATAGTTGGTCCACGAGTTGCAGGTGAGAATCTGCAACCATGTCCACCGTATTCTTAACCCTCGCGTTGGCGACCGCCGTGGCTTGGGCGGGTGATGGAGCATACAAAGCGGAACCCGCCGGTCCCCTGCCGGAATCCGCGGCTGCCTTGAAAGCCGTCCTCGATCCGCAGGGAGTCCGGATCCTCGACCCGGCCGGCAAAGTCTATTGTGAAATCTGGCTGCGCGCGGCGCAGCCGCCGGACGCGAAGTCCACCGAGCAGAACATCACACTGCCGGAGCTTCCGCATGGGGCGTTCATCGGTGTCATCTCGTATCCGCAGGTGACCTCCGACCGCCGCGGGCAGGAGATCAAGGCAGGCGTGTACACGCTGCGATACAGCCAGTTCCCGATCACCGGCGATCACCAGGGCATCGCTCCGCAGCGCGACTTCCTGATCCTGGGTTCTGTCGCGACTGACAAAGATCCGGCCGCAACTCCGGACTTCAAGACCCTCATGTCCTGGGCCGCGCAAGCCTCCGGGACCAACCACCCGATGAGCCTCAGCGTTTGGAAGGCCGACCAGCCGCAGCCGGGCTTGGCCAAGGAAGGCGAGCACGACTGGGTCCTGCAGCGAACCATCGGCAAGCTCCCGCTGGCAATCATCCTCGTCGGCCGCGCCGAAGCCTAGC
>CAZVKC010000070.1:0-6829 GCA_964627455.1 uncultured Solibacteraceae bacterium | reverse complement strand
TGCTGTTGCTGTTGTTGCCGGATGGAATCCGTGCCCTGCACCACCACGCCGTTGGACCCCGCCCGTGCTGCCGGAGGCTGCGTCGGCGGGCCCCAATCTTCCCGCGTCGGGAACTTGAACGGCGCCTCCGGCTTCGCCGGCTCATCCACCGGGCGAACCGTCACATGCACGCTCATCTGCTCCGACGCCAGTCCGCGATACAGACCCTTCGTCGGCGGAACATCGAGATAATCCCGTCCCACCGCACAACGAATATGGTGATCCTCCACCAGCCGCTTGTTGGTCGGGTCGAAACCCACCCAGCCGAGGCTCGGAATCAGCGCCTCCACCCAGGCGTGCGAGGCCTCCGCCGCCAGCGCCCGCTCTTCCGAAACATCGCGCGGCGACACATACCCGGACACATACCGGCACGGGATCCGCAGCATCCGCACCAGCGTGATCATGATGTGCGCAAAGTCCTGGCATACGCCCTTGCCCGCCCGCAGCGCATCATCAATCGGGGAATCCACACGCGTCGAACTCGGCTCGTAAACGAAGTTCTCGAAGATGCCCATCTTGATCTGCCGCAGCACCGTCATCGGATCATCACGGCGCACCACATGCAGCTTCGCCGCCAGTTCCACCAGCAGCGGACTCGGCTTCGCATAGTGGCTTGGCATCAACATTTCCCAATAGTCGTCGCGCGCCACCGCCTCGTCGATCTCGTTCCACACGTCCGGACTTACCTGCTCCGGCCAGGTCGAGAACGGCTGCACTTCGACCAGCGACGTTGCGGTGATTCGCAGATCCTCGTGCCGCGCCGGAACATTGAAGTGATGCACGATGTTGCCGAGGTGGTCGTAATACTGAAACACGCGCGCCCGCGGCGACACATCGAGATGGAACGACAGGCAGTGCTGGGTCCACTCCGTGCGGGGATGCAGTCGCACTTCCATCGTTGTCTCGCTGATGGGGTTCGAATACCGGAACTTCGTCTCGTGCTGGATCGAGTAGTACATTTACGCACCCAAAGCCTCTTCGATCGAATAGTCGATGTAGGTGTCCTGAATCGCCAGGTGGATCTGATCGCACTGATCCTGAATCTCTTTGAGCTTGCGATGGACGCCGCTGGCCAGCACCTCATCGATCTGGATGTACCGTAGCGACGCCTGCAGCCGTCCCACCAGCCGCTCGGTCCGGTCGCTCAATCCGCCGGGGCCTTGCAGCGTCGCGAGCGCGGTTCGCACCTGATCCACAGAAAACCGAACCGAATGCGGGAACGAGTCGTCGAGTAGCAGGAACTCCGCCGCCCAATCGGGCCGCACGTCGGCCGTCCGCGCACGGCAGTACGCTTCGAACGCCGTGCAACTGCGCAGCAGCGCGATCCATTCCAGGTGCTCCGAGGGATGCGAGAAATGCACGTCGAGCAGAATCGACGTGTTGGTCGCCCGCTCCAGATACCGGCCGATCTGAATGAACTGCCACGCTTCGTTGTGGCTCATCGTCGAATCGGTGATGCCGTGAAAGAGATGGATGCCTTCATCCACCGACAGCAGGAATTCGAGGGGGATCGACTGCCGCCGGTCCGCCGCATGACGCCGCACCAGGTGATACAGCCGGTTCAACTGCTCCCACATTTCGGAACTGATCTGGTTGCGAACCTGCCGGCAGTTCTCGCGCGCATTGTTCATCGACGAAACGATCGATGCCGAAAACGTTGGATCGTACAGCAGCGCGCGCGTCAGCGACGCGGGATCCTTCGCGGGACCCGGCGCTTCCGGATCTCCCAGGCTCTCCAGAATCCGCTTCCAGCGATCTTCCGCCGACACCGGCGTCTGATCGAGAATCAGGTTCAACTGCACGCCGATGATGCGTGCGGTGTGCTCGGCGCGCTCCAGGTAGCGGGCCATCCAGTATAAGGAGTCTGCAACGCGTGAGAGCATATCAGTCGTTCAACACCCACGTATCTTTACTGCCGCCGCCCTGCGACGAATTCACCACCAGAGAACCCTTGCGCAGCGCCACTCGCGTCAATCCGCCGGGCGCAATGGTGACGCGCGCGCCGTCGTAGAGCACGTACGGGCGCAGGTCGATGTGCCGAGGCTCGACTTGTCCGTCGATGTAGCAGGGCGCCTGCGAAAGCTGAATCGTCGGCTGCGCGATGTAATTGCGCGGATCCTCGAGAATCTTGCGTTTGAACTCGTCCCGCATCTCTTTCGTCGAATGCGGGCCGATCAACATTCCGTAGCCGCCCGACTCGCCGACGGCCTTCACCACCAGCTTGTCCAGGTTCTCGATCACATACTGCCGGCTATCATCCTCGCCGCAAATATACGTCTCGACGTTGTCGAGAATCGGATCTTCGTTCAGGTAGTACTTGATGATGCGCGGCACATACGCGTACACGGCTTTGTCGTCCGCGACGCCGTTGCCCAGCGCGTTGGCGAGTGTCACGTTGCCGTCGCGATAGGCGTTGAACAATCCCGTCACGCCCAGCGCCGAATCCGCGCGAAACGCCAGCGGATCCACGAAATCGTCGTCGATGCGCCGGTAAATCACGTCCACGCGCCGCAAACCTTCGGTGGTCCGCATGTACACGAGATTCTCGTGGACCACGAGATCCCGCCCTTCCACCAGTTCGATGCCCATCTGGCGTGCGAGGTACGTATGTTCAAAGTACGCCGAGTTGTAAACGCCCGGCGTCAGCAGCACGATCGTCGGATCCGGCCTGCCCTCAGGCGCCAGCGCTCGCAGCGTCGACAACAGCGCCTGCGGATAATTTTCGACAGGCAGCACGCCGCATGTTTGAAACAAGTCGGGAAAGATCCGTTTCATCACCTGGCGCGACGTCAGCATGTACGAGGCGCCGGACGGCACGCGCAGATTGTCTTCGAGAACGAGATAACGGCCGTCTGTCGCGCGGATGAGATCCGTGCCGACCACCGTGATGTACACGTCGCGGCGGATGTTCAGCCCCATCATCTGCCGGCGGAAATGCTTGCAGGTGTAGATCATTTCCCGCGGCACGACCTTATCCTTGAGGATCAGGCCTTCGTGATAGATGTCGCGCAGAAAGAGGTTGAGCGCCACGATGCGCTGTGCCAGTCCGCGCTCGAGCTGCTCCCACTCGGCGCGCGTCACGATGCGAGGCACGAGGTCGTGCGGGAAGATCTTTTCGATTCCCTCATCGCGCCCGTACACGGTGAAGGTAATGCCCTGGTGAAGAAACGAGAGATCCGAAGCCTGTTTGCGCCGCCGCATTTCCTCCGGCGGCAGGCTCATCAGGTGTTCCGCAAGCGCAGCGTAATGTGGCCGGACGCTCCCGTCCGGAGCCAGCATTTCATCGAAGGCTTCACCGAGTTCGTAGTTTTGTAACAGCGTCGAAAGGGGCATTCGCGTCCAGTCCGTTTATAATACACGGGCGAAAGATCCGTTCGACGTGGAACTGAATCGGTAATCTTACTTCTTGGTGGTGTTCGGGGCAATGCTCAGCGCGAGGTAGTTGACCACTTTCGCTTCGTTGCGCGCCACTTCATAGTAGGCGTTCTTGAGCAACTGATCCTTGCGGGTGAGCAGCGTCTCGCGGATGTTCTGTTGCACCTTGGGATCATTCAACTCGCGCTGCCCGGCGGGTTCGCGAGAGATGACCTTGAAGATGCGGTAGCCTTCCGGCGTCGCGATCACCGACGTCAACTTGCCCGGAGGCGTGGTGAGCAGCATCTTACGCAGTTCGGGCGAAGTCTTCTCCAGCGCGGATTCCGGAATGAAACCGAGATCGCCGCCCTGCTGCGCCGAGTTCGTGTCTTCAGAATAATTCTGCGCGACCATCGCGAAATCCTCGTTGTTGTCGAGGCGGCGCTTGATCAGTTCCATCTTCTTGCGCGCCTGTTCCGCGTTCTGCGCCTTGTCGCCTTTGAGGTTGCGCACGTTCGGATCCGCCTGCGGCGTCACTAGGATCTGCGCCATGTGGATCTGCGGCTCAGCCAGGTTGAACATGCCCTTGTTGGCGTTGTAGAAATCGGCAATCTCTTTGTCAGAAATCGAAATCTTCGAAGTGATCTCGCGGTTGAACAAACGCTGCACGCTCAAATCGCGCCGCAACTGCGCCTTCAACTCTTCCTGCGTCAGGTTGCGTTCCTTCAACTGCCGCGTCAATTCTTCCTGTGTATACGGCGCCTTCAACTCGTTGAACTTCGCATCGACGTCGGCGTCGGTCGCCAGCAGGTTCAGTTTTTCGGCCCGCTGCAGCATGATTTCGTTGTCGATCAGTCCGCGCAAAACCTCGAGCTTTTGCAGCATCGCCTGATCGTCGCCCGTCTTGGGGGCGGCGCCGAAAAGCGTCTGATACTGGCGGTCCACCTCGGTGAACGTGATCGGCTTACTGTTGACCATTGCCGCAACTCCCTGGGGAGGCGCGGAACTGCAACCGCCGGTCGTCAACACTGCCAGTACAGTGCTGCCGGCAAGAATACCTGAAACGAAACGCATGCTTGAGACCAATTCTGTAACGATAACACTTTAGTCGGGCGGCAGTGTGGTGGGCACAGTCGATCCGCCCAGCCCGGCGTATACGTCCTTCACTTTGGAAACCTTGGCGCCGTGGAAAGTTACGAATGTCATCTTACCCGGCGGCTCGCCGTAAATCCAATCTTCGTACTCCTCGCCATCCTTGGTTTCGCGCGTCTTGCGCCGCGGCGGACCAATCGCCAGCAGCACCTGGTCGCGATCCATGCCCTCGATGGCTTTCTTCGCCTGCACGGCCTGCTTGATTTCCGGAGGCAGCGTGTCGACGTACGCCTCAGTCGCCGTGCGCTTCTCGAAGTCCAGAATCGGCAGCAGCAGCTTCTTGATCTCCGCAGCCTTCATCGGCGGAACATTCTTCTCGAAATGCAGCGCGATCGTTGTGCCGCCCGGCGCGTTTGTGTTCTGCCCCGTGTTGATCGGAGTCGTACGGCCGCTGCCGCCCATGCCGACCTCCACGCGCTCGTACCATTTCTTGCCGGTCTTCAATCCGCCGTTGATCTGCAGCACGATCTTGTCGTCGTCGATATCGACCTTGGTGATCTGCACCAGGTCGCCGACGCGCGCCGCGGGACCCAGCGCCTTGCCGGCATCGGCCCATTCCGCCTTGTCCCACTTGCCGTCGGCGTTGAACCGCAGCGCCTTCTTGGACCTCGGCAGAATCACCTTCGCCGTCGCGTATTCGGCCGTCAGGCCGCGCGAGATCTCGACCCGCTCTTCGAAGTTGAGCTTGTCATCGGCCGCGAACAACAGGGACATGACGAACCAGCAGGACGAAATCATGGAAATACTTACCTTGATTGTAGCGATGCTTCAAACGCCCCGCGCGTTTCGCAACCGCCGTCTCTGGTAGCATAGGAAAAACCCCATGATCCGGCCCTTTTGCGGAAAAGTCCCAAAGGTCGCCGCATCCGCTTACATCGATCCCAGCGCACAGGTGATTGGAGACATCACGATCGGCGAACGCTCCAGCATCTGGCCCAACGTGTCGGCGCGAGGCGACGTCTCTTCCATCACGATCGGCGACGAGTCGAACGTGCAGGATAATTCCGTGCTGCACTGCGACGAAGGATTCCCGCTGATCATCGGCGACCGCGTCACGGTCGGCCACATGGCGATGCTGCACGGCTGCACGATCGAAGACGACACGCTCATCGGCATCGGCGCCATCGTGCTCAACGGCGCGAAGATCGGCAAGGGTTCGGTCATTGCGGCGAGCGCCCTCATTCCCGAGGGCATGCAGATTCCTCCGTATTCGATGGTCATGGGCGTTCCGGGCAAGGTCCGGCGCGAGATCACCGAAGACGAACGCGAGCGGTTCAAGTTGAACTGCAAGCATTACGTGGAACTCGCCGAACAATACCGCGCCGAACAACAGAAGTAGACAGGTTTTGAATAGTTAGTTCGTAACGACACACATGCAGACAGTACCTCTCGATTTTCTAGGCGAACTCCGCCGCACTCATGACTGCGGATCGCTGCGCCTGTCCGACACCGGCAAGCGCGTTCTGCTGATGGGCTGGATCCACCGCCGCCGCGATCTCGGTGGCGTGATCTTCATTCACCTGCGCGACCGCGAAGGCGTGACGCAGGTGGTCTTCCGCATGGACGCCGACGCCGAGATCCACAAGAAGGCCGAACTGCTCGGCCTCGAATACGTGGTGGCCGTCGAAGGCGTGGTCGACAATCGCTCGAAGGATACGATCAACCCGACGATCCCCACCGGCGAAATCGAAGTGGTCTGCGAAAACCTGTGGATCCTCAATGAAGCCCGCACGCCGCCGTTCCCGATGGAAGACGCGGTGGACGTGAAGGAAGAGGTGCGCCTCAAGTATCGCTACGTCGACCTGCGCCGCCCGCGCATGCAGCGCAACATCATCCTGCGTTCGAAGATCTCGCTCGCGGTTCGCAAGGCGCTGTACGACGAAGGCTTCCTCGAAATCGAAACGCCGTTCATGACGAAGTCGACGCCCGAAGGTTCGCGCGACTTCCTCGTGCCCAGCCGCCTGCAGCCCGGCATGTTCTACGCGCTGCCGCAGTCGCCTCAGATCTTCAAGCAGATCCTCATGGTGAGCGGCTTCGAGAAGTATTTTCAACTCGTGCGCTGCTTCCGCGACGAGGACCTCCGCGCCGACCGCCAGCCCGAATTCACGCAGATCGACCTCGAGATGTCGTTCCCGCAGCAGGACCGCGTCTTCGAAGCCGTCGAAGCACTGGTGAAAGCCGCCTTCGCCGAAGCCGGCTACCACATCGAAACGCCGTTCCCGCGCATGACCTACGCGCAGGCGATCAATCAATACGGCATCGACAAGCCGGAACTGCGCCTGCC
>CAZVKC010000069.1:34503-38618 GCA_964627455.1 uncultured Solibacteraceae bacterium | reverse complement strand
AGGCGCAGGGGGCCGAGGTGGACGTCGAGGCGATAGAGGGCGTTGTGGGTGGCCACGATCATCGCGCGGGAGGGCGAGAAGGCGAGTCCCACGATGTTGGGTCCGGAGACGAAGAGTTCGGCTTTGCGGCCTTCGTCGATGCGGACGATGCCGCGGTTGCCTCCGAAGGAGGCGGCGACGTAGAGACGGCCGTCGGCGTCGAAGGCCAAGCCCTGGGGTCGGCCGAGTCCACGGTAGAAGATCTCGACTTCGCCCGCGGGCGAGATGCGGTGGACGCTGTCGAAGCTCGAAGTCGTCGGGCCGGTCACGTACAGGTATCCGTCGGGTCCGAAGGCGAGGTGGTAGGCCGCGATCGATTGCTCCATCGTCGCGAAGACGAAGATCTGGCGGTCCGGTGAGACCTTGAAGATCGTGCCGGAACGGTCGCCGACGTAGAGGTTGCCTTCGCCGTCGAACGCGATGCCGGTGGCGACTCCCATGCCTTCGACGAAGACCGACATGTTGCCGTTCTGGGTGACCTGATAGACGATGCCGTCGTAGCGGCTCGAGACATACAGGATGCCGTCACGATCGACCGCGAGTCCGGTGGCGTTCATGAGGTCCGACACCAGCGGCTTCAGTGTGTAGTTGAGGTCGAGCTTGTAGACGGCGACGGGCGTCTTCTGGCCGCGCGAACCACTGAGGGTCGTGTAGATGTTGCCGAGTTGATCGACGGCCGGATTCGCGACGGGGTGGATGCTGTCGGCGATCTGTACGCCGATGTCGCAGACGTAGGGTTCACTGGCTTTCTCGTGGTTGTCGATGACGAGTTCGCCAACCGTGGTCCCTTCGGGGACCCGCACGACGACGTAGGAATCCGACCCCACCACGAGGTGCGCGGGTGTTTCGCCGATGCTGACGGCGGGACGTTCGGCGCGGACGGTGAACGAGGATCCGCGGACCTTGAACTCTCCGCCGGGGATGCACGCGGGCGGCTCGATTCCCAGGATGCGCGGGGTGATCGGCGACGGCGCCGGCGGATCTTTACGCGATGCTGCTGCCATTATTTCTCTCTGTAATTGTTCCTATATGAGATTGAACCATCCCAGCCCATGCAAGACAAGAGCGCCGTAGACGCCGGCCATCACGTCGTCCATGACGATGCCGGTTCCTCCCGAGAGCGACTCCAGTTGTCGGGCTGGCCAGGGTTTGATGATGTCGAAGATGCGGAAGAGGATGAAGGCGAGGATCCAGCCGGTCCAGGTGCAGGCCGGCATGCCGGCGATGGTGATCCACTGGCCGACGACTTCGTCGATGACGACGAGGCCGGGGTCCTTGCGGTCTTTGGCGAGTGCGGTGACGTTCGACGCCCAGATGGCGAGGGGCATGATGCCGACGGCGATGGCGCCGAAGACCCACGCGGGCCAGTGGAGGTAATGGGCGGCGGCTGCGGCGGGGATGAGGGCGCCGAGGGATCCGAACGTGCCGGGGGCGACGGGGGCGTAGCCGAGTCCGAACCAGGTGGCGAGGAGTTCCGCGATGCGGGTTTTCATGCTTCTTCCGCGGCGTCGTGGACGGTTTCGAGGAGGTCCTCGCGGGTCATGGGGGTGGAGATGACGTACTTGCCGCTGGCCCAGTTGCCGAGGTCGATCAACTTGCAGCGCTCGCTGCAGAAGGGCATGAAGGGGTCCTTCATTGCGACGGGTTTAGCGCAGATGGGGCACTTCATCGACATAGTGGGTTTCCTTGGGTAGCTGGATTGACGCTTTGAGAATGTGTGTCGGCGGGACTGAAGTCCCGCGCGGGCTGAAGCCCGCCCCACCAGGGTTGTGCGAATTGGTTCGGGATTCCGGTAGGTGGTGGTGGGGGATGGTTTGAGAATGTGTGTGTCGGCGGGACTGAAGTCCCGCGCACCACCATTCCAGCCCTGCAGTTTTGTGGTCTGTCGGGGATAGAGAAGTTGGTTCCTGGAGCGCCGTGGACATTAGCGGCTGAGGGGCGCGGTTTGTTCGCGCGGTTGGAGCGGGTGAATCTGGATCAGCGACGAGTTGGCTTTGGGCGGGCGGAAGCCTTTTTCGCTGCCGTCCACGAGTTCGCCGACGAGGTCGTAGTCGTGCGCTTCGGTGATGCGGATGCGCCGGATTTCGCCGGCCTTCGGCGCGGCGGGTCCAAAATCGTTGATGTATACGACGCCGTCAATCTCGGGGGCCTGCGACGGCAGGCGGCCTTGCCATAACAGTTCGGTATCCGGCGATGGACCTTCGACCAGCACAGGCAGTTCCTGGCCGATCAGCAGTTTGTTGCGCTTCTTCGAGATCTTACGCTGGATCGACATCAGGCGGCGCTTGCGATTGTAGATGGTGCGCGCGTCGACCTTGCCGTCGAGCAGATAGCTTTTACTGGTGTCTTCATCCGAATACGAGAAGACTCCCAGGCGGTCGAATTGCGCGGCTTCGACGAACTGGCACAGTTGCTCGAAGTCCTGCTCGGTCTCGCCGGGGAAGCCGACGATCATGCTCGTGCGGATGGTCACGCCGGGGATCGTTTTGCGGATCTTTTCGAGGATTTTCAGGAAGAAGTCGCCGTTGGAGCCGCGCTTCATGCGCTTGAGGACGTTGCCGCTCGCATGCTGCAGCGGCATGTCGATGTACTTGACGAGATCCTTGTGTTCGGCGATTGTTTCGAGCAGGCGCGGCGTGATGCGGTTGGGATAGCAGTAGAGGAAACGCACCCACTTCTGGATCGGCGTTTCGATCTGTGCGAGGCCTGCCATCAGCGTGGCGAGGCCGTCGCGGATGTCGAGGTCCTCACCGTAGGCGGTGGTGTCCTGGCCGATCAGATTGATCTCGCGGACGCCCTGGGCGAACATGCGTTCGGCTTCAGCGATGACGGACTCGAAGCGGCGGCTGCGCATCTTGCCGCGGTACTGCGGGATGACGCAGAAGGTGCAGGGATGGTCGCAACCTTCGGAGATTTTGATGTAGGCGAAGTGCCGCGGCGTGGTGAAGACGCGCGGCGTCATGTCGTGATAGAGGTACGGATCGGCGATGCTGACGTCCTGCTGCTTCGCGCCGTTGACGAGGCCGACGATGCGGTCGAGTTCATTGGTGCCGATGAGGGCGTCGACTTCCGGCAACTGATCCTGGATCTGGGCGCGGTAGCGCTCGACCATGCAGCCGGCGACGATCAGTTTCTTCGCGTTGCCGGTTTCTTTATACCGGCCCATTTCGATGATCGTGTCGATCGATTCCTGCTTGGCAGGGTCGATGAAACTGCACGTATTGACGACAATGACTTCCGCCTCGTCGGGGGAAGGGGTGAGTTCGTGGCCGTTGGCGGCCAACTGGCCCATCATGACTTCCGTGTCGACGAGGTTCTTGGGACAACCGAGACTTACAAATCCGACTTTCAATGGATCACTCTGAGTAACTGCGTGGGGGGTAAATTCCAGGATATCAGAGCTTGCGAATCCTGATGCTGCGGAACCACACGGAGTCGTTGTGATGCTGGAGTCCGATGGGGCACTCTTTGTTGGGTTGCTCGACCAGCAGTTTGTAGAGCGACGGCGCGTATTTCTGCCAGCGCTTGGCGGATGCGGCCTTGATGGGATCGGCGGTGAGCATGGCGTCGACGATTTTCTCGCCGTTGAGCCAGTGTTCGACGTGGTCGCCGCGGAGGACGACTTTGGAGGTGTTCCACTCGCCGACGGGTTTGGCGGCTTTTTTCGCGGCGGGGATCATGCTGTAGATGGCGCCGGTTTGATACAGAGGTCCGCGCTGGGCGTCGCGATGGACATCGTCGTCGATCATCTGGTATTCGAAGGCGACCACATACTCTTCGCCGCCGGATTTGCTGGGGTTCGAACGGGAAGAGAGCTTGTGTTCGAGTTCGTAGCCGACGCCTTCTTCGAAGCTGACGCCCTTCTTGAACTTCTCTTTATCGAGGAAGAAGGTGTCCTGGATACGGTATTTCAGGCCGGAATTGGAGCCTTTTTCGATCTTCCACTGCCAGACGAGTTCGAAGTCCTTGAACTTCGCGTTGCTGATGATGTCTTCGCGGATGCGGGGATGCGGCAGGGCGTGGATGGCGCCGTTCTCGATGGTCCAGCCGTCGCCGGGGGGCGAGAGTTTGCCTGG
>CAZVKC010000069.1:2688-34403 GCA_964627455.1 uncultured Solibacteraceae bacterium | reverse complement strand
GTGAAGAGGAAGTAGTCGTAGACGGAGCGCGCGATCTCGGCGATGCCGCGGTCCTTGTCGGTTTCGGACTTCGCCGAATCCTTGACGAAGACGGCGATGGCGACGTGTCCGGCGTTGTCGGGCAGCGTGAGGATGCCGACATCGTTGGCGGTTCCGAGAATGGATCCGGTTTTGTGGGCGACCTTGGTGTCGGCCGGGAGCAGGCCCTTGAGGCGCGCGTTGCCGGTGCGGCAGCGGTCCATGATGTCGAGCAGCAGCGCGGTGCTGGCGGGCTTGAGGAGTTCGCCTTTGTAGAGTTTGACGAGGAGCGCGGCCATGCCGTCGGGTGTCGAGGTGTCGCGCGGATCGGCTTCGAAGCGGGCACGGGCGGCGGCGCGCTCTTCAGGCGTGACTGCTTTGTAGCGGGCTGTGTATCCGTCGATGGTGTGGGGTCCTTGAGCGCCGGGCACGCCGATGGCGTCGGAGATCAGGCCGAGCGTGGGGCGCGAGACTTGAATGCTGTTGACGCCGAGCGTCTTCATGCGCGCGGTGACGGCGTCGCCGCCTCCTGCGATGCGAAGGAGCACGTCGGTGGCGGAGTTGTCGCTGATGAGGAGCATCAGTTCCATGAGATTGCGGATGGAGAGAGCGAGTCCGCCTTTGTTGAAGAGGTCGGTGAGCGTGCCGGAGCCCGGGTGGAGGTCCGCTTCCTGGATTTCGACCATCTGATCGAGCCGGAGTTCACCGTTGTCGACTTTGGTGAGGAGTTGGACGGCGAGCGGGACCTTCACAGTGCTGGCCATCGGGAAAGTCGCCGTGTTGCGGAGGGTCACGCGGCGTCCGGACTCGATGTGGATGGCCGTGGCTCCCACGATGCCGCCGGAGACCTGCGAGATCCGGTCCAGCTCGCGTTCGACGACGGCTTGAGGATTCTGGGCAAGGATGCTGAGCGCCGACAGCAGGGTTACAGCGAGCGGACCGCGGAGAGTCATGCCATTCATGAGATCAGGGTGCGAGCCTCCGCTGCAAGTAGTATCCTGATGACCGATGGTCCAGTTCGCAATCCTCAGTCTTGTTGCGGCATTCGTCTACTTCGCGATTCGCCGCGGCGGCGACTGCGGCAGTTGAAGGCCGAAAGGCCCCGGCGGTCGCCGGTAGCGAAACGTAGAAAATGGGGCGGACCCTGGCGCCTGGGGTGGCGCGCCAGGGTCCTCTATTCAGGCGTCAAGCTGAGGACTCAGCGCCTGAAGTCTGTTTGGGCGATCAGACCGCGACGTACAGGGTCGTGCCGTGGCGGTTCACCAGCAGGAGCGTGCTGTCGCCCGCTGCCTTCGCGGAGGCCGCTTTCTCGAACTCATCGACACTCTGTACTGGCTTGCGGTTGACTTCCTGGATGACGTCGCCGGGTTGGAGTCCCGAGGACGCCATCGGGCTCGCCGGATCG
This sequence comes from uncultured Solibacteraceae bacterium, assembly GCA_964627455.1. Lineage (GTDB taxonomy): Bacteria > Acidobacteriota > Terriglobia > Bryobacterales > Bryobacteraceae > F-183. Next base: position 32,980 of record CAZVKC010000069.1, on the reverse strand, counting down.
ATGCCGGTTACCACGACGCCTTTGGTCGATTGCGGGATCTGCAGTTCGGCGCGGGCGTCGGCATCAAGGTTCTCGACGGAGAGTCCATTGAGCGTGCTCTTCGATCCGTTGCGGCCGTCGTTGGAGGCCTTCAGGTTTTCGCCGGGGAGTTCGCCGAGCGTCACGGGGATGTGCGTCTCACTTCCGGCGCGGAGCACCTGCAGGTCCACCTTCGTTTCAGGCTTCATCGTCGAGATCGTCATGCGCAGGCGGTTCGCGTCTTCCACCGGCTTGTTGTTCACTGAGAGGATGATGTCGCCTTTCTGCACGCCGGCCTTCGCCGCCGGACCATTCGGGCTCACGTCTCCGACGAGGGCTCCACTGTTGGCCTTGGCTCCGAACGCCTTGGAGATCGCGGGCGTGACGTTCTGCGGAACGATGCCGAGATAGGCGCGAGTCACCTTGCCGTTGTTGAGCAGGTCGTCCATCACCTGACGGGCGAGGTTCGACGGGATCGCGAAGCCAACGCCGTGGCTGCCGCCGCCGCTGCCGGCCGAAATGATGGCGGTGTTCACGCCGATGAGCTGGCCGCGATCGTTGACCAGCGCGCCGCCGGAATTGCCGGGATTGATGGGCGCGTCGGTCTGGATGAAGTCTTCGTAGTCCTCGATGCCGAGTCCGCCGCGGCCGGTGGCGCTGACGATGCCCATGGTGACGGTCTGGCCGACGCCGAAGGGATTGCCGAGTGCGAGCGCGAAGTCACCGACCTGTACTTTCGACGAGTCGCCGACCGTGATGACGGGGAGGTTCGATGCATCGACCTTCAACAGCGCGATGTCGGTTTTCGCGTCGCCGCCGATGAGGCGCGCTTTGAATTCGCGCTTGTCCATGAGCGTGACGCGGATGTCCGTGGCGCCGTCAATCACATGGTTGTTGGTGAGGATGTAGCCGTCGGGCGTCATGATGACGCCGGAGCCGAGGCTCTGTTCGCGGCGTTCCTTGGGGATGTTGAAGCGTCCGCCGAAGTCGTCACCGAAGAATTCGCGGAAGAACGGATCGATCGGGACGCGTCCCGACATGCCTGCGGGAGTCTTGGTCACTTTGGATGAGGAGATGTTGACGAGCGCGGGCTGGGCTGCCTTGACGACCGGCGCGAACGAGTTCCGCGAGGGCGGCTCATTGGGGTCGGCGAGTTTCAAGGCCAGAGTCGAGCGCCGGGTCGCGATGGCGTGGCTGGTGGCAAAGGCCGCCCCGGCGACGAGCGTCAACGCCAGGGTCCAGGCCAGAGCATGTTTGGCGCGCATCGAAGCCAGGATGTTCTTCATAGGGTTGTTCCTCCTTGTTGTTCGGAAATCCTCGATTTGCCGGAGGTTTTCGGTGTTCCGGCGCATCCACTTCAATGGACGCGCGGCCACATTCGAACGCCTCTCCCGTTGGCAGGGGATATTCGGATCCTTGCAATGGGGGTGGGTCAGCGCGGCCTGCGAAGACGCCAGAAATCGAGCCAGTCGTTTCCTTGCGTCGCGCGTCCAATCATGAGTAGGGCCGCGACAGCGATCCCGATTGCGATGGTCTTTTCGTGCCGTCGGATATCGGTCATGAGCAGTGTGAGCAAATGCGCGCCACTGTATCCGGCGATTCCGAAGGCGAGGGTCCAGATGGCGGCTCCGGCGAGGTTCCACAGGGTGAAGCGGAGTGGATCCATGCCCGTCGCGCCGCACACCACCGGCGCGAGAGTACGAAATCCGAAGAGGAATCGAGAGGCGAGGACGAAGGCTCCGCCGAAGCGTGAGATCCATTGCGAGATCCGCTCGACGCGCGCCGTCGCGTTGGAGTAGGCGGCGAGCGCCGGGCGTCCTTTGCGGCGGCCGAATTCAAACGACACCTGGCTGGCGATGAGCGTTCCGAGGAAGGCAATGATGAGGACCCACGCGATTTGCAGGTATCCTCGATGCGCGAGAAACGCCGCGGCCAGGAGTGTCGCGTCGCCTTCTGCGATGGAGCCGAGGAAGACGAACAGGTACCCGTAGTGCAGGAGTTCGAATTCGATCACGGCTCCGCCTCAGCGAGTGCGCGAAAGCAGGCGTCGCAATAGCGCGCGGATTTCCAGTCGAGGCGTTCGATGGCCGTGGTCGCCGACATGGGGCAGGTCCAGTCGTGGCAGTGCCGCAGGCCGAAGGTGTGTCCGAGTTCGTGCAAGGCCTCTTTTAAGAGACGTTCGCGGGCGAGGGACGGATTCGCGGGTTCGCCGTAGAACTCCTGGCGGAGGCGGAAGTCCGAGATGAGGGCCGCGGGACCTCCGAGTTGGGCTTCGCCGAAGACGAAGGTGAAGATCGGGACGTAAAGGTCCACGGCGGCGACTCCGAGGATGCGATGGCCTTTCGCTGTGTTGCCGGCGGCGAGGTGGCGGAGGATCGCGGTGGAGTGATGCTGGTTGCGGACGGGATCGTAGGCGAACGAGGCGTCGATCGTTTCAGCGGCGCGCACGTGGCAGGAGATGCGCAGTTCGCGCGCGATGCCGGCGGCCAGGGCGTCGAGTACTTCCACGCCAGGGTGCAGGTGCTCTTCGCCGATGGCTACGATCTCGATCACTGGAGGTTGTAACGCTTCATCTTGGCATAGAGGGTGGAACGGTCAATGCCGAGGGTCCGCGCGGCCTTGGAGTGGTTGCCGTTGGACTGGCTCCAGATGCGCGCGATGTGGGCGCGTTCGATGTCCTCGAGCGTGTCGCCTGTGCCTTCGGGCAACACCGGCGTATGGTTGTTGTGGTTGTTGTTCCTGTTGCGAGCGAGGAATGAGAACGACGCCTCGTCGAGCACGGGTCCGCGGGTGACGACGAGCGCGCGTTCGATTGCGTTCTCGAGTTCGCGGACGTTGCCGGGCCAGTCGTACTGCGTGGAGAGCAGATCCATGGCGGCGGGGCGGATCTCGGGGATCACGGCGCGGCTGGTGTTGACGCAGAGACGCCGGATGAAGTGTTCGCAAAGCGCGGGGATGTCTTCGCGGCGTTCGCGCAGAGGCGGCAGGTCCACGCAGAGGACGTGCAGGCGATAGTAGAGGTCGGGGCGGAAGGTTCCCGCGGCGACGAGGTCTTCGAGACGCTTGTTTGTGGCGGCAATGCAGCGGAAGTCGACCTTGATGGTCTGATTGCCGCCCACGCGCGTGATCTCCTTTTGCTGCAGGACCCGCAGCAGGTCGGTCTGCATACGCAGGCTGATGTCCGCGATTTCGTCGAGGAACACCGTGCCGCCATCGGCTGCTTCGAACTTCCCTTTTTTGCGAAATTGCGCGCCGGTGAAGGCTCCGCGTTCGTGTCCAAATAATTCGCTTTCGAGAAGTGTGTCGGTGAGGGCGCCGCAGTGGATGACGACCATCGGCATATTACGGCGGGTCGAGCGCTGGTGGATCGCGCGGGCGACGACCTCTTTGCCGGTGCCGCTTTCGCCTGTGATGAGGACGGTCGAGTCGGTAGGCGCTGCCATTTCCACGAACTCGTGGACCTTGCGCATGCCCGGCGACGCGCCGCCGATGACGTTGGACGCAGGCAGCAGGTCCTGTACGTTTTCGCGCAATTGTGCGAGTTCGCGGCGGGCGCGGTTGTGTTCGATAGCTTTGGATACGGCATGCAGCAGCATGTCGGGATCCGCGGGCTTGGTGATGTAGTCGTAGGCGCCCTGCTTGAGCGCCTGCACCGCGGTTTCGACGGATGCGTAGCCGGTCATGACGATGACGGGGAGTTCGGGATCGGCGTCGTGCAGGCGCGCCTGCAGTTCCATGCCGTCCATGCCGGGCATTTTGATGTCGAGTAGCGCGACGTCGAAGGGTCCGCGGGCGGCTGCAGCGAGCAGCGCTTCACGCCCGCTGGATGCGGTTTCGACGCGGTAGCCTTCATCGGCGAACCATTGTTCGAGCGACTCGCGGACGACTGGTTCGTCGTCGACAATGAGGATCGAGCCGCGGGAAGACGAAAGGGAAGAGGGGTTCATGGGGTGGAGGATGTGAGGGCCGGTGGGCCGGCGGCCTTGTTTTCAGATGCAGAGGCACAAGGCAGGCGCAGCAGGAACTCCGTGCCTTTGCCGGGTTCCGATTGCACCTGGATCGAGCCCTGGTGCTGTTCGAGAATGCCGAGGGCGATGGCGAGTCCGAGTCCGGTTCGCGGACCTTCCTGCTTGGTGGTGAAGAAAGGTTCGAAGATCCGTTCGCGCACGTCTTCGGGGATCCCCGGGCCGTTGTCTTTGACCGAGATGACGACGTTCTGATCTTCGACGCGCGTCGAGAGGCTGACTTGCGCGCCGTTGATGCCCTGCAGCGCCTCGGACGCGTTGACGAGCAGGACGAGAAGAACCTGTTGCAGTTGTCCGGCGTCGCCGTGGATCTGCGCGCCGTGGTGTTCGAGCGAGAGGTCGAGTTGGATGTTCTGCAACTGATACGAATGCCGCACGAGTGAGAGCGTTCGTTCGATGACGGCGTCCAATGGGACGAGTTCGAATTTGGGCGGCGCCTGGCGCGAGAACATCAGCAGGTTTTTGACGATTTCGCCGCAGCGGTTGCTTTCGCGTTCGATGATGGCGAGTTTGTTGCCGATTTTGGACTTGCCGGTTTCATCGAGTTGCGGGCTCTGGTCAATCGCTTTGCGGGCCAGTCGTGCGTTGGTGAGGATTCCGAACAGCGGGTTGTTGATCTCATGCGCGACCGTGGCGGCGAGTTTTCCGACGGACGCGAGTTTTTCGCTGTGCAGAAGCGAATGATGGGCGCGCTCGAGTTCGCGGCTTTTGCGATCGACGCGCTGTTCGAGCGTGTGGGTCCAGTCGGTGATCTGGGTCCGGGCGTCGCGCAATTCGGAGGTCATGTGGTTGAACTCGGTGGCCAGTTCCCCGATCTCGTCATTGCGCGAACGCACCGGAATCTCGTTGGTCAGGTTTCCTTTGGCGACCCGCCGGATGCCTCCGACCAGGTCGTTCATCGGGCGATAAACCATCAGCCAGATGAAGGCGATGGTGGCGAGGCCGAGCATCGCGATGGCGCCCGCGGTGAAGCGGAAGAGCAGCGATTGCTGATCGGCGACTTGCTGGTCGACGAGCGCGAGCGATAGCTGTGCATCGATTACGCCGAGGACCTTCTGTTTTTCGGGATGGATGTGGCAGGCGGCGGTCCAGCAATCGGGCTGATTCTCGACCGGCATGATGACGCCGAGGATCCGCTCGCCTTGCGGGCTGGTGAAGATCCGCGCGCGATCCTTGCGGTTGAGCTTTTCGAGCGGCGCGGCCTGGGAGTGGCAGACGTAGCAGGCTTCCGCGCTTTTATCGACGACGCGGTTGACTTCGGATTCGATGGTGGAAAAGCTGATTTGACCGGTCTTGCTGAAGATGCGGACCTGGCGGATGCCCGGTTCGCTGCCGATGTCGCGCATCATCCGGTAGAGCGCTTCGCGGTCGTTGCGCAACATCTGGAAGCGGGCGCCGCGGCGAATGATGTCGCAAAGACGTTCCGCGCTGGTGGTCACCATTTGCTCTGCGGCGCGCGTCTGAGCGGAGCGCAACTGCCAGGCAAATACGGCGAAGACCAGCGCGGCGGCGGCCATCAACCCGATTGCGAGTTTGAGTGCCAGTTTCATTGGGAACCGGAACGGCGGAACTCACCCGGAGTTACGCCGCCTTCCAATTCACATTGCTGCTGCCTTGACTATATACCCTTCCGCTTTCCTCCGTGTGCGATCCCGGCTCTGCTTCAAAGACTGGCAGATAACGGGCCGCAAGGCGGAAGAGTCCAAACCCGACGGCGATGATGAAGAGTGTGACGGCGATTTCCTGCCACTTGGGGATGTAGGTCGTGCCCGAGGCGCGTTCGATGCCGGTGACGCTGATGTTGAGACGGTTGGTGATGAATCCGAAGATCACCATCAGGGCGGCCCAATAGAGCGCGCGCGGATTGTTGCGGATCCTGCTTTGGAACAGCAGCAGGATCGGAGTCGCGATGAGGAACATTTCGAGCAGGAAGAGATAGGTTTCCGGACGCGGCTGCGTGAGGAGTCCCCAGGCGTGCCGGCTGGTGAGGTCCATGATGCGCATCGCGAGGTAGGTGCTCTGCACGACGGCGAGGACGCTGGCGAGGCTTTCAAGAAGCGGCGCTTCGAGTTTGCGTCCGAATGCCTTGCTTGAATGCCAGGATTCGAAGATCGTCATGGCCATGCCCACTGCGATTGCCGAGGTGAAGAAGAACAGCGGCATGTAGGGCGTGTACCAGAGCGCGTCGAGCTTATGCGGTACGAGCAGGAACAGGCTGCCGAGCGAGGACTGGTGTAGCGTCGAGAGGATCACGCCGCCGATCATGAGCGGGATCGAGATCATCCGGAACCAGCGCAGCGGCGTGCGCCAGCGCATGCGTTCGCAAACCATCGGCGAGAACTCGAGGAAGAGGACGGTGGTGTACAAGGTCACGCACCAGCCGACTTCGAACATCACCGAACGCGGGTTCCACATGATGAGCGGATGCCAGATGCGGTCGGGACGTCCGAGGTCGAACATCAGGGCGAAGATCACCAGCAGGTAGCCGAGGAACGCGGTGAGCACGGCAGGCCGCAGGATGGGCTTGTACTTCTCGATGTTGAAGATATGCACCGCGGCCACGAGCGTGAAGCCGCCCGCTGCGAGTCCGACGCCGCAGAGGACGTCGAAGCCGATCCAGATGCCCCAGGGGAACTGGTCCGAGAGGTTCGTGACGGCGCCGATGCCGTAGTAGAAACGCTGGAAGGTGACGATCACTCCGGTCGCCAGCAGGGCGTAGAAGACCAGTTTCCAGAACGTGAACGGGCTCGATGCCCCTTTTCGGATTTGGATTGGCGCGGTCATTTTACTGGTCCTTTCGTGAGGTTCGTTCCTTCTGCTTTGGCGACTTCGGCGCGGCGGTGTGTGATCCACGAGATGCCGCCGAGCAGGACGCTGCCGGTGGCGACCACGCCGGGGATGGTTTCGAGCGCGCGCCAGGTAAAGGCGGGCAGCGCTTCCTTGGGGAGTTTCACCGGGAGTCCGAGTTCTTCGAACGGCGTGTCGGAGATCATGAGGACCGAGGTTCCGCCGGCTTCGTTGAGTCCGTAAATCTTCGCGATGTATCCGGTGGGGTTCTCTTCGATGCGTTTCTTCGCGAGAGCGATCATGGCGTCGCGATCGCCGAACATGGTCGCCTCATTGGGGCAGGCTTCGGTGCAGGCGGTGGGCTTGCCGACGGCCTGGCGTTCGGAGCACATGTTGCATTTGCGGATCTTGGGCAGGCGCGAACTCCATTCATAGGTCGGCGCGCCGAATGCGCAGGCGGTCATGCAGTAGCGGCAGCCCATGCACTTGTCGGCGTCGTAGACGACAGGTCCGGCGGCGGTCTTCTGCAGCGCGCCCACGGGGCAGGCGGAAGCGCAGGCCGGTTCGATGCAGTGCATACACATGCGGCGGACGTACTTCTCGCCTTTGGTCACAATCGAGGTCAGCTTGTGCGCCGAGAGCTTCTCTTCGGCGGCGATTTTCTCGTTGTACGGGTTGCCCCATTTTTCGGCGCAGGCGGTTTCGCAGCTACGGCATCCCACACATTTCGTGCTGTCAAAAAGGATTGCGGTGGCCATGTTCGTTCTCCTGATTTCTCTTGCGGCGGCTGGTTAGAGGAAGAATTCGGCGGTGAGTTCTTTCCAGGGCTTCGAGGGAATGGCCGCGGCGATGTCTTCAACGGGAGTTCCGGGGTCGGCGGCGTAGGCCGGGGCGAGTTCCGGATCCTGGAAGGAGTAGAGCTTTTCGGCAACCGATTCCATCCAGTTGCGGATCAGGTTGCGGGGGATGAAGTTGCGGGTGGTTGCTTCCTCGTCGGGGACGTGGACAGTCATCAGCCAGCCGGCGCCGTACGGATCGGTGCGCAGCAGCGCAGGGTTCTTGAGGACGTCGGGGTTGACTTCGAGGACTTCGCCTTCGATCGGGGAGACCATTTCGGAGGCTTCACCGTTGCGGAGGAGTTTCCAGGCGCGGTCGCCCTGGCGGATCCACTGGCCGGGCTTGGGGAGTTCGAGGGATTCGATCCTGCCGGCGAGGCGGGCGGCGAAATCGTCGATGCCGACGCGGATGACGTTCTTGCGTTCACGAAGCGCCCAGCCGTGTCCGGCGTGATAGCGAAGGTTGGCGGGCAGATGGAAGCCGTATACGAAGTCGGGTCCTGTGGTGGTTGCTGGTTCTGCTGCGGGTACTGCTGCTGTGGCGGGGACTTTACCGCGGGACAGCGCCCAGTCGATGAGGGCAAACAGCAGGAAAGTTGCGAGTACGAATAAGACGGTCATGGTATCCTCCCGGGCCGCTTGCCGTGGGTCCCTTTGGGGGATTGGGTTTGCGGCCCAGACGCCTTCTATAAAGGCATTTGGGAGGCCAGACGGGAAGTTGTTTTAGATCAACGAGTTGGAGTGGTGGAGGGGATTCCGCCAGTTGTGGGGATTTCCTGCGAATTTGTGGCAGTGTTTTGTTTTCATGGAGTTGCGTGTGTAGGATTCCTCGACAACGGTTGTTGCAGAATCCGGCAGATAGCAAATGGCATTTCTGATGGTAAAATGCCATTTATGGAAACCGTTGTATCGGTGGACAAAGCAGGACGCTTGGTCCTCCCGAAGAAGGTTCGAGAGGAACTACACCTTCAACCGGGTGACACGTTGGAACTTTCTTCCGACGGAGTTCAGGTTATCCTGCGCCCTTCCAGAGGCTCGTCCCGCATGCGTCAAGTTCAGGGAGTCTGGGTCTTTTCTTCAGGCTCCCGAATTACTCTTGACGAGACGAATCGTGTGACCGACACCATTCGGCGAGGACGAGGTGGGGAATGAAGGCCCTGCTCGATACTTCTGTGCTGGTTGCGGCGTTTTATGAAGACCATGAGCACCACGAGCCGAGTCTTCAATTGCTGCTTCGCCATGAGCGGGCAGCAGCTTGCTGCTCCGCGCATAGCCTGGCCGAAGTATACGCAACGCTGACCGCCATGCCTGGGGCCAAGCGTGTTAGCCCGCCGGAAGCCGTCTTATACCTAAGCAGTCTCGAGGAGCGACTGACTCTGATCGCACTGGACGGTCGGGAATACCGTCGCGCCGTCGAGTTGGCTGCGGCATCCGGCGCCACGAGCGGGGCCGTGTACGATGCGTTGATCGCAAAGTGTTTCCAAAAGAGCGGCGCGCAATGGCTGTACACCTGGAATTTGAGACATTTTCAGCGGTTGCCTGAGAATATCGGCTCCTGCTCGCGTACGCCCTCGCTAGGACTGTCCTGAGACTCTTATGCGCGGCCGAGGAACTCGCGGGTTTCGGTCGAAACCTTCACCTTTTCGCCCTGCTTGATATACAGGGGAACTCGAATCTCGATGCCGGTTTCGAGCTTCGCGACTTTGGTGACGCTGCCGCTCGAGGAATCGCCTTTGACGCCGGGTTCGGTTTCGGTAATGACCAGTTCGACCGATTGCGGCAGGGTGAGGGCGATCGGGTTGCCGTTGAACTTCATGAGTTCGACGATGGCGCCTTCGAGGAGGAAGTCGAGTGCGCTGCCCATGACGGCGGCCGGCAGAGTCAGGGTCTCGAAGCTTTCCTGGTCGAGGAAGTGGGAGCCGTCGCCGTCGCTGTAGAGGTACGACGCATCGACGGTTTGCAGATCCGGTTCCTTGAACTTGTCGCCGGCTTTGAAGGTCTTGTCGAAGACCGCATTGGTGAGCAGGTTGCGAATCTTGAGGCGGACAAGGGTCTGTCCCCCGCGCGCGGTCGGCGTGTTCACTTCGGAGTCCAGGCAATAATACGGCGTGTCGTCGAGTTCGAACACGGCGCGGCGTTTGATGTCGATCGCTTCGATGAGTGCGGCCATTTCTACTTTCAGTATAGGCAGCGGGGGCTAGCGGCTAGCGCTCGTCGCGGTCGTCGTCGTCGATGTCGAGCGAGTACGGTGCGAAGACCGCCTGCTTCACTCGCGGATAAGGCACGCCGGGACCTTTCACCGCGCGCCAAAGGATCCGGTTCAGGCGTTCGGTGGGAGCGGCGTCCGGGATGTCCCAGCGCATCTTCGCCGACGCCTGGGCGTTGCGGCGGTCTTCGCCCCTCAATGCAGATACTTCGGGGTTGCGCTCGAAGAGGTCCTGCTTGGGGACGACGTGTTCAAAGGGTTTCAGGTCCGGTGTATCGCTGAAGCTGGCGCGCATGTCGTTGGCGATCAGGTCGAACAGCGACAGCGGCGGGAGTCCCAGCATGAGTTCGATGGTCTTCACCATGCTCTGGTTGGAGTAGAAGGTCGAATCGACATGGCCGCGGCGGATGTACGGGCTGACGGCCAGGGCGACGGTGCGATGTCCATCGACGTGATCGACGCCGTTCTGTGCGTCGTCTTCGACAATGAAGATCGCCATCCTGGGCCAGTATTTGGACTTCGATAGTGCTTCGACAATCAGTCCCACGGCGAGGTCGTTGTCGGCGACCATCGCTTTGGGACTCGACGCGCTGGGCGTGGTCCCGTAGGTGTGGTCGCAGGGCAGTTGCACGACGGTCAGGTTCGGCATCTTCTCGATGCCGCGGTTCCATTTGTCGAGGTCTTTCAGGAAGATCTGCGCGCGAACGACGTCCGGCACGGCGTTTGTGTACGCAGGATAGTTCTTCGCGAGGATCGCATTCATCGAGGCGATCGGCGCGGTGATGTTGAACTTCGTAGAGAAGTCGTCGCCGCGCTTCCATGCCTGCAGGTGTTCGTGGCGCTGCATGGCGGGTTCTGCGAGACGGCCTGCGTACTCGCCGTAGATGCGCACGGTGCGTTTGCGGGCGAGCGCGGCGTCCCAGATGGTTCCGCCCTGGGCGATGCCCAGCGGGTCCGTGCCGTCGAATGGATACGAGCGGCCCTGATAGGCCGGCCACATCGTGTAGGCGACTTCGTTCGACTGCGTCAGCCACTGATGGCCGTCGGCGCTGTTGCCTCCGGACGCGTAGAAGTTGTCGAGCAGCACGAATTCGCGCGCGAGCTTGCGCTGGTTGGGCGTGACGTTCTCGCCGAACATCACGAAGGCGGCTTCGCCGTTGCCTTTCTCGAGATCCCCGAACAACTGATCGTAGGTCCGGTTTTCTTTGACGATGTACACGACGTGCTCGATCAGCGATGCGTCGGCAGGCTGGTTCGGCACTGCCTTCGGAGTTTTCACCGGAGGCGCTACTGTCTGCGCGATGGCCGTTCCAGCGAGCGGGAGCCGGTTGTTTTCGGAAACCGCCAGCGTGTAGCGGGCGAGTTGCACGGCGTCGGGGATCTCGACGACATTGACGGATCCGCGATTGGCGTGGACGTATCGAAGAGTGAGGTCGTTCTGGGCTCCGGATCCCGCGCCGAGCAATGCTCCGATTGCGAGGTATTTGTCGTCGGGGCTCACGGCGACGGAGTTCGGATACCAGCCAGCGGGGATCATGCCTTCCTGCCGCAGCGTTTTCGTGTCGATCACAATGACGGCGTTGATGCCGCCGCAGGCGACGTAGAGTTTCGAGCCACTGCTGTTCAGCGCGACGGCCGTCGGGGCGACGCCGGGTGCGAGCTTTGCGAACGGCTTCAACTCGATGGTTTGCGTGATGCGATTGAGAGTCGTGTCGATGATGGTGATCGAGTCGCGGTTGTTGTTGGCGACGTAGAGGCGGTTGGCTTTTTCGTCCCAGGCGAGGCCGTTGGGATGGAGTCCGGCAGTGATGGTGTGGGTCGCCTGCATGGTCTTCAGATCCAGCCGGGTGATCGCGCCGGTTGACGCGATGCCGTACTTGTCGACGACCACGCGGTCGGCTTTGGGGTCGAGTCCGGTGGGCGCGGTGAGGTCGTTGGAAGTGGGCTTGCGGCCGCCCCAATTGGAGACGTACGCGACGTCACCCGCGCGATTGATGACGGCGGCGAAGGGCACGAGGCTGGTGGCGATTTCACCACGGACCTTGTTGGCGGCGATGTCGACGACCGCGACCTTGTTGTTGAATGGCAATGGTACGACGGCTGTATTGCCCGCGGCAGCGATGCCTCCGGCGTTGTGACGGCCAAGGGTCCCGGTGAGAGGCTTCAGTTCGGTGCTCTTCTCGCGGGCCTCATATAACGCGGTATCGCGCGTGGCGGAAGGGGCCATCGCAAAGAGCGTGCGGCCGCCGGGAAGCGGCGCGACGCCGAGAAAGCCGGGGAGTCCGCGATGGGTGATCGCCGCGTGGATGCGGTTCTCGCGCCAGTCCATGTGATACAACTGGCCCGTCGTCGCGACCCACAGGTCCGAAGACGAGTTGCCGAATCCGACGGCGAAGACCTTCCCCTTGAAGATGGTTGGAACGCCGGCGGGAGTGATGGACTGCCGCGTGGTGATGACGCCGGGATCGGTGACGGCGCCGCGGGCGGGCTTGTCGGCGGTCTGGGCAGCGGCAGCGAACATGGCTGCTGCCGCGAGAAAGATGTACCGCATGTGGGTGGCTCCTTACGGCCAGACGGGCTTTTCGGGTTCGAGGTATTTCTTCAACCAGGCGAGGACTTCCTGCATGTGCAGCTTGCTATTCTCGCCGCGCAGGATCCAGTGGCCTTCTTCGGGGAACGTCAGCAGCCGGGTGGGGACCTTCAGGCGCTGCAGCACCTTGAACGTGGTCATCGCTTCTGAGAGCGGCACGCGGAAATCGAGTTCGCCCTGCGTAATCAGCATCGGCGTCTTGAATGCGCCGGCGTAACGGATGGGGCTCTGGTCGATCCACTGGCCGCCTTTTTCCCAGATGGGTCCACCCATGCGCATTTCGCGGTCGATGCCGCCGTCGTTGGTCCCGTACTGCGATTCGTTGTTCATCGCGCCGGCGTGGTTGACGAGGCAGCGGAACTGTCGCGTGTGGCCGTTGATCCAGTTCATCATGTAACCGCTGTAGGAAGCGCCGATCGCGGCCTGCCGGGTGCGGTCGATGAACGGATAACGCTTGATTGCTTCTTCGATGGCTTCGAGGGTTTCATTGACGGGTCCGCGCAGTACGTCGCGTTCGATGTCGTCGGCGAACTTCTCGCCGAATCCGGTGGATCCTGTGTAGTTGGTCTGCAGCAGGACGTAGCCTTGCGAAGTCAGCAGATGGTAGTTCCAGCGGGCCGAGAACGAATCCTTGGACATCGAGTTGGGACCGCCGTGCGGGAAGATGACGAGCGGGTACTTCTTCGACGGATCGAATGCCGGCGGCTTCGTAATAATGTTGTGGATCTTCCTGCCATTCTTCGCGGTGAACCAGAAGTGTTCCGCGGGCGCCCAGTCGATGGCGGCGATGGTTGCGGCGTCGAAGTTCGAGAGCAGTTTGTGGGATCCGGCAGAAGGATCGATGCGCGCGATCTGCGACGGCTGCACGCTCGATCCGTACTTGCCGATCAGGCCCGCGGGCGTGCTCTGCACGGACGAGTAACCTCCGACCTTGGGGGCGAGTAACAGTTCGACCTTCGGCGCAGCGGCTTTGGCGGCGACGCGGAAGAGCTTGTCGTAACCGTCGTCTTCCGCTTCGATCACGATCATCGAACTATCGGGGGAGATCGAGAAGCGGCCCACACTGCGGTCCCAGCCGTCAGTGATGAGCTTGGCGGCCGTGGATCCGGGATTTGTGATGGGCCAGTCCCAACGCGCGAGGCGGGACAGACTATAGAGGCGGGTTTTGACGGGGTTCTTCGTGTGCAGCGCGTAGAGCGTCTTGCCATCGGGGCTGAATTGCGGACTCTCGAAGCTCTGCCCGGTTTGCGTGAGGCGGACCGGTTCGCCGGCGGCGCTTGCGGACACCTGGAAGAGATGCGTCTCGACCGGCGCGTACATCGTTTCGTGACGGTTGGTATAGGCGGCGAAGACGACAGACTGCCCGTCTGGCGACCACACGGAGTTCAACTGCTGGCCGCCGCCGACGGGATTGAAGGTCCCGCTGAAGCCGATGGATGCGTCGAGATTCGTGCCGGCGAGCAGGTCGCGCGCCTTGGCGCCGTCGGCGAGTTCCTGCACGAAGACGTGAGCGCGCTGGTCATCGAGCCAGGCGTTCCAGTAGCGAATGGGGAAGGTGTCGAAGATGCGCGCGTTGTATTTGCGGGCCTTGCGATCGGCGGCGATTTTCTTTTGCTCGTCGTCGTTCCTGCCGCCCGGATACACCATGCTTTCGAAGAGAATCGCCTTGCCGTCGGGCCGGAACTTCGGGCTGTCGGCGCCGGTGGAGATTGACGTGACGCGGCGCGCTTCACCGCCTTCGAGCGGCAGCAGGTAGATCTGCGAGGCGTCGTCGCCATCGCGTTTCGCGGAGAATGCGAGCCACTTGCCGTCGGGCGAGAAGGTGGCGCCGGATTCGCCTCCGCGCGTGAAGGTGATCTTACGAGGTTCCGCGGATCCGTCGGTGGGTACAATCCACAGATCCGAGGATTGTTTGGCGGGATCGTAGTCGGGTTCGGTCACGGAGAAGACGGCGAGTTTGCCGTCCGGACTGATGGCGGGATCTCCGACCCGCTTGAAGCCGAAGATGTCGGCGTGGGTGATGACGCGCTTGGCCGGTTGGGCGACGGCGAGGAAGGATGCGCATGCGAGGACGACTGCAATAGGACGCATATATCCACATTCTCGCGTATAATCCCGGTGATGATCCTGAATCGGAGAAGCCTTCTGGCGGCTGCCGCGTCGCCGTTCCTGCCGCTGTTCAGCCAGAACCAGGGCAAACTGAAGATCGCGTCGGTGGAACTGTTTCGCGTGGATGGGCGCTATCAGGCGACCACTGGCGTGAACGGCCAGCATCAGGTGCAGGCGCTGCACGTTTACGACGAGTTGCGGCCGAAGCCTTACAAGGATTCGCCGAATCCCACGACGGCCATGCGCGGGATCTCCGCGATCTACATTCGCATCAAGACGGAGCAGGGGCTCGAGGGCCTGTATGGTCCGGTCGATAAGGAAGCCGCGATCGTGGTGGACCAGCAGTTGAAGAACTTTCTGAAGGGCAAGGATCCGCTGGCCGGTGAGACGTTGTGGGATCAGTTGTATCGACTGAATCGCCACGCGCGGGCGAGCCACTTCATGATGGCGATCTCCGCCGTCGACAACGCGCTGTGGGATCTGCGCGGCCGCTACTTCAATGCGCCCGTGTACCGGTTGCTGGGAGGTCCGACGCGCTCGCATGTCGAGGCCTACGGAAGCTGCCTGGGACATTCGCTCGAACTCGATAAGGTGCGAGAGAAGTCGGCTCAGTTCAAAGGCGAGGGATTCCGGAATCAGAAGTGGTTCTTCGGGTATGGTCCGGGCGACGGCGCCGAGGGCATGACGAAGAATGTCGCACTGGTGCGGACCCTGCGCGAGACCGTCGGTGAAGAGGTCGAGTTGATGTTCGACGCCTTCATGGGCTGGGATCTCAACTATGCGATTGCCTGGGCGAAGCGCGCGGAAACGTATCGTCCGCGGTGGATTGAAGAGGCTTTTGCGCCGGACAAGATCGGGAGTTTCGCCGAATTGCGCAAGGCGACGTCGATTCCGATCGCGTCCGGCGAGCATCTGTATTCGCGCTGGGAGGTCCAACATTATCTCGAGGCGAAGACGCTGCATGTGGTGCAGGCGGATCCGGAATGGTGCGGCGGGGTCAGCGAACTGGTGAAGATCTGTACGCTCGCTTCGATCCACGATGTGCAGGTGATCCCGCACGGGCACAGCCTGCACGCGGCTTTGCATGTGGTGGCGAGCCAGTCGCCGATGACGTGCCCGCTGGTCGAATACCTGATCGGCAAGATGGCGTCCTACTATCACTTCGAGAAGAACGAACTGAAACCGGTGAACGGCAAGTTTGCGTTGCCGGAACGGCCCGGCTTCGGTATCGAACTGGATCCGGCAAAGATCGAGAAACAGACGGCGGGCGTGCTCTGATGCTGCAGTTGGTTCCTTTCGTCCTGTTCCTCGCAGCGCAGGACCTCGCGCCGCTGCAAAGAACCGAGGCGATGATCCCGATGCGCGACGGCGTGCGCTTGCACACGCTGATCTACACGCCTGCAGAGGCCAAGGGACCGATGCCGTTTCTCATCCAGAGGACGCCGTATGCGATGGATCCCAAGGCCGCGGAGACGATTCCCAAGGGGCTACCGGAGTTCGTGCGCGAAGGCTTCATCTTCGTGCAGCAGAACCTGCGCGGAAAGTTTCAATCGGAAGGCGAGTTCGTGATGATCCGTCCGCCGCGCACGGATCGCGCGAAGGGCGTCGATGAGAGTACGGATTGTTACGACACCATTGAGTGGCTGTTGCGGAACGTTCCGAACAACAACGGCAGGGTCGGTGTGTACGGAGTGTCGTATCCCGGTTGGACCACGGTTATGGCGGCGCTCGATCCGCATCCGGCCTTGAAGGCCGTGGCGCCGATGGCGTCTCCGGACGACATGTACCTGGGTGACGACTTCCATCACAACGGCGCGTTTCGATTGCAGTACGGGTTCGAGTACGTCGCCTCGCTCGAGTCGGGCAAGAACAACGAACCGTTCGTGTTCGACAGGCATGACCTCTATGACTGGTATCTGTCGCAGGGTTCGCTGCGGAATATCGCAAAGAAGTATCTGGGCAGGCGGTATCCGACCTGGAACGATTTCGTCGAGCACCCGAACTTCGATGTGTTCTGGAAGAAGCGGAAAGTGAGTCCCTATCTGGTGCAGACGCCGGTGCCTGTGTTGAACGTCGCGGGCTGGTGGGATCAGGAGGATTTCTACGGTCCCCTCAAAATCTATGAAGCGTTCGAGAAACGGGACGCCGCGAAGCACAACTATCTTGTCGTGGGACCGTGGAATCACGGCGGCTGGATGCGCGGCGAGGGCGACAAACTGGGACCCATCGAGTTCGGGGCGAAGACCGGCGAGTACTTCCGTCGCGAGGTGTTTCTGCCGTGGTTCCGCTACTGGTTGAAGGGGCAGCAGGGAACGCTCGATCTGCCGGAAGCCCTGACGTTCCGTGCAGGCGAGAATACGTGGCAACGATACAGCAAGTGGCCGCCGGCCGAGGCGAAGGCGACCTCGCTGTATCTGCAGGCGAACGGCAAACTCAGTTGGGACGCACCGGCGTCAATGAACGGATTCGACGAGTATCTGTCGGATCCGAACAAGCCCGTGCCGTATCGCGTTCGTCCGATTCTGCCGGTGTACGGTAAGGGATCGACGTGGGCGCGCTGGCTCACCGACGACCAGCGGCATGTGCACAACCGTCCCGACGTGCTGAGCTGGCAGACGGATCCACTGGAGAACGACGTCGTGATCGCGGGCAGCATTCTCGCGAACCTGTTTGCTTCGACGACGGGCACGGATGCAGATTGGGTCGTGAAGCTGATCGACGTGTATCCGGACAACGACGAGGCGATGGGCGGATATCAGTTCATGGTCGCGAATGACGTACTGCGGGGGAGGTTCCGCGACGGCTTCGACAAACCCGAACCGATTGTCGCGAATCAGGTGACGCCTTTCCATGTCGACCTGCACACGCAGGATTACGCGTTTCGCAAAGGACATCGCATCATGGTGCAGGTGCAGAGCACGTGGTTCCCGCTGATTGATCGCAATCCGCAGAAGTTCGTGCCCAATATCTACCTGGCGAACGAGGGCGATTTCCAGGCTGCGACGCACCGCGTGTACCGTACGGCGAAGCATCCATCGCATGTATCTATGCCCATAGTGCGAAAATAAAAACGGATGCTGTTCTTTATTGGTTTCGGATTGCTCGTGGTTGTGCTGATCATCGTCGTGACGGCGATTGCGCAGCCGCCGAACCGCTGGGTTGAGAAGTACGTCGAGCGGCAGTCGTCGAAGTTCCCGCCGAAGAAGAGTGCCGGCCCCGGCGGCGAACCCGGCAGCAACGGCTGAGTTCCCCCATTATGTTGTCGCGCGAGCAATGCCGGTATTGTGTGGCGTGCCTCGCGTTTTACTATCCCTTATTCCTGCTGGCGACCTGCGTGGTCGATCTGCTGCCGGCCGTCGTGCGTTCGTTTGTGCTGGGCCATAGCCTCGATCGCGTAGAAGCCGGCGTCAAAGGGTTTTCGGCGCGGTCCGTGGATGGGCCGTCCACGCGATCCGGGCGCACGCCCGCTGGGAATCTCGCGGTTTGCGCCGGGTTGTTGTTGCTGCTTTGGCTGGCGCCTTCGCGGCTTCGCCCGATGACCGGGTTGTTTCTGGCGATCTGCGGAACCCTCGGCGGATTCTGGTGGATCTGGATGCGGCGGGCGCCTCCCTGGCACGAATTCGCGTTCGTGCCCGTGCTGCTGGCGGGACTGTGGTTCCACGCGCGTGCGATCCAGGCCGCCTGGTGGAGCCGCGTTGTCGCCGTGTTCGTCGTGTTCGTGATCCCCGCCACGCTGACGCAATTGCTGGCGAGGCGGGGATTCGGGATCCCCGTGCAGTTCGTGTTATCCGTGGCCGTGGCGGGCGCGATTGCGATCCTCGCGACATCCAGGCGGCAGGCGGGCGCAACCGTGAGGTCCTGGAAACCGGCGCTGGCAGGGTTCGCCATGACTGCTGTCGCGGCCTCGGCGCTGACGGTGAACGGGCGGCTGCAGGAACAAGCCGAGCGGGCCAGAAAACAGCAGATGCTGGAACAGGCGCAGGCCGTTCCAGCGCAGGATCACGGCCGGATCTTCTTTCAAAAGGGCGTGAACTTCACCAGCGAAGGCTGGGCGCATTATGGGACGGACACCTCCGTGAAAACCCTGCGCGCCGTGCATGCCAAGGGCGTCGACTCGATTGCACTGGTGCCGTACGGCGGTGGACGCGCGCATGAGCCGGGCATCCGCTTTGGCAATCCCGGCATGGAACCCGACGAAGGCATCGCGATTCTCACCGGCGTGGCGCATCAACTCGGCATGAAGGTGATGTTGAAGCCCCAACTGTGGGTGTATCCGGGCGGCTATCCGGGCGCGATCCGAATGCCCGACGCCGCAACGACGCATAGGTGGTTCGAGCAATACGCGGGGTTCGCGGAATACTATGCGCGGCTGGCCGAGCGCCTGCATGTCGATCTCTATTGTGTCGGCACCGAGTTCGTGCACATGAGCCAACACACGGAAGAATGGCGCGGGATCATTGCGAAGGTCCGCGAGATCTATCATGGCCCTCTGGTCTATGCGGCCACACAGGGCGAAGAGTTCGAGAACCTCTCATTCTGGGACGCGCTCGACTACATCGGCTTGAACAACTACTATCCGTTGCCGGACGATTTCTCGACGGGCGAAATCGTGCGCAAGGTGGAAGCTGTACAGAAGAAGTTCAACAAGCCGGTGATCCTCACCGAAGCAGGGTACGTCAGCATGGAATGGCCGAACCGTGCGCCGTGGGACGAAACGCCTCGCAACCTGTCACTCGAACATCAGGCGCGTGGCTACGAAGCGATTTTCAAGGCCTTTTGGGACAAGCCGTGGTTTGCCGGCGTGTACTGGTGGCGCATCGGGTCCAATGGCGAAGGCGGTCCGGAGGACGGACGCCACACGCCCTGGGGCAAGCCCGCGATGGACATCGTCAGCCGTTACTACACGCACTCGGGACAAGCCAGAAGCGTCCCGATGCGGTGATAGCGGTAGTCGAAGATCTTGCGCACGTCGCGCTTCACCTGCATCGCGTGGATGATCTCGCCCAGCGGTCCGCCGGGGACCTTGTACCAGACCGTATCCGTCATCATCGTGCCGCCTTCGACTTCCTCGAACTTGTGCGTGTGATGCCAGAGCTGGTAAGGTCCGCGGATCTGCGTGTCGACGAACTCGTAGGGCGGGTTCCACTTGCGGATCTCCGTGGTCCAGGCGATGGGGATGCCGCGCCACGAGAGCTTGTAGTCGATGACAGCGCCGGTGCGGAGGTCGATCGGGGTGGGTGTAACGATCCGGAAGTTGAGCCAGGGCGGCGTGATTTCTTCGAGATTGGTCGCATCGGCGAAGAATTCGAACGCCTCCGTTCTGGGAAGCGGCAGGAACTGCTTGCGCCGCAACACATGTAAAGCCATTTGCCTTCCTGATGCGCGAAAACGGGATCCGGACGCACTGTTTTGAGCGGATGTTACGATGCTTTTTCGTACCCGCCCTTGACCTTGTCTCCCCAGCTTCGTTTGATCGCAGGCCGCGTCCTGCTGATTGCGGCTTGTGCCGCGGCGTTCCTGTACCGCGTCCTTCCCGCCCTGGAAAAGGTGTTTCCCGGCGCAGCAGGCGTGGTCTCGTACCAGGAGGCCGACGGCTGGTTTCACATGCGGACGGTCGAAAACCTGCTGGCGCATTTCCCGTGGCGGTCCACGCACGACCCATACATGCTGCACCCGGGGGGAGGGCAGGAGATCCCGACGGGGCCATTCTGGGATTACCTGCTGGCGGCGATGGCGTGGGTTACGCATGTCCCCGCAAATCTCATCGGCGCCTGGCTGCCTGCTCTCCTCGGCGCTTTGTTTCCACTGGTGGCGTATCGCCTGGGGACACGAATGTTCGGGGCTCTGTCGGGACACTTCGCGGCATGGTGGGTCGCATTGATGCCGGGAGGCTTCCTCTGGTTGACCCACCTCGGGCTCCCCGATCATCACGCTATCGAGAGCCTGCTGGCGCTGGTCACCCTGTTGCTCCTCGTGGAGGCGCTGTCGGCTGACGCGACGCCTTCGCGCGCAAATCGGCTGGCTGTGCTTTCGGGCGTCACGCTCGGCTGCTATCTCGCGACGCGACCGGCGGGAATCGTGGTTCCCGCGCTTCTCACGGTGGCGTGCATCCTGGCTCCGGCGATTGCGCCTTTGCTGCTGCGCGCCATTCCAGTTGCGGCGATCGTTTTTGCTCCGGCGACGGGAGTGATGTGGACGGAATACACATGGCTTTCGTTGGCCGGCGCCGGGGTTGCGGTCCTGGCGGTTGTCTATGCGGATCGTAACGGATGGTCGACGGGCATGCGCCTGGCGACGCTCGCGGGCGCGGCGGCTGCTGCGGGTGTGCTGCTGGTTGCGGTGAAGCCGGGGATCCTGGCGGCGCTGCTCGGCGAAGTGCGGCGTGTGGCGGGATTCGGGGGCAGCGCGAGCCGCATCGTCGGGGCAGTGCAGGAACTGCAACCGCTGCACCGGGCGTATGGCAGCAGCCCGCTTGCTGCGCTGTACCTGCAACTCGGCGCCGCGTGGATCCTGTTGTTGCCTGCCGGCGTGGCGGCCTGGCTCGGGTGCGTGAAGCGTCCTGAACCGGCACGCGTTCTATTTGGCGTCTGGGCGACCGCGCTGATCCTGGGATCGTTCTGGCAGGTTCGAAATCTGGTCTACGGCGCTCCGCTCATGGGGATCCTGGCCGGCGCGGCCTCGGCCTGGATCGTCGGGGATCCGCCGTACCGGCTGCATCTTCGCTCGATTGCCTCGTTCGCGATTGTGCTGGTGCTGCTCACCTGCGGCGCATGGGGCGGCATCGACCAGATGGACGATGATGCAGGGCCGACACCGGACTGGTATGAGGCGCTCAACTGGCTGCGCGCGAACACGCCGGATCCTTTCAACGGCGCGCCGGTTTGGCCGGGGCTGTTCCGCGAACGCTCCGCTGCCACCGCGGCCTCTTACGGGATCTGTGTGTGGTGGGACTACGGCTACTGGGTCGAGGCGATCGCCAGACGCGTTCCCTTCAGCAACGGCACGCAGTCGAACGCCGTGGAGGCGGCAAAGTTCTTCACCGAGACCAACCCGGACAAGGCTTTGGCGATGTTGCAGAAGAACGGACTCCGCTATGTCGTGGCGGATCCGAGCCTGCCGGTCTTTGTCGGCGAGACGGCCAGGGTTGCGAACATGCTGGGCATGCTGGCCGTGCCGGAGAGCCGCTTCTATGTCGCACTCAAGGATCGCAGTTCCGGCAAGAAGCAGGTGGTTTTTCTGCCGGATTACTACCGGATGATGGCGGTTCGCCTTTATCTGTTCGATGGACAGGCTGTCGCAAAGGGACAAAAGATCCAGTTGTTCGAACTGCATCCGGGGGACGAATCTTCCTACGACTGGACGTTCGAATTCCAAAGCGAGGATGCAGCGCGAGATTACATTGCAGCGAATCCGGAGCGGAAGTTCCTGTGGGGAAGCTTCGATCCCTCAATCGCCTGCGCGCAGGTCGAAGGGCTGGCGTGGGCGACTTTGCGCTATTCGTCGGATCCGCTGCCGGTGTCCAGAGAACGGCTGGTCCGCGCGGTCAAGGTTTTCGAAGTAGCTGGCTTCTGACGACGTCCCGCATCGACTCACAGAACTTCTGTGTGGAATACATGTTTTTGCGGGATTCTCCAGCTGCCACGAGTTCCGACTGCAGGGATTCGTCCGCCAGGACACTTGTCATTCTGGCTGCGCCTTCTTCGACGGTGCGGAACATCTGGCGCGGATCATCGCCGACGATCTCCATCGGGCCTCCGCTGGCGTGTACGAAGAGGATGCAGCCGGCCTGCTGGATTTCGGCCGGGGCGATTCCGAAGTGCTCCTCCTCCATAGTGTGAATGCCGTAGCGATGGTTTGCGACCTCTTCACGGAGTTGGGCGCGAGTCAGGTTGGGGAGAATGCGGAACCATCCTCCGCTTTGGGCCGCTCGAGATTGGAGTTTTGCCGCGTAAGCCGGGAAATCGATATGCCCGATCAGAGTCAATCCCACGTCCTGCCCGCTCGCTTTGCGAACTTCTGCCACGATATCGGCCGCCATGTCCCAGCGCTTGGTCGGATCGATGCGGCCGACACAGACTGCTGCGTTGCGGCGGGAGCGCCAGGGTTTGGATGGAAACCCGCCCGGTACCGGCGGAAAAACAATTCGTGATTCCACGCCATGCGCTTCGCGGATCCTGCCTGCCACGAACCGTGAGTTTGCGAGCGAGATGTTGTTGCGCACAGTTTCCTGTGTGAGTTGTCCGATCCGGAAACAGAGCGAGCGATACAGCGATAGTGCGGCTGGAAGACGGTGAAACCAGCGCATCTCAATTTCGGGGCGGGGAAGGTGCCAGCACGGGTAGTGGATGTACTGGACTGCGCCGGTGCGGCCGAGGTTCGCCTCATTCTGTGTGTAGACGACGGCGTCATGAGGTTCTTCGCGGTCGACTTCGCGAGCCCAGTTGGCAGCGAGGCTGGAACTGAGGAGTGCGCCGCCGATCGGCAGGCCGTCCAGGAGCCGCTGGCGCCAGGCGGGCGCGAGTTGAAGGCGGAAATCACCAGGGGCGAGGTCCGTGCCGAATGCGCGATTGATGGCGGCAAGATCGGGTTCGACGTAGGTTGCAAAGGTAACGTCGAATTCGCCGCGCAATGCCTGCAGGGTCCAGGCGACGACCACGTTGCCGCCACCGAGTGCCGAGAAGTGTGGATGTGCGACCAGCACACGAGGACGATTAAGCAAGAAGGATCGGGCTCCGGGTCATTTCAATCTAAGGTTTGTCTGAATGTCTGTCAATCTCAACGGCGCCAGCGAGTGCTCGCTGCCACGCATCCCGCCATTTGGGACTGCTCCAGGTTTTGAGAACTCCCGCGCGCAAGGAGTTCAGCATCCGGGGATCCTGGGCAACTCGCGTGAGGGTTTGCGAAAGCTCCCCTGCATTCGCGAACAGGAATCCTGTGCGGCCGGGTTGGATCTGTTCGGTCACAGCGCCGCCGTAGTCGAAGGCGCACACGGGGACCCCTTGCTCGAAGAGATCCACGACTTTCATTGCGAGATCCAAGCGGGAACTGGAGCGATGGAGACTGATGCCGAGGTCCGCGCGAGCGATGAGTCCGCGGTACGTTTGCTCCGGCAGGAATCCTGTTCGGATATCGACGCCGCGCTGTCTTAACGCGGCGATGCGTGGTTCGAAGGATGCGCGCAGAGGGCCATCTCCGGTGAGATGGAACTCCCATGCTACGGCGGCCGCCGGGCCGAGAGATTCGATCGCATCGAGCAGAAGCGACATGTCTTCGTCGGAGGTCCACCCGGCGGGGCAGACGGCGGTGAGCTTGTCGTTGGGGACTCTGGTTGCGGGCTCGCCGACTGGATGGTCGTACAGGACGGTTGCCGAGATGCCGTGCTGCGAGGCGAGATCCGCGCGCATGGCCTCGGAAACGCACAGGTGGTGCGAGCCGCACAGGCGTCCGGCCAGGAACTCGTACCAGGCGTGCAGGCGGACGATGGGGTGGCGCTCGCCCAGGCGGAGAGCCAGGATCGTGTAGCCGTAGTTGTGCCAGTCGACCACGACTCTCGCGCGGGTGATCAGGTGGGCGATCCAGGCAGCGGTGAGCGTCGGGAAACTCGGCGGATTCTGCACAAGAATTGTGTCCGGACGTTCTTCGATGAGTGCGGCGGCGAGTTTCCGGAACAGCAAGCCCATCCGGACTGCGGAGATCGACAGGAAGGCGAGTTTCGAGCGGTTGTCGCCTGCGCGGCGCATTGGGGTGAGCGGCCGGATCCGCACGCCAGGCGGGGTTTGTGTGCCGGCGCGCGGCGCGTAGCCAATGAGGATGGTGTCGCATCCGGCTGCGGCAAATTCGCGTGCATGGTTGCACATTCGCGGACTTCTACCGATGTCGCCCAGTACGACGATCGCGACTCGCTTCAACCGGCGCGCTCCGTGAGAGCAATGAGGCGGCGGTCTTCCAGCCGGTAGGCCGCCGTCGTGTTGCGCAGGATCCGCGGTTCGTGCGAGATGGTGAGCACGGCGGGACGATACGGCAGCGAAGACAGGCTTTCGAGGAGATTCTCAATGGCTTCGGTGTCGAGATGATTTGCGGGTTCGTCGAGGATCAATAGTTCCGGCTTGCGGACCAGCGCGCGTGCGATCGCGATCCGCTGGCGTTGCCCGCCTGAAAGCAGGATGCCGTTTTCGCCGATGCGCGCGTCGAGTCCATCGGGGAGTTCGCGCACGAAGCCGCCTCCGCCGGCCTTGTCGAGCGCCTGCCAGATTTCGCCGTCCACGATTGGGGCCTCGATGCCATAGGCCACGTTCTCGCGAACGGTCCCGGAGAACAGCAGAGGATTCTGCGGCACGATCGCCATTCGAGAGCGGAAGGCGCGCATGTCGAGATCATCGTAGGCGATTCCACCTGCGACGAGCTGGCCGCGTTGTGGCCGGTAGTATCCGGCGATGAGTGAGACGATGCTGGTCTTGCCGCTGCCATTGGAACCTGTGACGGCGACGTGTGAGCCCTGGCTGATTTCGAGGTCCGTGTTCTCGAGCAGCGTCACGGCAGGGTCGTAGCCAAACGTCACGCCTTCGAGCCGCACGGGGACGATGGATTGCGGGCGCCCGGTTCCGCTGGTGTACGGCTCGCGGATCGATTGCGATGTGACGGCGTGGAGATCCCGGAAGGCGCGCATCCCCAGCCGGATTTCCGGCGCCGCGCCGACCATCACGCGGACCTGCCCCGCGAACAGAGCAGCCATGACATAGAAGGTCATCATTCCGCCGCGGGTGACATTGCCCTCCGATGCCGCAAAGCCTCCGGCGACCAGGATCGCCAGCGTGCTCGTCACGAGGATCGTGTTCTGGATCAACTGGAGTCCCGCATCGTAGCGGTTCAACTCGAGCGCTTTGCTCTGTAGCGCCTCGATGTTGCCGCTCTGGCGCTTCATCTCGAATGTTTCGGCGGCCTGCGCGCGGGTGAGGTCGATGGACTGCAGGACGAAGCGCGCCCCGCGGCTGAACTTGTCGAATGCCTCGCGCAATGCGGCCTGGCGGAACCAGGCTTCGCGCTTCATCAGCCGGTTGATGACGAAGAGCGCCGGCGCCGCCACCGACAGGATGAGCGCGTATGCAGGCGAGATCCATAGCAGGATGGGGAAGAGAATCAGCGTTGAAAGCGCGGCGGGCGCGAACTGCGCGGTGAGCGCGTCGTTCATCTGACCGATGTAGATCGTCTCGTGGACCAGCGTCAGGTGCAGGCGTTCGAGGTCCGCATTGGTGAAAAAGCTGCGGGGAAGCCTGTATAGTGCGTGGAGTCCTTCCGTGCGAAGCCTCGCCAGCACGGCTTGATTAACGCGTAGCGCCGCGGTGCGGATCCAGTAGCCAAGCACGAGCGTCCCCACTTGCAGCAAGACCAGCAGTCCGGCGGCGATCCACAACGCTCCGCGGTCGCGGGACGGCAGGATCTCGTCGAAGATGCGGCGTAGAATCGCCGCCAGCGGCAGGTACGACAACGACAGGATGACGCTAGCGACCGTGATGCCCGCGAGGGTCGCGATGTGAGGACGGAAGTTCGCGAGGTATTCCCGCCACAGAAACGGGTTTCCGCTTCGCATGAGCCTCAATGTAGAATAACGCGAGGATTGATCGAACAAGCCAGCGGACCAAGGCGGATCGCCGTTGCGGGCGGGGGCACGGCGGGACACATCCTGCCGGCACTCGAGATCCTGCGCGCATACCGGCGCGAGGTTCCGGGAACAATTGGATACTTCATCGGCTGCGGCGCCCCCGACGGACTCGAGGCGCGGCTCGCCCCGGCGCACGGGGAGAGGCTGGAAATTGTCCCCGGGGGGCCATGGGCGCGGCAGGGGTTTGCAGGCAAGGTTGGCGCGGTTGCCTTGCTGCTGCAGGGTGTTGCGGCTGCGCGGCGATTGCTGCTTCGAGAAAAGACGCAGTTGTTGATTGCGGTGGGCGGATACGCGGGGTTCGGCGCTTGCGTTGCCGCGCGGATGC
The DNA here is from genome assembly GCA_964627455.1 of uncultured Solibacteraceae bacterium. Taxonomy (GTDB): domain Bacteria; phylum Acidobacteriota; class Terriglobia; order Bryobacterales; family Bryobacteraceae; genus F-183. Next base: position 6,425 of record CAZVKC010000069.1, on the reverse strand, counting down.
TGGGGATCCCGGTGGTGTTGCACGAGGCGAACGCGGAAGAAGGGCTCGCCAATCGCTTTGCCGCGCGACTGGTAACGGTCGTCTGCGCCGGGTTCCCGCAGGCTGCGTCGCGGTTTGCCGGAGCCGTGTACACAGGCACGCCATGCCGCCCGGTTCCTGCTTTGGGCATGAGCGGGGCGTCCGGCCCTTTGCGCCTGCTGGTGCTCGGCGGATCTCTGGGGTCACCGTTTCTCAATCGGGAGGCTCCCGCGTTTGCGGCGGCTTTGGGGATTCCGGTTGCGGTCCGGCATTTTGCTGGACTGGAGGATCCGGCGCCAATTGAGCGTGCATATCGTGACCGCGGGATCCCCGCCGTGGTCGAACCGTTTCGCGAAGTCTTTCCGGTCGAAGCGTATGCTGAGGCGGACTTCGCATTGTCGTGCGCCGGCGGGATCACGCTGGCCGAGTTATCGTCAGCCGGAGTCCCGTCGTTGCTGGTTCCGCTGGGCTACGTGTCGGGCAATCATCAGGCTCCGAACGCTCGCGCCTATTGTGCGCGGACCGGCTGTCTGTGGGTTGCCGAGTCCGAGTGGGACACGGATGTTCAAGCCGCTCTCGTGCGGGATCTGTTGCACGATGCGGCGGCGCTCGCGGATTTGCGGCGGAGGGTTCGCGAGTGGAACCCGCCCGATCCTGCCGCAGCGATCGTGCGCGTCTGCGAAGAACTGCTCAGTTCGCGGACTTCTTGAGACGATCCTTCTCTTCCTCGCGATCGAGGAACGGAACGCCCTTTTCCATCCATTCCGGCTTCGCTGCATCGCGCAGGTGATAGTCGAAGAATTGCTGCATGCGGATCGACCAATCCTTCTGGTTGTGGCGGCGGCGCAGGCCGTGGAACTCCCCGTTGTAATTCATCAGGTACGCCTCTTTGTCGTTGCGGCGCAGAGCGAGGTAGAGTTCGATGCCCTGATACCACGGCACGGCGTCGTCCTGATCGTTGTGCAGGATGAGCAGCGGCGTCTTCACACGTTCGACGTAGAAGACGGGGGAGTTCTCGATGAAACGCTGCGGATTCTGATAGAGCGGGAAGCCGATGCGCGATTGCGTCTGCTCGTATTGGAACTGGCGGGGCATGCCGGATCCCCAGCGGATGCCGGAATAAGCGCTGGTCATGTTGCCCACCGGCGCGCCGGCCTCTGCCGCGCGGAAGCGGTTGGTTTGCGTGACCATGTACGCGATCTGGTAGCCGCCCCACGAGTGTCCCTGGATGCCGATCGCATTCTCACGCACGAATCCCTTGGCGACGACGGAATCGATGGCAGGCAGCACGCACTTCAACGCGCTCTGGCCGGGGAAACCCTGCGTGTACGCGATGTCGGGCGTGAGGACGAGATAGCCGTTCGAGACGTAATAGGCGATGTTGATCGAGGTGCCGGGCGTTGGGTTCACGAAGTTGTGCAGGGTCTGCGAGAGGCGCTCGTAGATGTACACGATCATCGGGTACTTCTTCGCGGGATCGAAGTCCGCGGGCTTGAAGAGAACGGCTTGCAGCGGCACGCCGTCGGTGTTGCGGAAGTTGACGAGTTCGGCGGTCCCCCAGCGGAAGGGCGCGAGTTGCTCGCCGCCGCTGGTGACTTTGCGCGGGCTCGCGAAGCTGGAATCCGTCGCATGCAGGTCGGGGAATTCATCGAAGCGCGAGGCGGTGAGCAGGAGCACATCGGCATCTTGCGCGCGGCCGGCGAAGGCGTAGGATTTGGGTCCCCAGATGAGTTGCTCGAGCGACGAACTGCGATTGAGGCGGAAGAAGCCGGTGGCGCGCGTTTCCTCGCTGACGGCGCGAAGGGTGAGCGGTTTCGCGAGGTCGAGTCCGCGCTCTTCGTCTTCGGGATTGACGGGGTCGATGCGCTGGATGCGGAACTGGATCTTCTCGCGGCGTCCGCGGCCGGAGGTCAGGTTGCGGGCGGGCGTTGCCGGGTCGACAAAGACCTGCCAGACGTCGAATCTGTCGTAGACGATCGCAGACTGCGAGTCCTTTGCCCAGCCGGCGGCGCCATAGGACGACGCGGGATCCGGCGTGTCATCGAGTTCGTCGGCGAACGGCACGTTGAGGTTCGCGGTGAGATTGCGGGTTGCGCCGTCACTGATGCGGGCCAGGTTCCAGGCGCCGTTGTGATAGTAGATCGCGTGCTTGCCGTCGGGCGACCATTGCAGCGGACCTCCGCCGCCGGGGCCGAAGCCCGCGCGCAGTTTCTTTGCGAGCAGTTTGCGGGACCCGGTTGCCGTGTCGATCGCGTAGTAGTCCGCATACGAACCGTCGTAGTCGATCATGCGGCGGTAGGCGCGCGTGTCGCCGGCGATCGCCTGTGTGCCGTCGTCGGATAGCGTGATGTCCGGGATCGCTTCGTCGGCGACCTGCGTGTAGGCGCCGGATGTGAGATCGAGTACGCCGCGGTAGGTGCGGGCGCGTTCCGTGTTGGCGCGGATCCGCTGCATCGGCTGTACGACGTCGTCGCGCCAATGCCAGAGGTCCATGGTGACCTGGTCTTCGTTGGCGGTGTTGTTGTTCGGGCGCTGCGGCGCATCGGGCTTGCCGACCGGGACGTACAGTTTCTTGCCGTCGCGCGAGAAGGCGATGGTTCCGCGATTGACGACCGACATGCCGGAGGGCATCGCATCGACGCGGTTCGCAATTGCGACCTTTGCGGCCGTCGCGCCGCGGGTCCACAGGTGCACGGCGAACTTCTTCGTGTCATCGGCGCCGGATGCGACGAAGGCCAGTTGCGTTTGTTCGCGGTCCCAGGCGAGTTTCGCGTAACGGCCTTTGCCGGCGAGGATCGCGAGTGGCGCGGCGATGTCGCCCGGGGTGACGGCAAAGACGCCGTTTTCTTCTTCCTTGCGGGATCCCACGGCGTAGACGAGCGACTTGCCGTCGCGCGCGAACTGGAACTCGGTGACGTTCTCAAAGGTACGGTCCGCGGATTCGCCGGTGAGCAGGTTGCGCAGGACCAACTGCGTGCCGTACTGCGAAGTCGCACTCGCGGCCGCGTTGCCGGCTCCGCGGCGGCCTTGTTGATCACCCGGCGTCGCGGCAGCTGCGTTCGTCTGCGGCGCGGGCGCGGCTTCCTTGTGCATCGCGACCCATGCGCCGCCTTTATCCGGGATCTGGAAATTCTTCATCCCCGCGACGCACGTGACCGTGCCATCGCTCAACTTGACGATGATGACGCCACCCGGCGGCGCGGGTTTGCGATCCTTGCGCGCCTGCTCGGTTTCGGCCTTGGTGGGGAAACTGGTCGAGATCGCGAACTGGTTGTCGCTGGTGAAGCGAATGATCAGATTGCGCCGGGGAGGCTCGGCTTCCGGATTCGTCTCGCCGGGAATCACGACCGGCGGCGGAGGCAGCGCGCCCGCGGGAACGCGCAAATCGCGAGAGCCGGGCGTCGAGAGGTCGCGAATGACGAGGTCCCCGTCGCCGTCCTGTGGCATGTACGCATATGCGAGCCACTGGCCGTTGCGGGAAAGTTGCTGGCTGGAGATGGTGCGCCAGGGATCGTAATCGGCGTGCGTGAGAGGACGTTTCGGCGTTTGTGCGAAGGCGATGAGCGAGACGAAAAGCAGCGAGCGCAGGACCATGGTTGCGATTATAGCGGGCGCTGGCACAATGAAAGCGTGCCCTCCATTTGTTTGTTTTGCGGGTCGAGTTCCGGCAACGACCCGATCTATTCGCGCGCCACGGTGGACCTGATTCAGGAGATGTC
>CAZVKC010000069.1:0-2588 GCA_964627455.1 uncultured Solibacteraceae bacterium | reverse complement strand
TGCCGGGGGCGTACGGGACGCTCGACGAATTGTGTGAGATCCTGACGTGGGCGCAGTTGGAGATCCACTCGAAGCCCGTGGGGTTGCTCAATGTCGACGGCTATTGGGATCCGCTGCTGGCGATGCTGGACCGCGCGCGGGACGCGGGGTTCCTGAAGCCGAAGAATCGCGCGCTACTGCGGGTCGCGACGAACGCCTCCGCGCTGCTGGATCAGTTGGGGTTCTAGGCGGGAACATTGACCTCGACCCAACTCCTGTTGTACTCTAGAGTTTTGTGGTCTGCCCCGAAGGCGCGAGGTGTCGCGTCCACTCACCGGGAAGTCCCTCCCGCGCACGCCGCGCGGAACTCTAGTCAGTAGTAACCTCTTAAGGAACAATAGATTATGTACGCAGTAATCGAAACGGGCGGCAAGCAGTATCGTGTGCAACCGGGGCAGAGCGTCGATGTGGAAACCCTGGCGGGCGAAGTTGGCGCCGCAGTCGAGTTGGGTCGCGTCCTCGCTGTCTCCCAGGACGACAAGTTGTTGACCGGCGAAGCGGTGAAGTCCGCGAAGGTCACCGGGACGATCGAAGGCCACGGCCGTGGCGACAAGATCATCGTCTTCAAGTTCAAGCGGAAGAAGCAGTACAAGAAGACCATCGGTCACCGCCAGAACTTCACCCGGGTCAAGATCGAGGAGATCTCCGCCTAGTCCGGGCGGGGTCTTCCAATAGGAGTTTTTGAGAAATGGCAAGTAAAAAAGGTCTAGGTTCCAGTAAGAACGGCCGCGACTCCCACTCCCAGCGTCTGGGCGTGAAGGCGTTCGCGGGCGAACTCGTCACCGGCGGCACGATCATCGTTCGCCAGCGTGGCACCCCGATCAAGCCGGGCGTGAACGTCGGCGTCGGCAAGGACGACACTCTGTTCGCCAAGATTCCGGGCATCGTGCAGTTCCGCGACCGTGGCCGCATGGGCCGCTTCGTGAACATCCTCGAGCCGCAGGCGTAGCCGTTCCCCGTTCCTTTCCGCGCGCAGCATAGCAATTTCCCCTCTTTCAGATAACGGGAGCCCAGGATCATGCGGCTCCCGTTTCGTGTGTTTTCCTTTGCAGTAAGTCCCCTCCATGTTTATTGATGAAGTCCGCATTTTTGTGAAAGCCGGCGACGGCGGGAATGGCTGTATGGCGTTCCGCAGGGAGAAGTTCGTCCCCAAGGGCGGACCCAGCGGAGGCGACGGCGGACGCGGCGGCAACATCTACATGGTGGCGTCGCAGCATTACAACACACTCCTGCATTTCCGCTTCAATCCCGAGCACAAGGCCGATCGCGGCAGGCACGGCGAAGGCAGCAATAAGAAGGGGCGCGACGCCGAGCATATTGAGCTTCCCGTGCCCGTCGGCACCATTGTGTACGACGACGATACGGGAGATCTGCTGCACGATTTCACGTTCCCGGGCGACAAGTTCCTGGTGGCCCGCGGCGGACGCGGCGGACGTGGAAATCAGCACTTCGCGACCCCAACCCATCAGGCGCCGACGGAGCATGAACCCGGGCGTCCCGGTGAAGTGAAGAATTTGCGGATGGAATTGAAGCTGCTCGCCGATGCCGGGCTGGTGGGTTTCCCGAACGCGGGCAAGTCCACGCTCATTTCGCGCATTTCGGCGGCGCGTCCGAAGATCGCCGACTATCCGTTCACGACGCTCGAACCGAACCTCGGCGTTGTGTCGCATGAAGATCGCACGTTCGTCGTAGCCGACATCCCCGGACTCATCGAAGGCGCGCATGAAGGCCATGGCCTCGGCATCCGCTTCCTGAAGCACATCGAGCGCACCAAGTTGCTGGTGCACCTGGTCGATGTTTCGGAAGGTTCCATGCGCGATCCGGTCGAGGACTACAAGGTCGTTCTCAACGAACTCAAGAGCTTCAGTGAGGATCTGGCGAAGAAGCCGATGATCGTGGTCGGGACCAAGATGGATTCGGCGCAGGATACCGATCGCGTGAAGCGCCTGCAAGCCGCTGCACGCCGCCGCAAGATGCCGTTCGTGAAGATCTCCGCTGTGACAGGCGAAGGCTTGCCGGAACTGCTCCGGAAGATGGCTGAAGTGATCTTTGCGGCGGATGACGCCCCTCCTGCGCAGCCGGACGAAGAGGCCGCAGCGCTTTAACCACCGCCCAGAAAAAACAGGCGCGGCTATGGGCGCGCGCCTGCGTTCGTGATGACGTCTCCGGCAGGGGCACAGAACCTGACGGCATGCCGAACTTCACCGGCGGGGTGATGGGCCAAGCGACGCCACGCAGTCAGTCCTAGAAATATTCAATTGTCAAACATCTGTGGGCAGTTCGGCCGCCCTGCGGCGGATGCCCGGGGTGGGGCTGTGCTATCGACGGCGGCGGCCGCCGCTGACTATGCGGCCAAGGCTGAGCCGGCGCAACTTCTTCGCCGGTTGCTTCTGCGGCGGGTTGGCTGCATCGGCGGCGGGGAGTTCGTTCCGAACTGGCTGATCTGGCAGGAGTTCTCCGGATTCTGGCTGCTCGTCGACTTCCACCATATCGGGCGGAGGTGCGGGTGGGCACGGTTCTTCGCGCATTTCCTTGAGCTTGCGGAAGAC
>CAZVKC010000068.1:37352-39299 GCA_964627455.1 uncultured Solibacteraceae bacterium | reverse complement strand
CGACCTCCTTGTCATCCGACTCGATCAAATCAGAGAGAATCGGCTCCGCCTCCTCGGGATTGAGTTCGGCAGCTGCCCCAATTGCCGCGAGTAGCACGGACTTCTCCGTCCTCTCCGAACCGAGGAGCGCGCGGACGTGAGGCCACGCCCCCTTCACATTCCAACTGGCGGCTGCGCTGATTGCCTCACTCTGAATCTCGGGATTCCTGCTCTCCAGCATCTTCAGGATCTTCGCGTTGAACCCCCGGACCCAACGCATGCAGAACACCGCCGTCAGCGTCCACTCCTCGTCGTCCCGCGAGAGCGCCTCGCGGATCGCTCCCTTGTGCCAATCCTCCGATGCGCGCACCGACGCCTCGAGAGCCCGCCGCCGCACCTCTTTCGGCACGGCTTCATCCTCATGGATCCTTCGCAGCGTCGCCTGGATCCGCCGGAACATCATCTCGCTGACCGGAGGTTCTGAATAATCGTCGTCGAATCCATCCTGATCGGTCTGCTCCAGCGTTGGTCCCAGAGAAATCGCTGCCGCGCTCCGCAGGCCCGCAGGTTCATCTCCATCCTGAAGGACAGACAGCAACAGGTCCGCCACCTGATCTTTCATCACCACGATACTGCCCGCCAGTTGGGCGGCGAGAACGCGGTCCGCCGCAGCGCTCCGGCGATCGCGGATGACGTTCATGAGAAACTCGCCCGTTTCGTCGGGCCAATCCCACGGAGGGGTTTCTCTGATGATTTGGACGTCCAGTTTCATGAATGCTCATTGTATAGCCATCCGCCAAAACATTTCTAGGCCGGAATGTTCGGTCACAAGGCCGCCAAATTTTTTATTTACCTATGATTTCAATCCGTTAGCGTCTGCGGCCGTGAATTCCCCTTGCACCCCGCATGAGAAGCTCGAAGTAGGAGAGGGTTCTCATGCCTGAATTGACACCCATTCAATCCCAGGTCCTCGCCGGCTTGCTTGCCGGAGGCTCCATCGCTGCCGTTGCGCGCGAACACAACATCCACCGCTCGACCATCTACAACTGGCAGCACGACCACCCTGCCTTTACCTACGCCCTCAAGGACGCCCGCGCCCGCCACCGCGCCGTCATGTACGACGCCGCGCAGGACCTCGCCGCACGCGCCTACGAAACCCTCGCCACGCTCCTCGCCTCCGACAACGAGCAGACCCGCCTCCGCGCGGCCCAGGCGATCCTCCGCACCACCTCCGCGTCGGCGTCCGCGCCCGCCGCCGAAGCCGTGGACGAGCACATGTCCACCAGCACCACCCGCGTCAAAAACATCATGGAACGTCGCGACGCAATTCGCTCCATCGCGCCGCAGGACCGGCCGCTCCTGCACTCGACGCTCCCCGTTTCCCAGGACCCGGTTCGACAGAATTCGACACTTTTGCAGCAGCCGTCGCCGGCTGTCGAACAGCCCACAACCTGCCTGACCGCCGCCGCGGCAGCAGCAGCGTAACAATAACTCTCGGGGGACCCGCGGACCAGCCTCCAAGCCGTCCCGTGTCCCCCGGCGGATCTTTGACAATTGAAGAATAACAGTGCGTCAATTCGACAGAATTCGACACATTTCGACACTCTGGAATGTGTCGAGTGTCGAAAATTCGTGGTGTAGGCTTCAGCCTGCGCGGGGCTTGAGCCCCGCCTCGGGGGGCGCCTCAAATCGCGAAGGTCGACAGAATTCGACACATTTCGACACTCTGAAATGTGTCGACTGTCGAAGCTACCCGCGCTTCTGTGGCCGGATGATCTCGATTGGACCCGACCCTGTCGGACGCCAGCGATAGAAAAACCGTTCGCAAACCTCACCCGCGAAGATGCACGTGAGCGGGATTCCGCAGGCCGCCGCCACATGCATGCCGGCCGAGTCGTACCCGACATAGCGCCGCGACTTCGAAATGTACCAGGCGAAGTCCGCGAAGCTCCCCTGGAACATCCGCTT
>CAZVKC010000068.1:20059-37252 GCA_964627455.1 uncultured Solibacteraceae bacterium | reverse complement strand
GCGGCGCAACATACGCCCGTGCGCCATCAATGCCGAGCGTCTCCCGGCACCACTGCGACGCGAGTTCCGGCAGCGAATCCTGCGATTCCGCCGCGTACCCGCGGCTTTCAAAGAAGTAGTAGCGGCTGTCGTCCGCGGTCACCGGGATGATGCCCAACTGTGACAACCGCGAGTCAGGATCCAGGATGAGAGCCTGTTCGTCCTCGATCCACGGCTTCGCCGCAATGCGATCCGCAAACGAGGCCGAACGTCCGTACGGGGCGTCCAGATGCCCGATCCCCCGCGGATCCGCCGCGAACAGTTCCCAGTTCTTTCGTGGACCCACCAACACGACTTCAGCCCCGGGAAACCGCTTCGCCGCCGCATCCAAAAACACGCTCGTCACCGCGACATCCGCGCCCAGCGTGATCCGCGACAGAACATAGACGCGAGCCGGATCCGGCCCGTCAAACCGGCGCGGCGCACGCACCCGCTGATACCGCGCATCGAGCGCAGCATCGCCCAGGATCTCGCTCATCAGCCGCGCATACACGTCGCACAGGCGCGGCTCGAACAGATCTCCGAGCGGTTCAATGACGATCGTGAAAAACTGCCGGCTGCCTTCGACCGTGCCGAGTCCCGCCCGCACCGCGGCGAGCAGCGAGGCGGGCCACGGCGTCCCGTCGAGGCAATGCGCGAGCAGTTGCCTACAGATACTTTCCAATGAGCAGACCCAGCTTTTGTTTGGTCGCTTCGGGCATCGCGGCCGGCGAGGTGATGATCGCGTTCTTCAGCGCCGAATGGCACTTGCAGACGAGACCGTCGTCGATCTTCGCCACCACGGCTTGCACCAGGCGCTGCGCATTCTCGGCGTTCTTCACCAGGTTCGCGATGATGTCGGACACCGTCACGGCGTCGTGGTCCGGATGCCAGCAGTCATAGTCGGTGACCATCGCCACGGTGCAGTAACAAATCTCGGCTTCGCGAGCAAGCTTCGCTTCCTGCAGGTTGGTCATGCCGATCACGTCCATGCCCCACGACCGATACAGGTTCGATTCCGCCTTCGTCGAAAATGCGGGACCTTCCATGCACAGGTACGTGCCGCCCTTCTTCGTCACGATGCCGTCCAAACCCTGCGCCGTCTCGTGCACCAGTTCCGCCAGCGGATCGCAAACCGGATCCGAGAAGCCGATGTGCGCGACAATCCCTTCGCCGAAGAACGTCGACGCGCGGCCCATCGTACGGTCCACGAACTGGTCCGGCAGCACGAAGTGCAGCGGCTCATGTTCGGCCTTCAACGACCCGACGGCGCTCAGCGACAGGATGTGTTTCACCCCGAGTTGCTTCATGCCGTGGATATTTGCGCGGAAGTTCAACTCCGACGGCGAATACTTGTGGCCGCGGCCGTGCCGAGCCAGAAACGCCACCTTCTTGCCGCTCAGCGTGCCGACGATGTAGTTGTCGGAAGGCTTGCCCCAGGGCGTTTCGAGCGCGACTTCCTCCTGCGCTTCGAAGCCGGGCATGGAATAGAGTCCGCTGCCGCCGATGATGCCGATGTTTGCTGCTGTTGCTGCTGTCACTTGTGTAGTTGAAACCTTTCGAGCCACTGGTCGACGATCGTATACGGATCCCGCGACCGGGCTGCAATTTCGGCTGCCGCCGTTTCAAACATTTCCTGTGGGAATTGATCCAACAGACGTTCGCGGAGCATCTCCCGCAACCGGAACCCCCAGAGCGCGGATCCACCCCTCTTCTGACATTGTCGGGCAGCGGCGAGCACTTCCGCCACTCCCTTGCCTTCCTGCGCCGACGTCAGCAGCACCGGGATGCTGGTCTGCCACGCCTTCAACTCGCGTTCGAGCTTCGCCGCGCCGTCGAGGTCGGCCTTGTTGATCACGAACAGGTCCGCGATCTCCATGATGCCGGCCTTGATCGCCTGCACCTCGTCGCCCATGTTCGGTGTCAGCACCACAATGGACACATGCGCGAGCTTCGCGATGTCGACTTCGTCCTGTCCCACGCCGACGGTCTCGACGAGGATCACATCGTATCCCGCGGCATCGAGCAACACCGTCAAATCGGCCGTGGTCGGCGCGAGTCCGCCCAACTGCCCGCGCGTCGCCATCGAGCGGATGAACACGCCGTCGTCGCGGTAGTGATCGAGCATCCGGATGCGGTCGCCGAGAATCGCGCCGCCTGAGAATGGACTCGTCGGATCCACCGCAATCACGGCAACTCGCTGTCCGGCGCTGCGGATCTCCTTGATGAGCCGGTTGACGAGCGTCGACTTGCCCGCCCCCGGCGATCCTGTGATGCCGAGCACCAGAGCCCGCCCCGTATGCGGAAACAGTTGCTTCAAGAGGTCGTTGGCTTTGCGGTTTTCAATGAGTGTGGCGGCGCGGGCGATGCTGCGCAAGCCGCCGGCCAGGATCGATTCGAGCATGATGTTGGATCAGTCTTTGAGCAACTGCCGGGCGATCACCATCTTCTGAATTTCGCTGGTGCCTTCGCCGATCGTGCAGAGCTTCACGTCGCGATAATACTTCTCGACCGGATAGTCTTTGGTGAACCCGTAGCCGCCGTGGATCTGCACCGCCTGGTTGCAGACCTCCACCGCGATCTCGCTGGCAAACAGCTTCGCCATCGCGGACTCTTTGGTGATCCGCCGTCCCTGATTCTTCAGGTGCGCGGCGCGATACGTCAGCAGCCGTGCGGCTTCGATATCCGTCGCCATATCGGCAAGCTTGTGCTGGATCGCCTGGAACTCCGAGATGAAGCGTCCGAACTGCTTGCGCTGTTTCGAGTACTTCAGCGCCGCGTCGTAAGCGCCCTGCGCCGTGCCGACCGACAGCGCCGCGATCGAGATGCGCCCGCCGTCGAGGATCCGCAGCGAATCGACGAACCCTTCGCCCGGCTTGCCGAGCATCTGCGTTGCGGGCACGAGGCAGTCTTCGAAAATCACCTCGCCGGTGTCGGAGGCGCGCATCCCCAGCTTGTCTTCCTTCTTGCCTGCGCGGAACCCGGGCATGCCTTTTTCGAGGATGAAAGCCGAAATCCCATGCGCCTGCGCCGCTCGATCGGTCACCGCCATCGCCACACAAACATCGGCGTAATGCGCGTTGGTCGTGAACGTTTTCGATCCGTTCAATAGCCACGAACCGTCCGGTTGCTCGAACGCCTGCGACCGTGTGCCGCCCGCATCGGATCCGGCTTCCGGCTCCGTCAGTGACCAGCAGCCGATGTGCTCGCCGGTTGCGAGCTTCGACAAATACTTGCGCTTCTGTTCCTCGTTGCCCGCGAGATAGATGTGGTTCGAGCACAGCGAATTGTGCGCGGCGACGATCAGACCAACCGAGGGATCGACGCGCGCCAGCTCCTCGATGATGATCGCGTACTCGATGTAGCCGAGTCCCGCGCCGTTGTATTCTTCGGGGAAGATCGCGCCCAGATAGCCAAGCGCGCCGCACTTCTTGACGACCTCGAGCGGGAAGATGTTGCCTTCGTCCCACGTGCGGACGTGCGGCCGGATCTCCGCTTCGGCGAACTCCCGCACCGATCTGCGTAGCTGCAATTGCTCGGTGTTGAGTTCGAAATCCATCGCAAGATTCCGGCTGTCTACGAAACCTCTTCTTTGACCGGATCCCAGCGCAGCGTGCGGCCCAGGCGATAGCTGTCGACGGCCATGCGGCAGGCGATCGAGACGCGGTAGCCGACATCGAACGGGCAGTTCGGCTTCACGCTTGAATCGCGGATCGCGTCGATGAAGTTCTGCATGTGCGCCGTCGCCGGAGCGGTCTTGCGGCCCAGCAGTTCGACGCCGTCGGGACGGTTCACCTTCTGCGGCTGATAGCGGATTTGAGCGCCTTTCGAAATCGTGCCGTCGGTGCCGAGGATCGATTCCGTGACGCCCAGTTGGTTGTTGCCGAATCCCGAAACCCAGCTGAAGAGAATCTCTTCCGGATGCTCCATCGACACGGCCATCGTATCGGGCACTTCGCGGCCGTCTTTCCACAGATACACTCCGCCGGTCATGGTGACGGCTTTCGGGATCTGCAGGTTGAGGACCTTGTACCAGAACGACAACTGGTGGCACATGTTCTCGTACACGTTGCCGCCCGAGTAGTCGAAGAAGAAGCGCCAGTTGATGAAACGGTTGGCGTCGAAGTCGCGCTTCGGCGCTTCGCCGAGGAACGACTGCCACAACACGTTTTCCGAATTCATGTCCGGATACACCGGGCGCGACCACTGCGGCTTGCCGTGCGGCGTGTTGCGGAACATGTTCGCGACAATCGCCGTGATCTTACCGGTCTTGCCGCCTTCGAGGAATTCCTGCGCGTCGGCAACCTGCCCGCTCGAACACGACTGATGGCCGATCTGCACGACGTGCTTGCCGCCGTCTTCCTGGAACGCCTTGCGCATGCGCTTGGCGTGATCCACGGTGAAGGCCATCGTCTTTTCCTGGTACACGTGCTTGCCCGCGCCCAGCGCATTGACGAAGTGTTCGCAATGCAGATGCTGCGGCGTCGCGATGAGCACAGCGTCGATCGACTTGTCGTCGAGCAGGCGGCGGTGGTCGAGATACGTGGCGGCGTTCGGCGCGATGCGCTTGGCGGCTTCGAGGCGGCGCGTGTAGACATCCGCGAACGCGACCATCTCGACGCCGGGGATCGACATCGCCTGGTGCACGATCTCCGTGCCGCGGTCGCCGATGCCGATGATGCCGAGGCGGACCTTCTCGTTGGCCGAGAAAGCGGTCTGTGCGGTGGTGACAGCGCCGGCGATGCCGGTCACTTTGCCGAGGAACTTACGGCGGGAATCCATCATGTTGGTAAAGCGCTTTCAGTGTAACAGGGGTGTTAGAACTTCGGCAGCCGCCGGAAGCGGAAGAAGAACTGGTTCATCTCAACGGCAGCTTCCTCTATCCACGGATTGTTGCCGGAATTGTTGCCCACGACGTGGCGAATCTCGGAACCGTCGCGGCAGGGTTTGGCCGTCGAAATCGTGGCCGCGACCGGGCCGTCCTTCTGTTCCGCCGCCGGAGTGCCGGTGCATCCGTAGGTCTTGCGCCAGAAGTCGAAGGTGTCGGATCCCTTCTGGGATGGGCCTGTCAGAATCAGCAGCGGCGTCGCCTCCCCGGGCTTGCAGTTGGAGCGCACCGCTTCGGGGACGCCGGCCGATACGACCGCGATCGCCGCAAACCGGTCGCTTGCTTCGCAAGCCAGCTTTTCGGCGAGTTCGCCGCCCGATCCGGCGCCCGCGGCATAGGTTTTGGACTTGTCGATTCGCTTGTCCGATTGCTGCACCGCATCCACCACGGCCTTGGCGAACTCAACGTCCGTCGCGTTCCAGGTTTTGTCGAGGCCGTTCGGGTAGATGACGAACCATTTGCGGCCGATTCCCGTCAGGTGCAGGCGGCTTCGTCGAGCCACGGCCTCGCCGCTTCCGCCCGCGGCATGAAACACCACGAGAGTCGCAGGCGCGGGACCACGATCGACCGGCACGGCGACCCAGTACGTGCGTTCGACGCCGCGCACGGAGATGGTCCGCTGATCGAGCCGTTGCGCCAGGAGGGCTGACGCGGCGATGAGGAAGAGCAGCCCGCGCATTGACGTTACTTCGTGACGGCGGCGATGCAGTCGATCTCGACCCGCACGTCGCGCGGCAGACGCGCCACTTCGACGGTCGAGCGGGCCGGCGTGTTGCCGGTGAAGTACCGCGCGTAGACCTCGTTCATCTTCGCGAACTCGTTCATGTCCTTGATGAAGACGGTGGTCTTGAGCACCTGATCGAGCGAACTGCCGCAGGCTTCGAGGACGGCTTTGAGGTTCTCGAACACGCGCTCCGCCTGCACCGCGATATCGCCTTCGACGATCTGCATGGTCGCGGGATCGAGCGGGATTTGGCCGCTCAAGTAAGCGATACCGTTGTACACCACGGCCTGCGAATAAGGACCGATCGCCTTCGGCGCGCCGTCGGTCGCAATGATCTGTTTGGACATTACTAGAATCTTACCCGTGTCTCAGGACTTGGCGCCGGGCCAGCGCAGGGTTCCAATGAGGTCGCGGACCGATTCGAGTTGCTCTTCTTCGCAGAAGCGGGCGAGTTCGCGGGCGATGCGGGTGGTCGATTGCGGATCCCAGAACGAGGCCGTGCCGACCTCGACGGCCGAGGCGCCGGCCACCAGGAACTCCGCCGCGTCTTCGCCGTTGGCGATGCCGCCGAGTCCGATGATCGGGATTTTGACGGCCTTCGATGCTTCGTAGACCAGACGCAGAGCGATGGGTTTGATGGCGGGTCCCGAGAGGCCGCCGAATCCTGCGCCGATGCGCGGCGTGCGGCCGCGCGCGTCGACTGCAAGCGAGATGAACGTGTTCACCATCGACAGCGCGTCCGCGCCGGCCTCTTCCGCGGCTTTCGCCAGGGGTTCGATACGCGCGACGTTCGGCGACAGCTTCACGATGATCGGCCGCTTCACTGCGACTTTTCTGCAGGCCGCTACGACTTCGGCCAGCATCGCCGGATCGCTCGAGAACGCGATGCCGCCGTGTTTGGTGTTGGGACAGGAAACGTTCAGTTCGTAGCCAGCGAGTCCGGGCGCGTCTTCGAGTACGCGGATCACTTCTTCGTAATCCTCGACAGCGTAGCCGAACACGTTCGCGAAGACTTTGGCTTTCTGCAGGTGCTGCAGGCCGGGGAGCTTCTTTGCGACGAACTCGCGGACCCCGATGTTTTGCAGGCCGATCGAGTTGATCATGCCGCCGTGCGCTTCCCAGATACGGGGCGGCTTGTTGCCGTCCATCGGATTGCGGGAGAGTCCTTTGACGACGAAGCCGCCGAGCGCGTCGAGATCGAGGATGCTCGCGAATTCAACGCCGTAAGCGAAGGTTCCGGAAGCGGCAAGAACAGGGTTCTGCAAGTGGATGCCGGCGACGTCGACATCCATTCTGGGGGCCATGCAGTTACAAGGGTAACTCAGGATGCCTGCAACGGACGGCCGATTTCCCAGTGCAGTCCGAACGGATCGATGAGGCGGCCGAGCCGCCAGCCGTGCGCTTCGCCGACCGGAAAGACTTCCGTGGCGCCCGCGGCGAGAGCTTGGGCGAACACCGCATCGGGATTCGCGACTGTGAGGATCATTCGCACCGAGCCGCCGCCGACATTCTCGGGTTCCGATGCGGCGGCGTCCAAGCCGCCGATCCAGAATTCGGCATCGAACGCTCGCAAGCGCACAATGCCGGCCCCGGGCAGGCGGTACACATCTTCCGCGCCGAACGCGGCTGCATAGAAGCGAACGGCCGCCTCGCTATCGCGGACGGATAACCACGGCGCCAATCCCATTAGCGGATCGAGCCGACGTTGATGCGGTTGACTTCGAGCGTCTTGCCCGCGGTCTTGTCGAGCGCGATGCGGGCGCGGACATACGTCGCGAGCGCGCTGACTTCGGCGGCCTGCGCGTTGGCGACGTCGCGGCGCTGCTGGATCACGTCGTACGCCTTCGATGCGCCGTACTCGAACTTCTTCTGTTCGGCCTTGAGCAGTTCCTCTTGCAGCTTGCGGTTCTGGATCGCGTACTGATAGCGGGCGCGCGCCTGCTGCAGCGAAGTGAGTCCGCTGGCGATGTCGACTTCGAGCTGGCTCTGGTGCTTGGCGTAGTTGAGTTCGCTCTGGCGCAGCGACAGACGATCGACCGCGTAGTCGGCCTGGGCTTGCCGGTTGTGGATCGGCGCCTGCGCGAAGACGCCGATGCGGCGGGTCTGAAAATCGCCGGTGAAGACCTGCTGCAGAGCCGTGCCGGTGCCGCCGATGAACTTCGGGTCAGGGCGGGCGAGTCCCGGACCGGTTTTGAGTTCGCCCGCGAGACCTGCTTGCGAGATACCGCCGAAGGCCTGCACGTTGGGCAGCAATGCGCTCTTTGTGCCGAGCGCGGACTCTTCGCTTGTCTTGAGTCCGGTCTTTTCGGAGATCAGATCGACTCGCTTCTCACGCGCCTCTTTGATGAGATCGGCCGCATTGGGCAGCGTGTCGTTGGCCGGCAGTTCGAGACGGTCGACCGGCATGATTCGGGCTTCCGCGAGACCCGGCGCTGCGAGTCCATTGCGGCTGAGCAGGTTCTTCAAACGCAGTTCCTGCTGGTCGAGCGTCGTCTGCGCGTTGATCACGGCGAGGCCCGTATTGACGACTTCGGTTTCGGCGCTGATGACGTCGGGGGGCGCGGCGGCGCCAAGTTCGACCTGGCGTTTCACGTTCGCGAGCAGCGTCTTTGCGGTGTCGGACGCGACGACCTTCGCCTTCAGGTCTTCGTGCGCGGCGACGAGGCTGAAGTAGAGATCCTCGACCTGGTTCACGATGTTGATGACGTTGTTCTGAAAGGTCAGGTCCGCGACGCCGCGGTTGATCTTGGCGACCGTGATGTTGCGGGCGTTGACGCGCTTGCCGAAACCGCTGCCGAGCGCGTGCTGAAAGCTGAACTGCAGGTTCGGCGCGACGGTCGGGTTGAGGATGTTGGTCGGCGAGTTTTCTTTGAGGTAGTTCTGCGAGTAGCGGATGGTGACGGCGCCGCCGGTGAGGAAGCCCTGTTGCAGCGATGCGTTGTGCGAGCGCGTATCCGAGATCAGCAGGTTCGTGGCGCTCTGCGTGACGTTCGCCTGCGGCGTGCTGTTGTGCGCGAAGGTCGATGTTTCCTGGAATGCAGGATCGAGGTTCTGCGTCACGGGTCCGATTTGCGTGATGGACGCGTTGGTTGCGCCCTGATTTCCGCCCTGGCCTGCGTTGCCGCCCGCGACACCCGCGGCGTTCTGGCTGCCGGTGACGCCCTGGCCTGCCGCGACCTGTCCCGCTTGCGCGGCCGCGCTGGGAACACCGGGGAGTGCGCCGCCGGCTTCCGCGCGCTGCAAACGCCAGTCCGAAACGACGGGGCCGTAGCGGGCGATTTCGATGTCGATGTTGTTTTCGAGCGCGAGCAGGATCGCGTCCTGCAGCGTGAGGTGCAACTGGCCGGCGCGGATGAGGTCCGCGAGCCGCTGCGAGTTGGCCATGCGGATCGACGGCGTCTGCACGGGGACATACGGCCGCTTGAAGACGGATCCGGTCGGGCGGATGGGGGCGATGGTCTGGCCGCTGGCGAGCGAGGCGGCGACGAGTGTTGCGATGACGGCGTTGCGCATGGTTACTCGCCTCCTCCCTTGAGGACGTTGCCGGCAGGTAAATTGACGGGGAGTTCCGACGACTTCGACACCTTGCCGGTGAGCGCCTCGCTAACCGATACGTTGTGGACGTCGAGCGTCACGCCGAGCGCCTGTTCATAGGAGATGATGGCATGCGTATAGTTGGCCATCGCCTGCACTTCGGTGTTGCGGGCGTTGGCGAGATCGCGCTGGTCCTGCACGACCTGGAACGGGGTTGCGGCGCCGAGTTCGTACTTGCGGCGGTCGGCGTCGAGCGTCTGTTCCTGCAACTGGCGCGACTTCACCGACGCTTCGTAACGCGCGCGCGCCTGCTTCAGGCCAATGAGAGCGTTGTGAATGTCGAGCCGCACCTGGCTTTCGTTCTTCTTGAGATCGAGTTCATTCTGCCGCATCTCGAGCATGCTGGTGGCGTAGTCGGATTGCGCGGCGCGGTTGCGCAGCGGGACGTTCAACGAGAAGCCCGCCGAGTAGTTCGGATAGTTGCGGCGTGCGATCTGGGCGAGCAGGTTGCCGTAGCCTCCGGCAAGGTACGCGAGGCCGGGGTTGGTGGCGCCGAGCGCGGTAAGTTCGCCGCTCAGGCCGTTGTTGGTGAGTCCGGCGAAGGCTTGGAGGGTGGGCTTGAGGCCGCTTTTGATTCCTTTGAGATTGATCTCGTTGCTTTGCAGGTTGATGCGCGCCTGTTCGATTTCGACGCGTTTGCCGAGGGCGTCTTTGACGAGGTCTTCGGCGGGTTTCAGCTCGTCGGCCGGCGGGACGCTGAACTTGTCGAGCGGGACGATGTGCAAAGCGGCGAGTCCGCCGGTGGTGACGCCGTTGCGGCTGAGGGCGTTCTTGAGCACGAGTTCCTGCTGCATGAAGTTGGTTTCGGCGATGACGAGGTCCTGCTGGCTGGCGTAGAGCTGCGATTCGGCGCGGGTGATTTCGATTTCAGCGAGAGCGCCCAGTTCGACGCGGCGCTTGGTTTCGTCGAGGAACTGGCGGGCGGTGGCGACGGCCTGCCGGCGTGCGCTGACGTCTTCGGCGAATGCGACGAGGTCCCAATAAAGGTTGAGGACGGCCGACACCGTGGTGATGAGCTGCCGCTTGAACTGCAGTTCGCTGACCTTGAGGTTGTTGTTCTGGACGCGGATGTTGCGGCCGTTGACCGCGCGTCCGAAGCCCTGCAGCAGGTTTTGCGTAACGTTCAGCGTGAGGGCGCCGTTGGTGAAGGGGTTCAATGCGAAGAACTGCGAGTTGACCTTGACGCGGGTGCTCGAGTAGCTGAGCGAGGCGTTCATGCCGAAGTCGAAGTTCTGCGCGTATTGGGTCTGGAAGGTGCGGGTGTCCTGTACGAGGGATGTGGTGCCGGTGAGGACCGTGTTGCTTTGCGGGGTGGTCGCGTGCTGGAAGTTGGCGAAACCGGACAGGGTGGGGTCGAAGGATTGGATAGCGGGTCCAAGCTGGGTGACGATGCCGCCGCCGGAGCCGACGCCCGCGCCGCCTGCCGATAGGGTAGATGATGCGGTGCTGACGCCTTGGAGGCTGACGCTTTGGGGGCCCGCGGCGATGGGGAGTCCTGCGCTGCGGAGGGCGCCGCCGGCCTGCGCGCGGCGAAGGATTTCGCGGGCCAGCAGCGGGGTGTAGCGCTGAATTTCGATGTCGATGTTGTTTTCGATGGCGAGGGCGACGATGTCCTGCGCCGTGACATATAGATTGCCGGCTTTAACCAGCGTGTCGAGGCGGTTGGAATTCGCGAGCCGGATGGGGGCGACTTCGCGGGCGCGGTAGGGGCGCGTGAAGCGGTCGAACTTCTGAGCGGCTGCGTTTTTGGATAAGGGCGCGGGGTCGACGCTCAAGACTCCGGCGTTCTGCGCGGCTGCGGTGGTTGACGCGACAGCGCCTGCCAACACCATCAAAAGACAAGGGATCTTGGAATCGGGTAGGAGTTTGAGGAGCATGAAAACGACCGTTCTAATCGTAAGCTTTTTATCAGATGCGGGGAATCCCCCCGCGGGTGTGTTTCGGAGTCGCCGATCTTAAGTACAAGAAGACGAAGGAAAAGGGGCGATTGTTCACTCAAAGTAGCATGGTGGCGCTTTTGGCCCGATGCTTGCTTGGATATCGTGCAGAGACGAGCCGTGCCGCAAGTGCAAACCAAGCAGTTTGGGACCATCGAATACCGGGAGGAAGAGGCGCTCTCCTTTCCTGCCGGGCTTCCCGCTTTCGAAGACGAGAAACGGTTCCTCGCCGTCGAGAGGGAAGAGACAAAACCCCTTGTGTTTCTGCAGAGTTTGCAGCAGGCGGAGCTGTGCTTCGTCACTTTGCCTCTCCTTCTGGTCGAGCCGGAATACCGGCTTGCCGTCAGCGCCGAGGATCTGCGGATCCTCGGCCTGACGGATTTTGCCGCGCGGGGCGAGCAGCCGCAAATCGGCCGGGATGTCCGGGCTTTGGTGATCATGTCGGTGACCAATTCCCGTCCCACCGCCAATTTATTGGCGCCGGTGGTGATCCGGAATTCGTCACGGGCGGCGGGTGGCGGTCCGGTGGCGGTGCAGGCGATCCGGATGGACAGCCGGTACACGCATGAACAAGTCTGGGAGGGTCCGCGATGCTCGTAATCCGGCGCAGGGCGGGCGAATCCTTTCGCATTGGCGATAACGTCGAGGTAGAGATCCTCGAGATGGCGGGCGGACAGGTGAAGATCGGGATCCGGGCGCCGCGCGAGGTCCCGGTGCTGCGGACGGAGATGTTTCTCACCGGGCAGCAGAACAAGGCGGCAGCGGCGCAGGCTGCGGCGGGGCCGGACCTGGCGGCGGCGCTTGTCAGACAATTTTCCAGCAACCCACCAAATTCTTCCTCAAACTCGCAGTGACCACCCCGATAAGGGTGGTGTAAGCGTCATACGGTTCCATAACAGCCGCATGGTGCGCTTACGCCGGGAAAGGATTCCCGGCGAGATCAACGTGAGTTCCATTCAAGGAGAGAATTGTGGGCTTCCAAATCAATACCAACGTATCCTCGCTGCAGGCGCAGGAGTATCTTCGGATCAACAGTGACTTCCAGAGCAAGACGATCAGCCGTGTGACCTCGGGGTTACGCATCGTGTCCTCTGGCGACGATGCCGCGGGTTTGGCGATCGCGAACGGGTTCCGGTCGGACCAGGCCGTGCTGACCCAGGGCGTGCGGAACGCAAATGACGGGCTGAGCCAGTTGCAGATTGCCGATGGCGGCATCAACAACATCTCGAAGCTGCTGGATCGCGCGCGGTCTCTGGCGACGCAGTCGGCTTCGGGAACCTTCTCGGGCGACCGTGGGGTGCTGAACAGCGAGTTCCAGAGCGTGATTTCGGAAATCGACCGTCAGGCGCAGGCCATCGGTCTCGATCAGAACGGCGCATTCGCGAAGAACCTGAGCGTGTTCATCGGCGGCGGGCGAGCCAACAACGGAACGACCGCCATCGGCAATGGAAGCGTGGGTGTGGACCTGACGCATTCGACGGTAGACGCCAAGAGCCTGGGGCTCAAGGGTGTGCAGTCGACGGGCTTGGCCAACACGGACATCGGCACGGGTTCGGCGACGACTTCGGTGGCGCAGATCGTGGCGGACAATACGAACACGACCTCGTTGAAGACGCAGGGCTACACCGATTTCTTCATCAGTGGTCCGGGTTTCACGGGTGAGGACAAGGTGAAGGTGTCGGTCAACCTGGCCGGCGTATCGGATACCGGCACTCTCGTGACGGCGATCAACAATGCGATTGATTCGGCTGGTCTAGCGGGCACGCAGGCGGCGACGGCGTTCAAGAACGCGAACCTGCAGGCGACGGTGAACACGGACGCGACGGGCAAGAAGCAGTTGTCGTTCACTTCGGCGAACACTTCGTTCCAGGTGCAGGCGGGTGATCGTCTGTCCAACGCTCTGTTGGGCAACTTCACTTCGGGCGCGATCGGTAAGGATCTGACAAACACCGTGACGGCGGGCGCAGTCACGACGGCCGGCACGACCTCGCAGAACGTGATCATTCGCATCCAGGGCGGCGGACTCGACGCGCCCGTGGATCTGCAGATCAATTCGGGCACCACGACGGCGAACGCATTGACGACGCTGTCGAGCCTGGTTGCGAACAATGCGTCGCTGCAGGCGGCGGGCATCACGGCCAGCGGTTTGACGGCGGTGGGCGGCACGATCAGCTTCACCTCGAAGCATGGCGAGTCGTTCAATGTTTCGACCGTGGGCGATGTCGGCAACCTGCTCGGGCTGGGTTCGTACCGCAACACGGCAGCGAACGGCACGGCGTTCGATTACACCTCGATCACGGCTGGAACGGCGTTTGCGGCGGCGGCCAAGACCAACACGTTCGATCTGTCGATCGGTGGCGGCGCGGCGCAGAGTTTCAGTGTGGCGGTGCTCGGAACGGACACGATCGCGATTGCCACGCAGAAGCTCAACGATGCGCTGGCGGCGAACTCGGCGGCGCGTTCGGGCGGCATTTACGCAAGCAACGACGGAACCAACATTACGCTGCAGTCTTCGAACGGGACGGCGTTCCGGCTGAACGCGACGACGGCGGCGGGCGCGGAATCGATCGGATTCGGCACGGCGGGCGCGGCGGGCGGCGCATCGTTTGCCTCGACAGCGGCGGACGCCACCAACGTGGCTTTCTTCGATAATGGCGGCGGCAGTGCGGTGGGCACGGAGTTCGTGTTCAATCCGGTGGTCAACGGCCAGGACGTCCAGACGGTGACGATCACGGCTCCGAATTCGAGCGGCGCGCAGCAGTCGCTGGCGGTGAAGCTGTCCAACAACGTGGCGGACGGCCGCAACGCGCGCACCATCGATGAAGCGATCGCGACGATCAACTCGAAGCTGCAGCAGAGCAACAACGATACGTTGAACAAGATCGTGGCGGTGAAGGACTACGACGGAACCAACTATAAGATCCGGTTCCAGAGCACGCTCCCGAACTTCAACGTTTCTCTTGGCACGACGGGCACCGGCAGCGCCGGCGGCATCGGGACCTCCGCCCAGCAGGGGCAGGTCTACTCGGCCGGGGCGGTGGCTGGTGGTTCGACGGCGGACATCTCGACGGCGGATCTCGCCTCGTCGGCGGTGTCGGCGTTGTCGGAAGCAGTGGCTTCGCTCGGCCGTGCGCAGGCGGTTGTCGGCCGTGGTCAGAATCAGTTCAACTATGCCGTGAACCTGGCGCAGAGCCAGTTGTCGAACCTCGCAGCAGCGGAATCGCGCATTCGTGACGCCGACCTGGCGTCGGAAGCCGCGAACCTGAGCAAAGCGCAGATTCTGTTGCAGGCAGGCGTGGCGGCTCTGGCGCAGGCCAATTCGGCGCCGCAGCAGGTGTTGTCGCTCCTGCGCGGCTAGTAGGTAGGATCCGCAGTACGGACACAGTGGACGGCCCGGCAGGCGCGTCTGGTTCCGGCCACAGGCCGGGGCGCGCGCTCTTTCCGGGTCGTTCGTGAATAGACGCATGAATGGCGGGCCCGGCGTGTTCTCTCGATGAGCAGTTGCGAGAGAGCCGCCCGGCTGCGCGCTGCCGTGCATATGCCGACGGGACTACCACATGGAACTTTCTCCTCAACAACTGGGCCAGTCACTGTACCGGCTCGGAAGGCAACTCGCGTATCGCAAACACTTTGAGGAGGCTCGGGAGTCCTTTCACCTGAGCCTCCAATTTGAACCCGATTCAGCGGAGACCTGTTTTGAACTTGGCAACCTTTTGCACGCCACGGGCAGGCATGCGGAGGCGGCGGATCGCTATGTGCGGGCGATCGAGATTCAGCCGCAATTTGCAGAAGCCTGGTACAACCTGGGCGTGGTTCGCATGCTGTTGCGCGATCTGGTGCGGTCGCGAAACTGTTTTGAAACGGCGCTGCGGATTTATCCGGGATATGCGCAGGCGCACAACAATCTGGCGATCCTGATGCAGGCGTCGGGGCAGATGGACGGGGCGGTGGCGCACTATCGCGAGGCGGCGCGAATCGATCCGGATTTTGCCGAACCGCAATACAATCTCGGTCTGGTGTTGCAGGACCGGGGGGATTTCGAACAATGCGCATCGGTGTATGAACGGCTGCTGGCGCGGCGTCCGGAGCATGTCGATGCGCGCAACAACCTGGGCAATGTGCTGCTCGAGTTAGGGCGGCCCGGGGATGCCCGGGATGCATACGAGAGTGTGCTGGAGCAGGACCCCCGGCATCCGGAAGCCAACTGGAATCTGGGGCTCGCGCAACTGACGTGCGGCGAGTGGCGGGACGGCTGGGCGAACTACGAATGGCGGTTCCGTCAGTCGGCGCGGAAGGCGGATGATCCGCTGATGCCGCGCTGGGACGGCCGGACGCTCGAAGGCCGGCGGATCCTATTGACGGCGGAGCAGGGCCTGGGGGACATGCTGCAGTTCCTGCGGTATGTGCCTTCGGTTGTGGCTCGGGGTGGCCGGGTGCTGGTGGAGTGCCATCAGCCGCTGACGGGGATTGTGGGCCGCGTGCCGGGAGTCGAGGGAGTGGTGCGAAAGGGAGACATCCTGCCGGACCACGACTGTTGGGCTCCGATGTTGAGTCTTCCGTTCCTGCTGGGGATGGATGCCCCGCCGCGGGCGCCGATGCCGTATGTCACGGCGTCTGAGGAACGGGTGGAGCACTGGGCGGAGCGGTTGCGGATGTTGGGGAGTCCGCGGCAGCCGCGGATTGGGCTGACCTGGTCGGGGAATCCGCAGTTCAAGGGCAACGCCAAGCGCACGCTGGGGGCTTCGAATGTGCTGGAGTTGACGCGGGGGCGTGAGGACCGGGTGTTGTGGGTCAACCTGCAGAAGGGAGTTCCGCCGGTTGAGGGGGCTCCGCTGGTGGATCCGGGGGATGACGGGAGTTCGCTCGAGGACGTGGCGGCGATCATCCGGAATCTCGACCTGGTGATCTCGGTGGACACCTCGGTGGCGCATCTGGCGGGGGCCTTGGCGCGTCCGGCGTGGGTGATGCTGGCGCATGCCGCGGACTGGCGCTGGATGACGCGGGACCGGACGGATTCGCCGTGGTATCCCTCGATGCGCCTGTTCCGGCAGCCGGCGCGGGGGGACTGGGATCCGGTGATTGCCGAGGTGGGTCGTCATTTGGACGCCTTTCTCGATGGAAGCGGCAGTCCCTGAGGAAGTGGTCTGCTAAACTAAGGATGACTCCGGACTGGCCGTGGATCGCACGCGACAAGTCCGGAGCCTTATTTTCCTGACCCAGATGTCCCAACCAGCAGATCACCAGGCGCCTACTTCCCAGCAGACGTCATCGACCTCATCGTCCGGCTCGAAGACGGGCGCTTCCACCGCGTTGACGGTGGGGCAGTTTGCCGAGCGGTTTCGCGGGTCGATGATTCCTCTTGCGGGGAGTTTTTCGTATTTCTGTGATAGCTCGTTGGGGTTCACGGAAGAGGATTCGCGGGATTATCTCGAAGAGCCGGTGGCGGCGCTGCCTCCGGCGATCGCGTCGGCGCTGCCGAAGATCTCGATTTTGATGGTCCCGTACCTGACGCGAGAGAAGGCCGAGAAGTCGCTGGTGTCGATGGTTGCGCCTCCGAAAGACAAGCTGACGTGGACGGCGCAGGTGCGGACGGCGAATGGCGAGACGGTGCTCGCGTTCACGTTCACGGGCCACGATGTTTCGGAGTACCACTACCGGTTCTATCAGCACATCGCGCGGATGGCGTGGAGTGCGGCGAAGTCCGGGGACGGGCGGGCGAAGTTCGCCGGGTTGCTCGTGGAAGAGTTGAACCAGAACACGCATGGCGAGGTGGACGAGGACAGCTGGCGGGCGAAGCAGTTGTTGCAGCGGCGGAACGGGAAGATCAAGCCGGATTCGAAGGTTTTTGCGGATTACGTCGAGGCTTCGTTCGTGGATACGCTGACGCTGTATTTGCATGGGCTGTGTTGCGATATTGACGTGGATACGGGTCCACGGCAGTTGCCCAGTCGGTTTTTGCGGCGGCGTCTGATGCTGCTGCGGGAATTGTATCCACCGCCGGCCGGTTATTTCGTGCTTCCGGAAGATATTCG
>CAZVKC010000068.1:0-19959 GCA_964627455.1 uncultured Solibacteraceae bacterium | reverse complement strand
CGGCCGCGGAAGCTGGCTTTGCGGCGTTCCTGGAACGAACGGATTCCTTCCTGAAAATCTTCACTGCGGGCGACTGGCGGCAGGGCGTCGCGTACGTGCTCGACTGCGTAGGGTTCGCCGTGGTCGCGGGCCTGGCGAGCGGAGGCTAGCGTCGCCTGGACGGCTAGCGGGGCCTGTTCGGCGATCGTCTGTGCGATTGCCAGAGCCCGTTCGAGCGGGTTGTCCTGGATTTCCTGAATTAAACCGATTCTGAGAGCTTCGGCGGCGTTGCATTCGTCTCCGGTGAGGAGCCACCGCATCGCGTTGCCCCATCCACATTGCAGCGGCATGCGGAAGGTCGCGCCACAAAGGGGGTAGAGTCCCCGGCGGACTTCGAGTTGGCCGAAGCGCGCGTTGGGAGCTGCGATGCGGATGTCTGACGCGAGCATCAACTCGATGCCGATGGTGAAGCAGATGCCTTGCACCGCCATGACGACGGGCTTGCGGCAGGGCTCGCCGTGCATGGCGAGCGGGTCGATCGCGCCTTGCGGCGGCGCCATGGCTTGCGGGTCGTCGAGGAAGCGCGGTCCGAAATGCGCGAGGTCGATGCCTCCGGTGAAGTGGCCGCCGTGGGCGTAGAGGACGCCACAGCGGAGGTCCGGGTCGCGGTCGAGGCGGCCGTAGGCGAGTCCCAGTTCATCGAGCATCTCGCGGCTGAAGGCGTTGCGTTTGTCGACGCGGTTGAGTCCCATCAGCCAGACGTTTTCGCGTTGCTCGGTGGTGACGAGGGACATGATTGTCTTTAGACGAAGCGCACGGCTTTGCTTTGGGCTGTGATGGACGAGTGCTTTTCGAAGCGGGCGTCTTTGCCGGGGAAGTCGGTGCGGAAGTGTCCGCCGCGGCTTTCTTCGCGGGCGAGCGCGCACTTCGCGATCAGGCGAACGAGTGTGTGGATGTTGCGGAGTTCGTAGTCCGCGCGGTTTGGATCAGCGCGCGGGACGCATGGAATGGCGGTCAGGGTTTCGAGGGCTTGCGCGAGGTCCGCGGCGTTGCGCTGGACTCCGCAGGCGGTCCAGGCGAGAGTACGCAGGGCGAGTTCGGTGGTTTCAGGGAAGGTCGCTTCCGCGGCCGTTGTGGGGGCGAGCGCGGCGCTGGTGTCGCGCATGGCTTTGCCGGTTCGCGCGCCGTATACGATGCCTTCGAGCAGCGAGTTGCTGGCCAGGCGGTTGGCGCCGTGGACTCCGGTAGCCGCGACTTCGCCGGCAGCAAAGAGGTTCGGGACTGTGGTTTGTCCGTTGAGGTCCGTGTAGACGCCGCCCATCGAGTAGTGGACTGCCGGATAGACTGGCGCGGCCTGCGTGCGCAAGTCGATGCCGTACTGCAGGCAGGTTTCGAAAATGCGCGGGAAGCGCTGGGGGATGTCGAGGTCCTTGCGATGGGTGAGGTCGAGGAAGACGTGGTCGGAACCTTCGCGGATGGTTTCGGCGACGATGGATCGTGACACGACATCGCGTGGTGCGAGTTCCTCGAGCGCGTGATAACGGTGCATGAAGCGCTCGCCTGCGGCGTTGCGGAGGTACGCGCCTTCACCGCGCAGGGCTTCAGACAAAAGGAAGCGCGGCGCGTTGGCCTGATGCAGCGCGGTCGGATGGAACTGCACGAACTCGATGTCGCGGATCTCGGCGCCGGCGCGGTAGGCTGCTGCGACGCCATCGCCGGTGGCGACGTCGGGGTTGGTGGTTTCGAGGTAGATACGGCCGAGTCCGCCGGTGGCGAGCAAAACGGCTCTGGCGCGGATCGCGATCTGGCGGCCGGGTTGATTGTCTTTCTGCTCGAGCACGATGGCGCCGGCGGCCGCTCCGTTGGCGTCGAGCAGGATGCCGGTCATGCCGGCGAAACTGCGGAACTGGACGCGGGGCAGGGAAGAGGCCTTGCGGTAGAGCGTGCGCGCGATCTCGCGTCCCGTTGAATCACCGTGGGCATGCAGGATCCGGTTGCGCGAGTGTGCGCCTTCTCGGGTGAAGAGGAGTTTCGAGCCGTCGCGATCAAACTCGGTTCCCCAGTCGATCAACTGCTGGATGGCGGCGGGTCCTTCTTCGACGAGCGTGCGAACGGCCGCGACGTCGCAGAGTCCGTCGCCTGCGTAGAGCGTGTCCTGTTCGTGCAGGGAGACTTCGTCGTCGTCGCTGAGCGCGACTGCGATACCGCCTTGCGCGTATTCGGAGGCCGATTCCCGCAGGCTTTCTTTGGCGACGATGAGGACGTCGCCCGCTTCGGCGAGTTCGATGGCGGCTCGCAGTCCGGCGACTCCTGCGCCGATGACCAGAAAATCCGTATTAATTGTGTCCACTAGTGCTTTCCCTGTGTCAGGTACTGCTGGATGTCCGGAAACAGGAACTCTTTCATTTCGGGCTTGTCGAGATCCGCGGTTTTGACGAGAGTGGCGCCGGAATCGATTCGCGCCGGCGGGTTCTGGCCTTTGAGCTTCAACAAAACAGCCCTGGTAGATTCATATCCCATTTTGAATGGGTCTTGCACAACGAGCGAGTCGATCCAGCCGTCGCGCATGTCCTGCACGAGTTGTTCGGAGGCGTCGAAGGCGACGAGTTTGATGTTGCGCGCGTTGCGGGATTTGAGGGCCTGCACGGCGCCGGAGGAACTGGATTCGTTGTCAGCGAAGAGTCCTGCAAGGTCCGCGTGAGCCGTCATGATGTTTTCGGTGACGGCCATCGATTTGGCGCGATCCGCCATACCAAATTGGATGCCGATCAGCTGGATTTGATCCCACTTTTTGATTTCTTCGGCGAAACCCTCTTCGCGTTCGACGGTGGCGGCGCTGCCGGCGACGAAACCGATGACGGCTACCTTGCCTTTGCCTCCGATGATCTCGGCGAGACGGCGCGCGGCCATGCGTCCACCTTCGCGATTGTTGGTGGCGACGTAGCTGATGCGCTTGGCGGTGTCGATGTCGGAATCGAAGATCGCGACGGGGATGCCGGCGGCTGCAGCGCGTTCGACGGGAGCGACAAGCGCTTTGCGGTCAACAGGAGCGAGGACGAGTCCCGCGAGTTGCTTGTTGACCATCGCGTCGACGATGGCGATTTGACGGGATGAGTCGACTTCAACGGCTGGGGCGTTCCACTCGACTTCCGCGCCCTCGAACTCGCGCACGGCTTTGATCGCGCCCGCGTGCACGGTCTGCCAGAAGATGTGATTGGCGCCTTTGGGGACCACGCCAATGACGATCCTGCGGTCGCGATTACAGCTGCCGAGCATACTCGCGGACAGGGCGAGCAGCATGATCAGGAAAGATCGCTGCATGGTGGTAGACAATTGTTAGTATGGCATTCGTTAAGGCCGCCACAGTGGCGGCGCTGCCCCCGGGATCGATGGTGGAAGCCGAGATCGGCGGGGAATTGTATGTTGTCTGCAATGTCGAGGGCAAGCTGCACGCCATGGATGGGCGTTGCCCGCATGCAGGAGGTCCACTGGCGCAGGGGGGATTGCATGGGCACACGGTGGTGTGTCCGTGGCACTCGTGGGAGTTCGATTGCAGGACCGGGCATACGGACTTCAACTCGCGATTCAATCTGAAGGTGTTCGATGTGAAGGTCGAGGGCGAGGACGTTCTCATCAATATCGAAGCGTAGTGCGTTGTGCCTGAATTACCTGAGGTCGAGACGGTTGTTCGCACGATTGCGCCGCACATCGCCGGTCGTGTGATTCTGGCTGCCGAGTTTGGGTCAAGGTTCGTCACGCCTGGCGATCGCGAGGCTTTGGCTGCGCGGCTGGCGGGCCGGCGCATGACGGGGATCCGCCGGCATGGCAAGTTCATCGTGATTGCGCTCGATCGCGGCGGGGAACTCGTGATTCATCTCGGCATGACCGGCCGGTTGCTGCACGATACGCCCCGCACGCCGTATACGCACGGGTTCTTTGCGCTGGATCACGGCGCGCTGGTGTACGACGACATTCGCCAGTTCGGACGAATCGAAGTGTCGGATGGTCCGAACGAGCGCGTGGCGGCGCTGGGTCCTGATGCGCTGGCGCTGGGCGCCGAGGAGTTCGCGGCGATGCTGCGGGCGCGCAAGACGCGATTGAAGTCGCTGTTGTTGAACCAGGCGTTCGTTGCGGGACTCGGCAATATTTATGTCGACGAGATTCTGTTTCGCGCCGGATTGCATCCGCTGCAACGTGCGGATCGTGTGACGCAGGCGCGCGCGCTGTTGTTGCACGGCGAGATGCGGCGGGTGTTGCTGGAATCGATCGACCAGGGCGGGTCGTCGATTTCGGATTATGTCGATGCGGAGGGTCGCAAGGGGAGTTTTCAGGACCGGCATCGCGTGTATGGCCGCGAGGGGCAGCCGTGTGTGGTGTGTGGCGCGGAGATCCGCAAGATGCTGGTGGCGCAACGCGGGACGCACTGGTGTCCGCAATGCCAGTTGCGGCGGCATCGGTAGCTGATGAGGCCCACAAGAAATCTCTATTGGACACGACTGCGGAGCGCGGTTATTCTGGATTTGTAACGAACACCGGCACGGACGCAAATGAGCGTCTTTCTCGGGCCGGGTCCTAGTCCGACCTTTCGAAACCTCCGCGCAAACAGTGACACTATTGCCTCACGTATGGCATAGCGTTTGAGCCCGATCTGCTGTACTGCATCTTTTTTTCACGAATCGATCGTGCGATGTTTCGCTGCGCGCTGTCTTGCACGCTGACTCGAAACACACGCGCGAACTGCAGCCCACGAAGTGCTGAGCCATGGCGATCTACGACGCCACTTAGACCTACAAAAGGAGAATTTCCATGACTCGCCGTATGATGAAACTCGTTCTCTCGATTTCCGCTTTGCTGGTGGCTTCCACCGGCGTGATGTCCGCCGCTGAGACCCGCGTTGCGACGGTGACCGTGCCGTTCGCGTTCCGCGCGGGATCCGAAACGCTGCCCGCTGGTGAGTACTCGATCAGCAAGACCGACCAGAGCGTGCTGTTCCTGCGTTCGAAGGGCAAGACGATCGCGCTGCTGCCGGTGGGTTCGAAGTCCGCGACGTTCAACACGACGAACCTGGTGCGGTTCGAGCGGGTGAAAGGTCAACCGGTCTTGACGGAAGTGCTGGTCGACGGCGGCCAGGGCTTCCTGCTGCGCCACTAGCCCGGTAACGTGCCCTGAAGGAGGTCCGAGTAGCGCACCAGGCGGCAGTTGTGTGCGCGGAGCGCTTCCCGGACCTCGGGCGCGATGAGCGCCTGCAGTTCTTTTTCGCGGCTTTCTTTGAGCCGTGTGCGGGCGGCCTGGAGTTCCGCGGTGCAGTGCCCCGGGTGGCACATGAATTCCGTGGATCCTTCGGGAAGGCTCGCGATCATTTCCACGAGATCCGGCGCCGTGAACGCTCCCGTTAACGCGAATCCCGCGAAATAATCGGTGCTGCGGCAGTGGTGCTGTTCAAGCGAATGCGCGAATTTGCCGCGCACGATCTGGAACGACTTACTGACCAGCCGCTTCGATATCGGTGTTTTGCCGGGGCGGATCGGGAAGTCGAAGGGGCGCCGCACGAACGGGATCTGATACTCCTCCGACAACTTCGCGACGGCGTGCAGCACGGCCGGGAACAGGTGCGTGTGCTTGTGCGTGTCCAGATGCAGCGGCCGCAATCCCGCGCCGAGGATTTTCTTGATCTGCAGCTTCAGTTCGACATACGGATTCAACTTCCGCATGACGATGGCGCGGATCATTTGCGGGACATTCAAGGGCAGCGGTTCGTCGGAGACGAGCGAGCGTCCACCGACCAGCACGAGGTGACATCCGACATCGAGCGTGGGCGTCTGCTTGGCGAGTCGTACCGCGTCGTCGAACGCGGCGCCGTTGGCCATGAGCGTGGTGGCGGTGAGGATCCCTTTGTGGTGTGCTTCGAGAATGCCGGCGTTGACGTCGCGCGTGAAGCCGAAGTCATCCGCATTGACGGTCAGGAGTCTGGTCGCTATCAAAACAGTTTCAGTTGGATGCGCAGGAATTTCTTGGGATTCGCGCGGAAGTCTTTCATCAGGCCGTGCATCTCGCGCGTCGTGCCGTTCAGGTTGTCGTAGAGCTGCGGGTTGACGACGAGCTGGCCGAGGGTTCCCTGGCCCTGGTTGATGCGGTCGAGCATCGTGTCCAGCTTGCCGATGGTGGACGCGAGTTTGTCGTGCAGTTCGGTGCTCTTGAGCAGCTTGCCCGCCGAACCTTCGCCGCGTTCGATGCCGGCGAGGATGCCGCGAACATCCTTGATGGTGGCGCGCATGTCGTTGTAGAGCGCGGGATCTTTGAGGAGCTTGCCGGCCGTACCCTGGCCTTCCTGCAAGCCCTGCATGATGGAGTCGACACGGGCGAGGGATCCGCGGACGTCGCCGTACAGCTTGTCATCCTTGAGAAGCTTGCCGGCTGTGCCTTCGCCGCGGTTGAGCGCTTTGGCGAGGCTGTCGACTTCGTTTACGATCGACAGCATCTTGTTGTAGATCTCTTCGTCGACGAGCAGTTTTCCGATGGAGCCTTTGCCGACTTCGACCTGGCCGACGATGCCGTCCACCTTCTTCAAAATGCCCTGCAGGGAACTGAGCAGCGAGTAGCCCTGCTGCACGACGTCCTCAAACTCGCGCGTGTCGAGGCTCTGGATTTCAGCGCCGGACTTCACGGTCTGCGTCGACTTGCCCTTTTTGATGTTGATGAATTTGGTGCCGAGCAGATTTTCCGCACCGATGGCGGCCTGCGAATCCACGGGGATCGACGGGAACCATTTGTCCGCAATCTCGAGGTCAATCTTGACGACGCGGCGCGCTTCGTTCGATCCCGAGAGCGCGATCTTATCGACTTTGCCGATGAGAATGCCGTTCAAACGCACCGCGGAGCCTTCGGTCAACGCGGCCGAGTCGTCCATATAAGTCACAATGAGGCTCTTGCTTTGAAAGATCGTGGTTTGGCCCGTGATGAGAAAGATCAGAACCGCCAGAATCACCAGGGCGAACAGCGCCATGATGCCGACTTTCAATCTTGCCCAGGAACCCTTGTCTTGTAGCGCCATTGTTGACTTGTTTTCCTATCGTCGCACGAACTTGCGGACATACGCTTCAGGCGAATTCTCGAGGTCGCGCTGCGAACCTTCGAAGATCAGGCGTCCGTCACGCATGACCATGAAAATCGTTCCCGGCCGCTCTTCGGTGTTGGGTGCGATGCGGCCGTTTTTTTCGTCCCAATGGAAGTTGGCCATGATCTGCCCATCCTGATAGCGATGCGTCACGATGATGCTGGACGTGTTGCGAAGGTCGCGCTCTTTGACGATCAAAGCCATGATGGTGTTGGCCGTGATGGGGTCCAGTCCGGCGGTTGGGGAATCGTAGAGGACGAAGGCCGGCTCCGTGACGGTGGCGCGCGCGATTCCGACACGGCGGCGCATGCCGCCCGACAATTCACTGGGGAATTTTTCCAGCGTGTGGCCGAGTTCGACGAACTCGAGCGCGCGCAGTACACGCTGCTCGATATTGGCGATCTCTTCGCGGTTGAGTGTTTTGATCGAGCGGTTCAGCAGCGGGTAGGCGACGTTCTCTTCGACGGTTTCCGAATCGAAGAGCGCTCCTTCCTGAAAGAGCATGCCGAGCTTCTGGCGGACGAGGAAGAGTTCTTTCTCTTTGAGATTGGTGATGTCCTGGCCGAAGAGCGTGATGCGGCCGGATTCCGCGTGCGCGAGTCCCAGCGCGGTTTTCAGCAGGACCGTCTTGCCGGATCCGGCTTCGCCCAGCAGGATGCGCGATTCGCCGGGCATCAGGCTGAAGCTGATGCGGTCGATAACGGTTTGTGATTCGAACCGGACCGTGACGTTGTCGAAGCAAAGAACGGGCTGCGGCATCCGGGTTACCAGCGCGGCAGACTCACGAAGATCTGCGTGATGAGCAGGTCGATGACGAAGACCCAGACGGATGCGGCGACAACGGCTTCGGTGGTGGCTCGGCCGACGCCCTGCGTGCCGCCCTTGGTGCGAAGTCCTTCGAAGCAGCCGACCATCGCGATGATGATGCCGAAGATAAAGGGTTTGACGAGTCCCTGCGTGACGTCCTGGAAGTCGAGCGCGCGATAGGCGGTGGTCCAGTATTCGGTCGAGGTGGTGAGGCGCAGGAAGACGCTCGCCATCAGGAAGCCGCCGACGAGGCCGATGAAGTCGGAAATGATGGTCAGCAAGGGCAGCGTCATCGCGGTGGCGATGAGGCGCGGCGTGACGAGTTTCTGAACCGGATCCGTGCCGAGAGCGCGCATGGCGTCGATCTGCTCGGTGACCTTCATGGATCCGAGTTCGGACGCGATACCGGATGCGTTGCGGCCGGACACGAGCAGCGCCGTGAGCACTGGGCCGAGTTCGCGGACGAGCGTGATAGATACGATCTGGCCGACTTGTCCCGTGGCGCCGTATTGCGAGAGCGCTTTGGACATCTGCAACGCCATGACGCAGCCGCTGAAGAATCCGGTCAGAATGACGATGGGCAGCGAGCCCACGCCGATGATGTCGGATTGGATGGCGATATCGCTGACGTAATGCGGCTTTCGGAGGACGTTACGGAACGCCTGTCCGGTCAGGATTGTGAAGTCCTGGAGCGCTTGGATGGGGGGCTTCAGGAAGTCAAGCAAACGATCACAGGCCTCTCGTAATCCAGATGCTAACACGCCTAACATGGTGAATAGACCGATGCGGACGATTGGATTGTGGTTGACGTGCCTGGCAACGCTGGCCAGCGCGCAGACTTATACGGCCCGGATTACGGGAACGATTCTGGACCCCAGCGGAGCTCCTGTCCCGAATGCGAGTGTCCGGCTGGTGCAGGTGGATACGAATGTGGCGAAGAGCGTGGCGGCGTCGCCGGACGGTGTGTATTCAGCCCCCCTGCTGATGCCTGGAGTTTACGAAGTATCGGTGGAATCGGCCGGATTCCAGAAGCAGGTGCGGCAGGATGTCCGGCTGGACGTAAATCAGACGCTCACGCTCGATTTCAATCTCAAAATCGCGGACGCCGCGGCATCGGTGGATGTGGTCGCCGACGCCCCGCTGCTGCAGTCCGAGACTTCGAACGTCGGGTTGTCTCTCGATACGAAGACCGTGCAGGAACTGCCTCTGCAGGAACGCGACGTGATGGGCGCGCTGCGGCTCATTCCCGGTGTGGTCACGCGCGACGTCGTGGGGCAGGCGCGCGGCGGGCGCAGCGTATTCAATTCGGACTTTTCGGTGAGCGGCGGGCGCACGTCGACGAACGAGGTGTTGCTCGATGGTTCGGTGAATACGATCGGGGATTTCAATGGCGTGGTGTTTGTGCCGCCTCCGGATTCGGTGCAGGAGTTTCGCGTGGAGGTGAATACGTTCTCCGCAGAATTCGGCCGCACTGGCGGAGGCGTGGTCAACATGATCACCAAGGCGGGAACCAATAAATATCACGGCACGGCCTTTTATCTGCATCAGAATGACGCGTTCAACGCGAACAGTTTTATCAATAACCGCTTTGGAACGCCGAAACCGGTTTTGCGCAGGCATCAATACGGATTCACGCTGGGCGGGCCAGTGGAGATTCCGAAACTGTACCGCGGCAAGGATAAAACGTTCTTCTTCGCTGCGTTCGAGGGGCGGAGGGAGAAGGATCCGGTACGGTTGATCACCAGTGTGCCGACGGAACTCGAGCGGCGCGGGGATTTTTCGGCGACGCGGTTTCTTGCGGCCGCGGGTGCAACGGCGATTACCATTTACGACCCGCTGACCAGCCGCGTTGCCGGAAGCGCGCGTACCCGCGACGCGTTTCCGGGGAATGTGATTCCAGCGTCGCGAATCAATCCGATCGCGCGAAGGCTGGCGGACGAGTACCCTGCGGCGAACCGCGAAGGCAGTTCCGTCACGGGCCGGCAGAACTATCTGTATCGCGACGCGCGCACCTACTCGCGTGATCTCTTCACGTCGCGTGTCGATCACTATTTCAACGAGCGCCACCGCGTGTTCGGCCGCTTTTCCTGGCAGGAGAATCTCGATACGAATCCCAGTACGGTGGTCCGATTCACGAATTCGAACTCGATCTACGACACGTTCTACAACGCGGCTCTGGACGACACGTACCAGATCACGCCTCGGCTGTACAACACCTTTCGCTACATGTACGCGCGGTTTCACGCGAACCAGATTTCGAATACTGGCGGCTTCGATCCGGTCAGCCTTGGATTCCCTTCGTATGTGCGGGATTCGGCCAACGTGCTGTTCTTTCCCAACGTATCGATGGGCGACTTTCCGGACCTTGGCGGCACCGCGTTCAACAACAATCCGCGTGACACGCAGGGCGTGCAGAATAACCTCATCTTCGCGGCGGGAAAACACAATTTGAAGATGGGCGGCGAGTACCGGCTGTATCGTTACTTCTTCTTCCAGGTTTCGAATCCCACTGGCATTTACAGTTTCAGCAAGAACTTCACGCAGCCGGATCAGATTGCGGCGAACCGTCCGGAACTCGGGCTCGGATTCGCGTCGATGCTGCTGGGCACGGGAAACTTCAGCTACGAGCGTGTGGATCCGGTGACGTCGTACAAGCACTACATGGGCGCCTACATCCAGGACGACTGGAAGGTCAGCCGCAATCTGACGCTCAACATCGGCATGCGATGGGAAACCGAAACGGGAACGGGCGAGGCGCACGACCGGCTCACGTACTTCGATCCGAATGCCTCGAATGGTTTGACGACTGGTCCCAAGGGCGCGATTCTGTTTACCGGCGGATCGAACCCGCGGACGCTGCGCGCGATGAATCTGGCGAATTTCGGTCCGCGTTTCGGCGCCGCATACCGGCTGAATCCGAAGACGTCGCTGCGCGCCGGATACGGGTTGTACTTCATTCCGCTTGGCGTGGAGCCCGCCATCGTGACGACGCCGTTCAACTTCACTGCGGTCGCTGATGTGCTCAATGCCGACTATACGCCGAAGACAACGCTCAGCGATCCGTTCCCGGGAGGCATCACACGCCCGGCGTCGACGAGTCGCGTCGATGATGGCACGTACCGGCTTGGCACGAACTCGAACATCGTGCTGCGGGATCAACCGGCTTCTTACATCCAGCAATGGAACGTCGCGGTGGGACGGCAACTGAACTGGGCCACGGTGGTCGACGCCGTGTACTATGGCAGCCGCGGCGTGCATCTGCCGATTCCGTCGCTGGAACTCAATCAGATCGATCCGAAGTATCTGGCGCAGGGCGGTTCGTATTTGACCGAACTCGTGCCGAATCCGTATTTCGGACAGATCCGCACGGGACTGCTCTCGCAGCAGCGGATCCCGCGCATGCAGTTGCTGAAGCCGTTCCCGCAGTTTGCCAATCCGTCGACAGCGAATGCCTTTGGAGGCAGCCTGAATTATCTGCGTCCGCTGGTTGGCGACAGCGTCTATCACGCGGCCACGTTCCGTTTTGAGCGGCGTTTCACCAAGGGCTTCTCGATCACGGCGCACTATACGATTTCGAAGCTGATCGATACGGGAGGTGCGGGTAACGGCGCTGCATTCCGCGATCCGTCGGCGTTGCGCGACATCTACAACCCGAGGCTCGAGCGCAGCGTTGGATCGTTCGATATCCCGCAGCGGTTTGTCGTCTTCTGGTCCGCGGACCTGCCGTTCGGCAAGGGCAAGCGCTGGTTGAACGGCGGCGGTTGGACCAACCGTCTGGTTGGTGGATGGAATGTCTTCAGTTTCCACACGTGGGAAGCCGGGCTGCCCGTGAACATTGGCGGTCCGGATCTTTCGCGCATCGCCGGCGCCAGTCCCTCGCGCGCGTCGATTGTGCCGGGCGTCGATCCGAAGTACTCGCTCGACCAGTCGATTGCGAATTCGCGGCAGTGGGACAATCGCTGCGGCTGCACATTGCCGTGGTTCAATCCGGCGGCGTTCCGCGCGACACCTGAATTCCAGATCCCGGACGGTCCGAGGTTCCTGCCGAATGTCCGCGCGGGATGGTATCGCAACATGGACACGACGGTGAACAAGTCGGTTCAGATCAACGAGCGGTTCCGCTTGCGGATCGAGGGACACTTCTTCAATCTGCTCAATCAGGTTACGTTCACGGGTCCCAGCGTGATCACGGTGACTTCGGCGAACTTCGGGTCGGCCGGCGGCACGCGCGACAACGCTAGGCGGATCGAGGCCGGAGCGAAACTGCAGTTTTAGCGAGAGCGATGGCGAGGCAGGTCCACGCGAACCAGTCTCCGTAGCGCGCGTATGGGGTCACTTCGGTGCGGATGCCGTACTTCACGACTTTGGCTGTGTGCTGGTATTCGGGCAGCGTGTCGATCACGCGTCCCAGTGGATCGATGACTGCGGTGATGCCGCTGTTGGTGGCGCGAATGATCCAACGTCGATTTTCGACGGCGCGCATGCGGACCAGCGACAGGTGTTGTTCGCGCGCCTTGCTTTCGCCGAAGTAACCGTCGTTCGAGATGTTGACGAAGTAGGTCGCGCCTTCGCGCGCGAACTGGCGCACGAACTCCGGAAAGGCGGATTCGTAGCAGATGAAGACGCCGGCGTTCGAGCCGTTGGAGCGGAACGTGGTGAGTTGCGTGCCAGGTTCGAAATCGCCGGCCTCCTGCGTGATGCGATTGACCCAGGCGAAGGCTGACGGCACGAACTCTCCGAACGGCACGAGGTTCATTTTGTTGTAGCGTCCGACTTCCGCGCCAGAGGGCGAAAGCATCATCGCCGTGTTGAGCGGGGCTCCGCTGGGCGCGCGTGTGACCGTGCCAAAGAGGAAGTAACGTTTGCGGGCTTGCGCGAGGGTGACGGCGAGTTCGTGAAAGGCGGGATCGCTGTCGAAGTACAGCGGACCCGGCATTTCCGGCCAGATGAGCAGCGGCGCGGCGGATGGCTGCATGGAGAGTTCCGCGAGGCCTTTCAGTCGTTGGTCGAGAAGTTCGCGTGTCCATTCGCTGGCTTGCGGCATCATGGGTTGCACGACCATCGCGTACTCGGTGGGCGGTTCGGGTACGGGCGGCAGAACGAAGAAGGGGATCGCGAATGCGGCGAGCCACGCCAGCGGTTTCAGGCTCTTGGTTGCGGTGGCGCGTGCGGCTGCGGCTGCGGAGAGTACGAACAGGAATGAGAGGCCGTATACGCCGGTGATCGCGGGAAGTCCGAGGAGCCACGGCGTGTCGATACCGGCATTGCCAAGTGCGTGCCAGGCGAAGCCGAAGGTCCCGTGGGTGCGCTCGATACCGGTCCACAGGGCAGCGATGAGCGGCGGGCTGAAGGGCGACTTCAGCAGGTATCCGGCGAGTACGCAGAACAGCGCGAGGTGCAGCGATTTGAGGAACGAGAAGAGAACGAATGAGAACCAGGCGAGCCATGGCGCGAGTCCGCCGTGGACGCTGAGGACGTGCTCGATCCAGATGTTGACGAAGAACCAGTAGGGGATGCCGGCGGCGAGTCCGAGGATCGCGCGGTTACGGATGCTGGTTTCGCCGCGCAGGGCAAGCAGCAACGGAAGCAGCGCGATGGGCGCGAGCAGGCCGATCCCCCAGCGGGGAACGGTCAGGATCAGTAATAGCGAGGTGCTAAACGCGAGCAGCAGTCGCTTCATCATTGACGA
This sequence comes from uncultured Solibacteraceae bacterium, assembly GCA_964627455.1. Lineage (GTDB taxonomy): Bacteria > Acidobacteriota > Terriglobia > Bryobacterales > Bryobacteraceae > F-183. The sequence continues at coordinate 6,370 of CAZVKC010000068.1, read as the reverse complement.
GATCCGCCATGTAGGAACTGCGGACGTAGGGTCCACTGAAGACTGCTTTGAAGCCGATGGAGAGTCCGAAATCGCGATAGGCGTCGAACTGCTGGGGTGTCACGTATTCGTGGACGCGGCGATTGCGGCGCGTGGGCTGCAGATACTGGCCGAGGGTTGCGACATCGGTGTCGTGCGCGTGGAGGTCGCGCAGCAGTTGGTGGATCTCTTCGACGGTTTCACCGAGGCCGACCATCGCGCCGGACTTGGTGAGGACATCCGGACGATGCTTTTTGGCGAAGCGCAGGACATCGAGCGATTGCTGGTAGTTGGCTTGCGGACGGATCCAACGATACAAGCGCGGGACGGTTTCCATGTTGTGGTTGAACACATGCGGACCCGCGTCGAGCACGCGCGCAACGGCATCCATGTCGCCGCAGAAGTCCGGAGTGAGTACTTCGACTCGTGCGTTGGGAAGCGCAGCGCGGACTTCGCGAACGGTTTCGGCAAAGTGGTGGGATCCACCGTCGGCGAGGTCGTCACGATTGACGCTGGTGATGACGACGTAGCGCAGGTTCATGTCGCGAGCCATGCGTGCGACGTTCTGCGGTTCGGTGGGATCGAGCGTGAATTCTTTCTTCTCAGGCGAACCTTTGGGGACGGAGCAGAACGTGCATCCGCGCGTGCAGAGGTTGCCGAGAATCATGAAGGTCGCGGCGCCACGGTGGAAGCACTCGTGGATGTTCGGGCAGCGCGCGGATTCGCAGACGGTGTGGAGTTTCAGGTTCCGCAGGTCGCGCTTGAGTTCGGTGACCGATTCGAAATGCGTGGTGGACCTGCGCAGCCACTCGGGCAGGCGCGGCCGCGCGGGTTCGATTTGAACGAGGTTCGACTGAGAGGGTTCCAAAAGGCTATTTTCGCGCAAATCAGAACTTGCGGAGAATCGCCTGCTTGCCCTTGAATCCCGCGGATTCGAGTTTGTCCTTCATGTCGCTGGCAGCGTCGGGCGATACGGGACCCACGAGGATGCGCGTAAGCGCCGGCTTGTTGGGTACGACTTCGGTGAGTACCGCGAAGCCTTTCTTGCGCATGACTTCGGCCACGAGAGAAGCCTGATCGGTGGGCAGCGCCTGCACCTGCAGGTAATGCTGGCCCTTCTGCGGCGCGGCCCCGGCAGCGGGCGCCGGCGCAGGTTCAGGCGTCTTGGGCTTTTCCTTCTCTTTTTCCTTCGGCTTTTCCTTTTCGACGGGCTTCGGTTTCTCTTCCTGCACCGGCGCCGGAGGCGGTTCGGTGGAAGGCTTTGATTCTTCGGCCGGCTTGGTTTCGGTAGCGGTCGGAATTTGGGAAGGCGGCGGGGCGGTCGGCGAGTCCACGATCAGCGGACTGCGTTGTTCCGGCGCGGCAGCGGCGCCTTTGCGTCCACTCGCTGTCTCGAGCGGGGGCGGAGAACTGTTGCGTCCCACGATGTAACCCATCGTGAAGAAGACCCCGAGCAGGATCACTACGATAAAGAAGACGCTCAGCAACTGCTTGTTGCCAAGCACCAGTTCGAATTCACCGGTCTCGTTTTTCGACATCAGGGGCCCTTGTCAAACGGCGAGCATACAGAACTGCCTGTTGAAAACGCCGTCATAGTCGAGAATAATCGGTTTGGGACGGAAACACAACCGCCCTGTTTTGTTTGGGATCTCAGCGGTGTGGCGATGAGGCGGAGATCTCCTGTTTGTTGTGGCGCGCGCGGACGGCTGTGGTGGCGAGAAACACGGTCAGCGCGGCGAATGGCAGCGCGACGCTCCACGCTGTAACGCCGCGGATTTTCGTGGCCGCCGGCGATGCGATGAGCATGGTTGCGCCGATGGCGAGTGAGCAGGCTCCGAGCGCTCCGGCGAGGCCGCGTGCACCGAGCAGCGGATCCAGTGCGAAGAGCGCCAGGCCAGCGAGCATCAGCGCGGCGCCGGTCCAGTTGAGCGGATGCTGGCTGAGTGCGTAGATCCCGACGACGGTTGCGATGCCTCCCAGGGCGCCGGGGAGAATCAGGCCGGGGGCGCAACACTCGACGTAGATCGCGGCGATTCCCACGGCAGCCAGCACGAACGCGACGTTCGGATTCGCGGTGAGCGAAGCGACACGGTCTCGCAGCGAGGGTTCGGCCGTGAGGAGCAACATGGCGAAGAGGGTCCGCAAACCTCAATAGTCACACAACGCGCTTTTGACGGTGTAGCGTTTGACGGCCTTTTTCGGACCTTCGGCGTTGTGGCAATCGAGGCAGGCGGGGTTGGTCAGTACGAGACGGTGTTTCGCCGAACTGCCGCCGTGGACCTTGTGGCAACTGAGGCAGGTGGTTTCGGAGTTGTTGAGGACCACATCGCGAACGTTGCGGTAAACGTGGCGGTCGCCGGCGTTGAGGTTGGGGTCGTCGGCTTTCTTCCAGTCAACGGTGAGGTCCTGAAAGAGATTGTCGCCGGCGACGAAATTGTCTGCCCACGGCAAGCCCGTGGTCTTCGATTTGCTGCCTTCGCGCAGGTGGCACTGGGCGCAGATGGAAGTGATGGCGAGGCGGTCGGAACGCTTCTTTTTCGAGAGCCAGACAAGTGAGGTGTCGGAGGAATGATTGAGGTCCACGGCGCCGTGGCAGGTGTAGCAGTCGAGGCTTGCGTAGGCGAAGGTCCTGGTCGCGGTCTCGAATCCAGTGGTGTGGCAGCCGGCGCAACGCTCAGCGAATCTCGCCTTGTCGCCCTCGAGAGCGAACTTGCCGTAGCCGTCTTTCTTGAGCAGGCGGATCCTGTCGCGGCTGCCGAGAAGATGCGTCGTGTCCGTCGGCGGTTTGATGCGTTCGACCAGCGCGGGCGCGTCCTCTTTCTGGCGGATCGTGACGCCGTGGCGGTTCGTCTTCCAGTCCGTGCCGATCTGTGCGCGATGGCAGAAGAGGCACTCGTCGCCGCTCACGAATTCGGGCAGAGGTTGTCCGGCGTGGTTCGATCCCCACGCCGCGGGATCCGTTTGCTGCGCCGCGAGCGCCAGAACAAACCACCACATGATTGTTTTATTTCGGAGGCATGCGCAGAGCGCCGTCGATGCGGATCACTTCACCGTTCAGCATCGCGTTTTCGATGATGTGTTTGGCGAGGGACGCGTATTCGGCGGGATCGCCGAGGCGCGCGGGATGCGGGACGTTCGCGCCCAGCACCTGCTTCACTTCAGGCGGCAGTTTGCCCAGTAACGGTGTATCGAAGACGCCGGGCGCGATGGTCATCACGCGGATGCAGAGTTTTGAAAGATCGCGGGCGAGCGGCAAGGTCATGCCGACGATGCCGCCTTTCGACGCCGAGTACGCGGATTGTCCGATTTGCCCGTCGAACGCAGCGATGGAAGCAGTGTTGATGATGACGCCGCGTTCGCCGCCTTCGTCGACGGGGTTCGTGGACATCGACGCGGCTGCGAGACGGATGCAGTTGAAGGTCCCGATGAGGTTGACGCGGATGACGCGTTCGAAGGTCGCGAGGTCCGAGGGGCCTTCCTTCGAGATCACGCGCTGCGATACTCCGATGCCCGCGCAGTTGATGAGGATGTCGACCTTGCCGGCGTTTTTCACGACGGCTTCGATTGCCGCGGGATCCGAGACATCGGCCCTGATGAACGTCGCGCCGGTCTCCGCGGCGATGGCGGCGCCCGCTTCCTCGTTGACGTCCACGACAACTGCCTTGCCGCCATTGGCGACGATCATGCGCGTGCAGGCGCCGCCGAGTCCCGACGCGCCTCCGGTGATGATGGCGAGCTTACCTGCGATGTTCATTGCTTTTGTGCGTGTCCTTCCACGAGTTGGATGAGGATCTTGTCGGGACCCTCGATGAAAGCCGCGCGCTGTTTGGTCCCGCGGAACTTGCCGGGTTTACCGATGACTTTGACGCCACGCGCGCGCATCGCTTTCAATGCGTCGTCGAGATTGTCGACGCTGAAGCCGACGTGGTCGATGGCGCGGCCTTTCGGAGATACAAAGCCCTTGCGTTCGGCCCAGAACTTCGGCCATTGCTTCTCGATGTAGCCCGACGGAAAGATGATCACGTTCACGTTGTCGGCGTTGAACGAGGCGGAGGGTCCCACCTGGAAGCCTTCGTAATAGCGCTTCTCACGCGACGGCGCGCGGCGTGGCTTGGGCATGCCGAGGATGTCCGCGTACCATTCGGCGGCAGCGCCCGGATCGTCGCTCAGCAGATGCAGGTGCCCGAAACGATGGTGGTTCGCGGTGTTGAGTTCGATGAGGCTGTGGCTGGGACCATCGACATACGCGTAGTAAAACCCGTTGAAATTCGCGAGCTTTGAGATGTCGGTGATGGGTGTTTCGAACCTGGTGCCGAGGTCCAGTTGGCGCTGGTATTCCTTCTTCATGTCCTCGGCGCCCCAGCCGATGTGCCAGATGGTGGACTGGATCTCAAACGGCGGATCCTGCTTGACCTTGTTGAGAAAGATCCAGGATTTCTGCGTCCACACCGCGTCTTCCTTGCCGCGGAACTTCGCTCGTTCGCACTCGAATCGCTTGGTGTAAAAGTCGATTGCCGCTTGCGGATCGGTGACGTTCACCGTGACGTGATGGAAGTGCGCAACCACGGCCGGCGGCCTGGACGGCTGTTGCGGTTGCTGTGCGAAGGCGGCGACAAGGCCGAACGCGGTGAGGACAGGCAGGGATCTCATGCTCGTGCTTTTTGGACAACCTCCAGATACTGCTTGGCGCGCTCTTCGAAGACTTCGTACTTGCCGGCCTTAATGGTGGCGGCGTCGATCAGTTCGCTGCCAACGGCAACGGCGCAGGCTCCGGCCTTGAGGAAGTCCGCTGCCGTGTCGAGGTTCACGCCGCCGGTGGGGATCATGTCGATCTGCGGGAGAGGTCCCTTCAACGCTTTGATGTACTTGGCGCCGCCCATGGCGCTGGCGGGGAAGATCTTGACCGCGTCGGCGCCGGCTTCCCATGCGGCCACGACTTCGGTGGGCGTCAGCGCGCCGGGGAAGATCGGCTTCGAGTAGCGCCGCGACAACGCGATGGTGGCGGGGTTCAGCGCGGGCGTGACGATGAACTGCGCGCCGGCGAGGATGCACGCGCGGCAGGTTTCGGGATCGAGCACGGTGCCCGCGCCGAGGATCATGGAGTCGCCGAACTTGTCGGCCAGCTTTTCGAGGGCTTTCACGGCGCCGGGAACCGTCATGGTGATTTCCGCGGAACGGATGCCGCCGCGGTAGACCGCCTCGATGGCGAGGATCGCGCTTTCGGCGCTGGAGGTGCGGATGATCGGCACTACGCCGACTTCGATGAGGGTGTTGAGGATCGCGTTCTTCTGCATGAAATCTCGATCTTATCAGAGTGACATAATGCTTCTTGCATGACTCTCACTCGTCGCGGTTTCCTCCCTTTTCTCGGTATTTCAGCGTGGCAGCCAGGCGTTGAACGCAAGGTTCGCATCGGCATTGCGGGAGGACGTTTCGGCGCAAGCTTCCAGTTTCATGAGCATCCGAATTGCGTGGTCGAAGCGGTCGCGGATCTGCGCGCGGACCGGCGCGGCGATCTCTCGAAGACGTACCGCTGCAGTAAGACTTACGATTCGCTCGAAGCGATGCTGAAGGATCGGAACGTGGAGGCGGTGGGATTGTTCACACCCGCGCCGGATCACGTGCGGCATGCGCTGTTGTGTTTCGAGGCCGGGAAACATGTACTGTCGGCGGTTCCTGCGGCGATGACGCTGGACGAATGCGCGAAGCTGATCGCCGCGGTGAAACGCACCGGACTCACGTACATGATGGCGGAGACGAGTTACTACCAGCAGGCGACCATCACCGCGCGGATGCTGCATTCGAAGGGCGAGTTCGGCCGCATCTTCTCGTGCGAGAGCGAGTATCATCACGCGGGGCTCGAGTCGTTGTATTGGGAGGACGGGCGCAAGACCTGGCGCTATGGACTCGCGCCAATGAACTATCCGACGCACTGCACCGCGCACCTGATCAGCGTGACGGGTGAACGATTGAAGCAGGTCTCGTGCATTGGATGGGGCGATGGCGATCCGGTGTTGAAAGACAATCCGTACGGGAATCCGTTCTGGAATGAGACCGCGTTGTTTCAGACTAACCGCGATACGGCGTTTCGCGTGGCGGTGTATTGGAAGGGCGCGCACCGGGGCGGGGAACGCGCGCAGTGGTACGGCGACAAGATGAGTTTCTTCTGTCCGCATCCGAATGGGCTCGGCGCGGTGAAGGTGTTCAACAGTGAGGAGCGCGAGAAGGATACGGGCGGGTTCGTGCGGCAGCGTTCGGTGCTCGAGAAGTTTGAGATCCCGAACTGGTGGGCGACTGAGATGCTGCCTCCGGCATTGCGTCACAACAGCGGACATGAGGGTTCGCACTGCTT
>CAZVKC010000067.1:32798-39814 GCA_964627455.1 uncultured Solibacteraceae bacterium | reverse complement strand
ACTAGCCTTTGACGCCCCTGGGACTGATGGATTCGACGAATACACCAGCGATCCCGCGCGCCCCGTCCCGTACCTCGGCTATCCCGCGCGAGGCATGACCGCGGACTACATGACGGACGACCAGCGCTTCGCCTCCAAGCGTCCCGATGTTCTCGTCTACCAGACCGAACCGTTGGAAGAGGACGTCACGATAGTCGGCCCGATCCGCGCTCTACTCAACGTCTCGACGTCAGGAACGGACTCCGATTTCGTAGTGAAGCTAATCGACGTCTATCCGCCCGAGTATCCAAATCCGGATCCGGTCGTAACGCCGATGGGAGGCTATCAGCAACTCGTAAGAGGAGAACCCTTCCGGGGCCGATTCCGCAACAGTTTCGAAAAGCCGGAGCCCTTCGAGCCCAACAAACTGGCGAAGATCGACTACGAGATGCCGGACGTCTACCACACCTTCCGCAGAGGCCACCGCATCATGGTGCAGATCCAAAGCTCCTGGTTCCCGTTGATCGACCGCAACCCTCAAAAGTACGTCGAGAGCATCCCCAACGCCAAACCCGGAGACTTCCAAAAAACAACCCAGCGCGTGTATCGGAAGAGCAGCCTCTCATTCCTAACCCGCTAACAAAAAACAAAACGGGCGGCCCTGCAAAGGTGTCCGCCCGCCAGATATTTGACAACCGAATACTCTAACGTGGGGCGGGCTTCAGCCCGCGCGGGACTTCAGTCCCGCCCAACACTAACCTAAAAAGGCCCCAAAGCCGTCGAAATCTGGACCGCGCGATCATACAGCATCGTGGTCTCGCCCGAGCATCCAAGGAACTTCATCCCGCGTTCCTTCCAGAACTGGGCGAGATCCACCGTGCGAGTCTGCGTACCCGGGAAAATCCCCCGAGCCACGCAGCTATCGCGAATGGCTTCCATCGCCTCGACCATCTTCGGATGCTGGAACTCCCCCGGCACCCCGAGCGAAATCGACAAATCCGCCGGACCAACCATCACGGCGTCGATCCCGGGAATGCTCAGCAGCTCATCCCGAGCCTCGAGCGCCTTCCTGGTCTCGATCTGCAGCACAACCAGCGTCTCGCGGTTCATCTGCTCGATCCCCTGCGGGATCGTCGCCTTCTCATAATCGAGATGCGGACCCACAAGCCCGTATCCGCGAACACCCAAAGGAGGGAACTTCGTCCAACTGACCGCCTGTTCGAGCAACGCCGGCTCTTCGACGCGCGGAAAAATAACGCCATGCGCGCCCAAATCCAGCGCCCGCGCCACCAGGTCGTACTCGAGACTCGTCACCCGCAGGATCGGCGTGAACCCGACCAGTTGCGACGTCTTGCAGATCTGGAACAGCGATTCGGGATTGAACACCCCGTGTTCGGTGTCGATAAACGCCCAATGAAATCCGGCCGCCGCGAGAATGCGGACAATCTCCGGCGACGCGATGTGGCTGAAGTTGGTTCCGAGCTGCACTTTGCCTTCGCGCAGCGCTTGCTTGACTCGATTAGTGAACATATTGGTTATTTGCGGATAGCGTAAAGCGTGTCCTGGCTGCGCAGGTAAATCGATCCGTCGACAATCGCCGGCGTCGCAATGAACGACGCATTCTCGAGCGTGTTCGTCGCCAGGACCTCGAACTTCGGTCCCATCTTGACGACCACGACATCGCCCTCTTCGGTCGACAGATACAGCTTGCCGTTCGCGCCCACCGGAGACGCCTTGAAGTTGTACGGCTTGCCAAGCCGCTGCTGCTGATAGTGCGCCTTGCCGGTCTTGGCGTCGAAGCAACTCAGTTGCCCGTTGTCCGTAATGAAGTACAGCAACCCGTCGTGCAGCACCGGCGACGGCGTATACGAATTGCCGCGCTGATTGGTCCACAGGATCGAATCCGTTCCGGTGAGGTCGCCCTCCTTGCCGAGCTTGATCGCCAGCAGATTCGGATCGCGGAAGCCGCTCATCACGATGACGGTGTCGTCCTGCAGCACCGGCGCGGGGATGACGTTGGCGCCCAAACCGCCGCATTCCCAAACGACTTTCCCGGTGTTCCAGTCGTAAGCGCGGGTCCGGGTCGTCGCACTCGTAATGATCTGTTTCTTGCCGTTGACCGTCACGACCAGCGGCGGCGACCACGAACTCTGCTCGTTGCGATCGACGCGCCAGATCTCTTTGCCGGTGTTCTTGTCGACAACGACCATGAACGAATCCTTCTCGCTGTCGAGCTTGACCAGCAAGCGATCTTCATGCAACGTCAACGGGACGCCTTCGCCGAACTCGAGCCGCATACGCATCGCCGGAAACGGTTTCTGCCAAAGCAGCTTGCCATTGAAATCGAACGCGTAAAGCCCGAACGATCCGAAAAACGCATATAGCGTTTTCCCGTCCGTGACAGGCGTGTTCGACGCATACGATCCATAGCGGTTGTGATAGCCTTCGTGCGGCGCAAGCGTGTTCGCAACTCGTTCCCAAAGCACTTTCCCGCTTTGCCGATCGATACACAGCACAACGAACTTGTGCATCACGCCAACCGCGCCGGCCGAACGCATGAATCCACCGCCGCGCCGTCCGCCAGCGACCTCCGCTCCTTCACCCTGTACGGCGGTCGTGACGAAGATCCGGTCGCCCCAAATGATCGGTGACGAGTTTCCTTTGCCGGGAATCTTGATCTTCCAAGCGATGTTCTTCGTGTCGGACCATTCGAGCGGAGCATCTCCGCGAGCCATTCCGTCGTCTTTGGGACCACGCCATTTCGCCCATCCGTCAACGTCCGCAGCCGACGCAAGAAGCGGCGTCAAAACCAGCAAACAGGAAGCAACGTTTCTCATTCGGATTCTGTGTCGTCCAGCCTATCACCCTTATTGACGATCAGGCGAAAAACGTCGTTCCGAGCGTAATGTCCAACGACATCGAAATCGAACTTTCCGCGAACGATGTCGTCCAAATCGAGTTCCGCCGTCAACACGCATTCGCCTTCGTAATCCGGACCCGCAAGCAAACGCCCCAACGGATCGATGATGCAACTTCCGCCGGCCGAAGCGACAGGCGAACCACCGAATTGATTGCAGCTCAAAACGAAACAGCGTCCTTCCATCGCGATATGCCGCACCGTCGCGATCCAGCTCTCGCGCCCGTCCGCCGTCGGAGCGCAATACAGTTGAACCCCTTGTTGATACAGTGCCGTGCGAAACAGCGGCATATAGTTTTCCCAGCAGATCGCCGCGCCGAGCTTGCCGATCGGCGTATCGAAAACTTCCATCGTCGATCCGTCGCCGCAACCCCAAATCACGCGTTCGAGCGCCGTCGGCATCAATTTGCGATGTTTGCCCAACAGCGTTCCATCCGGCGCGAAAAACAGAACCGTGCAATACAGAGTCGCACCGCCGCGCTCCGTGACGCCGACCACGAGATACACGCCGTGTTCCTTCGCGACTTCGCCCAACCGCTCCGTCTGCGGACCCGGAACTTCAATCGCACCGTTCCAATAGCGCAAGTATTCGTCGCGCCCTTCCGGCGTGCGATTCCCGATCGTCGCACCGAACTGCAATCCGCGCGGATAACCGGAAACAAACACTTCGGGAAACACAACGAGTTGCGATCCGCGAGCTTTGCGCGTCCAATGATCGACGAGTTCGACGCAAGCGTTGGCGTCAAACGCGACGGGCGTTGCTTGCACGACCGATGCTGTAATCTTCATGGCTTCGAAATCCCCACGAGCGTCGCAAGCCGCGCGTTGATGTCGACCATCGTGATGGCAGGCGTCACTTTGCCGGATTTCGCGCCGGGCTTTCGGACCGCATACACGGATCGGTAATCCGGCCGTCCGGGCCACAAACCGTGTTCGCCGCGCGGTTTGTGTTCCGGCCACAATCCGTCGACGCCGCGTCCGAACATCACATGCGGCGCAGGCTCGAACGCCGCAACCGCGTTCTTCGCAAGTTCCGGCGCGAACTGTTTCAATTCGTCCAACGGAATCTCGCGCCCGACGCCTTCCGTTTTGCGCAGAAACTCCTCGACCGCTTTCGTGCGCGCAACCGCGACACCCGATTGCACCACGAGATCGCTTCCCGCGATTCCTTGCTGTTTTGCCGCAACGAGGAGATTGAGAATCTTTTCCGTCATTTCGAAGCCATGATCGGACACGAGCACCACCGCGAAGTTCGAAGGCACGACCGCGAGAATCTTTCCGATCAACTCGTCCGTGTATTCCAGCATCGCGCGCGCTTCCGCTGTGAACGGACCGCGCTCATGTTGTTCCGAATCGAGGTCGACGAGATGCAACAGCGTCAAATTCGGCTTCAGCTTGCTGACGATATACATCGTCGCGAGCGTGCGATTGCGATCGTCCATCCATTCTGTGCCGAACGACGGATATGCTTTGCGGATATCGGCGACCAGTCCCGCCGGCGTCGCCTTCTCGGTGATTGCGTCGATATCCATCGCACCGCCGTTCCGGCGCTTGAAGTATTCGGGCAGGTTGTAATCGATCGCCGCGTCCGTTGTCACGGGCCACGTGATCGCCGATGTCTTGCCGCCCGCTTCGCGCACCCGCTGCCAGAGCGTCTTCGCTTTGAGCAAATCGGCAGTCCAATAGTAATCGCCTCCCTCGGACGCCGGACGCTTGTTGCTGAGGATGCCGTGTTCGACGGGCCGGACGCCTGTGATGATCGATGTGTGCGACGGCCATGTGACGGTTCCCATCACGCCGGTCACGCCGTCGGCCATCTCCGATGACGCCAGAAACTTCCGCAGGTTCGGAATCTGCAGGCCCATCTTGTCGCGGTCCCGGAGGTAGCGATGATCGAGTCCATCGACCGAGATGACGAGCAGATGGTTCAGTTCGCAGAACGCGGGCAGGGCAACGAACGCGAGCAGCAAAAGTAAGCGAATCGGCATCACTCATGAATTATCGCCCGTTTTGATATTGTGGGCTCGGAATCGTACTCATATGCAATCTTCTGCAGAATTGATTGAAGGATTGAAGGAGTTCCTGCGCATCCCGAGCGTCAGCACGGCGCCGGAACACCAGCCGGACATCCGCCGCTGCGCCGCCTTTGTGCGCGACGCGCTCACTGCCGCGGGTCTGGAAAACGCATCATTCATCGAATCCGAAGGACGCAATCCGCTGGTCTACGCAGACTGGCTGCACGCTCCCGGAAAACCGACCGTTCTGTTTTATGGCCATTACGACGTGCAACCGCCGGATCCGCTGGACGAATGGGTTTCGCCGCCGTTCGAGCCGGAAGTCCGCGGAGACAACATCTACGCGCGCGGAGCTGTCGACGACAAGGGACAGGTTTACCTGCAAATCAAGGCCATCGAAAAGTTGTACAAGCGCGACGGCCGGCTACCGGTCAACGTGAAGGTCCTGATCGAAGGCGAAGAAGAAGTCGGCGGCGAACACATCGAGCAGTTTGTCGCCAGCAAAGATCCGCGCGCGCGCGCAGATGCTGCAATCGTCTGCGACACGGAGATGTTCGCGCCCGAGATGCCGACGCTTTGTGTTGGACTGCGCGGCATCGTGTATGGCGAAATCCATGTGCAGACGGCCGCCAGCGATCTGCATTCGGGCGTGTACGGCGGCGTTGCTCCGAATGCGATTCAGGCGGCTTGCGAGGTTGTCACGGCTCTGAAAGACCGGCACGGCAAGATCCACATTCCGGGCTTTGCCGCGAAGGTCGTGCCGCCCACGCACAAGGAATATGAGGCATGGGCGAAGCTTCCGTTCAATGTCGACGACTATCGCGAGAAGGAAGTGAAGGTGTCGGCGTTGACGGGAGATCCGACGGCGATGCAAGTGCTGGAACGGACCTGGGCGCAGCCGACGTTCGAGGTCCACGGCATTCGCGGCGGATTCACGGGCGAGGGCGCGAAGACCGTGATCCCGTGCAAGGCCGTGATTAAGGTCAGCGCCCGATTGGTTGCCGAGCAGGATCCGGAAGAGGCGGTTGAGCAGATTCAGAAGGCAGTGCATGATGCGTGTCCTGCCGGAGCCACCGCCGAGTTTCGTTTACTGCACGGCGCGCCGCCGTCACTCGTCAACACCGGCAATGTGTTTATCGAGAAGTCCGCGGGGGCGATGAAAGAGATCTTCGGGAAAGACACCGTGTACATTCGATCGGGCGGCTCGATCCCAATTGTCGGCGCCTTCGATCGGTACCTGAACATGCCGAGCGTGATGATGGGCTTCGGACTTCCGGACGACAACCTGCACGCTCCGAACGAGAAGTTCTACTTGCCGAACTTCCTCAGAGGCATCGACGCCGTGGCGCGTTATCTGGAACTGCTCGGCGAAGAGTAGCGGTAGACCACAGCGTCCGCGCCGGAACCGATGCGGATGCCGTACAAACGGAATGGATCATCCCCCAGTGCGTTGTCGACAACGTCCTGGGGGATGTTTTCCAGGGCGACTGTTTTACCGGGATTCGCCTGATGCAGTTCGCGAACTGCGCGAACCACGGTTTCGATCTGTGCTGTGACATCCCGATACCAGGTGACGGCTCGATCACGCGACTGCAAGCCGCATGCGAGCAGGGTGCAAGCAAGCGCGAGTTGCCAAGCCGGACGATCGTGCAGCAGCGCCACGGCCAGTGCGAGTCCTATCGAGGCGGACGCGAGATAGTAATCCGAGACATGGTCCCGCAACGGCAGCACCGGCAATAACAATACGACGAACCATACAATACCCGTCGCACAGCGTTTCCACTCAACAGCGAGCGGAATCAACGCCAATAGATATACAGTGCTCGCATCGTGTCCAAAGTTCAGCTGCACGTACTGCCAAAACGTGGAAAGAACTGAAAGGTCGAAGTGCATGCGATACGCGAGATTCGCGTCCGGGATACGGATGCACGTCCACCAGAGGATCGTGTAGGCGATGGATACAGCGAAGAAGGGAAGTGTCTCGCGCCAGCGCCTGGGCTGGACGGCTACGAGCAGCGCGGGCAGTATGACGTTGGTTTCAAGTGCGCCGAAGCCGGCGAGGAATGCGATCCAGCACCAGAGCTTACGATCCGCCAGGAACGCCA
>CAZVKC010000067.1:4900-32698 GCA_964627455.1 uncultured Solibacteraceae bacterium | reverse complement strand
ACTTCGCGCAGGTTGTCCGAGGCCGCTAGTCCAAGCCATGCGAAGTCGTCCGCGCGGAACCAGATCCGAAACGTTTCGCCGTAGCCGACTGCGGTGAGAACGAGCGCAACCGCGGCGGCGATGCGGAAGATCAACGCATGCCCTCTTGCAGGCGCCGGAACTTGCGCAACAACTCATACAACAACACGCCGCCGGCTGTTGCGACATTGAGCGAGTGCTTTTTGCCGAGCATCGGGATGCGAACGTGCGTATCGCACTGTTCCATCAACTCGGGCCGCACGCCATCGGTCTCATGGCCGAATACGAGGCAAACCGGAAAGCGTGGCTGCCAATCGAAGAGGTCGACTGCGTGCACGGAAGTTTCGATTGCCGCGATCTCGCAACCGGCCTGATGCAATTCGCGCAGGCGCGGCGCCGGATCCCAGTGGTGTTCCCAGGGGACCGTCTCCTCCGCCCCGAGCGCAGTCTTGCTGATCTGGTTCTTCGGCGGATACGCGGTGATGCCGCCGAGAATCAACTTCTCCACGCGGACCGCATCGCCGGTGCGGAAGAACGATCCCACGTTGTACATCGAACGCACGTTGTCGAGCAGTACGTACACGGGAAGTTTCGTGATGCCATCGTAGGCCATCGACGCCTGCGTGGCGAGGAAGGGAGTTCGCGAATCGGACGACATTATCAGTGTTCGGAAAGGAAAATCGAAAAATTGCAGACGCTGCGGAAACCCATCTTGTGATACATCGGATAGCCGGCGGGCGTGGCTTGGAGGATGGTCGTCCGCAGTCCGGTTTCACGCATCATTTCACTTAAAACGTAACGCATCAGGAGTTCACTATATCCGCGGCGGCGGAACGCCGGCATGGTGCTGACGGTGTAGACTCCGATGACTTCGCCGGTCACGACGGTCGCGCAGGTGGCGATGGGTTCGGCTCCCACATAGCCAACCCAGCCACGCATCGGGCCTTCGGTCCAAGAGGACTCGGACTGGTAGATTTCGCGGCAGATGGAGAACGGAAGATCAAAGGTGCAGGCGGTGACGCCGCTGAAGTCGGCGCGTGACTTGGCGTCCCGTACTTCCAATACACCGAGGTCCTCCGGCAAGGTGCGTTTCGATGGCAGGATGGTTTCCGCGATCATGCCGGGGGGCTCTGAGGTTTGCCGCATGTGGCGTGACATGAGAATCGATTTGGCTTTGCGGCGCAAGGCTGGCGGCAACATTTCATCGCAGAGCCAGAACGACCAGCGCTCTCGCCGCTGGCGAAAGTACTCGGCGGCGATACTGACGCAGGATTCAAATTCGCGGATGTCCTCGGATAGCAGTGGTTCAGCGAGCATCGCGGAGTTGAACGGCGAAAAGTCGATGCCTGATGAGACCAGTTGGACACACTCGCGCTGTGTGACCTCGCCGTTGTTACGGGCGCGCGAAAAGAACTGCATCATGGATCGCAGGTTCTCTTCGACGCCGTGAAACGGTGCGGGTCGCGCGGCTTCGGCAGGGTTCTGGCGCAACGGCCACATCCGCTCGATAGTACCTTTTTCGTGAGGAAGCGCGCAGGCTCAGCGGACGTTTTGAATCTGGACCAGACGTTCCTGTGGCGCCCGCACCCGAACGTTTTCCAGGCGGAGGACGCCTCGCGGGCAAACTTCGGCACAGAGTCCGCATCCGACGCACGATGCACGTGTGAAGCTCTGGTTCGCCTGCGCATAGGCGCGAACGTCAATCCCCATTTCGCAGGAATTCGAGCAGAGGCCGCAGGAGATGCACATGTTGTCTTTGACGGTGATGCGGAAGCGTCCAACCTTTTGCGTGAGGCCGAGCAGCGCCGCCATGGGACAGAAGAAGCGACACCAGACCCGCGTGCCGTTGATCGGGTAGAGTCCGACGCCGATGATGCCCGAGAGCCAGGATGCGACGACGATGCCGTACCATTCCTGGTATTTGTATGTGAACTTGTCGAACTGTGGATACTTTCCGTGGCTGCCCCATGCGACGAACAGTAGGGCTGTGAGCGCGAGGCACAGTGCGAGCACCGTGTGAATCGAGACCTTCTCGAAACGCCACGCCGCGGTGCTTTTGGAACTGAGATGGCGGAACGGGTCGCCCGCCGTATTGGCGAGTCCGCCGCAGCCGCATACCCAGGAACAGTACCAGCGCTTGCCGAAGAAGACAGCCAGTATGGGGACCAGAAGAATTGACGAGAGGAAACAGAACAGCAGAAACGGCAGCGGCAGATGGAAGATGTAGTTCGGGTTCAGGTAGTCGAGTTTGAGCGGCCAGAAGTAGCTGAAGTAGAATTCCGGCTGCTTGAAGAACTTCAGAATCTGCGGGACCGAGAAGGCGAAGACCACCTGTACGAACATGACGCAGCAGGTACGCACGACCTGGTAGCGGTTGTGGCGGTATTTTCGAATGACGTATAGTCCGCCGGCGACTACGGCTGCACTGTATAGCAGACCGTAGAGAGTCCACTTGCTGTCTAGTCCGATGGCCTGTGCGACGCCAGTGAATAGTTCGTAGTAGTAGAGCGCGATGTAGAAGGCGAAAAGCAGGGCGCTGAGGACCCAGGCCAAAGGTCCGCGATGCGTCAGGCTGCGGGCGGCGCGATTCCAGGTTCCGGCTTTGATCATTTACGACCGGCCCCCGGATTGCGAAACGCTGCCTGCAGGCTACGCAGATCGGCGCGGCCGAACTCGACGTCGAACTGGGCTTCCGGCAGATGGTCCACGACGTACGGCAAAGGCTGCCGTTCGAGGATCCATCGCTCGAGGATGGTGTGATTCCAGCGGGATCCAAGCATGTTGCAGCCGATGAGTTCGCCGCGCGAATTGGCCACGATGCGGACGCTGGCGTGAGGTCCCGGAAGCCGGTGGTAAAAGTGGGTGGCGTCAGCGGGCGCCCGGGTGACCACGCCGACTGTTGTGTATTCGATCTCGAAGAACTTCGAGCTGTTGAAGAAAACTGGTGGACGGTAATCAACGGGATCCCCGAGCATGGCTCGTGCGGCGAGTTCGCCCTGGCGCTTGGCGGAGTACCAGATCTGTTCGATGAGCGGATCTTCACCGGGACGCCGGATTTCCGCGCAATCGCCGGCGGCCCAGACGCCGGGCAGGGAAGTGGCAAAGCCGGGGTCCACGATGATGCCGCGGCCGAGTTCGGGTGGCGAGGAGACGCGCCGGAGCCAGTCCACTGCCGGGCGGACTCCCGCGGTTACGCCGAGCATCTGGCATTCGATGCGTTCGCCCCGGGTGGTGCGTATCGCGCAAACACGGCCGTCTGAGCCTGCTTCGACGGACGCGATCTCCTCCTCAAGCCGTAGGTCCACACCGTGAGACCGAATGTGTTGCGCGATGATTCCTGCTTCCTCCTGGTCGAGCGCGACCGGCCAGTACCAGGGTTCGCGGACGAGAAACGTGACGTCGACGCCGTGATGCCGCAGGCATTCCACCAGTTCGATGCCGATGAGTCCACCGCCCACGACGACGGCTCGTTGTGTCGATGGCGTCAGTGCCTCGCATGCTTCGAGATCCTGCTTCGAGACGAAATGGACCAGGCCTGTTCGCACTTGCTGAAGCCCTTCCCAGTTGATCGTGTTGGGAACCGACCCGGTCGCGAGCAGAAGCTTGTCAAATGCCACAGTGGCCACGCTGTTGCGTAAGCGCAGCGAACCGGGATTCAGGTCCTCCACCCAATCGTGGATCCTGCGGATCCGCTGTGCGTCATAGACTTTGCGTTCATATGGCTCCAGCGCGCGGAATTCCATCTTGTCCATGTACGAGTACATCAATGCGGTGCGGGAAAAGAAGTATTCGTTCTCACCGCTGATAACTGTGATTTCGGCCCGTTCGTCCCGAGCCCGCAGCGTGAAGGCTGCGGTCATCCCCGCGACGCCGTTGCCGATGATTGCGTAGCGCATCGTACTTTTACACAATACGCCACGCGCGGAATTCTATTCCCGCTCCAGGCTGCGTTAGGATGTACAAGACCACCGATGATCCCTGCAGGCAGAGCCGCTTGATTCGCCGCGAACTCAATCTCCGCGACGTCGTATTTTTCACCATTTCCGGTGTGCTCGGCACTCGCTGGCTTTCGGCGAGCGCGCATGCCGGTCCAGGAGCCGTGACGCTGTGGGCGCTGGCGGCCGTGCTGTTCTTCGTGCCCTGCGCCTGGGCCATCGCGACGCTTTCCAAAAAGTATCCGCAACAGGGCGGACTCTACGTTTGGACCCGCGAGGATTTCGGTGACTGGCACGGGTTCCTCTGTTTCTGGTTGTATTGGTTCGGCATTGCGCTGTGGTTCCCGAACGCCGTGATGGCGTATTCGAGCATGGCCGTGTATGCGCTCGGACCCGCCTATACCTACCTCGCGAACGACCGCACGTACATTGTCGTTGCGTCGCTCATCCTCATCTGGGTTTCGCTTGGCAGTCACCTGGTCGGGTTGCGGTACGGCAAGATTACCCAGATCCTGGGATTCGTTGGCAGCTATGGCGTTGGCGCCATGCTCGTTCTAATCGCGGGCGCGATCTGGTTTCGCGGCGGCGCGAGCGCGACGCACTTCAACTTCGTGCCGCGCTTTGATTTCGAAACAATCAACTTCTGGGCGCAGATTTCGTACGCGCTCACGGGACTCGAAATGGCTCCCGTGATGGGCGAAGAGATCGAGGATCCCGAGCGAACGCTTCCGCGCGCCGCGTGGATCTCTACCGTGGCCTGCAGCGGCTATTACTCGCTGGCAACCGCGGCGCTGCTGGTCCTGATGCCGCCCGAGAGCGTCAACGTGCTGTCTGGCCTCGCCGAAGGCGGACATCTTGCTGGGCTCAAGCTTGGATTGGCGTGGCTGGGCCCCGTCTTCGCCGCCTGTATCTTTCTTGGCGCCTTGGGGCAGATCGGCGCTCTGGGCGCAGCAGCGGCGCGTCTTCCCTACGTCGTCGGCGCGTATCGCCACTTTCCCTCTGCATTCGCGAAACTCCATCACCGCTGGCGCACCCCATACATTTCGATCCTCACGCTGGCCGGGTTTGCCAGTGTCGCGCTTCTTCTCTTTCAACTTGGTGAGACCGTCCGCGCCGCCTATTCGCTGCTGGTGGACCTCATGGTGCTCGCGACCTTTATTCCGTTCCTGTACATCTTCGCGAGTTCGTGGAAGTGCGGCAATCGCGTTTCTGCCGCTTCGGGATGCCTGGTTTCGCTGCTTGCACTTGTGTGCAGTCTCGTCCCGCCTTCAGATGTCCGGAATATCTGGATTTTCGAAGCGAAGCTCATCGGCGGTACGCTGGTGCTAGTGTTGCTTGCCCGTTGGATTTTTGTTCGCGCGGAGCGTTCCCGCGCATGACTTATCCCGATTCGGTTCGTTACCTGTACACGCTCGGCAATGAAATCAAGTCCGTGAAACTCGGGCTGGATTCGATCCGCGCGCTGCTCGACACTCTCGGCAATCCGCAGGACACCTACGAGATCGTGCACGTTGCCGGGACGAACGGCAAGGGGTCGACCTGCGCCATGATCGAAGCCGGATTGCGGCATGCGGGCGTGCGTACCGGCCTGTATACTTCGCCGCACCTGGTGGAACCAACCGAGCGCATCCGGATCAACGGCGTGCAGGTTACGAATGAGCAGTTCGCAAGGGCTTTCGACCGGGTTCACGAGGCGGCGGAGCACCTCGTAGCGCAAGGCTCGTTGGATGCGCATCCGACGTACTTTGAGACGGTCACTGCCATGGCGTTCCTGCTTTTTCAGGAAGCAGAAATCGACATGCTCGTCTGCGAAGTGGGACTCGGTGGAAGACTCGATGCGACAAACGTGGTGAAGCCGCGGCTGTGTGTGATCACGGCCATCGATTATGACCACGAGCAGTATCTCGGCAACACGCTGACGCTGATTGCGGGCGAGAAGGCCGGCATCATGAAGCCGGGCGTGCCGGTGATCTTCGCCCGGCAGCGCATCGAGGCGGAATGGGAACTGACTGCACGGGCGGGCGATCTCAAACTGGACCCGATTCGCACGAGCGACTTTCCGATCGAGGATCTGGAGTTGCATGCGCATGGCTGCCGGTATCGAACGGGCGAATTGCGGATCGAGTGTCCGCTGCCCGGCGCGCATCAGGTGGACAATTCCCTCACTGCGGCGGTCGCGCTGCATCAACTCGGCTATCCGACCGGCGGCATGGCGAAAACCGTGTGGCCGGGCCGTCTCGAACGGGTAAGCGTCGAACCGGAGATCATTCTCGATGGGGCGCACAACCCGGCCGGCGCGCGTGCGCTGGCGAAACATATCGAGCAGTTCTACAAAGACCGGCAGGTGATTCTCGTCTATGGCACCATGCGCGACAAGGCCATCGAGGAAGTCACCGGACTGCTGTTCCCGCTTGCGCAGAAACTGATCCTCACCGCGCCGGATAATCCCCGCGCGCTGCGTCCGGAATCTCTTCAGGAACACTTTCCGGAGGCCGCGATCGCAGCTTCGTTGGAGGATGCTCTCGAGCAAGCCCGGCAGCTTGCGGCGCCTGCGTCGGTCATTTTCATCACCGGATCTTTATTCCTGGTAGGTGAAGCGAGACGGCTGCTCGTGCCATAGTGAGAGTTAATGTCTGCTTTGTGGGCCTACCTCGTGGTCGACCCGTTGATCGCGTTTCTCACGATCTTCTTCGGCTCCCTGAATTTCATTGCCGCGACCTATGACACCGTTGGACGCCATCAGATCGCGCTGGCGCGGATTTGGGCGCGCTGCATCCTGTTTGTATCAGGTGTTCGTGTTCGCGCGGAAGGACTCGAAAAGATCGACCTTTCGAAACCGTACGTGATTGCGGCGAACCACGCGAGCTACATGGACACGCCGGTGATCCTCTCGTTCATCAAGCTGCAGTTCCGATTTCTTGCGAAAGAGGAGTTGTTCAAGATTCCGTTTCTGGGTTCGCACCTGAAGGCCGCGGGACATGTGCCGGTGCCTCGCGAGGATCCGCGCGCGGCGATCAAGACGATGTCGCAGGCGGCCGAAAACATTCGCGAAAAGGCGATCTCGATGCTGATCTTTCCGGAAGGCGGGCGCACGCGCGACGGCCAGTTGCAGCCATTCAAGGAAGGCGTCGCGTACATCGCGATCAAGGCCGGGGTCCCCATCGTTCCGGTCGGAATCACCGGCACTCGCGCCGTGATCCCGATGGGCTCGGGCGTGGTGAAGCCCGGCCGGGTCACGTTGCGCGTGGGCGATCCCATTCCCACCGAAGGGCTGACGCTCAAGGACCGGCAGGCGATCACTGACCGGGTTCGCGAGAGTGTGTCGCAACTGCTGGGCCAATAAGAAGTGAAAGATTGTTACGGTATAAGAATCCTATGAAGAATGCCCTTTTCGCGGCGGCTCCGCTGCTCCTGCTGTTCTCTGGTTCCGTGGCGTCAGCGCAGCCTCGCGAACGTGAAGTTCCGCCGATGCGCATCGACGAGTACAATCCCAAGTCGACGCTGAAAGTGCCGGAACATCCGAAGACGCGCGCGAAGTTTCCGTTCATCGACGTCCACAATCACCAGACGCGTACGCTCGAAAGCAATACCGGTCTCGACAAGCTGGTGTCCGATATGGACGCGCTCAACATGAAGATCATGGTGAACCTGAGCGGCGGATTCGGCGAGCGGCTGGCGCAGACCGTGAAGGGCATGAAGACGCGGTATCCCGATCGCTTCGTGGTGTTCGCGAATGTGGACTTCCGCGGGATGAACGATCCCGGCTATCCGGAAAAGGCCGCGAAACAGCTTGAAGAAGACATCAAGAACGGCGCGCAGGGGCTGAAATTCTTCAAGAATTTCGGCATGGAATTGAAGGACGATTCCGGCCAGCGCGTGCATGTCGACGATCACCGGCTCGACAAGGTGTTCGAGGTTTGCGCGAAATACAAGATCCCGGTGCTGATCCACACGGCCGAGCCAAAGCCGTTCTTTGATCCGATCGACAAGAACAACGAACGCTGGCTCGAACTCATGCAGTTCCCCTCGCGCGCCCGCCCTGCCGACAAGTTCCCAACGTGGGACACGCTCATGAACGAGCAGATGAGCCTGTTTGCGCGGCATCCCAAGGTGAACTTCATCAACGCGCATCTCGGCTGGCTGGGCGGCGATCTCGAGGAACTCGGCCGCCGCATGGACAAGCTGCCGAACATGTATACCGAGATCGGCGCGGTATTGGCGGAACTCGGCCGGCAGCCTCGCGCGGCCCGTGCGTTCTTTACCAAGTATCAGGATCGTGTGATGTTCGGCAAGGATATCTGGGAGCCCAGCGAATACTACGTTTACTTCCGCGTGCTCGAAACGGCGGACGAGTACTTCGATTACTATCGCAAGCGTCACGCGTTCTGGAAGATGTACGGCATGGATCTGCCGGACGACATCCTCAAGAAGCTCTATTACAAGAACGCGTTGAAGCTCATTCCCGGCCTGGACGCGTCGAAGTTCCCCAAGTAGTAAGCGCCGCCGCTGCGAGTTTGGTTTCGATTCGCGCCGGTCCCAGCAAACGCAGGAGCAATTGATGAGCGCGCTCGAAGTAGGGGCGCGCTTCGCCGTTTCGACCCAGCACGCGCAGGGATTCGCCCATCGCCAGGAGCGCCATGCCGTAGGCGGCGGTTTCGCGGCTCTTCAACTCTTCGAGGATTTCGATGCTTTGCCGCGCATGGAGCAGCGCATCCTGGCCGCGGCCGAGGCGTGCTTCGTGCCGGGCGAGTTGCTGATAGCTGTTCGCGGTCTTGAACTCGCGAGGACCTTTCTTGGCGTTGCGGGCGAGGGATTCGCGGTAATGTTCATCGCTTTCGCGGAGCTTCCCCTGGCCATCGAGAGCTTCCGCAAGAGCCCAGTGAAAATCGGCAATCGTGGGATGCTCTGTGAATCCCGCCGCGAGGAACTTTGCCATGCCTTCGCGCGTGAGGCGTTCCGCCTCTGCGTACTGCCCCAGAAGATTCAGGCTGGCGGCGAGATTGAGGCGGATGATCGAGAGGTTGGGATGGTCGTGGCCGAACTGCTTCGGTGCGCGCTCGAGCATGTCCCGATAGATCGTGGCGCCTTCCTGCGGATCCCCGCCCATGTTGCAGGCGAGCCCCAGTTCGTTCATCGTGCCAAGGATGCTCATCTCGCCGGCGCCTTTGCGCTTCTTGATCTCCATCGATTCGCGTAGAAGCGGAATCGCGTCCCTGTAATTCCCCTGGCGACGCAGGATCTGGGCGCGGATATCCAGCACGTTGCTGTATCCGATGGTCCCTGCGTTGCCCAGGCGCTGCTCGAGTTCTTGAGCCTTGGCGATCGTCGCCGCGGCCTGCACATGTTCGCCGGCGTTCGACAAAGACTGGGCGGCATGCGCGAGGTCGCCGGCGGCTCTGCCGGTTTCGCTCTCGAACTTGCGGCGGATCTCGTACGCCCGCATCGACGCCGCGGCAGAGGCAGCGTAATTGCCCAGGTTGTATTGTGCCGTCGCTGCGGTGCTCCAGCTTCGCGCTTCCGCGATGCTCACGCCTTCGCCATAGAGCTTCTGGCGGATGGCGATCGCCTCGTTCGCCGCGCGCAATGCCTCTTCGTAGGGAAGCATGGAATTGTACGCGCCGGCGAGACTGTCGAGGAGCCGCGCGCGGATTTCCGGCTGATCGTTCAAGCTCTTTTCCAGTCTCTTGCGGCCGGCGTCCAGCATCTCGCGGCCCGTGATATCCCCCAGCGGTTTGCCGGATGAACCGTCTGCGCGCTGGAACATGCCGGCGAGAAATTCCGCCACCTGCCGCGCGCTTTCGGCTTCGAGGTTCGCGCGGTCGCGCTCTTCGACGATGCGGCGATTCTGGATCGAGACTGTGATGGCGAACGCAACCAGCAACACCAGCACCGTCGCCGCGGCGCTGAACGCCAGCTTGTGCCGGCCCACCAGCTTCCGCAACTGGTACATGCCGCTCGGAGGACGGGCATGGATGGGGAGGTTCTCGAGATAGCGTTCGACGTCTTCGAGGAGTTCCAGCACGCTTTGGTATCTTTGCGCTGGATCCTTCTCGAGCGCCTTCATGACGATCGTCTCGAGATCGTCGTCGAACGCCGCACCGGCCGTTCGGAAACTCCTCGGCGGCGCTTCGCAGATGAGCGATGCGCCTGCCACGAGGTTCACATTGTCGTCCAGATACGGATGCCGGCCCGTGAGCATTTCATACAGGAGCACGCCGAGCGAGTAGACGTCGGTGCGGAGGTCGATCTTCGACCGGTCGGCACGAACCTGCTCCGGGCTCATGTAGGGCACGCTGCCCTGAATCACCCCCGGCATGGTGACCGACGGATCGTGCTCGGCGACCCGCGCGAGGCCGAAGTCGAGGACCTTCACGGGCCGCCGTGTGCGCAGTCCACTTTGCGTGTTCGATGTCACGGCGCTGCTCGTAGGTGGACCGCCAGCCGGCGCCGTTGGCGCCTCGTGCGACGGCAGAATGATGTTGCCGGGCTTGATGTCCCGGTGGATCACGCCATGCAGATGTGCATAGTGGATTGCGTCGCAGATGGACAGAAAGAGCTGGATGCGTTCGGTGACCGCTTCCTTGGTGATCCTGGCCGGGGAGGGAACACGCTTCAGATAACTCTGCAGCGTCTCGCCGTTGACGAGTTCCATGACGAGGTATGGTTCGCCCTCGTCGGTCATGCCGGATTCGAAGATCGTCGCGATAAACGGATGTTGCAGGCGTCCCAGCGCCGCCGCCTCGCGCTGCAGCAGCCGCTTCTGCTGGGGATTTGCGTGTTCGCCGGAGCGGATGACTTTCAGCGCGACACGCCGCGGCGGGTTTCGCTGTTCCGCTTCGTAGACGACGCCCATGCCGCCTGATCCCAGCATGCGGATGATCTCGAACTTGTTGCCGGCCGGCGCGTTGCGGTGCTGGCGGGTGACCTCCTGCGCTGCGAGGCCGACGGCGCGTTCGACCAGTTCGTTGCCGTCATAGGCGAGCAGCGCTTCGACCTCTGCGCGCAGGTCCGGCAGGCCTGCGCATTCCTGGTCGAGCAGCTCTTTGCGTTGCTGCGGCGGTGCGTCCGCCACACGGTTGAAGACTTCCTGAATGTGTTGCCAGCGTTCCTGGTTCATCGCGAGAGAGTGTGGATTCTCCGGCTATTCGTCCCGGTCCGCAGGTGTTGCCTGGGTGGCCAGTTCGTGGCCGAGCCACGCCTTCGCCATGCGCCATTCGCGCCGGACGGTTACTTCCGACACGCCGATCACTTCCGCTGCTTCGGTTGCGGTCAGTCCGCCGAAAACCATCAGATCGACAACGCGCGCTTTGCGTTCGTCGAAGGTATTGAGCTTTTCGAGAGCGGCCTCAATGGCGATGATGTCGAATGTCGATTGGTCGGACGCCTGGTCGAAATCCTGCAGGGTGACGCGCCGCCAGTCTCCGCCGCGCTTCTGTCGATTGTTGGTGCGGGCGTGATCGACGAGGACGCGGCGCATCTCTCTCGCTGCAACGGCAAGAAAATGCGCTTTGTCCTGCCAGGGAATGTCCGCGCCAATCAGCCGGATGTAGGCTTCGTGCACCAGCGCCGTGGCGCTCAAAGTATGGCCGCCATGTTCGCTTAACATGTAGCGGCGGGCGATCTGCCGCAAGTTTTCGTAAATGAGCGGCGTCAGCGATTGCAGCACCTGTTCGTCGCCGTTACGCCATTGTGCGAGCATCGCAGATACGGCCTGATCCTGATCTTCCGGTTGCTGCTCCGGCATCGAAACCCTGTCCTCTTCTCCCTGCACAGTGAGGTTACCATGTTAGGTGATGTCAGAAGAGCATTCCCTGCCTCCCGTTTCGTTCGAATTCCTGGTGGTTTCCTACAAAACGCAGGCCGAAATGAATCTCGGGCTGCTGAAGTTTTCCGAGGATCAGCCGCCGCCGGACATACGCCTCGCGCGGCATTTCATCGACGTTCTGGCGCTGCTTCAGGAAAAGACCAAGGGCAATCTTTCGTGGGATGAAGAGCGCCTGCTCAATAATGTGCTCACGGAACTGCGTTTCCGCTATCTGAGCGCGTATGAGGAACTGAACAAGAAGAAGCCGGAACCTTCGTCCACCGGAGCCAGCGCCTCCTGATGGCGGCATTCGAGCTGTCGATCACGGTTCTCGGATCCGGCACCAGCGTTGGTGTTCCGACTGTTGGCTGTCTGTGCAAGGTCTGCACCTCAGAGGATTCACGCGATAAGCGTTTGCGCCCGTCCGTGCTGATCAGCTACCTCGGGCGCAACGTTCTGATCGACACCACTCCGGACTTCCGCTATCAGGCGCTGCGCGCGGGGATCGGGCGAATCGATGCGGTGCTGTACACGCATTCGCATGCCGACCACATCATGGGGCTCGACGACCTGCGGCCGTTCAACTTCATGCAGCGGGAAACGATCCCGATTTACGCTTCGCCGACGCACCTCGCGTACCTGAAGGGCGTGTTTCCGTATATCTTCGACGACGGCCCGAGCGAGTCCTCGCGGCCGCGGATCACCGCGCATCAGTTCGACGTGAACGCGCCTGTGCGCCTGTTCGGGCTCGATTTTCAGCCGCTGCGTCTCGCGCATGGCAAGGGACTTTCGTACGGTTTCCGCTTCGGTTCCGCCGCGTATCTGACGGATCACAGCGATATTCCGGAAGAATCGGCCGCGCAATTGAGCGGCCTGGATGTCCTCTTTCTTGACGCGCTGCGCCACAATCCGCATCCGACGCACACGACCGTCAACCAGGCGCTGCAGTGGGTTGCGCGTTTTCAGCCCAAACGCGCATTTTTCACGCACATTTCACACGATCTCGGACATGCCCGAACGGAACAGCAATTGCCGGCGCACGTGCGCCTTGCTTACGACACGCTGCAAATCAGCGTCGAGATGGATCTCGAGGTGACCGCCTGATATGGCTTTTCGAGTCATCCGGCACACGTCGGAGATCCCTGCCGATTTCGGACCCTGCTCGCTGACCATCGGCAATTTTGATGGGGTCCACGCAGGCCACCGGGAGTTGATGAAGCGCGTGGTCGCCAGTTCGAAGAAGCGCGGCAACTGGCGGGCTTCGGTGTTGACGTTCGATCCGCATCCGGCCCGGGTGCTGGCGCCTGACCGTTCGCCGCACCTGCTCACCACGCTCGAGCAACGGCTCGCGCTGATCCAATCGGAGCGCATTGAACAGGTTTTCGTGCTGCCGTTCACGGCGCAAGTTGCGGCGCTTTCACCCGAGGACTTCGTCAAGCATCTGATCGTGGACCGCCTGAAAGCGCGCTATGTCGCGGTGGGCGACAACTTTCGCTTCGGGGCCAGGCAGGCGGGAGACGCAGCGCTGCTCGCGCAGTTGGGAGAGCGGTATCAGTTCCGCGCGGAGGCTGTGCCGGCGATTCTGTACCGCGGCGCCGTGGTTTCGAGCAGCGAGATCCGCCGGTTGATTGCGGCGGGCGATATGACGACGGCCAATCGCATGTTGATGCGGCCGTACGGCCTCGAAGGGCGTGTCGTCGCGGGTCACGGCGTAGGATCGAAGCAAACGGTGCCGACGCTGAATCTCGACACGGCGGCGGAGATCATTCCGGCCACAGGTGTGTACGTCACCCGGACCTGGGACATGGAAAGCCTTCGAGAATGGAAGTCGGTCAGCAACATCGGCTATCGTCCTACCTTCGACGACACGGGCAGCAGGCTGTCGATCGAGACGTTTCTGTTGTCGCCGTTCGACGGCAACACGCCGGCGGAGATCCGCGTGGAGTTCCTGCAGCGGATCCGCGAAGAGCGCAAGTTCGCGTCGCCGGAGCTTCTGCGCCAGCAGATCCTCAAGGATGTCCGCCGCGCCGAGTACTATTTCGCGCGCACGGAACGGATGCACTAGCGCTGTCCGGGCCAAAGGGACATTCCGGAGTGTCCCAACCATTGCCCCTTCTGCCCTTAGGGGATTTCCCGGGGTGGTGGACCTGAGGGCATACCGGCTAACGA
This sequence comes from uncultured Solibacteraceae bacterium, assembly GCA_964627455.1. Lineage (GTDB taxonomy): Bacteria > Acidobacteriota > Terriglobia > Bryobacterales > Bryobacteraceae > F-183. The sequence continues at coordinate 18,772 of CAZVKC010000067.1, read as the reverse complement.
CAGGTTCAGTCCATGTGTGATGCAATAGTCTGTTGCTGCCGGGGCGGCTCGGTCTGCCTGCCTTCGGCCAAATGGAGAATATAATGGCGCAAGCATTCGGAATCATCGTTGGAAACCGAGGGTTCTTTCCCGATCATCTGGCCCGTAGCGGCCGCGAACAGATCATCGCCGCGGTGCAGTCCGCCGGCTTCGAGGCGGTTTGTCTCACCCCGGACGAAAGCAAGTTCGGCGCCGTCGAAACACGCGAGGAAGCGAAGAAATGCGCGGATCTCTTCCGCCGCAACAAGGATCGCATCTCCGGCGTCATCGTCACGCTGCCCAATTTCGGCGAAGAACGTTCCATCGCAGAGGCGCTGCGCATGGCGGACCTCAACGTCCCAGTTCTCATTCAGGCGACGCCCGACAACGCCGGCAACATGACCATCGCCGACCGGCGCGATTCCTTCTGCGGCAAGATGTCGGCCTGCAACAACCTGCAGCAGTACGGCATCAAGTATTCGCTCACCACGCTCCATACCGAAGCGCCCGACTCCAAACATTTTGCCGCGGACTTGCAGTGGTTCGCCGCCGTCTGCCGTGTTGCCCGCGGACTCCGCCGTCTTCGCATCGGCGCTCTGGGCGCGCGTCCCGCGGCGTTCAACACGGTTCGTTACAGCGAGAAACTCCTCGAACAGAACGGCATCTCGGTCGAACCACTCGATCTTTCGGAACTCTTCGGGCGCATCGCGCGGCTTGGCAATGACGAGAAAGTGGTGCAGGACAAACTCGCGGCCATCCGTGCGTACGTCAGCACCGCCGGCATTCCGGAAGAAGCGCTGTACAAGATGGCCAAGATGGGCGTCGTGGTCGACCGCTGGATGTGCGACAACGATCTCGATATCAGCGCGATCCAGTGTTGGACCTCGATGGAGGAGTTCTTCGGCGTCGTCCCGTGCACCGTCATGAGCATGATGAGCAACGGCCTGCACTCGAGCGCCTGCGAAGTCGATGTCCCCGGCGTGATCGGCATGCACGCGCTGCGTCTCGCATCGGAAACTCCCAGCGCGCTGCTCGACTGGAACAACAATTACGGCGATGATCCGAACAAGGCCGTCTGCTTCCACTGCAGCAACCTGCCGAAACACTTCTTCGAGGAAGTCACCATGGATTACCAGGCGATCATCGCCGGAACGGTCGGCAAGTTGAACACCTTCGGCACCTGCGTCGGACGCGTGAAGCCGGGCGCGATGAGCTACGCGCGCTTCTCGACCAGCGACACAACGGGGCGCATGCGCGGTTACGCAGGCACGGGCCGCTTTACTTCGGATCCGCTCGAAACCTTCGGCGGCGCCGGTGTGGTCGAGATCCCGAATCTGCAGAAGCTTCTGCGCTACATCTGCGAAAACGGATTTGAACATCACGTTGCGGCGAACCTCAGCGAATCGGCCGCGGCTGCCGTTCATGAAGCGGCGAAGAACTACCTCGGCTGGGACATGTACTTCCACGAGTAAGGCGCGCGCACGCTGCAGAAGGAACAGCAAACATTATGGCGATTGTTGCAGGAGTCGACTTCGGCACGCTGAGCGTGCGCGTCTCGATTGTGGATAGCGAACGAGGCAGGCTTGGATCCGGCGTGGCCGAGTATCCTCTGCATCGCAAACGCGAGGATCCGGATCACGCCACGCAAAGCCACGCCGACCACATGAACGCGATCGTCGCGGCTACTCGAGCGGCGCTGGCGTCCGCGGGCGTGAGGGGATCCGACATCCAGGCCTTGGCGATCGACACCACTGGATCGAGCGTGGTGCCGGTGACCGAGGACCTCACGCCGCTCGACGACTATTACCTCTGGTGCGATCACCGCGCCTGGCGCGAAGCGGCCGAGATCACCGAGACCGCCCGTCGCACCGGACTCGAGGCGATTCGCTGGTGCGGCGGCACGTATTCGTCAGAATGGGGCTTTGCGAAGTTGCTGCACTGGCTGCGCAACAATCCGGACAAGCGCGATCGCTACGCATCGGCCTTCGAACATTGCGACATGATTGCCGCGACGCTGAGCGGTGTCCGCAGGATCGAAGACGCGCCGCGCAGTATCTGCGCGATGGGCCACAAGTGGATGTGGAACGCCTCACTCGGTGGACTTCCGCCGGAGGAGTTCCTGGTGGAAGTGGATCCGCTGTTCGCCGGTACGCGCTCCAAGATCTCGGCCGGGCGCTACGCCACCAGCGACGTCATCGCGGGGACGCTGAGTTCCGAATGGGCCGCGAAGCTTGGTCTCGAAGCCGGCATCCCGATTCCTGTCGGCGCATTCGACGCCCATTGGGACGCGATCGGCGCAGGCTGCCGCACGGGCGATGTCGTGAATGTCGTGGGGACCTCCACGTGCATCATCGCTATGGCCGAAAGCGCGGAACTCGTGCCCGGTGTATGCGGTGTCGTTGCGGGTAGCGTGAATCCGAAACTGACGGGCGTGGAAGCCGGGCTGTCCGCGACCGGCGATATCTTCGAGGCCGTCGCGCGCCGGGCGGGTACGACGGTTGCTGCGCTATCGAATGGCCTCGAGAGCTTTGCAGCGGGCCAGACCGGATTGCTGCGCCTCACCTGGGACAACGGCGATCGCACCGTGCTCGTGAACCCGGAACTCGGCGGCGTCACGTTCGGCTGGAAGCTCACCGACACGCCGCAGGATGAACTGTTCGCGGCGATTGAGGGAACGGCATTTCATACCCGCGTGATCCTCGAACGCATGGCGGAACACGCCGTGCCGATCCATCGCATCATCAACGGCGGCGGCATCCCGCAGAAGAGTCCGACGCTCAACCGGGTGTACGCGAACGTATTGAACAAGCCGGTGCTCGTACCGGAAACCGAGGTCACCAGCCTCGGGTCCGCGATCTTTGCGTTTCTCGCGGCAGGCACGTTCCGCACGATCGAGGAAGCGCAGCAGGCGCTCTGTCCGAGCTATCGGGTCTATGAGCCGGATGCGAAGTCCGCGGCAGTCTACGAGGATCTGTATGGGCTGTATCGCAAGCTGTACTTCGCGTTCGGAAGCCCGGGATCCGCGCCGGTCGCGGCAAGCGATGTCCTGCCGCAGTTGCGAAAGATCGCTGCCGCGGCTCGCAAAACAGGAGCTACCGCGTAATGCTCGAACGGTTGAAAGAAGAGGTTCTCGAAGCGAACCTCGAGTTGGTGCGTCGCGGACTGGTGTTGTACACCTTCGGCAACGCAAGTGGGATTTCGCGTGAAGACGGCATCATCGCGATCAAACCGAGCGGCGTTCCGTATGATCGCATGAAGGCTTCGGACATGGTCCTGCTGTCGCTCGCCGACGGCGCGCGGGTTGAAGGCGATCTTCGGCCCTCTTCAGACGCCGAAACGCATCTGTGCCTGTATCGTGCGTTTCCATCGATCGGCGGCGTGGTGCACACCCATTCCCGCGCCGCGACCTCGTGGGCGCAGGCTGGATGTGAGATCCCTTGTCTGGGCACGACGCATGCGGACTATTTTCATGGACCCGTTCCCGTTGCGGGTCCGCTGAGTGACGCAGAGATCGAGTCCGCCTACGAACGCAATACCGGTGACGTGATCGTGCGGCGATTTGCCGGCATGGATCCACTGGCGACCCCCGCCGTGCTGGTTGCGGGTCACGCGCCGTTCGTTTGGGGCAAGTCTGTCGCGAACGCAGCCCATAACGCCGTCGTGCTCGAGGAGATCGCGGAAATGGCGATGCGCGCGCTGCTGATCAATCCGGCAGCGCAGCCCGTGAGCCGCACGCTGCTCGACAAACACTATTTCCGGAAGCACGGCGCGAACGCGTACTACGGCCAGACCAAAGACTGTTGACGCTCACTCGGCGGAACGCATCATCTCGTCCCAGGTGACCTCGCGTTTGGTTTCGATCGCCATACGGCCGAGGATTGCCGTGAGTGTGCTCTCAATCGACGTCCTGGTCATGTCGAGCGCCTCGCCCGCGAGCACTCCTTTGAAGAACGCAGCGGTCGCCTCGCCCGTGATGTCGGAGGCAGAGTCTTCCTTTTCCATCAGGCTTGTGTCGCGCAGATCGTCCGCGGATTTGTAGCGCACGTCGGGCGTCATGCCGTGCAGCTTCATGTACCAGCGTGAGGTCTCGAGCATGCCTTTCGATCCGTAGAACTGCTCCTTCACGTCCCGATAGCCGGCGGTGTGTTTGATGGAGATCAGCCAGCCTTCGAGTCCTTCAGGATATTGATAGATGACGTCGTGGTGGTCGGTGTTCCAATCGCCGTAGGGCACGGGGAAGCGCAGGCCGCCGCGTCCCACCGCGCTCACGGGATGCACGTCGCGAGCGAACCAGTTGATGGTGTCGACGCCATGGCAATCCTGCTCGATGAGAGGTCCACCGGAGTATTGGTTCCAGGAACCCCAGCGGCGGATCTTTTCCTCTTCCGGAGTCGGAGCGGGCATGGGCGGAGGCGCGCCCGTTGGCGCGAGATAGCCGAGCACCCAATAGCTCATCATGAGCTTCATTTCGCCGATCCGGCCGCTGGTCAGATACGAATGCGCCTTGCGATACTGGCTGCTGAAGCGCTGCTGGAATCCGAACTGGATGCGTTTCGTCGTGTCGCGCTTCTCCCACGCGCGCAGCATGCGCTTGCATCCCGCGACATCGACGCCCGCGGGCTTTTCGCAATAGACGTGCTTCTTCGCCTGCAGTGCGGCCTCGTAGTGTTCGGGATGCAGGAAGACGGGCGTCGCGATAAGCACGGCGTCAATCGAGGGATCCGCGAGCAGTTCTTTGTAGTCGCGGAAGCTCTTGACCTTGTCGGCGCCGGGGATCTGCGTTTTGCCCTGGTCGATGCGGTCCGGGTATTTGTCGCAGATGGCGGCGATGCGCGCATTCTTGTCGCGGGCCATGAGATTGCCGACGTAGCGTCCGCGTCCGCCCGTGCCGATGATGCCGAAGCTGACCGAGGAATTGGCCTGATAGCCGAAGGCCGTTTTTGCGCTGACGAGCAGCGGTCCTGCGCCGAGGACGCCGCGTCTGGTGACTGAATCCATATTGGGAAAGATCTCCGCTCGAAGTATATCGCCGGGCGTACCATAGTGGGAATGAACCGGCTCCGTTTGCGGCGAATTTTGACACCACCGCTGATTGTCGTGGCTGGCACGTTCTTTCTGGTTGAAGAACTGCTGTGGCGATTGTCGGGCGTGTATGCGCTGCTGGGGCGGTTGCCGGTGTTCCGGCAGTTGGAGCATTTCATTTCGACGCTGCCTCCCTATGGCGCGCTGACCGTGTTCGCGGTGCCGAGCGTGCTGCTGGCGCCGGTGAAGTTTCTGGCCTTGTATTTATTGGCCGGCGGGCATCCCGCGTGGGGCGCGACGACGATCATCGTGGCGAAGGTCGCGGGCACGGCTCTGGTGGCGCGGATCTATGCGTTGACGCGGCCCGCGCTGGTGCGGCTGAGCTGGTTCGCCTGGCTGGAATCGAAGGTCCTAGCGGCGCGGCATGCGATCCATGAGTTCTGGCGGACCTCGCTGGCCGGACGCGTGTTTGCGCGGCTGCGTCTGCGGTTTCGTGCGTGGCGCGAACGGCGGCGGTCGTGGATCGCGCGGCGGTTTGCGGCGATCCGGCAGCGATTCAAGCCGGCCTCGATGGATGCGGAGTCATGATCGCGATCGCATTCTTGTCGATGCTGCTCGCGCAGCAGCAGCAGCCGCAGGATCCGCTGCTCGAATGGATGAATCGCCAGGCGCAACAGCAGTTGGACGCGCGCGATCGCACGATTGCTGCGATTCGCACGAGTGCAGAGGCGGACCGGCGTAAAGCCGAGGTTCGCGAGAAGTTGCTGCGGATTCTGGGTGGGCTGCCGGAATATCGGGGTCCGCTGCGCGCGCGCGTGACGGGGACGCTGCAGGGCAAAGGGTATGCGATCGAGAAGGTGATCTTCGAGAGCCTGCCCGGTTTTTGGATTACCGGCAATGTGTACCGGCCGGAAGAGCGCGGACGGCGTTATCCGGGGATCCTGGTTCCCTCGGGACATACGCAGGAAGGCAAGCCCGAGCCGCAGATCCTCGCGGCGAATTTCGCGCTGAAGGGCTTTGTCGCGCTCACCTATGATCCGATCGGGCAGGGTGAGCGCGAGCAGACCTACCTGCCGCAACTGGGACGCGCGTTTTCGGGTGGTGGCGGCAACGAGCATCTGGAACTCGGCGCGCGCAGCATCCTCATTGGGCAGAGCGTGGCGCGGTACTTCATTCACGACGCGCGCCGGGCTGCCGATTACCTGGTGTCGCGTGCAGACGTGGATCCGGGCCGGCTTGCTGTTGCGGGATGTTCCGGCGGCGGCGCGATCACGATGTATGTCGCCGTGTTCGACTCGCGCATGAAAGCTGCCGCGCCGGCTTGTGCGATCAATTCGTTTCACACGCTGTTTCCGGGGCCGACGGCCGATTCGGAGATGAGTCTGCCGCAGTTTCTGGCGAACGGCCTCGATATCGCGGACTTCTTCGAAGTCGCGGCGCCGCTGCCGTGGCTGCTGCTGGCGACGACTGAGGACTATTTCACGCCAGCCGGCGCGAAGACTGTGTACGACGAGGTGCGGCGCTGGTACTCGGTGTATGGCGTCGAAGATCGCTTGCGGTTTCACGTGGCGCCGGGTCCGCATGGAACACCCAAGGAATCCCGCGAGGAGATCTACAAGTGGATGTTCCGCTGGCTGACGGGCGGCAAGGGCGATCCGTCGGATCAAACGGTGAACATGTTCACCAATCACGAGTTGCAGGTGACGGCGAGCGGCAATGTGGACGGCGAGCCGGGGAGCCGCAAACTGCATCAGGTGATTCTCGAGGAGTATCGTGCGAAACGGCAACCGCGGAGGTCCACGGAATTGCGGGAGCGTTTGGTGGCGCTGGGTGTGCGTTCGAGCGGGGCGCCCAAGGTGATCGAGTCAGGCGCGGAACGCATCCGTTTTGAGAGCGAGCCTGGCGTTGTGGTGCAGGGCAAACTGTACCGGCCCGCCGGAACCGGCCGCAAACCTGCGGTGATTGTAGTCGAGGAGAAGCGGTTGCCGGTGCCGCTGTTCGTACAGCGCAGCCAGTCGACCACAGCTTTGTGTGAAGCCTTGGCGAAGGCTGGGAATGTGGTGTTGGAACTGGATGTGACCGATTCGCCGGATGCGTGGGAAGGCCGGCCATTCCTCGGCAACTGGGTGACGAACGAGCGTGCAGATTTGATCGGCCGCAATCTGGCGGCGATGCGCGCACACGACATTCTTGCTGCGATGGATGTGTTGTCCCAGCGTCCGGACGTGGATCCCTCGGCGATTCGCGGATACGGGCGCGGCGTGAAGGGCTTGTGGATGCTGATGGCCGCCGCCGTGGATCCGCGATTGAAGCGCGTGTGGCTGGATCGGACGCCTTGGCGCTATGACTATGCGCTCGAGTCGCCGCAGGCGGGATTTCTGTTTGACGCGTTGATCCCCGGGTTGGCGTTGCACTGGGACGTACCCGACTTCCTGACGCTGGCGGGCGAGAGTCGTGTGTTCTGGACCGACCCCACGGCATGGATGTATCGGATCGTGTACCCAGGCTCCGCAAACGTGCGGCACCGTTACGTGGGGCAGCCGGACACTGAGTTCTTTGAGGAGTTCCTGCGATGAAGAAGTCCAGACGGCGGATGTTTCAGACGCTGGCGGCCAGTGCCGCATTCACGGCCCAGGCGCAGGATCCCTCGCCGGGTATCGAAGAATTGCGGCATGTCGCCAACGCGCACGGGGTGTCCCTGAGCGACGAGCGGTTGCGGCTGTTGCGACCCGTGCTGGAACGTCGAAAAGCGTCCTTGCAGGCGCTGCGAGACTTCGCGATCGATGACAGTGTTTCGCCACTGTCGCGCTGAGGCCCGCCATGGATCTTCTTTACTCAACGGTCTCGGAACTCGCGCCGCTGATCAGGACTCGCAAGCTCTCGCCCGTGGACCTTGTTCGTGCATCGCTGGAGCGAATCGAGGCCGTGAATCCGAAGGTCCGCGCGTTTCTCACGGTGACCGCCGAGCGCGCGCTTGCACAGGCGGGGGCGGCTGAGCAGGAGATCGCGCGTGGCCGCTATCGTGGACCTCTGCATGGCATCCCGTATGCGCCCAAGGACCTCATCGCGACCCGCGGCGTGCGGACGACGAACGGTTCGAAGGTCACTTTGAACTGGGTCCCCGACTATGAATCGACAGTCACCGAACGCCTCAACGCGGCGGGCGCGATCATGGTCGGTAAATTGAATTTACTCGAGTTCGCGATGGGCAGCGGGCAGGTCGGACTCGAGGGTCCGGCGCGCAATCCCTGGGATCTGCGGTACTCGCCGTCGGGTTCTTCCAGTGGTTCCGGCGCAGCGATTGCGGCCGGTATGGTTCCGCTCACGATCGGCACCGACAGCGGCGGTTCCATTCGCGGACCCGCCAAAAGCTGCGGCGTTGTTGGCTTGAAACCCACATACGGTCGTATCAGCCGCCATGGCGTGACGCCGCTGAGTTGGACGCTCGATCATGTGGGTCCAATGGCTCGCACGGTCGCGGACGTCGCGCAGATGTTGCAGGTGATCGCGGGCGCGGATGCCAAAGACGAGACCTCCGCATCGAATGCTGTACCCGATTACAGGCGTGCCCTCACTGGCAGCGTGAAGGGACTCCGCATGGGCGTCCCTGTCGAGTACTTCTTCAACCATGTGCATCCGGAGACCGACGCTGCACTGCGACGCGCGATCGCCCTCATCAAGGATATGGGCGTCACGCTGGTCGATGTCAGGATTCCAAACGCATCGCTCATCGGCCCGGCTTCAGCTGCGATCCTGCATTCCGAGGCCGCATCGGTGCACAAGGCGCGCATGAAAGAGAGTGCGGATGTCTTCGATCCCCTGGTGCGCGAGCGCTTGGAAGCCGGTACGTTTTACTCGGCGCTCGACTACATCCAGGGGCTGCGATTCCGAACCGTACTGCAAGCAGAAGTGCGGAAAGTGTTCGAGACTTGCGACATCCTGATGCTTCCGGCCGGCAATGCGGCGCCGCTGCTCGAAGACGAGATCATCACGACCGACATACCGCCGAACCCGCCGCGAGCACCGCGCCCTGATACGTCGAATCTCGCGAACGTGGCCGGGATCCCCGCCATCGTGCTGCCTTGCGGCTTCACTGCAGGACCTCCGGTGCTGCCGCTCGGCATTCAGTTCTGCGCGCGCTGGTTCGATGAATCTACGCTATTCCGCATCGCACACGCCTACCAGTCCGCGACGAACTGGCACAAACAGCGGCCACCCAGTCTCTAGATCTTCTCTTCCTTCGCGATGATCTCTTTCATGATCTCGGACGTACCGGCGCCGACGGTCATCAGGCGCACGTCGCGCCACAGGCGCCCGATCGCGTACTCGTTCGTATATCCGAATCCGCCGTGGATCTGCATGCCGTCGTACGCAATCTTCTGCGATAGCTCCGACATGTACAGCTTCGCCATCGAGATCTCGCGGACCGCGCGATTGCCGCGATTGTAGAGGTCCAGTGCGCGATATGTCAGCCAGCGGCCGGCCTCGAGATTCGTCAGATGTTCGGCGAACTTGTGTTTCCACACCTGGAACTTGCGGACCGGTTGCCCGAAGGCGCTGCGCTCCATGCCGTAGTCCATCGCGAGTTTCAAACCGCGCTCGCACGATCCCAGCGAACCCAGCGCCGACGCAAGCCGCTCACCCTGGAAGTTCTCCATGATGTAGTAGAAGCCGCGGTTCATCTCGCCCACGAGATAGCGCATCGGGACGCGCACGTCGTCGAAGAAGAGTTCCGCGGTGTCGGACGCGAGGTTGCCGATCTTGCTCAGCTTCGTGCCGACGGAAAAGCCCTTCGTCTTCGTCGGCACGATCACGAACGAGATCCCTTTATAGCCTTCGCCACCCGTGCGCACGCCGGTAATGATGAAGTCCGCGCGAGTGCCGTTGGTGATCCACAATTTCTGACCTTTGATCACGAGGTCGCCGCCGTCGACGCGCGCCGTCGTCTTCATCGCCGCCACGTCGGATCCGCCGCCGGGTTCCGAAATACCGAGCGCCGCGATGAGGTCGCCGTTGATGGCGGGGCGCATGAACTCTTCCTTTTGCTCCTTCGTGCCAAGCTTGTCGAGCACGGGAACCGTGATGTCCGACTGCACCATGAAGGCCATGTTGATGGACCCGGAATCCGAATACGCCATCGCTTCCGAGTACGCGGCGGTCGCCCACCAGTCCATGCCGGAACCGCCCCATTCCGGATCGATGCGGATGCCGAAGAGGCCGAGTTTCGCGCCCTCCTTGAAGAGTTCCTTCGGGAAAATGCCCTCTTCGTCCCACTTGGCGGCGTTGGGCGCGATCTGTTCCTGCGCGAAGCGCTTGACGGTCTGGCGGATCAGATCGTGCTCTTCTGTGAAGTACGGAAAATTCATACGGCGGCTCCTGCGGTCAATTGCACCAGTGTTTGTCCGGGTGCGACGACGTCACCCGGTTTGACCAGTATAGTCTTGACGACTCCGTCCATCTGGCTCTTGATGGTTTGTTCCATCTTCATCGCTTCGACGACGAGCAGCGGCTGACCCACGCGGACCGTTTGCCCGGCTTCCGCGAGGATGCGCAGCACGAGTCCCGGCATCGGGGAGTTCGCGCTGTCGCGTTCGCCCGCATGTGCGGGGCGCGGATGGCGGTCCGCGCGCTCGAAAGTGTGGAGCCCGGCAATGTACTGCTGGCCGAACTTGCGGACCTCGTGCGAGAGTTCGCCCGTCCAGTCGGCGTCGATCGTTTGGCCTGCTGACGTGAGGCGGAGTGTGAGCGGACGAAAGGGATTGTTGCGATATCCGGCGAGGCCGTGTTTCGGGAACTCAGTCGCTGCAATGAAGGCTGCGACGGAGGCTGCGGCTTCTTCGAGCCCTGCAGGCGCGACGGGCGCGGGCAGGAATTCGGTGGTCGCGTTGCCGGAACGGAACTCCGCGCTTTCGAGCACCTGCAGCAGGTAATTGCGATTGGTCGCGACGCCTGCGAGTTCGGTCTCACGCAGCGCGAGCGCCATCTTGCGGATTGCGTAGTCCCGCGTCGGACCATGCGCGATGAACTTGGCAATCATCGAATCGTACTGGGGCGTGATTTCCGTGTCCTGCTCGATCGCTGTCTCGACGCGCACCAGTTCCCGCGGCCAGTGAAAGACGCGCAACTCGCCGGTGGACGGCAGGAAGTTGTTCCAGGGATCCTCGGCGCACAGCCGGACCTCGATGGCGTGGCCATCTACGGGCGGACGTTCGGGAAGGTGCGCCAGCGATTCGCCTGCCGCGACGCGCAACTGCAGTTCGATGAGGTCGAGGCCGGTGATCGCCTCGGTGACCGGATGCTCCACCTGAATGCGCGTGTTCACTTCGATGAAGAAGTACTCGCCATTGGGCGCGAGCAGGAACTCGACGGTCCCGGCGTTCTCGTACCCGACGGCGCGTGCGATGCGCACCGCTGCGTCACATAACAGCTCGCGCAACGCCGCATCGACTGCGGGTGACGGCGATTCCTCAACGATCTTCTGATGCCGGCGCTGCACCGAGCAGTCGCGTTCGGCGAACGCGATCACGCGGCCGTGGCGGTCGCCCATGATCTGCACTTCGACATGGCGCGCGCCGGCGATGTAGCGTTCGAAGACCAGCGAGTCGTCGCCAAAAGCCCGCAATGCTTCGCTGCGCGCCGCTGCTTCCGCCTCCGCCCGATCCTCCTCGCGCTGCACGATGCGCATGCCGCGGCCTCCTCCGCCGGCGGAGGCCTTGATGAGCAGCGGATAGCCGTCGCAGGGCACGATCGGAACGCCGGCTTCGAGCGCAATTGCGCGGCCACTTTCCTTCGAGCCAAGAGCGCGAATCGCGGAACCCTGGGGTCCGACGAAGATCAACCCGGCATCGATGCACGCATCTGCGAAATCCGCGTTCTCGGCGAGGAACCCATAGCCCGGATGCACCGCGTCCGCGCCCGCTGCGCGCGCCTGCGCGACCATCGCGGAAATGTCGAGAAAAGGAGCCTTGGCGTAGGCCGTCGCGATACCCATGCGGCGGCAGGTCCGCGCGATGCGTGCGGCGATTTCGCCCCGGTTCGCAATGAAGACTTTGTGGACGCTGCGCATTTCGGACCTCTGCTCAACAGGCGTTTCGTAGATCGCGCCAGCGTTCATGATAATCGTATATTACGTTCTGCGAAAGGTACCCATGTCTGCACCCCTTACACCGATTCGTTGCCTCCATCGAGCAATGGACCTCTTTGGACACAAAGTCGGCGTTGTCTGCCGTGACACTCAACTGACGTATCGCGAATTCGGGCAGCGCGCCCAGAAGCTTGCGACCGGACTCGCCAAGCATGGCGTCCGCCCGGGCGACCGCGTCGCCTACATCAGTTTCAACACGCACCAGTTGCTCGAAGGCTATTACGGCGTGATTCAGGCGGGCGGCATCGTGATGCCGTTGAACGTGCGTCTGTCGGTGCAGGAGATGGTCGCGGTGCTCAACCATTCGGGTGCGCGGATGGTGATCTTTGAGAATGATTTCGCGCCCACCGTCGAGAAGCTGCGCGAAGTCTGCAAGGACGTCGAGAAGTGGGTCACCACCGACGCGAGGATCCCCTGTGCGGACCTGCAGTATGAAGAGATCATCGCCGATGGCGTGGCCGAACGCGCCGACATCATGACCGTGGACGAGAACTCCATCGCGGAACTCTTCTACACCAGCGGCAGCACGGGAACGCCGAAGGGCGTGACGCTCACGCATCGCACGCTGTACCTGCACGCGCTCTCTGTGGGCGGCATGTACACCGACGTCCACGACATGGTGGACCTGCACACGATCCCGTTGTTCCACGCCAATGGCTGGGGACGTCCGCAGGCGAGCGTCATGCTCGGCGTGCGGCAGGTGATGGTTCGCCGCTTCGAGCCGACCTTCGTCTTCCGCACGATTCAGGAACAGCGCGCGACCGATATGTCGATGGTTCCGACAATGGCGAATGCGCTGCTCAATGCGCCCGACGCGAAAGACTGGGATCTGTCGAGCATGCGCCACGTCATGATCGGCGGCGCGGCGGCTTCGGCTGATCTGGTCTTGCGCCTCGAAACGCTGTTCCCGAAGGCCGAATGCATGGGCGGATACGGGATGACGGAGACCGCGCCCGTGCTGACGTCCGCGCGCAAGAAGGGCATCGTGTACAAGGACGACGACGATCGCCGGCGGCGCCAGGCGATGGCCGGTTGGCCGGTTCCCGGAGTCGAAGTCCGCGTGGTGGACGGCAACATGAACGACGTGCCGCGCGACATGCAGACGATCGGCGAAGTGGTGGCCGCGGGCGATCACATCATGGCCGGTTACTACAAGGAACCCGAAGCGACCGCGAACGTGATGACCGGGCGCTGGCTGCACACCGGCGACATGGCGGTGTGGGACGAAGAAGGCTACATCCACATCGTCGACCGCAAGAAGGAGATCATCATTTCGGGCGGCGAGAACATCTCATCGCTCGAAGTCGAGAAGCACATTTTCGCGCATCCCGATGTGTTCGAGTGCGCGGTCGTCGCCGCGCCGGATCCGAAGTGGGGCGAGGTGCCAGCGGCGATCATCGTGCGCAAGCCCGGCACGTCGCTGACGTCCGAGGACCTGATCCCGTTCCTCACCGAGCGTCTCGGCAAATTCAAATTGCCGCGGATTATCGAGATCCAGGATGATCCGCTGCCGAAGACCGGCACGGGCAAGATCCGCAAACTGGTGCTGAAAGAACGGTTCTGGGCCGGCAAAGAGAAGCGGGTGCAGGGCTGAGCGTGTACTCGCTACTGATCGATTCGCCGGAAGAAGATAGCGCGGGCAGGGAACTGCTCATCGAACGTTTGTGGGCGATGGGGACGCTCGGTAT
>CAZVKC010000067.1:0-4800 GCA_964627455.1 uncultured Solibacteraceae bacterium | reverse complement strand
GCGCGGGCAGGGAACTGCTCATCGAACGTTTGTGGGCGATGGGGACGCTCGGTATAGTCGAGGGTCCCACGACACTCGAAGCGTTTTTTGATGATGAGAGCGCGGTCGAGCAACTCGCGGACCTCCATCCGCAGCGCATCGAGCCTGAGGCTGTCGACTGGGAAGAGGAGACGAAGAAGTCGTTCCCGCCAGTGCTGGCCGGCGAGCGGTTCTTTCTCGTGCCGCCGTGGAACGAGGATCCCACTCCTGTAGGCCGCGAGCGGCTGGTGATCAATCCCGGATCGGCGTGTGGCACCGGCTATCATCCCTGCACGCAGATGTGCCTCGCACTGCTCGAACAGCACGTGACGCCGGGCGCACGCGTGTTGGATGTCGGCGCGGGATCCGGCATCTTGTCGAAGGCCGCGACAATTCTTGGCGCATCGATGATCGTTGCCTGCGACATCGATCCCGACGCCGTGGAACAGTGCGACTGGACCCCGAAGTTTGTGGGCTCCGTCGATGCGGTCGATGCCGGCAGGTTCGATGTTCTCATTGCAAACATCAGCGCAGAGGCGCATCGCGCGTTGCTTCCTGAATACAGGCGCGTCGCGCGCACGCTGATTTTATCGGGCTTCGAGCAGATGGAAGCCGTCCCGGGCGAGGTCCAGAGAATTGAACTGGACGGTTGGTTCGCCATCGTCGTCTCTCATTCCTTTCCTTCGTGACAATCTGTCAGTGAGCAATCGAAAGATTGGCTACTGTCTGGCGGGGTATTGCAATATACTCGCCTTGACCGGGAGGACCGATGATTGGAATCCCCGGTGCTGTACTGGCATGTGGGTGGAACTCATGTCGCGCCGGATGTTCCCTTTGGAGTGGATGCCGAAGGGGATGGACCGCTAATATCGATCCCGACCTGGATTGATCCTTCCGGCGTTTGGTTGGCTGGCAATTATGGCGTGCAGTCGTTTCTCGCCGTCGAAGTGACGGGCTCGAGCGGGACCTCCGTTGTCTGAGGGGTATCGCGCGCGCACGCTGATGCCTGGTGTTTGTACGCTCCCTCGCGGCCAGATCTCGAATCTCAGGAGAGAAGCGTACATGTTCCAATACCCGGGTTCCAGGAAATCCAGCAGCAGCACCATCTCCCTGCGCCTCACGCTGAGTACGATACTCGCTGCGGCGATGAGCGTCAGCGCCCAGTCCGCGAGGGATTGCGCGAGCCTCACATCGGTGACGACAGGCGACGCCACCATCACGGGGGCCGCAATCGTCGATCCTCCGGCCACCATCGGCGGCGTTGCGGTGACCGTGTCGTTCTGCCGCGTGCAGGGCGTGGCGAAGCCATCATCCGATTCCGAGATCAAGTTTGAGGTCTGGCTACCGCCGACGGCTGCCGTTTGGACCAAGCGGCTCAAGGTCAACGGCACAGGCGCCTACAATGGCGCCATTCCGTATGCGCGGTTGGCGCAGGACGTGGGCGACGGCCTCGCGAGCGCCGGCAGCAACATGGGCCACGATGGCGGCGAATCGGCGAGTTGGACTCTCAACCATCCCGAGAAAGTGAAGGACTGGGGACTGCGCGCGCATTCTTCGGTCACCATCGCTGCCAAGGCGGTGAGCCTGGCGCTGTACGGTGCACCGGTGAAGTACTCGTATTTCGAGGGCTGTTCCAACGGCGGGCGTCAGGCTTTGCTGATGGCGCAAAACTATCCGCAGCTTTTCGACGGCATCGTCGCAGGCGCGCCGTCGAACTTTTACCCCGACGTGCTGATGTGGCTCATCTGGACGGGCAAGACCCTGACACCGAGCGCGCCGTTTGGACCTCCAGCGGTGAGTGAAGCCAAGCGGCAGGCCGTTACGCGGCGGGCGCTGCAAACCTGCGACGCGTACGACGGCCTCGTGGACGGACAGATCACGAATCCGCGCGCCTGCGACTTCGACATCGAAACCATGGGTCCCACCGGTGACGGTACGCTTACGGCCGAGGATCTTGCGGTGTTCAAGGCCATGTACTCGGGCACGGTCAGCGAGGTCGGCGTGCAGCGCTACACCGGCGCGCGCAGCGGCTCAGAAGCGGACTGGAACCCGCTCTTCGCCGACAACAACGCCTATGGACCTTTTGTCGGCCACTATGTGTACTCGCTCGATACGCCGCCTTACGACTGGCGGCGCGACATCAACTATTCCGACGTGTACGACCGTGTGAAGCAGGTGCTGACGCCGATCACTGCGGCGCCGAGTCCCGACCTGCGGGCCTTCACCGAGCGTGGCGGCAAGATCATTCAGTACCACGGCTGGAACGATTCAGTGGTGCCTCCGGATGGCTCGATCGGTTACTACTATGCGTTGACGCAATTCGAGTGGCTGAAGTATCTGCCCCAGCCGTTGACCGACAGAATGATCGACAATCTCTCGCCGGAACTGATCCGGGCGACCTCTGAAGTTTTCGGTCAGGACGTGCGTGAGTACCACCGGCTGTTCATGCTGCCGGCTGTCGCCCATTGCGGCAACAGCACAGGGCCGAGCGCGATCGGGGGCGGCGCGCCCGAACCTCCCAAGGCTTTCCGCAACGCCGATACGCATGTGGTGAGCGCGGTGATCCGCTGGGTCGAAGAAGGCGTCGCTCCGGAGAAGATCGTCGCATCGAGCTTTGACGCGAGCGGCGCGGTCGTGCGTCAGCGGCCGGTATGCCCGTATCCGGCGCAGGCCGTGTACGACGGCAGCGGCGATATCAACAAGGCGGCGAGTTTCACGTGCAAGTCGCCGGGTCCGGACGATGTGAAAGTCGAATCGGGCGACATGCTGCACATCCGCAACGCACTCACGCAACGCGGACTGATCTCACCCAATCGCTAGTAAACCGCACGTTGTGTTTTTCCGTTGACAGAGATCGTTGGTGCTCGAAAGGCGAAATCGGTTCGGAATGCCGTTCGAGCGGAAAGGTTGCATTCGTGTCTGGTTATTCTTTCCCGCCCGGACCACTCCGGCGCTTCATTCGCTTCTTCCTGATTGGCGTCTTGCCGGCTGCGTTGCTGATTCCGGCGCTGCACGCCGCCTCCGAAGGGAATGTGAGGGTCCTGTTCAACTTGAGCGACCCGGAAGTTGGCCCATTTCCCAGTGACCAGTTCACGGTCGCGGACGGAGGTCAAATCACCGGCCGCCGCGTCGCTTTGCCGAAGCCGGACTGCGCCAGGCAGACGTCGGATTGTGAAGACATCGACATCCTCAACACACTCGATGGCTTCAGCCTGCAACCCCGCATCGCGGTCTCATTTGACGGACCCATCGCCATTTCGAGCATTTCCAGCAAGAGCGTTTTCGTTGTCGCGTATGGCAGCGGCGGAGGAACCCGCGTTATCGGCATCAACGAAGCCGTTTGGGAACCTGCGACCAACACGCTCTATTGCACGACCGACGAAATGCTGGTCCAGCACTCTTCGTATGCCTTGATCGTTACGAAGTCCTTGTTGGATACCACCGGCAAGGCGGTCGCGGCCTCGGACGATTTCACCGGATTCCTCGCATCAGGCAGCGGCGAGTATCGGGATCGTTTGCGCGCAGCCATCGATGCCGCCGTCTCTGCTGGAACCTCGCGGGACAGCATCGTCGCAGCGAGCGCCTTCACGACGGTCAGTACGACTGCGATGCTCGAGAAGATTCGCGACCAGATCAAAGCCGCTACGGCGGCGCCTGCATCCTTTGTGATCAACGGCGCGCGGGCGGTCTACTCGAAGGATTCGATTGCTTCGATGGTCCTGCATCTGCAAACCAGAGTGTCGCCTCCTGGCTTCGGTGACGCGCCCCTTTCTGTCGCCTTGCTGGACGCCATACCGGATTCCGTCGGAACCCTCGCTTTCGGATCCTTCGAATCTCCCAATTATCTGATCCCGCAGAGGGTGATTCCGCAGGTCCCCACTCTGACTGGGACTCCCGAGGTTCGCAGCGTTGAAACGCTGCGATTGGTCCTGACGCTGCCGAAAGGCGCAGCGCCCGAGAATGGCTGGCCGGTCGCGATCTTCGGTCATGCCAATAACGGACTGAAAGAGAACATGTACAACTTCAGCTCGATCCTCGCGAAACGCGGTTTCGCAACGATAGGGATTAATGTTCCTGGCCACGGCTACGGGCCGGAGAGCACCCTGGAGCTGAAGCTCAAGAGCGGCGAAACCGTTACTCTCCCGAGCGGTGGAAGAGGAGTGGATGTTGATGGCAACAACACTCTTGGCGCGAATGAAGGCGTAATCGCTGTGGCGCGTCCTTACGCCATGATCAGCAATCGCGACGGCATCCGGCAAATCGTTGCGGATCTGATGCAACTGGTCCGCGTGATCCAGGTTGGCATGGATGTGGACGGCGATGGAAAGCCCGACCTCGATCCCGCCCGACTCTACTACTTCGGCGGCTCTTTGGGCGGCAACTATGGCGTTCCGTTTCAAGCGGTCGAGCCTGCGATACGCGCGGGTTCACCTTCTTACGCCGGATACTCGCGAGTCGACGCGTGGCGTTTGGGCGCGTTTCGTGGACAACTCTCCAACGTCCTGCAGCAGCGGATTCCGCCTCTCATCAACGGCAATGGAATCACCCAAATCAGTGGCCTTGTTGTTCCGGCTCCTTACTTCAACGAGAACAAGCCGCTCCGCAACCTGCCCGTCATCGTCAACGATGTGCCCGGAGCGATTGAGATTCAGAGAGCCCTCTCCTGGCAAAGCTGGGCGAGTATGAGCGGCGATCCGAATGCCTTCAGCCAGCATTTGCAGAAGCGTCCGCTCGATGGCATGAAGCCTCGCCCGGTTCTGTTCCAGTTCGCAAAGGGGGATC
>CAZVKC010000066.1:7562-40227 GCA_964627455.1 uncultured Solibacteraceae bacterium | reverse complement strand
GGCTGAAGCCCGCCCCACGTTAAGCGGCGGCTTGTTTGGGGACCGGGTTACCGCAACAACGCTTGTATTTCAGGGTCGATCCGCAGGGACAGGGTTCGTTGCGGCCCACCTTGCCTGCCATGACGGGTGGCGGCGGATCGGGTTCGTTTTTCCGATTTTCTGCAACCACTACCGGCGGCGGCGGGGCTGTCGCCAAGTCCAGCAATTGGCGGAGGACGCGGTCGGCGCGACGCTGGAGACGCGCTTCCTGATGGTAGAGGTTGGTGAGAACCTTGCGCTCGATCAGTCGCATGTAGGCTAGCGCCTGCAGGTCCTCCAGGGGGAGTTCCTGGTGCTCGGGATTCGCGAGCAACAGGTTCCGCATTTCGAGCGCGATGATGCGGACTTCGAAGCGGGGGGCGCGGCGCATGCGCCAGCGGAGGTCCGCGTATTCGGCGGCGAGTTCGGCTACCTGGGGGTCGCCGTTGACCGCCATCTTTTGTACGAAGCGGGAGACGAAGTCGAGGTATTCTTCTTCGGATTCGCCGGGCAGCACCGGTGATTTGGCAGTGAGTCCATGGGAAAGCGCATTGCGGGAGGCGATGGCTTTGCCGGCTTCCGTGACAGGGCCGGTGGACAGGATCGCATTGCGGCGGTTGGCTTCGAGCAGCAGCTCCGAAGCTACGCGCGGCGAGCTGTCGAGAGACACTTTATTTACTCCTGATTTCTGACTTATAGCATATTTACTTATTCCTGGATAGGTTAATTTCTGATTTCCTGACGGGGGATCGTTTCTTTGCTTTCTTCTCGAGATTGAGCGCAACGGCTGCGTGAACCAGCTCTTTGAGCGCCTTCTCGTTTAGCTTGTCGCCTTCCCGGATGTCTATGGCGCGGCGGACGTTACCTTCCAGGCTGGAGTTAAAGAGCCGGGCGGGATCCGGCAGAGAGGCCCCTTTTGCGAAGGTCAATTTGACGACGCTTTTGTATGTTTCTCCGGTGCAGATGATGCCATTGCAGGAGAAAACCGGCGTACCCATCCACTTCCACTCTTCTTCGATTTCGGGCACGGCTTCGTGGATCAGCGCGCGCACTTTGGAGAGCATGGCTCCGCGCCAGTCGCCGAGTTCGCGGATGCGTTCGTCGATGCGAGCGGAGGGATTTGGTTCTTTCACCATGATGCCTGCTGCCTCCGGCGCCAGAGCCAGTAGGAGAGTCCCCAGAGGATGCCGGTGGCGACGGCCCAGCCCCAGGCGTCCGGACCATCGCCGACCGCAACATGGGCGATGAAGGCAGAGGCCAGATTGATGGCGAAGCCGGCGTAGGCCCACTCTTTGAGGCGTGCGGGGACCGGCGCGAGGAGGATCGCGACGCCGAGGAGTTTGGCCCAGGAGAGTTCGACGCGGAAGTAGTCCGGGAAGCCGAGGTGCGCGAAGGACGCGGCGACTTGCGGGAGTTGGAGTTGCGCGTAGGCCGTGAAGGTCATCTGAAGGCAGAAGAGCCCGGTGACGAACGAGTAGGCGATGTTTGCAGGGTCGCGCGGGAGGACGGCTGTAGCTGTGGCTGTTGTTGGCATTGGTGCGATCAACTCCTTTCGAGTTCGAACTGTTTGGCGTACTCGGCAGTCAGGCGCTGCCAGCCTTCGAGTTTCATGACGGGCGGTCCGGCCATGCGGCCGAGAGGATCGCCGGAGAGGAGATGGTCGAGGACGTCGAAACAGACGTGCCAGCCGGCGGCGCCCCAGGAGATGAAGCGGCGATCGATGTTGTGCCAGAGGGTGAGGCGCGTGCCGCCTCCTTCTAGAGGTTCGAGTTCCCAGCGGATGCCGTTGCCGCCCCAATCGTATTCGAGGAGGCGAGGTTCGTCGGCGCGGGTGACGGCGGTTTCGGCGATTTGGGGCGAGGGCGTACCGACAGTGGTGAGGGTCACTGGTCCCACGGCGGCCATGTTGCGATTGGCGTCGAACGGCGCCCACTGGGAGAGATGCGCGGGATCGGTGATGGCCTGCCAGACGAGAGTTGGTGGGTGGCGAAGTTCGCGAATGAGGATGAGGGTCCATTGCTCTCCCTCACGATTGCCGCCGATGCGTGCGCCGTGGGCTGGGCCGGGCGCGTAGTGGTCGCTCATTTTGTCTTCTTCTTTCCTTGGGCTTGCTTCTTCCTGACCGGGGCCGTTGTCGCGGCCATGCGGTCGAGGTGGCGTTCGAGGGCGTCGACGTGGGTGGACCAGAAACGGCGGAAGGGTTCCAGCCAGGCGTCGATTTCCTGGAGGGGTTCCGGCCGCAGGCGGTAGAGACGGCGCTGGGCGTCGACCGTAGCTTCGACGAAGCCGGCGTCTCGAAGGACGCGCAAATGTTTGGATACTGCGGGTTGGGGCATCCCCAACTGGCGCTCGATCTCACCGACCGACTGTTGTGAGTTGACCAGAAGGTTGAGGATGGCGCGGCGATTGGGTTCCGCGATGACTTCGAACACAGACTCCACCTCTTTTATATACTTCCATCGGCATATACCAGTCAAGGCATTTAATGGCATGGCGGAGTTTCTTCATTTGCTGAAAAATAACACTTGCGAAATTTCGCAAGTATCGTATACTGAATTCAGCCGGACATCCGGACACTCAGGATCGACCGGAAGCGCCCAGATTCTCCACACGACAGGGCGCGGCGCGAGTTCCCCCCCGCAGGCGAAGAAAACACCGGGGACAACGATTCACGCCGCAGTTCCCCTGCCGCGGTTTCAACGGAAAACCGGGGCCTCCTTCTCCCTCCCTCCCGCATCAGTGACCGGCGCCCGGCGCTCAGGAGACATTCTCCATGTTGCGTCCCACCTCTATACTTTCGATCGCACTCTTACTAACCAACCTCGGGCCAGGCCCGGTTTTCGCCGGCCAGGCTCCGTCACCCTCCACCACCAGCACAACAGACTCCAACGAAAAACTGCGGCAGGAACTCGAACAACTGAAGCGCGCGGTTTCCCTTCTGGAAGAACGGCTCGCCGCTCAGGAGAAAGAGAAGGCCGCCCAAGCGGAAGCCGCAGCCGCAGCCGCCAAGCCTGCGGAAGCGAAGAAGGAAGAAAAGCCGGATCTCGCGCAGGAGATCAAGGATCTCGACGACCGCGTCTCGAAGACGGAGCGCGAACAGGCGATGGACCGGGTCCACTTCACGGGCGACTACCGGTTCGAGGTTCACAACATCCGCGGGACCGTGCCAGCGCACTTCGACGGCATGGCGCTGCAGAATCTTCTGGTGAAGACGATGTTCGCGATGCCGATTCTGGGCCGTCCGCCGCAGAGCGTGAACGAGATTCAGAACACCGTCAACAACAACTGGGCCCGCTATCAGCAATTCGCATCGGGTTTGACGTTCGACGGCCTGAAGCAGGCCATGGGATCGTTCCCGCCCGCGATGCAGCAACAGTTATTCGGGATGCTGATGCCTGCAACGTATGTACCGTCGTACACGGCGAACACGGATTCGCTGATGACGAACCGCCTGCGGTTGAAGTTCGACGCCAAGGTTTCGGATAACGTCAGCTTCACCGGCCGCTTGAGCATGTACAAGGCGTTCGGCGATTCAACTGGCGTGCAGGTGTTCAACGGCCAGCCGAACTCACTCAATATCGACGGCACGACGACGAGCGTTCCGAATTCAGACCAGTTGCGCGTCGATCGCGCGTACTTCAGTTGGAACCGGATCGCCGGATCGCCGTTCTATCTGTCGATTGGCCGGCGGCCGTCGACGTCGGGTCCGCCGTTGCATTACCGGCAGGACGAGTTGCGCGGGGGAACTCCTTCGGGGGCGCTCATCGACTATCAGTTCGACGGGGCGACGCTGGGGTATAACGTCGCAGAGAACACGACTTTCCGGCTCTGCTACGGCGTTGGCTATCAGGGCGGATTCGGCAACGGCGCGTTGTTGAAACTGCCGCAGGACCGGCTGAAGGATGTCCACTTCCTGGGCTTGAACCTCGACTTGTGGGCCACCGACAAGACGCTGCTCCAGACCACCTATGCGAAGGCGTTCCGCGTCACGGACGGTTTCAACGGGTTGATGGTGATGCCGTTCAACGTGGTAACCGGGGATCCGGTCAACGCACCGGTGGTGATGCGGTTTACGCCGTCCGCCAATCTCGGCGACATTCATCTGTTCGGCGTGAACTACGAACGGAACGCCGGCAAAGTTGACCTGTACTCGAGCATCAACCTGTCGAGCACGCGGCCCAATGGGATCACGACCCCGTTCGGCGGCATGATGTCGGATCCGTTCGAGACGCCGGTGGATCGCACAGGGTTCATGGTGTATGTTGGCGCGCGGCACAACTTCAACGAACGGACCAAGCTGGGTGCGGAGTTCAACCACGGCAGCAAGTACTGGTTCAATTTTGCGCAGGCGGCGGATGACATCATCGCGCCGAAGACCAATACGCGCGGCAATGTGTTCGAGACGTACCTGACGCACCGGATCAGCGACCGGTTCATCCTGAAGGCCGACTTCATTCGCTACTGGTACAACTACTCGGGTTCGGGCTGGCACGTCGGGGCGCCGAAGAAGCTGGACGAAACCCCAATCCTGGGGTTCCCGACCTACAACGGCGCGTCGAAGTTTTCCCTCGGTTTAATCACGCGGTTCTAGTAATGGGGGCGGGGACTGAGAAGTCCCGCGCAGGCTGAAGCCTGCACGCCCCAACGGTATCGATACGGCAAATAGAAAGGAGCCGGTTCGTCATGTTGTTTCAGAAGAGATCGGGTTGGACGGCCTTGATGGCCAGCGCTTGCGTGGGCGGGCTTTTGATGTTTGCTTTCAGCGCCACCCTGGCGATGGCCAAGAATGCAGCGGTGAAAGGCAGCGACAACAAGGGCCGCTACTACTTCAAGCAGACCTGCAAGGAGTGCCACGTGAAGGGCGCCAAGGGCGGCGAGGTCACTCCGCTCAAGAAGACCATCGCGCAGTGGAAGACGTATTTCGCGAAGGGCCAGCACAACAAGGGGTCCGAGCCGCTGACCAAGGTTATGCCCGAGGATCAGATCCTGCATGTGCAGACGTTTCTGGTGAATCATGCGGCGGATTCGCTGCAGCCGGAAACCTGCGGGAAGTAAGCACCCACAACACCTGGACAGAAGGACGGGAGAGAGCTTATGCGGAAGCCATCCATGGGACGGCGGCGGTTCTTCGAGTTCGCCGCGAAAGGCGCGGCTGTGGCCGCCGCGGCAACCACACAGACCGGTTGCGGCGGCAAGGCGCAGGCGAAACAACGAGTGGAGGTCCCCACCACTTGCGAGCTGTGCCCGAACAAGTGCTCGGTGATCGCAGTCGTCGAGGACGGCGTCATCGCAAAGCTCAATCCCAATCCGGAGAATCCGAAGTCGCGCGGCATGCTGTGCGCGAGAGGCAACGCGGGCGTGTTGCAGGTGTATGATCCGGACCGCCTGAAGAAGCCTCTCATCCGCGCAGGGGCGCGCGGCGAGGGCAAGTGGCGCGAGGTGTCCTGGGAGGAGGCATTCGACTTCGCGGCGAAGAAGCTGGCGGAGATCAAAGAGAAGCATGGGCCGGAAGCGGTGCTGTGGTCTTCGACTGAAGCATTCGCTGAAGTCTTCTTCAAGAACCTCGGCCTTGCCTTCGGATCTCCAAACATCGTGCGGCATCCGACGCTATGCCTGGCGTCGGTGAATCTGGCCTATTCCCTGACATTCGGCACCGTACCGTCGTTCGATCTGTTGAACGCGAACTACGTCATCATGGCGGGGGCGAACCGGTTCGAGTCGTTCATCACGCCGGACACCATGGACCTCATCGATTCGACGATGAACCGCAAAACCAGGCTCGTCTGCCTGGATCCGCGATTTACGGTGACTGCGAGCAAGGCCGATGAATGGCATCCGATCCGGCCGGGCACGGACCTCGCATTTCTTCTGGCGATGCTTCACGTGATGATTCGCGAGGGGCGCTATGACAAGGAGTTCGTGAAAACGCATTGCACGGGGTTCGACCAACTGGCCGCGCATGTCGAGCCGTACACTCCAGAGTGGGCGTCCAAAGAAACGGAGATCCCGGCAAAGGACATCCGGCGAATCGCGCGTGAGTTCGCCGATGCCGCACCGCGAGCCGTGTTTTACGCAGGCCGGCGGTCGTCCTGGTATCAAAGCGATTTCCAGATGCGGCGGGCACAGGCGATCGTCAACGCGATCTCGGGCAACTGGGATCGCGAGGGCGGCATGGTCCCGAACACGAAGATCTCGCTGGGGGAATTCATGTTCCTGCCATGGGACGATCCGACGGCGGAACGCGTGGACCAGATGGACGTGAACTTTCCGCTGGCTGCGAAGGGAGACGGCGCGTACCTGCAGTTGCGCGAGAACGTGCTCGCGGGCAAGCCGTATCCGGTGAAGGGCTGGATGATCGCCAAGCAGGATCCGCTGCATGCGCTGCCTGAGCAGGCAAAAACCATGCGGATGGTCGAGCAGATGGATTTCATCGGAGTGATCGATATCCAGATGAGCGACACGGCGTGGTACGCGGACGTGGTGTTTCCAGAATCGACGTACCTGGAACGCGAAGATCCGATCGAAGTGCTGTCGGGCATCTGGCCCGTGGTGGTGATGCGGCAACCAGTCGTCGAACCAAAGCACGATACGAAGCCCTGCCTGGAGATCGTGCAGGGACTGGCGAAGCGATTGAACCTGGGCGAGTACTTCGATTACACGATCGGGCAATGGAACGAGGCGGCCGCCAAGGAACTCCCGGTGGAGAAGCCTCTCGAGTATTTGCGGAAGCACGGCGTGTACACGCCGCCGGGCGGGCCGAAGTACGGCGCGACGCTGCAGCCGGATCACCGGTTCGTGACGCAGTCCGGGAAGATCGAGTTGTATTCCGGGCGATTGAAGGAGTTCGGGCATGATCCGCTGCCGGTCTACTCGCCGCCGAAGGATCCGCCGGAGGGAAGCTGGCGCCTGGTCGTTGGCCGCAAGGCGTACTTCACGCACGCCAACAGCACGAACAATCCGTGGCTCTTCGATTTCGCGAAGGAGAACCGGATTTGGATGAATTCCTCGGCGGGCCGCAAGGCAGGCTTGGCGGACGGAGAGTGGGTGGAAGTTGCGAGCCGGGTGGGATCGGTGCGACTGCGAGTCGCACTCACGGAGGAGATCCGGCCGGATTGCGTGTTCATGCTGCACGGGTTCGGTAAGAAGTCAGAAAAGCTGCGGCGGGTGCACAACCGGGGCGGCGCGGATGCGGTGCTGATCGAGACGGCGTGGGACAAAGTGTCCGGCAACGCCGCGATGCACGAGACGTTCGTCAGCGTGAAGAAGACAGGAGCGCAGCAGTCATGAGCACCAGCACCAAAGAGCGGCGCTACGCGCTAGCCGTGGATTCGAGAAAGTGCATCAACTGTAAGGCTTGTGTCGTCGCATGCCGGGCTGAGAATCATGTGCCGCTCGGCAAGAGCCGGAACCGGATCGTCGAAGAGCGGCGCGGCACGTGGCCGAAGCTACTGGCGATCGCGGAGCCGGAACAGTGTCATCATTGCGCGAATCCAAGTTGTGTTCGCGTGTGCCCGACCGGCGCGTCGTTCCAGCGCGACGACGGGATCGTGCTGATCAACCAGGATGACTGCATCGGCTGCCGGTACTGCATCATTGCCTGCCCGTATGAAGCGCGATTCTTCCGTGAAGACCAGGGCGTCGTCGAGAAGTGCGACTTCTGCGTGCGGCGGCTGGACCGGGGACAGCTTCCAGCGTGCGTGGAAACGTGCCCGTCGAAGGTGCGTGTGTTCGGCGACATCAATGATCCGAACTCGGAGATTTCGCAACTGCTGTATTCACGCGAGTACCGGGTGAAGAATCCGCAAACGGGGAATGGTCCGCAGATCTACTATTTGCTGGGGTGACGAGGGGAGAGCGATATGCATGAGTTCGAGTGGGGTTTCCTGATTGTGAACTATCTGTTCCTGGGCGGGATTTCCGCAGGAACTTTCTTTGCCTCAGCGCTGGCGGCCTATCTGGGATCGCGGAATGGAGAGTCCGAAGGATTCGAACGGATTGCACGGACGGGTGCGTGGATTGCGCCGTGGCCGGTGGCTATCGGATCGCTGCTCCTGATCTTCGATCTGGGCAACTGGTGGCGGTTCTACAAACTGTTTCTGCATTTCGAATGGACGAGTCCGATGTCGATCGGATCGTGGCTGCTGCTGTTGTTCAGCGGGGTCGCGATGTTGTATTTCTGGGCATGGCTGCCGGAGGAGCGGCGGGCGCGTGTATTGGAGCTTAGCAGGGTTCCTCAGAAATGGCGCGCGCGGACGGATCTGACGGCTTACCGTCGAGTGCTGGCCGCGGCCGGGTTCCCGTTGAGCGTGAGCGTGGGGATTTACACAGGTGTCCTGCTGGGCGCGGTGCAGGCGCGTCCGTTCTGGAACACGAACCTGGTGGCGCAGATGTTTCTGTTCTCTGCGCTGTCGAGCGGATGCGCTTTGTTGATCGCCGTGCTGTCGTTCTCGCGCGAGAAACTGAGCAGCGCCCAATTGGGGTTCCTGTACACGCTCGATGTGTGCCTGATCACCGGCGAATTGCTGATCGTGATTCCTTACGTATTGCATGGCGAGTTGTCGCCGCTTGCGATTCGCAAGTCTCTGGAGCTGATTCTGGGCGGACCATATACGTTCTCGTTCTGGGTGATGTTTCTTCTGCTGGGACTGCTGGTTCCTCTGGCGCTCGAAGCCTGGGAGTTGCTGCCTTCGCTGCTGAAGAACGCGGAACTGCATCATCACCGGAGGCTGGCGGCGGCCGTAGCGATGCTAGTGATCCTGGGCGGGTACACGCTGCGATATGTGTTCGTTTTCGCAGGCCAGATGAGCGTCTTTCAGTGAGGTGGCAACCTCGAGCAAATCGAGGTGAAAGGCGGCGCCAATGGATAGCGTCAGTTGCATGCAAACGCCAGAGCGCGTGACGATGTTAGATAATTCCGTCATGGCTAAGTCGGACAAAGCCGCGCTCGACAACAAGATCTATGAGATGCAGGTGAAGATCTGCAAGGCTTTCGCGCATCCGGCAAGGCTGCGGATGCTCGACATCCTGGGCAAGGGAGAGCGGACGGCGTCGGAGTTGCAGAACGAATTGGGGATCACGGCCGCCAATACATCGCAGCACCTCACGATCCTGCGCAACGCAGGAGTCGTGTCGACGCGCAAAGAAGGCAAGCAGATGTACTGTTCGATCGCGATGCCGGAAGTGCGTAGCGCGTGCAGCCTGATCCGCGAAGTCTTGCGGGCACAGGTGCGCAGCGAGCGGGAACTCAAGGTCTGAGGCGCCCCCACGTCAGCAGAATCAGAGGATCAGGTTAGGAGTTCGGAGATTCAGGCAAGGCTTGCGTCGGCGGGCAACCGTATACTGCAAGCATGCCGGTTTCATTCGAGACAGCTAAACTGGCGAAGTTGATCCGGGCATACTGCCCGCATGACGGGCGGTTCGACCTGCCGGCCGGGGGCGCGCATGTCGTGCGTTATTCGCGGATCAGCAAAGAACTGATCCATTCCACTCCACGACCCATTCTGTGCATTGTGGCGCAGGGGGCGAAAACGGTGATGCTTGGCTTAGAGGTCCTGCAGTACGACGCGTCGCGGATGCTGGTGGTGTCGGTGGATCTGCCGGTGGCGGGGCAGGTGACGAAGGCGAGTCCCGCAGAACCTTATTTGAGTCTGGTGCTGGATTTGAATCCGCAACGCATCGCGGATCTGCTGCTGAAGGTGTTTCCGCACGGGTTGCCGCGGGCTGCTGCGACGACGGCGGCGGAGAATCGCGGCATGTACCTGGGCCAGGCGGATGCAAACATCATCAACGCGGCGACGCGGCTGATCGAGTTGATGGCGCAGCCGGAAGAGGCGGCGCTGCTGGCTCCGCTGGTGATCGATGAGATTCTGATTCGATTGCTGCGAAGTCCAGTAGGGGCTCGCGTGGCGCAGATCGGGTTGGCTGAGTCGAGCGTGCATCGCGTGGGGAAGGCGATCGAATGGTTGCGCGCGAACTATGCGCAGCCGATGAAGGTCGAGGATCTGGCGGAGCTGGCGAACATGAGCCTGTCGTCGTTCCACCAGCATTTCAAGAGTGTGACGTCGATGAGTCCACTGCATTACCAGAAGGTGCTGCGGCTGCAGGAGGCCCGGCGGCTGATGCTCGCGACGATGATGGATGCGGGCGATGCGAGCCGGCGTGTGGGGTATGTGAGCGCATCGCAGTTCAGCAGGGAGTACGCGCGATTTTTCGGCAGTGCGCCGACGCGGGATGTGGCTCGATTGATGGAGCAGGGTTTCACGGCAGCCGATGTGACGCGGTCTGCGTAACCGAGTTTTCTTTGAAGGAGAAGATCATGCAGAAACGGAAGTTGGGGCGCAGCAATCTGGAAGTGTCGGCGATCGGATTGGGCTGCATGGGGATGAGCTTTGGGTATGGTCCGCCGGCGGACCGGCAGGAGATGATCGGGGTCATTCGCGGCGCGGTGGAACGGGGCGTGACGTTCTTCGATACGGCGGAAGTGTATGGTCCGTTCACGAATGAGGATCTGGTGGGCGAGGCTCTGGAGCCGTTTCGCGGACAAGTGGTGATCGCGACCAAGTTCGGGTTCCAGTTGAAGCCGAATGGGGAGCCCGGATTTATTGGGTTGAACAGCCGGCCGGAACGGATCCGGGAAGTCGCGGAGGCTTCGCTCAAGCGGCTGCGGGTGGATGCGATTGACCTGTTCTATCAGCATCGCGTGGATCCTGAGGTTCCGATCGAGGATGTCGCGGGTGCGGTGAAGGAGTTGATCGCGGCAGGGAAGGTCAAGCATTTCGGATTGTCAGAGGCGGGCGTGCAGACGATCCGGCGGGCGCATGCGGTGCAGCCGGTGACGGCGCTGCAGAGTGAGTACTCGCTGTGGACGCGAGGTCCTGAGAAGGAAGTGATTCCGACGCTCGAGGAGTTGGGGATCGGGTTTGTGCCGTATAGTCCGCTGGGCAAGGGTTTTCTCACCGGGAAGATGGATGAGAACACAAAGCTGGAGGCGGGGGATTTCCGGAACATCCTGCCGCGGTTCACGCCGGAGGCGATGAAGGCGAATCGAACGCTGGTGGATTTGCTGGGGAGTATTGGACGGGCGAAGAATGCGAGTCCGGCGCAGGTGGCGCTGGCGTGGTTGCTGGCGCAGAAGCCGTGGATCGCGCCGATTCCGGGGACGACGAAGTTGTCTCGCGTGGAAGAGAATATTGGTGCGGTGGCGGTTGAGTTGACTGCGGAGGACCTGGCGGGGATCGAGAGCGCGGCGGCGCAGATTGTGGTGCACGGCACGCGGTATCCGGAACATATTGAGAAGATGACGGGGTTGTGAGAGGGGGGGCGGGACTTAAGTCCCGCGCGGGCTGAAGCCCGCCCCACGGGGTTTGCAGCAATAGAGTTGGGATCATCCGGGAGGTGCGAGATGAAGAGACGATCGTTTGTTGGCGGGGCGTTGACGGGTGTGTCCGTTACGGGCGCTTACGCGCAGGCACGGAAGGTGAAGGCCGGGGATATTCCGACTACGGTTTTCGGAAAAACCGGGGTGAAGGTCAGCGTGATCGCACAGGGCGGCGCGCGGATGGATCTGCATCCCGACGTGGCGGCCGCGGCGGCGCACGTGCGAAAGATGTACGACATCGGGATCTCGTATTTCGACTGCGCGAGTTCCTATTGGGGCGGGCTTTCGGAAGAGGCTTATGGGATCGGACTGCAGGGGGTTCGCAAGAACGTCTTTCTGACGAGCAAGGCGATCAAGCGTACGGCTCGTGAGGTGCAGACGGAGTTGGAGACTTCGCTGCGACTGCTGAAGACGGATCACCTGGATTTGTGGCAGATCCACGCGGTGCAGGACAAGCAGGATGTCGAGCGGATCCTCGCGCCGGGCGGCGTGCTGGAGGCGTTCGAGGCGGCGAAGAAGGCCGGGAAGTGCCGCTTCATTGGGTTCACGGGACACTATGATCCGGAATCGCACGCGGCGCTGCTGAAGGCGTACGAACGGTGGGACACGGTGTTGCTGCCGGTGCACGCGGCGGATCATGCGTACCTGAGTTTCGAGAAGACGGCGATGCCGATGGCGATCGAGCGCGGAGTTGGCGTGCAGGCGATCAAGGTGTTCGGCAAGGCGTTTTTGTTGCGGTCGCTGAGTCCGACGGAGTGTTTGCGGTATACGCTGAGCCAGCCGGGCGTGCATGTGGCAGTGTGCGGGGCGGGTACGCAGGGACAGATGGAAGACAATATCCGCGCGGTGCAGGGGTTCAAGAAGATGAGCGCGGAGGAAATCGCGGATGTGCGCAAGCGCGCGATCGTGGGATCGGGCGTGTATACGGGTCCAACGCTGGAGTATTGGAAGAAGAAGCAACAGGCATAGGAGTTCCT
Source organism: uncultured Solibacteraceae bacterium (assembly GCA_964627455.1). GTDB lineage: Bacteria > Acidobacteriota > Terriglobia > Bryobacterales > Bryobacteraceae > F-183. Next base: position 27,855 of record CAZVKC010000066.1, on the reverse strand, counting down.
GACGGGCTCATATATACTGAGGCCGACAGGAGAGCATCATGGCTGGTAGGAACGAGCAGCAGACGAGGCGGGGGTTCGTTGGATCGGTGGTTGGACCACTGGGCGCGGCGGCGGCTGCGTCGATGTTCGCGCAACAACAGCGCGGGCGGGCTCCGATCAAGATTACGGACTTGCGGTGCGCGATCATCGGCAAGAACCCGGTGGTGCGAATCGTCACGGACCAGGGCATCTCTGGATACGGGCAGGCGGAGTCGACGAAGCCCTACCTGAAGCCGATGGTGATGTTCTACCGGGATTACCTGTTGGGTGAGGATCCGACCGATGTGCAGCGGGTGCTGCTGAAGATCCGGCGGATGGGCGCGAGTAAGCCCTGGGGATCCGCCGTGAGTGCGATCGAGATCGCGCTTTGGGACATCGCGGGACAGGCCGCGGGCGTGCCGGTGTACAAGCTGCTCGGCGGGAAGATGCGCGACCGCGTGCGGATTTACAACGGCGGCGTGCGGTTCCCGATGACGGGGCAGACTCCGCAACATTACGCCGAGAACATGGCCAGGATGAAGGAGGCCAAGGAAGGGTTCACGCTCATCAAGCAGGCCGTCGGTTTTCATAATGGCGCGATGATGCGGGCGATTCCCGACGCCTGGTACGACGAGCCTCGCAAGGGCGCGTCGCATCCTGATAAGGGGATGATGACGGAGCGCGGCTTCAAGCACGTGGTGGCGTGTGTCGAGGCGATGAAGAAGGTTTTGGGTGATGAGATCGGCCTGGCGCTGGATTGCGGTCCGGGATGGACGGTGAAGGATGCGATCAAGTTCGCTCGTGCGATGGAGCCGCTCAATATTACGTGGCTCGAGGATCTGATTACAGGCGATTACACGCCGTATCCGAATGCGGAGTTGTATCGCGATGTGACGACGGCGACGTCTGTGCCGATTCATACGGGTGAGCAGATTTACCTGCGTGAGAATTTCAAGGACCTGATTGAGAAGCAGGCCGTGGATGTGGTGGGTCCGGACCCGGAGGATGTGGGCGGGATCTCGGAGCTGAAGTGGATTGCGGAGTATGCGGATCTGCACGGGATCAGCGTGGCGCCGCATGGGATCTTCGATGGACTGATCGGGCTGGCGGCGCATGTGCATATGGCGGCTGCGATGCCGCAGAATTACATTGCGTTCGAGTATCCGCTGGGGCAGCCGGATTGGTGGTACCAGATTGTCGATGGGCTGCCGAATCCGATTGTGAAGCGCGGATTTATTGATGTTTGGGATAAGCCTGGACTGGGGGTGACATTCCATGTCGCCGCCGCGAAGGCCCATCTGGCGGATGAGGACAAGCGGTTCTTCGATTAGTGTGTGGGCGGAGCTGAAGCTCCGCGCGGACTCAAGTCCGCCCCACGACCCGCGAAACCGGAGGTTCGAGAGGTTGGGACGGTGCAACAGCAACCGGCTGCTGCCGGGTTAACAGATGATGACTACGGCGAGCGTTTGAACACCGCCGGGGAGTTAGGCGACATTCAATCCGCCCTTAGCGAGAGCCTGGAGCAGATTGAGCGAAACGAGGAACGCCCCGCGCGGGAGGTCTTTGCAGAGCTTCGGCAGCTCCTCTTCGATGGCGGTCCGTCAAGGTGCTGCACCTTCGACACGGATCGAGACGGGACCTCAATCGCCTGTGAATCTAAGCAGAGTCGGGGCTAGGCGAGGATGGCTTTCACGACTTCGCCGTGGACGTCGGTCAGGCGGAAGTCGCGGCCGGCGTAGCGGTAGGTGAGACGGGTGTGGTCGAAGCCGAGCTGGTTGAGGATGGTCGCGTGGAGGTCGTGCACGTGGACCTTGTTCTCAATGGCTTTGAAGCCGAAATCGTCTGTGGCTCCGTAGGCGATTCCGCCTTTGATCCCGCCTCCGGCGAGGAGAGCGGTGAAAGCGGGCGGATTGTGGTCGCGGCCGCAGCCGAGCTTTTCGAGGCCGGAGTTCTGGATCATTGGCGTGCGTCCGAATTCGCCCGTGATGACGATCAGCGTTTCATCGAACAAGCCACGGGCTTTGAGATCATCGACGAGTGCGGCGATCGGTCCATCGGATTGACGGGCGAGTTTCGCGTGGATGCGGATGTCGTCGTGGTGGTCCCAGGGCTGGAAGTTGCCGAAGTAGATCTGCACCATGCGCACGCCGCTTTCGACGAGGCGCAACGACATGAGGCAGCCGCGGCCGAAGTCCGAGATGTCGTAGCGGCGGCGGACGTGTTCGGGTTCCTTGCGGATGTCGAAGATGGATGCGGCTTCGGTCTGCAGGCGGAAGGCGGATTCCATCGATTGCACAGCGCCTTCGAGTTGCGGCTCATTGTTGCCGACACGCTGCAGGTAGCGGCGATTGAGGCGTTCGATGAGTTCGAGTTGCTGCTTCTGTTCCTCGACGCTGAACTGGTTACTGTTGCGCAGGTGGGCGATCAGCTTTTCGGGTTCGATCGCTTCGTTGCGGATGTGCACGCCCTGATACGACGAAGGCATGTAGCCTGCGCTCCACAGCGATGAGCCGAGCACGGGGAAGCCTGGGCAGAGAACGATGAAGCCGGGGAGATTGCGATTCTCTGTGCCGAGTCCGTAGGTGAGCCATGCGCCCATCGACGGGCGCCCCGGAAGCTGATGGCCGCAGTTCATCAATTGCAGCGACGGGCCGTGATTGCCGTTGTCGGTGTGCATCGAACGGATGACGCAGAAGTCGTCGATGCGGCGGGCGACTTCGGGGAAGATTTCGCTGACTTCGAGTCCGGACTGGCCGTGGCGTTTGAATTCCCAGGGACTGCGCATGAGCGTGCCGCTGGCGCGATCGGTGCGAATCTTAGGTCCCGGCATGGGCTGGCCATCGTACCTGGCGAGCGCGGGTTTGTGGTCGAAGGTGTCGACCTGCGACATGCCGCCATTCAGGAAGAGAAAGATGACGTGCCTGGCTTTGGGCGTGAAATGCGGCTTGCGCGTGGGATCGGCCTGCAACATGCCCTGCAAGGCAGAGAGTCCGAAACCTCCGCCGAGGGTTTGCAGAAAATTGCGCCGGGAAAACGTCATGGTCAGTTCACGCTCGAGAATTCCGCAGAGCCGAGAAGGGCCTGCAGGTATTTGGGCCAGGCGTTGGGTCCAGCCGATGCAAGATATTCTACGCCCAGTTTGATTTCGTCCGGGTCCGCGGGCCGGGAATAGAGCAGGCGATAGGCGCGATCGATGCGCATGGCGTCGTCAGCAGCGCCGGGATCTTTGCCGAGGCGATCAGCGAGGGTCTTGGCCTGTTTCGCGATGAACGCGCTGTTGAGCCAATAGAGGCCTTGCAGGGGACCCGCGGTGATGGCGCGCTCATCCGTCGTGTTGTTGGCGTCGGGGAAATCGAAGAGCGCCATGGCGGGTTCGAGGCGCGTGCGGCTGACGGTGAGGTAAAGCGAACGGCGATGATTGTCATCGGTGATCGCGGTCGAGGGTCCACCGGTTTTGAGGTCGAGTTGACCGCTGACCTGCAGCACGGAATCGCGCAGGGTTTCCATGTCGAGGCGATGGTGCAGCGGGAAATGCGCGAGGAGTTTGTTGTCAGGGTCCGCGTCGGTGGAAGGTCCCGTGGCGCGGCCGTAGGCGTCCGAGAGCAGGATCTCGCGGTGGAGTTTTTTGAGGCTCCAACCACCGGCGATGAAGCGGGCGGCGAGTTCCTCGAGGAGTTCGGGATGCGAGGGGCGTTCGCCCATGCGGCCGAAGTTGGAGGGCGTGCGTACGAGTCCTTTGCCGAAGTGATACTGCCAGACGCGATTGACGATGACGCGCGCGGTGAGCGGATGGCGCACGATGTCTTCGGCCAATTGCGCGCGGCCGGAACCTTGCGTGTACGGATGGGGTTCGCCATCGCAGAGCGCCTGCAGGAAGCCGCGGGGCGCGATTTCGCCCGGCGTGTTGGGATCGCCGCGGAGGAGCACCTTGATGTCAGCCGGTTTTTCAGAATCCTTGACGACGTGGAGGAACGGATAGACCGGCGGGAGTTGCGCTTCGGCGGCTTTGATCTCGGCGCGGAGTTTCTCGACGTAGTTTTTGGCGATGCCGCCGAGGAAGCGATCGATTTGCTTGGCGTCGTAGAAGTAAACGCCGGCAGGCGCTTTGAAACCGTCGGTGACATAAGGCTTGTAAGCGAGTTCGCGCCACTGGTAGAACTTCAGGACAGGCAGCGCCACGATGTTGGTGTACTGGCGCGTGTTCTCGTTCTTCTGTCCCTTGCGGCCTCCAAACGCGACGTAGTTCTTGTCGTCGACTTCTTTGGCTTCATCCAGGAGATCGAGAACGAACTGCTGGTATTTTTCGGCTTCGGCTTGTATCTGTTCGCGCGACGGTTTGGTTTTGAGCAGGTCGTACCAGCCCTTGAGATACGGATGTTCTTTGTTCTCGTCGGCGAGGTAGGTCTTCCAGCGCTTGAGGGTTTCCTCGTCGAGTCCGGCGGATTGCGCAGGATCGACGGTGGCGAGCAGATAGCGCGCGGTGTCGCGCGCGAGCAGGTCTGTGAGTTGTTTGCTTTGCTCGGCGAGATAGTCAGCGAGGATTTCCTTGAGCGCGTCGACCTTCTTCTTTTGATCCTTGTAGCGTTGGACTTCGGTATCGGAGACGAGCGGATGCTCGCTATCCGTGGTGCTGCGAAAGACGCCCAGCAGCGAGTAATAATCCTTCGTTGGAATCGGATCGTATTTGTGATCATGGCACTGGGCGCAGCCGACGGTGAGTCCCAGAAAGACTTTGGTGGTGACGTCGAGTTGATCGTTGGCGCCGGCGCCGAGGGCCTGAAAACCGAGTCCCGCCAGGTGGCCTGGGGTTTCGGTGAGCTGCGCTTTGACGAAGGTTTCGTACGAGAGGTCGTTGTTGAATGCGTCGACCACCCAGTCGCGATAACGCCAGGCGTTGGGAAGCGGCGTGTCGGTGGAGGCGGCGAGTTGGCCGTCGGCGTAACGGGCGAGATCGAGCCAGTGGCGCGCCCAGCGTTCACCGTATTGGGGACTCGCAAGCAGACGATCGATGGCTTTCGCTTTGTCGGGGTTCGCCGCGAAGGCGTCCGATTGTTCGGGTGCTGGCAGCAGGCCGGTGAGGCTCAGCGTGACGCGGCGGAGCCATGTGCGGGGATCCGCGGGCTTGGCTGGTGCGATGCCGGCCGCCAGGATCTTCGCGTTGAGGAACGTGTCGATCGGCGCGTTTGACGGAGGTTTCAACGGCTGAAACGACCAGAACGTTTTTTGTTCCGGCGTGATCTTCGCCGAGACGGCCTGGACCTGCTGCTTGCTCTCGGGCCAGGGCAGGCCGATGCGGATCCACTCTTCGAGGTTCGCGACTTCCTGCTGGCTGAGTGGACCGACGGGCGGCATCTTCAAGCGAATGTGTGTACGCTTGACCGCTTCGATGAGCAGGCTGGATTCTGGTTTGCCCTCGATGACCGCCCTGCCGGATTTGCCGCCTTTGAGAATGCCTTCGCGCGAGTCGAGGTGGAGTCCACCGAGCGCGCCGGCGGAATGGCAGGCGTGGCAATGGGCCGCCAGTAGAGGGCGGATCTTCGCCTCGAAGAAATCGTTGCCTTCAGGTGGCGCAACTGCAGCAAGCAGCGGAAGCGCAGCACTTGAAAACAGAGCGACAGCAAGGCTCGGCATATGGCGGTTATTGTACAGCAGGATCCGCTTTGGTTTGGTGAGAGTCGATTTGATCGACTCCATGTTTTTAGCTATACTTTCGGATCAGTACGAACAGGACAAAAGTTCAGGCGGGCCGTGGCGGGTTCGATCCGGGCGATTGCCTGCACTTCTACTCGGAGGGAAAATGAAGGGCTTCTTTTTGTGCTCGCTGTTCGCGGTCGCAACCGCACAGCTTGCGTCTGCCACTACCGTCAGTTGTACCGTTACGAGCGGTACGGTCCTGACGGCGACGCTGGGCGGACTCGGATATTCGATCGCGAATGGAATTGGAACCTCGACCGGCGGCGCCACGGGCACGATCTCGTGTCCGTCGATCAGCACCGGGGTCGGATTCATCAACAATTACCAGGTGCTGGCAACCGTCGACTATCAGGGTGGCCCGTTCGGAACCACGAGCGGAACCAGTGTCAGTCAGGTTCTCACTCTCGTCGGCGGTTCTCTGAACGGCGCGAGCGTTAACGCTACCATCTCCGGCGGCAACAGCTCGACCAGTGTTGTTCCGCCGGTTCCGTTCCGGATTGGATCTACCCTGAGCGGTGCGACGAGCTATTCGGGCTTCACTGTCAATGTGGCGTCAAGTGTGACCGCTGGCGGGCCAGTTGCCGGCTCGAGTGGTCAAGTCATCATCTCGTATGACGTTGCGACGGAGGCGCCGGAGCCCTCGACGTATGCTTTGATGGCCTCCGGTTTGCTGGGATTTGGCCTGCTGCGGCTCCGGGCCGCGCGGCGCCGGTAGTTCGTCAGCCTTTTCGTTCTGTTTCTTGAAACTGCCGCATTTCCGGCCTCACCAGTCGGCGATGCGGCAGTTTCGCGTTTGCCCTCCGAAATGCCGCCTGGGTTTCCCTAAAGGGACTGCCCGAACGCCGTGATGTCGACCGGGCGGCTCTGGTCCATGCGCATGGGGGCGGGCAGTTTGAAAAAGCCAACTCCCCAGAACCAGAGTTTGCCACCGGCGGTGATGGCGAAACACAGGTTGCGAGATGCGAAGGCTGCGGTTACCTCCATCAACTTCGGAGTGGCCGGACGCATCTGGTATCCGCCGGAAGTACCCACACCCGCCTGGCCCCAGCCGTCGTGTCCCCACGTGCGCAGGGTCCCGTTCCTGAGCAATACGATGATGTGTCCCAGGCCCGCACTTACCGAAGCCGCGGCCGTAATGCCTGCGACAGGAATGGGACTCGGGTTTTTCGATCCCTGTACGTTTTGCCCGTTCGCCATCGTGGAAGAATCGTTGCCGCCCCAGACGCGGACTGTGCCGTCGGCGAGCACCGCTACGCCGTTGTTGCCTCCCGCAGCAACGGAGACGACCGGAGGAATGTTGATCCTCTTCGGCGCGGGTGACGATTGGGTCGTCCCATCTCCGAGTTGCCCAAGAGCATTGAATCCCCAAGTCCAGAGGGACCCATCGCGACCCAGCGCGAACATGTGATTGACGCCGGGATAATCGCGATTGTTCATGGAGAAGGCGGCAAGCGGCGGGAGGCCGGTGATTTGCTTCGGAACATCCGATGTCGATGTGGAGTTGCGGTCGTTGTAGAGCGTGCCCCACATCCAGAGTTCGCCCTCAGCCGTCACGACGGCAACGGAGTCTCCCGTTGCGATGATCCGGGTGGCCTTCGGCAATCCCGGAACAGGGGCAGGGTCGGGAGAGCCTTTCCGAGAAGGACGCCGCGCGCCAGGAAGGGAACGGCCAAGCATAAAGTCCTCATCGGAGCCCCATGAATAGACCGAACCGTCGGCGAGGACGGCATAGCTGGTCCATTTAGCAGCGGCAATATCGACGGCCGGCGCCGGAAGCGAGATTTTCACGGGCTTTCTGAGCGTGGCGCACTCGGCAACGGCGAGGTTGCCGAAATAGCATTCACCAAAGCCGAGCACGGAACCATCGTCCTGCAGGAGGAGGAAGAAGCTTTCGTTTCCCGAGATTGCCTTCTTGAAGCCGGTAGCCTGCACCAGGCCGGCAGCGAGGAATAGCCCAAGCAGGAGGCGCCGCAATTCAGGCCTTCTTTTTCGGCTTGGACGAAGAAGTCTTGGCTTTGGCTGTTTTCCCGGACTCTTTCGTTCGGTCTCGCAGGCCTTCGTAGATGCCGATGTAGTCTTTGACGCTCACCATGCCGACGGCTTTTGCGATCACGTCCAGCGGCAGGTCGTCGAGTTTGCGGAACCGGATGCAACTCTTACCCATGTCCAGCTTCTTGCCCGCAGCCTGGAAGCCATCTCGCAGGACCTTGGCGACGCTGTCCCCGAAGTAGGCCGTCATCAAATACAACGCCATGTGGTTCTTTTGCGAGGCGAGATTCGCAAAGGGAAGGGGTTGTTTGGGGTCACAGTGATAACCGGCAGGATAGAGCTTGTGCGGTACGACGTAGCCGATCATCCCGTAGGAGATGCATTCTTCGAATCCTTTGGGAAGGTTCTTGCGCACGACGGCGCGGAGTTTCGAGATTGCCTCGCGCCGGTCATCCGGCAATTCGTTCAAATAGTCTTCGACAGTTTTGGCCTGACTTTGCATGGCCGATATCGTAGCGAAAATCCAAACCGGTTCGGAGATGCGTAATGGATGATGTGAGCCGTTCATCGACTTTGCACGATTATCGTTTCGTCACCGAGTGGCGCCTTCCTTCGACAAACGCAGAGGAAGTGTGGGAGATTCTGGCCGATCCGCTGGATCTGCCTCGCTGGTGGCCCGCCGTCTATTTGAGCGTGCGGAACTCCGCGGAAACGCCAGGTGGGTACGACCTGCATACGCGAGGCAGGCTGCCGTATACACTGCGCTGGTCGATGCGGCGATCGGGTGAGCGAAAGTACGAAGCGATTCGCGTGGAGGCGTGGGGCGACCTCACCGGCGCCGGAGAGTGGACGTTCATGCCACAAGCGGATGGACACTTACTGGTCCGCTACGAATGGCAGGTCCGCGCCGACAAGCCTTTGTTGCGGCGCCTGTCGTGGCTCCTGAAACCGGTGTTCGCGGCAAATCACCGCTGGGCGATGGCTCGCGGGGAAGAATCGTTGCGCAGGGAACTCGAACGTCGCCGGCGGATTCGGGTACGCTAGCGGAATCATGGCTGCTACGCAAACGTATTCGAACCACACCAAGTGGGACCCGAAGTTTCACTTCATCGCATCGCCGCTGTTCTTCATCAACCTCGGCTACAGGCTCTACTTGATCGACGCACTGGACGGCGCGCCCGACGCGATTTGGGAGGCGATCTTCGCGGTCGCGTTACTGATTGCGCTATTTACGATCCGGCTATACGCGTTGAAAGTGCAGGACCGGCTGATCCGCCTGGAGGAGCGACTGCGGCTGCAGTCCGTGCTGCCGGAAGCGTTGCGGCCTCGCATCGGGGAACTGACTGTGCCGCAACTGGTCGGACTGCGGTTTGCATCGGATGCGGAATTGCCGGCGCTGGTCGAGAAAGTGCTGGCGACTGGCATGGGGACGAAGGAGATCAAGCAGTCCATTCAGAACTGGCGGCCGGACGACTTCCGAGTCTAGGCTAGGGGAACACAAGCTGTACGGGAAGCGCCGCGTCCTTTCGCAGGGGCCAAACGGGACCATCGTAGTTATTGGCGCCCCAGATCCAGACAGAGTTGTCGTCGCGGACGGCGAAGGTGTTGTTGCCGGACGCGAAGACGGCGGTGACGCCGGTGATCTTCGGGATCGCAACCGACGCCTGTTCGCGGCCCGTCACGCCGTTGCCGATCTGGCCCCAATCCGAGTTGCCCCAGGCGCGTAACGATCCATCTTTGTAACGCACGACCAGGTGTCGTCCGCGGACACCACCGGTGATCGAAAGGGCGTTGCTTACGCCCTGCACGCGGATCGGGATGTTGCTGCTCTGCCCCTCATCACGCTTGCCGTTGCCGAACTGAGCCTGTCCGTTGCGACCCCAAACCCAGACCGTGCCGTCTTTCTTCAGCACCGCTGAGACGCCCGTTGCCACTACATCCGCAACGTTATTGAGACCGGGGACCTCACCTGGGTTGCCCCAGTTCTCGTTTTCGGGCAGGGTACGGCCGAGAGCAGCAGGAATGCCCCAGGACCAAACAGTCCCCGCGGAAGTCAGCGCCAGCACATGGCTGAACGAAGCGCTGAGTCGAATGACGCCATTCACGCCTGGTATGCGAACGGGGGCATAAGCGCGGGGTGGTCTGACTCCCCAGCTTTCCGGCCGAACGCCGTCTCCAATCACACCGCCTTCCCTCGACCCCCATGCGCTCACCGTTCCATCCCGGTGTACGGCGAAGGCCGCCTTGTGACACGCGATGATTGACGTGACGTCGCGAAGGCCCTGGACCAGCACAGGTGTTTCGGTGACCAGATTCTCCTGCTCGCCAATTCCCAGTTCTCCTTCGGGTCCGGAGCCAAGGGCATAGACCGTGCCGTCTTCAACCAGAACAAACGATGCCTTTTCTGAGGCTGCAACGTCGATGGCTCGCCCCGCGATAGAGATGGGAACAAAAGCGCGCGAGTGGCCGCGGAAGTTGGGTATCGCAGCGCGTGGCCCGAGTTGAGCGTCGCGCATGTCGCCCCAACCACCGACCGTTCCGTCTGAAAAGAGGACCAGTTTGTGGTTCTCGCCGGTAATCTTGATCACCTTGCGTGGTTGGGCATGAAGAAATTCGCCCGCAAACAGCAGGATCGCGAAAAGAGAGAGGGGTGGTCTCATTTGCTTCCTTGCAGTTTAGCGGCTCCACAGGCTCTACGGCGAAATGATAGGATCGCCTTCATGTTGGGAAAGTACGCCCTGCGGGCTGTTTGTGCCGCGTCTTTGACGATCACGGCAGCGATGCCCGCGCTTGCCGCGCAACAATCTGCTGAGGACGGCGGAGCATTCTTTGAGAAGAATATCCGGCCGATTCTGATTGCACAGTGTACCGGGTGTCATTCTGCGGCAAGTAATCCAGTGATGGGCGGACTGCGCCTCGACGATCGCGCGGCGATGTTGAAGGGCGGATCGCGCGGACCTGCGATTGTCCCCGGTAATCCGGGCGAGAGTTTGTTGATGAAGGCCGTGCTGCATACGGCCGGCGCGTTGAAAATGCCTCCGGGTCCAAAGATGAAGGCGCCGGAAGCCGCGATGCTCGCGCAGTGGATCCAGATGGGCGCGCCCTGGGGTTCGACTGCGACATCCGCGGCGCCGGCGACGGCGGCTCCGCAGAAGTACTGGGCTTTTGTGCCTCCTCGTGAGGCCGCGGTTCCGAAGGTGAAGCAGCAGTCCTGGGTGCGGAATCCCGTCGACGCGTTCTTGCTTGCGGAACTCGAAGCGAAGGGGTTGACGCCGGCCAAAGCTGCAGACAAGCGCACGCTCATCCGGCGCGCCACCTATGACCTGACGGGATTGCCGCCGACGCCCGCGGAAGTGCAGGCGTTTCTCAACGACTCTTCTCCTGATGCGTATGCGAAGGTGATCGACCGTTTGCTTGCGTCGCCTCGTTACGGTGAGCGCTGGGCGCGGCACTGGCTGGACGTCGCGCGGTATGCCGATTCGAATGGACTCGACGAGAACCTCGTGTACAAGAACGCGTTCCGCTATCGCGACTACGTGATCGCAGCGTTCAATAAAGACAAGCCTTTCGACCAATTCGTTCGCGAGCAGATTGCCGGCGACCTGATGCCGACATCCGATCTGCAGACGCAGTTCGAACGCTGGACCGCGACCGGGTTCCTGTCGCTGGGCGCGAAGATGCTGGCGGAAGACGATCCCGTGAAGATGGAAATGGACATCGTCGATGAGCAACTCGACACGACGATGCGGGCGTTCAGCGGGTTGACGATCGGTTGCGCGCGCTGCCACAACCACAAGTTCGACCCGATCCCGCAGGCCGATTATTACGCGATGGCGGGGATCTTCAAGAGTTCGAAGACGATGGAGAACTTCAAGGTCGTGGCCAAGTGGCATGAGTATGTGCTCGCGCCGAAAGAAGATCGCGACCGGCTTGCCGCGCACGAAGCGAAGATCGAAGCGAAGCGGAAAGAGATCGGGAACATCACCAAAGGCGAGAACGATCGCCTGGCCAATGAAGGCCGGCAGCGCATGGGCGCGTATTTGCTCGCGTCGGCTGAAGCGCAGCGGGATGCGGCCGTGCAAGTGGCGCCGGTGGAGAAGGAAGCCGGCGGCATCGTTCGCACGGCGGATTCGTGGGCGAAAGGCAACGTGCCGCGCAAACTCGAGAAGAAGAAGTCGAATACGCCGAAGGATGTGAAAGGTCCGTATTTCGCGGAGTACACGATCGAGGCGCCGGCGGACGGCGAATATCAGATCGATGTCTTCGATGAAGAGAAGGGAGCGGGCACGGCGGATCTGTGGGTCAACGGAGTATGGGAAAAGCGCGGCGCGGATCCGGTGCAGAATCGCGAAGCTTCGCCGGAAGCGGGCGGCTGGACGTACGTCGCGGTCGTGCCGCTGCGCAAGGGCGCGAACACCATCCGGCTCGAGCATGCCTCACGGTTCCCCTACTTCGAGAAACTGCTGATCACCCGCAACACGCTGGCGCACGCACCTTTGACGATGGTGCAAATTGCGCGGAAACACGGCGTGAATCCGGGGTTCCTCGAACAACTCGTCGAGTATCTGCAGCGGTCGAACGGATCGACGGCGTCACCCTTGTACGCATGGGAGATCCTCGGCGCGCCGAACGCCTCGCGCGCGGATTGGGCATCACCGGTGGCGAAGTTGTTCGCGAACGAGAAGAGTCCGGAAGAGCTGGCTGGACGCTATGCGGCGTTGTTCCAGCAGGCGGAACGCGAAGGCGCGAAGGCCGGGGATCCCGGGGTGAAGGCGTTGTACGAGTTCCTGCATGAAAAGTTCGGACCGTTCCGTGCGCCGTCGAATGCCCGCCGCTATTATGTCGCGTCGATTCGCGAACAGTTGCAGGGGCTCGATCAGGAGTTGAAGACGCTCGAGGCCGCGACGCCCGACCTGCCGAAGGCGATGGGCGTAGCGGAAGGCGCGAAGCCGGCGGATCTTGCGATTCATCTGCGCGGCAGCCACTGGAACCTCGGGGCGAAGGTCCCGCGCGGGTTCCTGAAGGCGATCGGCAACGGCGATCAACCGCTCACGCTGGGCGAAGGCGAAAGCGGACGGCTGCAACTGGCGCAGTGGCTGACGAATCCTGAGCATCCGCTAACGGCGCGCGTGATCGTGAACCGGTTGTGGCGCTGGCATTTCGGACGGGGCATCGTACCGAGCGTCGACAACTTCGGACGCCTGGGCGAGAAGCCTTCAAACCAGCCGCTGCTCGACTGGCTTGCGGTGGAGTTCGTGAAGCAGGGATGGTCGATGAAGGCCATGCATCGCACGCTGATGCTGTCGAGCGCGTATCAGATGAGCAGCACGTACGACGCCCGCGCCTATGAGGCGGATCCCAGCAACATACTGTTGTGGCGGTTCCCGCGGCAGAGGCTGGAGGCCGAGGAAATCCGCGACGGCATCATGACGGTGTCGGGCGGACTGAAGCACGACTTCAACGGCGGCTCGATCCTCAAGTACAAAGACCGGCAGTATGTCGCGAATACATCGAAGGGCGGCGACGTCGACTACGACAAGGAGATCCGCGCCGTGTACATCCCCGTGGTGCGGAGTTCGTTGTACGACGTGTTCCGCGCGTTCGATCTGCCGGATCCGGCGACGTCGAACGGTGATCGCGATGCGACGGTGGTGGCTCCGCAGGCGCTGTTCATGATGAACAGTTCGGTGATGCTGCAGCATAGCCGCAAGATGGCGGATCGATTGATGCGCGAGGGCGGCGCGGACGATGCAGCACGGATTCGCGAAGCGTATGAGGCAGCGTTGTCGCGGCCTCCGACACCGCAGGAAATCGATCAGGCGCAGACGTATCTGGCGCGCATGGAACAAGAGTGGAAGGGCGACCGGGCGAAGGCGTGGCAGAGTTTCTGCAAGTCGCTGCTCGCGTCGAATGAATTCATCTACATCAACTAAGGAAACCCGATGAACGCACGGCACTGGAATACGTATTTGAATCGAACCCTTTCGCGGCGCGAGTTATTGAAAGTCTCGAGCATCGGCTTCGGGAACCTGGCGCTGGCGCAGATGTTGTCGGCTGCGACGGGCAATTCCGCGGATCCGCTGGCAGTGAAGGCGCCGCACTTTGCGCCAAAGGCCAAGCGCGTGATCTTTCTCTTCATGCACGGCGGACCTTCGCAAGTCGACACGTTCGACTACAAGCCGCTGTTGAAGCGCGACCACGGAAAACCTCTGCCGTTCGCGCGGCCGAAGGTCGTGTCGGGCGAGACGTTCAACCTGCTGCAGTCGCCGTGGAAGTTCAAGCAGTACGGGCAAAGCGGCGCGTGGGTGAGCGATTTGTTTCCCGAGATCGCAAAGTGCGTCGACGATATCTGCTTCGTGAAGTCGATGTGGGGATCGAACTCGCGGCACGGCGGCGCGCTGCTCGAACTGCATACGGGATCCGATACGTTCGTGCGTCCCAGCATGGGGTCGTGGGTCACTTATGGACTCGGCACCGAGAACTCGTCGATGCCCGGGTATCTCACCATCTGCCCCACGCAGTCGCATGGAGGCGCGAACAACTTCGGATCCGCGTTCCTGCCGGCGCCATACGCAGGCACAGCGATCGGATCGGTTGGCGTTCCCGCGCGTGAGGCGAAGATCCCGTTCATCACGAATACAGAGACGCCCCGGCAAATTCAGCGGATGGAGATCGACTACAGCCAGGGACTCAACCGAAAACAGTTGGAGACGACGGGTCCCGACCGGGAACTCGAGGGACGCATCGAATCGTTCGAACTCGCGTTCCGGATGCAGACGGAGGCTCCGGACCTGCAGGATTTGAGCAACGAATCCGAAGCGACGAAGAAGATGTACGGGCTCGACAATCCGGTGACGGAAGATTTCGGCCGGCAGTGTTTGATGGCGCGGCGGTTCTCCGAAAAAGGCGTGCGGTTCGTGCAGGTGAGCCACACGTACAAGTGGGACCAGCACCAGAATCTCAAGCGCGATCATGAGCAGAATGCGGCGGAGGTCGACAAGCCGATCGCTGCGCTGCTGCATGATTTGAAGGTCCGCGGATTGTTGAAGGACACGCTCGTCTTGTGGGCCGGCGAGTTCGGACGCACGCCGACCGCAGAGGGATCCGACGGGCGCGACCACAATCCGGAAGCGTTCACGGTCTGGATGGCGGGCGGCGGCGTGAAAGCGGGCTTATCGTACGGCGCGACCGATGACTACGGATATTACTCGGTGGTCAACAAGGTGCACTTCCACGATTTGCACGCGACAATCCTGCACCTGCTGGGACTCGATCACCTGAAGTTGACGTTCCGCTATGCCGGCCGCGATTTCCGGCTCACCGACATCCACGGCAACGTCGTCAAAGACATCATTGCGTAGGAGGGGGCGCAGTAGAGGCGAGGATCCCATCAACCTCGCGGGCGATGGCCTCCACCTGTTGCTGCGCGACGATGCTGGTTGGCGGCACAAGCGACTTGAATTGCGCCACGGCGTCTAACGCCTCCCGGCGGCGCCCGTTCATGGCATAGGCTCGCGCCAGGACCTCGATCACCATGGCGTCGCGGGGTGAGATCTTATCAGCCCGCTGCGCAAGGTCGAGAGCGAGTTGCGGGCGGCGCAGGTCCGGCAGCGGAACATCGATGAGATAGCGGGCAGCAAGCATCAGTTCGCGCGGATTCGAATCCGGCCCGCCGGCGAGTTCGACCAGCAAATCCTGACCGGCGCGAATGGCCGGGCGAGCCTCGTCCGCGCGCCCGGCCGCATTCAGTTCCACGCCGAGCCGGACCTGTAGTTCACCGATCTGACGCCGGTAGCGTCCAGGCTGCAGACGTTTGTATTCGCTGATGGCGTCCTGCATGGCGAACGCTGCTTCGTTGTGTTTGCCCGCGTATCCGCTGACGAATCCCTTGTCGCGATAGGCGCCGGCAAGTTCATAACGGAGGTTCACCTGGCTGGGGTTGCCTTCGACCAACTGGCGCCAGACGGTGGTGCAGCGCTCGAGATGGTTGAGCGCGGGCTCGTAGAGTTTCATCTGGCCTTCGAGCCAGCCGAGGGAGCCCAGGATCCGCGCGCGCAGAAAGCGGACTCGCTCGGCGGAGGATTCGGCGGAGTCGAAGTTATCGATGCTGTTCGAAAGTTCAAGCAGTTTGTTGCGGCCGGCTTCACTGTCGCGATTGGAAAGCTCTTCGGCTTCGGTCACCGCGATCTGCAGGCCGATGAAGCGCAGCAGGGGATCAGCGGGATCCTTGCGTTGCGCGAGGTCGACGAGGCGGCGAGCGCGGGGCAGCACGCTCTGCTCTTTGCGATAGGTATCGACGACGCCGTGGATCTGTCCCTGGTTGACGGCGAGAATCAGGTAGAAATTGGCCATGCGTGCGAGTTCGCGCGCAGACATCGACGCGGGATCGGAAGCGGCTTCCCATGCCTCCATCGACTGCCTGACCCGATCGAGACGTTCGCGCGTGCGCGAGGCGCCCAGGTCGTACATCGCCTCCTGCAGTTCGAGCCTGGCCTTGGCGCCCTGCTTGATGCGATTCGGACCGTTCATGGCCTGCAGCAGGTTGTTCATCTGGCGGGCGCGATCCAAAGCTTTGCGTCCCTGGGCAGGCTCGCCGAGATTCGAGCGCAAAGGATTACCGAGCAATTCAGCCAGTTGGGTGAAGCCGTCGGTGAGGTCGGCCTGCAGTTCGAAGTTCGGAGTCGATTCACGAGAGAGCTGCTCGAGCGCCTGCATGGAGCGTTCGGCCATCACCTTGCGAACGGGCAGCGGGGAGCCATAGAAGTACATCTGCTCCTGCAGGTCGAAGATCTGGTAGCGGGCAAGGGATCGAAGCTCGTCGAAACGGCGCTCTGCGATGAGGCGCTGCTGTTCCCGAAGGCCGATGCCGGTAAGGATGGCAGCGATGGCGAGGCCGGCGGCGAAGCTTTGCAGGGGATTCCGGCCGATCCACTTGCGAACCTTGTAGGCCGTAGTCTGCGGGCGGGCGAGAACGGGCTGGCCGGAGCGGAAGCGCTGCACATCCGCGGCCAATTCGGCGACGCTGCCATAGCGCCGTGCGACATCGAACTCGAGCGCCTTGGACAGAATCGCGGTGAGGTCGCCCGACAGCGTTTTCCGAAGCGTGTGTTCGCTCGTGCTTCGAACTTCGGCGGCCTGCCGGGTCACCGTAGGCGGGGCAGGCTCAGCGCCCGCGGTGGCGCGGCGCAGGTTGGACGCCATGTCGGAAGGATCGCCAAACGGCCACTGCCCGGTGAGGAGTTCGTAGAGGATGATTCCCAGCGCGTAGACATCCATGCTCACGGCGGCGGAGGCGCCGCGCATCTGTTCCGGGCTCGCATAGCGCGGGGTGAGGAACTGACGGGTGCGGTCGACCGGCACTGGGCCGAGGAGTTTGGCGGCTCCGAAATCGAGGAGTTTCGCATTGCCTGCGTGGTCCACGAGGATGTTCGAGGGTTTGAGATCGCGGTGGATGATGAGGTGGCGATGCGCGAAGTCGACGGCGGAGCAGACCTTGAGAAACAAGTCGATTCTCTGTTCGACCGTGAGGCGATGCCGGTCGCAGAATCCATCGAGAGGCAGGCCTTCGATGTATTCCATGACCAGGTAGGGTTCGCCGGCCGGGGTTACGCCGCCATCGAGGAGGCTGGCGATGCCGGGATGCTGGAGGTTGGCAAGGATCTGGCGTTCACTGAGGAAGCGCAGGCGCATTTCCTCATTGGTCAGTGAGCCCTGGATGACCTTGATGGCCGCGCGGCGGGTGAACTGTCCGTCGGAGCGTTCGGCGAGGTAGACCGCGCCCATGCCGCCTTCGCCGATCAGCCGGACGGAGCGGTACTGGCCGAACATGCGAATGGGATTCGCAGCGGCAGGAGGAGGTGGAAGTGTTTCCACGGCCGCCATCGCCTGTTGATCCGCATCGAGCAGGCGCCGGACGGAGGCTTCGACTTCGGGGTCCGAGGCGGCAAGCTGCCCGAGCCGTGCGGCGCGATCCTGTTCGGAAAGATCCGCCAATTCGTCGAAGAGGAGCGCAACGCGCTGCAATTTGCCGTTGGTGTCCGCCATCGTCCGTTATGTTAGAGTATCGTTTTCCAAATGCCGGGAGAGATCACGGTTCTTCTGCAGCAATGGCGTTCGAACCCGGACGCTGAATCGGCGGTTCACGCCGAACTTGCCCCGCTGGTATACGATCATCTGCGTCAGGTTGCGCGAGCTTATGTCGCGCGAGAGTATGGCCGGAACGAATTGAATGCGACCGGACTGGTGCACGAACTGTTCCTCCGCCTGGTGGAAGTGAAGGGCGTGCAGTGGGAGGACCGGACGCACTTCTTCACGTTCGCCGCGCGGATGATGCGGAACATCCTGGTGGACGAGGCGCGCAAACGAAGCGCGTCCAAGAGGAGCGCCGAGGAACGGGTTCCGCTGAGCGGCGAACTGGCTTGGGTGGACGCAGCCAGCGAACAGATGATCGACATCGAACTGGCGATGCAGCAACTTGCCGCGGAAGTGCCGGAGGCTGCTTCCGCCGTGGAGTTGAGGATCTTTCTGGGCTGCACTTCTGAGGAGGCGGCCAAGTTGCTGGGCATCAGCAAGGCGACCGTAGACCGGCACATGCGGTTTGCGCGGGCCTGGTTGTACGATCGCCTGCAGGGCAAATAGAATCCGCATTGACGGCACGGGTCAGGCTGGATTCACCAGGCACAGGGAGACGATCCGGTATCCGCTTGCTCGCGTCGTGGTTTCGATGCAGTTCTGCCGGTCCTGCCAGTGCATGGCGCCGTTGCCGGCAGGGGTGGCGGGATCGTTCATGATCAGGCGGCCGTCGGGCGTGCAGCCGGCAATCACGACATAGTGGTTCCCGATTTGATCCCGATCGCGACCGTAGTCCACATCAACCAGTGTCGGCAGGTTCTTTTCGATGCGGGAGAGCAGGATCCGGCGGAAGTCCCGGGCGTTGGTGTACATCGGATCGGCGACAGTGAGGCGGACGCCTTCTCGAGCGTGCGCCTGGAAGGCAACGCGCCAATTGACTGCGCAACCTACGTAGCCGCCGTTGCGAATCAGCCACTGATTCAGGGACCCGGGGTCGAGTTGCTTGCCGAAGAATCCGAGAACCATGGCGACACTCGTCACCCCGCAACCGATGCAAGCCATGTTCCGGCCGCTACCCACAGCGCAGGCGCCCCATCGCGGGTCGCCCTGCCAGAAATGAGGGACCACGCGCCCGGCACGGCGTACGAGATGTACATGCTGCGCGACGCTGTTTTCGTCGACCACCTTGGGAATGCGTTTGTGGTGGTGTCCGTTCGACACAGCGGAACCGCCGCTCCCATAGCCGCCTCCGTGACCGCCATGCGCCGCCTGCGTGTGATGGACGGATCCATTCCATGCGCCTTGGCCAGAGCCGCTGCCGCTATGACCGGCCGCAGCCCCGTGCGCCGCTGGCGCCTGGTGGCCCTTCAGGAGAGCGCTCCATGTCCTGGGTCCCACGATGCCGTCGACAACGAGATGATGGCCGGCCTGAAAGCGCATGACCGCCAGTTCGGTCTGGTAGCCGAAGATGCCATCTTCGACCAGCCTGGGCGAAGGCTCGAGGCTGTCATTCAGGACGTCCTGCAGAATTCGGACATCCTGGCCGG
This sequence comes from uncultured Solibacteraceae bacterium, assembly GCA_964627455.1. Classification (GTDB taxonomy): domain Bacteria; phylum Acidobacteriota; class Terriglobia; order Bryobacterales; family Bryobacteraceae; genus F-183. The sequence continues at coordinate 8,536 of CAZVKC010000066.1, read as the reverse complement.
TGATTCCGAAAAACAATTCGCGGTTGAGGTTCATCGCTGCGACGGATCCGGAGAGGGGCGCCACAGGATAGGAATTCGGGTGGCTGTGAATGGTGCTCATACCGAAGCTGCGAATCCACCCGTCGAAATGACTCAAGATTTTTCCCGCGAAAAAAAGGTGCGCCGCCTTTCGGGGAGCGCACCTTCCTGTTCTTCGCGAGTCGATCAGATGATCAGTTGCGGCCGGCGCCGGAAATGGGAATGATGATCGTGCCATTCACCGGATCGTTGCTGATGATGCGCAGGTTCGCCGGGTAACTGGCGGGATCCCGCGGACGGAAGGTCACGCCAACATCGGCGATCGCGTTCGGCGCGAGCGTGAACGGCGCCGGCGGACCCACCGTGTATACGTTCGTATCCGTCGCGAGTGACTGAATCACGAGCGGCGCGGTTCCGGTGTTTTTGATCGAGAAGGTCCGCTCATCGGTTTCGCCGATGCGGACGGGGCCGAACTCGATGTTGGTCACATCCACTACGATGCGTGGACTGGATGCGGTTCCGACACCGTTGCCTCGCAGCGCGATGTTCACGGTGGGATTCGCCGCGTCATTGCTCGAAATCGTGAGGGTGCCGATCTGCGCGCCAGCGGTGACCGGCGCGAAGCGGACCTGCAGGATGGTGATTCCGGAGGGTCCCACAGTAAGCGGGAAACTCGCGAAGACCAGCGAGAAGCGGCTGTTATTGATCGAAATGCTGTTGATGATCAGCGGGTCCGTACCGAGGTTGCGCAGGGTGAGCGCCAGGTCTTTCGTCTGACCATTGTTGACGTCGCCGTAGTCGATGGTGGGGGGCGTCGCTTCGATCTTCACCTTTGGCGTGTCGACTGAAACGCCGGATCCATTGAGGCTGACGGTGAGAGGTCCGGTGACGGTGTCGTTGCTCGATACGGTCAGCGTGCCGGTCTGCGATCCGGAAGCGTTCGGCGTGAAGCGCAC
>CAZVKC010000066.1:0-7462 GCA_964627455.1 uncultured Solibacteraceae bacterium | reverse complement strand
TCGATACGGTCAGCGTGCCGGTCTGCGATCCGGAAGCGTTCGGCGTGAAGCGCACCGGCACCATCTGCGTGACGCCGGGCAGGATGGTGAGCGGCATGTTGGCTTCAACGGTGAAGCGCGCGTTGCTGCTGGTGATGGAAGTCACCGAGAGGTTCGCCGTGCCGCCGTTGCGAACGCTGACCGTCAGCACGCGGTTTTGTCCGATTTGGATATTGCCGAAGTCGAGCGCAGGCGGATCCACCTGCAGGCGAGGTGTCGTGCCGGCCGGAGGTTCGCCGCCCGAGGCGCCATCGAGGTTCACGGCAGGCAGGACTCCGAAGTCGAAGACCTGTTCGGCGGTAATGACGGCGTGCGCGACCACCGGCAGATCGGATTCGATGCGAACGGCGGGGGATTGCGTGAGTCCCGAGAGGTTGCCGTAATAGGCGCCGCGCTGGATGGTGATGCGGCGGGCCGGGCCGAAGGTTCCGTCTTCGAGCAGATTGCGGAGGTCCACGGTGGCGGGCGCGGCGTTGGGGTTGAGGATGTAGAAGGTGGTCGACGCACTGTTGCTGGGGATTAGCGAACGGCGGGCGCCGGCATCCTTGAATGCATAGGCGCCGCGTGCGAATGAATTACCGTACGCGACTTCCGCAACGACTCCCGCAACGGTGGAATCGACCGTGAGCGAAGCGTTCCAGGTGACGTTGCCGGAGAGATCGAAGATCTGCGTGAACTCTCGCCAGTAGGCTTGGCCTGCGGGGAGCACGATCTGTACCGGAGATCCGACAGCGCCGCCATCGCTGGCCGCGGCGCGAATGGTGATCTGCGCGTCGCGCGTGGTCGGGTTCACGACCTGCAGCCGTGCGAGCCAGCCGTTGCCTGCCTGGATGCGCGGGGCGTACAGCGACACATTGCGAACTGCTTCCGCCGGGGCGGGGATCGCCGGGGAGGCTTCCATTGCCGTCGCACCGTTGTTACCGCGCGTTGCCTGCAACGCTTGCGATGCCGTGATGATGAGGTATCCCTGGAAGCCCTGCGGGGCGTTCGCGAACAACTGTTCGACGCGCTGCGTTTGCGAGGCGCGCGAGGAGAGCGTGACGTTTTGAGTTCCGACGAGCGCGCCGTTGTTGGTGCGCAGTTCGAGAACGATCGAGTTGTTGTCCGAGATCAGATTATTGAGGATGATGTCGGATCCACGCTCGAGTCCCATCATGATGAAGCGGGACGCAAGGGTCGGCGAAAGCGGCATCACGTCGAAGGTCTGCGCCTGTTGCGCCGTGTATTGGACGTAGCCTTCCACGGATCCTTTGCTGAGGCGGACCTGCACCCAACCGGCGCCGCTGTCAATGTCGGGGCGAAGCTGGTTGCCTTGCGGAATCGTCAAGCCGGTATCGCCGACGGAGGATCCGGCGTTGTCGTAGCGGACGAACCGCAGGATCGCGTCGTCCGGGCCGAGGCTGGTGAGGAACGCGCGCGCGGTCCAGTCCTGCCGGAGCGGCGCGGCGATGTTCGACACCGAGGTCGCGGGAATCGGGAGTCCGACGCCGTTCAGGTTGACAAGCACGTCGCTGCCTGTGACGCTGTCGCTCGAGATGGTGAGGACACTCGTATAGGCAGAGGTCGCGTTGGGGCTGAAGCGGATCTGCACGTCGACCGAGGATCCGACCTGGATGGCGATGGGCATCGATACGCCGGTGACCGCGAAGACGGGGTTATTCGATGAGATCGAGGTGATCGTCAGCAGCCCGGTGCCGGTGTTGCGCAGCGTGATGGGAAGCGTGCGGCTCTGGTTGATGATCACTTCACCGAAAGTCAGCTGCGTAGGTTCGAGCGACAGGCGGCCGTTGGTTTGGGAGCTGCCTGTGCCGGTGCCCCGCAGGTTGATCACAGCGCTGACGGAGGCCTGGTCGGTATTCAACGTGAGGGTCGATGTGGCGACTCCGCCTACGGTGGGGGCGAACTGGATGTCGATGGGTGCGCCGGATTCCGGAGAGATCTGGAAGGGCAGGCGCGGCGAAATGAGGCGGAACTGCGCGTTGCTGAAGTTCGCGCCGGTGATGTTGATGGCGCGTGTGGTGATGTTGCGGATGATGATTTGCTGCGTGCGCGACTGCCCGCTGGCGACGGTCCCGAAGTCGATCACGTCACGGGGGACTTCGAGCGACGGGTTGACGCCGGAGCAGGCGACAGGCACGGAAATCTGCGGGCGCGCCGGATCGTTGGTGGAGGCCGTGAGGGTCCCGGTGACGTAGGCGGCCGTGGGCGTGCAGCGGAGGGAGATTTCGCCGGACGCGCCGGGGTTCACGCTGGCGGTAGGCGCGGCAACGACACGGAAAACCTGCGGCGGGGTGATGGCCGCGGAGGTGATCGACAGCGGCTGGTTGCCGGTGTTCTGCACCTGGATTTTCTGATCGGAGTTACTGCCGATGTTCACGAGGCCGAAGTCGAGGGCGGCGGGGTTCACGCTCACGACAGGTCCTGTCTGGAGATAGACCGTGGTGGCGATATTGACGACAACCGTTGGACGCGCGGGATCGTTGGTGCGCAGCGTGACGGTCGCGGTCTGGGCGCCGGCGTCGGATGCCGCGAAGTAGAGCGGGAGGTTCGCCGCCTGGCCTGGCTGGACATCGAAGGGCAGGAGGTCCCCGGAGACGACGGTGATCGAGGCAGCGGAGGACTCAACAGCAGTGATCCGCAGAACGCCCGCGCCGGTGTTGCTGACGCGAACCGGGATGATGCGGCCTTCGTTGAGGCGGACGTCCGAAATCCGAACCGGCGTGGCGGCCGGAGGTTCGATGGCGGGAACCGGCGCAAGGGGGATCAGGCTGCTGGTGGCGGTCGCGTCGTTGAAGCCGTCACTGACGCGGACCTGCACGTAGATGCCGTCCGTAGCGGCTGCGGCTGCTGCGAAGGGCGCGGTGTCGAGGTTGAACTCGCCCGTGGTGATGTCCATGCCGGCGAGGTTCCAGCTTTGGGCGCCGTCGGTGCTCACCCACACCTGAGCCGGCAGGGGATCCGTCGAACTGTCGGGATCGGTGGCAGTCCAGGTGATGCGCTGGTAGCGCGAGGCGGCGGTGGGCGCGGGGGAGGTGATGTTGACCGTGGGCGAACTGGAGGTCCGCGCGAGGGATCCGATTTCGGCGCCGCTGGAGAGGAAGACGAGGCGTTCGGCGCCGGCGGGGAGGTTCATGCGGACGGCGAAGGGACGGTCGCCTTCGGCCGGCGGGATGTCGAAGCAGACGTCCGATCCGAGAGGCGTGCCGCCGCGGGTAGCACGCAGGCAGTACGAACCCTGCGTGGTTTGGATCGCGTTGCGGCCGCGGATCCGATAGATGGGGTCGAAAGCGACGGATCCTTCGCCTGCGCGGAGGACGCCGGTGACCAGCGTCTGGGATTCCGAGAGGTCGAGCGCCTGGGGCAGGTCCGCAGCGGCGGGCGCGGGAAGCGCGAACAGGCGGATGGCGTTATCGGGCGCCACCGAAACTGGCGTGTCGGCGTTGGCGCAGCTCATGAAGTCGAGCGTGTCGCCGGAAAGCAGAGATCCGCCGAGGCCGTTCCAGCCGGGTTCGCCGGCGTTGGCGGCTTGGACGCTGAGCCCTGAATTGGCGCCGACGACGCAGGCGAGCAGGTTGGCCGGGGGACCCGCGACGTACGACAACTTCTTCTGACCAGCGGCGAGGAAGGGATCGGCGAGCAGGCACGCGGCGCCGTCGGCACAAGCAGGATCGTACGCGACATATTGACGCGGCCAGGAGGCGGCGAGCGTTTCGCCTTCGATTGCGGCGCGGGCGCGGAAGAGGGTCAGCAGAGCTTGCGTGGAGGTCTGGGGTCCAAGATAGATCGGATAGGTGGTCAGCTTCTGGGCCGGGAGCAGGAAGCCGGCGCGTTCGACGGCGGAGGTCCAGGCGGCGGTATCGGCGCAGGCATCGCCGGGATTGCAGAGCGCGCCGACAACGACCGGGTACGGGGGCAGCCAGGCTGGGGCGGACTGGAAGGCGATGGATTGCGAGACCTTGCCCTGATACTCGCCGCGCGGTTCGCGCACCTCGGCTTCGAGGCGGACGGGTCCGGCCCAGGTGAGTCCGGCCGGCAGCAGGAAGTTGGCGCTTCTGGCGAGATCGTCGCGGACGGGGTCGCCGCCGGCGACCGGCAGGATACCCGATTCGAGGGTCTGCAGGAGTTCTTCGTCGCGGTAGATCCGCAGGCGGACTTGTGCGGGTCCTGCAGCGCCGGGCGACGCGACAGGGAAGACGCGAACCAGCGCGGATTTGCCGGCAACGAGGGGGACGGTGTTGGTGGAGGTCTGCGTGGTCTGCAGGACTTCGAGGTGGTCGACCTCGAGGCGCGTGATCTGGTAGGTGGCGCGGACGATCACGTTGTACGAGCCGTTGTTGTTGCCGTAGCGGAAGCCGACGTTGGTGGTGACCGTCATGGTCCCCGTCTGGGTGGCGGAGTTCCAGAGGGCGGCGGTGCGGCTGACAGAGCAGGTGGTGTCGAAGCCGAGGGATCCCGAGGCGGAGGTCGAAATACCGCTGCCGGTGCAGGAGGACGTACTGTCGCCCTCGACGCCGCTTTCGTAGGTGCTGGTGTGCTGGCCGACCGTCTGGCCAACCGGAGGCGTGAGTTCCCAGGAGGCGGAGGTCGAAATCCGGGTGCTGAAGGGTTTCTCGAAGACGATGCTGGCGGTGGTTCCAGAGGGGGTGATGGTTCCGGCGGGAGTCACAGCAGGGTTGTCGATCTGAAACAGGGTGTATCGAAGAATCGGCCGGGGATCCGCCGCTGTGCCGTTCGGGTAGGTGTAATCGCAGGCCGGGAGTTGGGGAATCGGGAAGTTCAAACCGGGACCCAGCGTGACCACCGGCGGGATTTCGGCAGCTTTCAAACAGTTGGAAGTGACTCGAACTTCACGAGATACGAGGCGTCCGGCGGAGAAGGACCGGGACTGCGCTTCCGCTGCCACCTCCCCGAAAAGGAACAGAAGGGGTACGGCCGCGATCCAGGTACTCATACGGCCATACTAGGCTACCGGGGGGGAGGGGTCAAGTTGGGTCATATCAGGCTACGATGGAGTGGACAGTTTATCCATGCCCGATCTTAAGTCCCTTCCGACCGAAGTCCTGCTTCATATTTGCCGCGAACTGAACGTCTCGATGAAGAGCCTGACGGCGACCATCGAGTTGCTCGACGAGGGCGGCACCGTACCCTTTATTGCCCGCTACCGCAAGGAGGCCACGGGGAATCTGGATGAAGTCCAGATCCGCGCAATTGAGGAAAAACTGGCCTATCATCGCGAACTCGCCGACCGTAAGGAGACGGTGCTGGCGTCGATTGCCGAGCAGGGCAAGCTGACCGATGAATTGAAGGCGCGCATCGAAGCGTCGCTCGAAAAGAGCGAGGTCGAGGACCTGTACCTGCCGTACAAGCCGAAGCGCCGGACCAAGGCGACGATCGCCCGGGAAAAAGGTCTCGAACCACTGGGTTTGTATACCTGGAACCAGACGCCGGCCGAGTTGCCTTTGGAGGCGTTCGCGGCGACGTTCGTCGATGCCGAAAAGGGCGTGGCCAATGTGGCCGAAGCGCTCGAAGGCGCGCGGCACATCGTCGCCGAAATGATCAGCGAAGAAGCGGATTGCCGCAAGCTGCTGCGCCAGGCCCTGTACGAAGAGGGCATGGTGGTCAGCAAGAAGATCGATGAGCTGGAAGGCGAGGCGCCCAAGGATCCGCAGGAGAAGTTCAAGATGTACTACGAGCATCGCGAACAGGCCAGCAAGATCCCGGGTCACCGCATGCTGGCGATCCGGCGCGGGGAAAACGAGGGTGTGCTGTACTTCCAGATCGAGTGGGATCCGGCCCGGCCGCTGTACATTTTGAAGACCAGGCTGCTGCGGGAACCCGGCGACTGGACCCCGCAACTGGAACTGGCGATCGAGGACGCGTACAAGCGCTTGCTGCATTCGTCGATTCAGGCGGAGATCCGGCTGGAACTGAAGCAGAGGTCCGAGACCGAGGCGATCAAGGTGTTCCGCGAGAATCTGGAGAACCTGCTTCTCGCGCCGCCTGCCGGCCACCTGGCTGTGCTGGCGATCGACCCGGGGATCCGGACTGGCTGCAAGATCGCGGTGGTGGACGAGACGGGCAAGTTCCTGGAACATGCCGTCATTTATCCGCATGAGCCGAAGATGGACCGGGTGGGTTCGGCGCGCACGCTGAAGACGCTCATCGCGAAGCACAACGTGCGGGCGATCGCGATCGGCAACGGAACGGCGGGTCGCGAGACGGAGGCGCTGGTCCGGCAGTTTTTGAAGGACGAGAAGCTGGACAGCGTGTTTTCGATCGCGGTGAACGAGTCGGGCGCGTCGGTGTACTCGGCGTCGGACATCGCGCGGCAGGAGTTCCCGGATCTGGACCTGACGGTTCGCGGGGCGATTTCGATTGCGCGGCGGCTGCAGGATCCGCTGGCGGAACTGGTGAAGATCGATCCCAAGTCGATTGGAGTGGGGCAATACCAGCACGATGTGGATCAACACCAGTTGCAGAAGTCGCTGGAGACGGTGATCGAGAGTTGCGTGAACCGCGTGGGCGTGGACCTCAACACGGCTTCCTGGGCGCTATTGCGGTATGTGGCGGGCATCAGCGAGCGTACGGCGATCAAGATCGTGGATTACCGGAATGAGAACGGCAAGTTCCGGTCGCGCGAGCAGTTGTTGTCGGTGCCGGGGATTGGTCCGAAGACGTTCGAGCAGGCGGCGGGATTCTTGCGGATCCGCGGGGCCGCAAATCCGCTGGATGGGACGGCAGTTCACCCGGAGTCGTACCCGGTGGTGGAGCAAATGGCGAAGTCGCTGGGGGTGACGATCGAGACGCTGGTCCAACAGCCGGCGCTGGTGGACAAGGCGGACAAGAGCGGGTTGGCGGCGGGTACGTTCACGCTGCACGACATCATCGAGGAATTGAAGAAGCCGGGGCGGGATCCGCGTGAGAAGTTCGTGGCGCCGAGCTTCCGCGACGACGTTACGGAGATTTCGGACCTGAAGCCGGGGATGGTGCTCGAAGGCGTGGTGACGAACGTGACCAAGTTCGGGGCGTTCGTGGATATCGGTGTGCACCAGGATGGTCTGGTCCACGTGAGCGAGCTGTCGGTGCGGTTTATCAAGGATCCGAGCGAGGCGGTGAAGGTCGGGGAGATCGTGAAGGTGCAAGTGTTGAGCGCGGATCCGAAAGCGAAGCGCATTGCGCTGTCGATCAAGGCATTGCAGGCGGGCGCGAATCCGCCTCGGCATCCGCGGCCACAGCAACACCAGCAGCGTCCTCAGGCAAGCCTGGAAGATAAGATCGGGATGCTCAACAATCGCTGGCGAACCAGGTAACTCCATTGTTGTCGTGGTCCAGCGGTTCTGGTTACTGTGGTGAGAGGAGTCGAAAGCGATGGAAGTATCTTTCAGCCCGGCTATTCAAGCGAAACTCGACGAGATGGCGCGCG
>CAZVKC010000065.1:6730-40741 GCA_964627455.1 uncultured Solibacteraceae bacterium | reverse complement strand
TCCCAAACCTGACGTAAGTGTGACAACACAAGTGGAACCAGTCAAATACAATAGTGTCGTGCGTATTGAGGAAAGTCTCGCCCAGGCAACGCCCAAACTCGACCGCGTCCGCCAGGAAATCTCCAAAGTCATCGTCGGCCAGCAGGAAGTCGTCGACGGAGTCGTGATCTGCCTTCTGGCAGGCGGCCACGTGCTCCTCGAAGGCGTCCCCGGACTCGGCAAAACCACGCTACTCCGCACCCTTTCGCGCGTGCTTCACCTGAAGTACTCGCGCATCCAATTCACGCCCGACCTCATGCCCGGCGACATCGTCGGATCCATGATGATCGAGACCGGGGAACATGGCGCAAAGGGCATGCGCTTCCAGCCGGGACCTATCTTTTCGAACCTCGTCCTCGCAGACGAAATCAACCGCGCGACTCCCAAGACGCAGTCCGCCCTGCTCGAAGCCATGCAGGAGCGAACCGTCACCAGCGGCAATGTGACGCACGAACTCGAATCGCCCTTCCTCGTCATGGCGACCCAGAATCCCATCGAAATGGAAGGCACGTATCCGCTTCCGGAAGCCCAGTTGGACCGCTTCCTGATGAAGATCCTGGTCACCTACCCGTCGCGCGACGACCTAAACCGCATCGTCGAACGCACGGTGCAGCGCGATGAAGTGGAACTCGACCAGATCCTCACCCGCGACGAGATCATGGACCTGCGCAAGGTGTGCCGCGAAGTGCTCGTGGCGCCGCATGTGCGCGACTACGCGATCGACCTCGTGATGGCCACGCAACCCGGCACGGAAGGCGGGCATGAGATCGCAGCCAAGTACATTCGCTACGGCAGTTCGCCGCGCGGCGCGCAGGCGCTGGTGGAATGCGGACGCGTCCTCGCGCTGATGCACGGCCGCCTCAACCTGAGCATTGAAGATATCCAAACCGTGGCGCCGTCGGTGCTGCGGCATCGCATCATCCTCAACTTCGACGCCCACGCCGACGGGCAGACCACGGAGACCGTCCTCGGCAAGATCATCCGGACCGTAGGAGCCGCCGCGGCCAAGTGAAGCAGGAACCGCTCGTCGACCGATTGCTGCTCGAAAAACTCGAGCGGCTGACACTGCATTGGCAAAGATCGTTTCCCGGCCTGATCGGCGGGCACAACACGTCACGCTTTGCAGGTTCGGGACTCGAGTTCCTCGACCACCGCAATTTCCATCACGGCGACGATTTGCGAGCCGTGAACTGGCGCGCCTACATGCGGCTCGAGAAACTCTTCCTGAAGATGTTTCAGATTGAGCCGCGCGTGCCGGTTCGCATGCTGGTCGATATCTCGAAGTCGATGACGACGGGCGAACGGTCGAAGTTCCTTTATGCCCGCCGCCTCGCCGCGGCGATGTGCTATGTCGGACTCGTCAAGCTCGACACCATTACCATCCAGCCGTTCAGCAGCAAACTGCACGATTCGTTCATATGCGGCGGCGGACGGCACCGGTTCATGCCCGCGGCCGACTATCTGCAGGCGCTGACGCCGGCCGAAGGGCCGAGCGATTTCCTGGCCTGCTCGAAAGCGTTCATCGGCAAGTACGTGGGACGCGGCATGCTGATCGTGATCTCAGACTTCCTCGACGATCAGGATTGCGTGAAGCCTTTGCAGTACCTCGCCGACTACGGCCATGAACTGATGCTGCTGCAAGTGTACGCGCAGGAAGATCGCGTGCCGCCGTGGAAAGGCGAACTCGATCTCGAGGACGCCGAAACCGGACAGCATGTCGAACTTTCCTTCGACGACACTGCGCTCAAGCAATATACAGCCGCCTTCGACGCCTACACGGAGACCATTCAACGTCTCGCGTTGCGCAACAACGGGCGGTTCGCCAGTGTTTCCACCTCGATGCCAGTGGAAGAAGCGATCTTCGGACCGATCGTAGCCACCAGGGGGATCGCGTAGCAGATGTTTTTCCTGAATCTGAGCTTCGGTGAATTCGCCGCGCTGTTTTCGGTGATTTCAGCGGGCGTGGTTGCGCTGTACCTGCTGGACCGGTCGCGCCGGCGGCAGACCGTCGCCACGCTGCGCTTCTGGAAGCCTGCCGAGTTCCCGACACAGTTGAACCAGCGGCGCAAGATCCAACAGCCGCTCTCGTTATTGCTGCAGATCCTCGGCATCGCGCTGCTGCTGCTGGCGATCGCACAGTTGAAATGGGGTTCGCCGGAGAAGAATACGCGCGATCACGTGCTGGTGCTGGATACATCGGCGTGGATGGGCGCACGTTCGGCGCGCGGCAACCTGCTGATGCAGGAAGCGAAGGGCGTCGCGATGGCCTGGTTGAAGACCGTGCCATCAGAAGATCGCGTGATGGTGCTGCGCTCCGATGCGACCGCCACTCCTGCGACGCGCTTTGAACGCAATCGTGAAACGATCGAGAAAGCGATTCTCGAATCGCAACCCGGCGCATCGGCGCTGCAACTGGATCAGGCGCTGCGCTTCGCCGCGCAGTTTCAGAAGCTGCATTCGCAGTCGAGCGGCGAGATCGTCTATGCAGGGGCCTCGCGCATCGCGCCCGGCGATGTGACGCCGCCCGCGAATCTGCGGGTGTTGAACGTCCCCGGCCCCTCGGAAAACGTCGGACTTCGCCGCATGGGACTGCGCAGGTCCGCGACCGAGCCCGACGCCTGGGAGATTTACGTTTCCGTCAAGAATTACGGCCGCAGCGCACAGTCGGCGGCGATTGGACTGCAGTTCGCGGGTTCACCCGCCGGATCGAAGACACTCAACCTGAAGCCGGATTCGGAACAGGAAACCACCTTTGTGTATCGCACGCGCGCCGCGGGAATCGTCGAGGCGAAGCTGCTCACCGGCGACGCGTTTCCGCAGGATGATCGCGCGGTGCTCGAACTGCCGCAGCAGAAACAGTTGCGGGTCCTGGTCTATACCAACGAGCCGGAACTCCTGCGGCCCGTGCTGAGCGCGAATCCGAATATGACCGCAACCTTCGCATCGCCACAGAGCTATCAGGCGGATGCGAAAGATATCGACATCGTCGTTCTCGACCGGTTTGCGCCGCCGCAGAAGCCTTCGGTGGATACGATCTGGATCGAACCTCCGGCCAATGCTTCTCCGGTTCCCGTGGCGGCTTCCAAGCAGAACGCCAAGCTGTCGCACTGGACCGATGATCCGCTGCTCGGCGCGGGCCTGCACACTCGCGAACTCGAGATCGCGAACACCACGACTTATCGCGCAGCCCCTGCTGACATCGTCATCGCGGATTCAGAGGGCGCGCCGCTGATCGTCGCGAGGCCGGGCAAGCCGAAGGCCGTCGTGATGGGCTTCCATCCCGTCCGCACGCGCATGAAATATGAACTTGCGACGCCGTTGCTGTTCGCGAACACGATCCGTTGGATGGATCCCGAAAGTTTCCGCCGCTGGCAGTTGAACGGCGGCCATGTCGGCTCGATCAGCGTCAAGACCGAGGGCAAGGTGAATCCCGCGGCCGTGCGCGTGATGAATGAGGCCGGCGCGCCGGTGCCGTTCACCGTCGATCAGGATCAGGTTCGCTTCTTCGCAGGGAGCCCGGGGACCGTGCGCGTCCTCACCGGGGACCGCGATTACGTGTATTCGCTGACCGTGCCGGAAGTCGGCGATGTGGTCTGGGAGATCCCGTCGGCTGTGCGCCGCGGCATCCCGAGACGTTCGGGAGGCGGCGCTGCTTCGATTGATCTCTGGTACTGGCTGGCGCTGGCGGGACTGGGAGTCCTGCTGGCCGAGTGGCTGATCTACGGGCGGCATCGTATTCGCGTACGAGGCGGAGGCGGAGACTTGAGCGAAATTCGGCGTAGCGGCGGAGCGGGTATCGCGGGCAGTGAACAAAGGAAGGCGTCATGACCTTCGAACGAAGCTGGGTCCTGATCATTGCGCTGCTGCCTCTCGTGTGGGCTGCCTGGGAATGGAAGCTGGCGCCACGCAAACTGGGTTTAATCTTAAAGGCCCTCGGATTCACGGCGATCCTGCTGGCTCTCAGCGAACCCGTCATGAATACGGTGGAGACCAAGACCGCGGTCGCGGTTCTGGTGGACACGTCGGCGAGCACGTCGAAGGCGGATCTCGACAAAGCGTCGAAGTTCATTGGCTCGCTCGATGGAGAGCGCGGACGCAACTGGGTGCGAGTGCTGCCCTTCGCACGCGGCACGCGCGCGCTGGATCCGAAAGAAACGGCCAAGGGCTGGTCGCTGATGAATACCGCAGGCGAAGCCGGGCGCGGCACCGACGTAGAAGCCGGCATCCGCGAAGCTCTGGCTGCGGTTCCGAGCGGCATGGTGCCGCGAGTGGTGCTGATTTCCGATGGACGCGAGAATGGCGGCAGCGCGGCGCGAGCCGCATGGCAGGCCCGTCAACTCAACGTCGCAGTGGATGTGGTTCCGATGCAGGGACGCGAGAAGCCCGGCATCGCGCTCGATTCCGTCAGCATGCCGGCGAACGCGTTCAGCGGCGAGCGCTTTGCCGTCGAGATGATGGTGACGGCGCCCCGCGCAGCAAAGGGCACGATCGAGATCCAGGCCGAAGGCAAGGCGCTCGGCAGCAGTCCGGTACAGCTCGAATCCGGAAGCAACCGGTTGCGCGTGCAGGCGAACGTCGCGAGCGTGGGCGCGGTGGATGTCGGCCTGGCGCTAAAGGCAGACGGACTCGGCGAGGTCCGCTACGATCAGGCCGTGAATCTGCGCCGGCCGAAGATTTTGTACATTTCGCAGGATCCCGCCGGCACGGAAACGAACCTGCTGCAAGCCTTCGCGGCCGCGCAGTTCGATGTGACGCCATCGATCGATCCGCTCAAGACGAAGCTCAGCGATTACCAGATGGTGGTGTTCAACAACTGGGATCTCGAATCGATTCCGGCTGCGCGTAAAGACGAGTTCGAAGAGTTCGTGAAGAAGGGCGGCGGTTTGCTGATTATCGGCGGTGAGAAGAACGTGTACGTCGAGGGCAAGAAGGTGGAAGACGGCCTCGACCGTGTGCTGCCTGCGAAGCTCGCGCCGCCGCGTTCCCCCGAAGGAACCTGCGTCGTGCTGATCGTCGACAAGTCGTCGTCGATGGAAGGCCGCAAGATGGAACTCGCGCGGACTTCTGCGATCGGCGTGATCGAGAACCTGCGACCGATCGACATGGTCGGCGTGCTGATTTTCGACAACTCGTTCCAGTGGGCCGTGCCGATTCGCCGCGCGGAAGATCGCGCGTTGATCAAGCGGCTGGTGGCCGGCATCACGCCCGACGGCGGCACGCAGATCGCGCCCGCACTCACAGAGGCATACCGCAAGATCAAGCCCGTTACGGCGACCTATAAGCACGTGGTGCTGCTGACGGACGGTATCTCGGAAGAAGGCGACTCGCTCGAGTTGTCGCGGGAAGCGGCGCAAAACAAGATCACGATCTCGACGGTCGGCCTCGGCCAGGACGTGAACAAGGCGTACCTCGAGAAGGTGGCGGCGTTCGCGGGCGGGAAATCGTATTTCCTGACGGAGCCTTCGGGACTCGAACAGATCCTGCTGCGCGACGTCATGGAGCACACCGGTTCCACGGCGATCGAAAAGCCGCTGCAGGCGCTGGTGATGAAGAAGGCTGAGGTCTTCGAGGGAACCGGCATCGAGAAGGCTCCACTGCTGAAGGGCTATGTGAAGTTCAAGGCCAAGCCCTCGGCGGACCTGCTGCTGCAGCTCGACAAGGATCCGCTGCTGACGCGCTGGCAGTACGGGCTGGGACGTTCCGCGGTGTTCGCCTCGGACGCGAAATCGCGCTGGGCCGCCGACTGGGTTTCCTGGGCAGGCTTCGACAAGTTCTGGATGAACGTGCTGCGCGACCTGCTGCCGCATGCGCAGACGACGGAAGCAACGGCGGAGTTCGACCCGGCCAACGGCGATCTCGTGGTGGACTACAAAGTCGGCCGCGATTCCGAAACGCCCGGCAAGATCCCGCCGATCTTCGTGCTGGGACCTGACGGCTTCCAGAAGCCGATCAATGTTCAGAAGGTCGCCGAAGGCGCTTTCCGCGGACGGCTCGCGATTGGTTCCCGACAGGGATTGTTCCGTATACGGCCTGTTGAGGATTCGCGCGCATTCCCGGAAATCGGCTTGTACCGGCAGGAAGACGAGTTGACGCAGTATGGCTCGAACGACCAGTTGTTGCGACAGGTCGCGTCGTTTACCGGGGGCCGCTACAACCCGTCGCCCGCGCAGGTGTTCGATGCGGGCGGGCGCTCGATCGAATCGACCGTGCGCTGGTGGCCGGGATTGCTCGGCATCGCACTGCTGTTGAATCTCGCGGAACTCGTGCTGCGCAAGTGGCCGGGACTCTTCGGCAACAAACGCGCGGCGGCATAACTGCGCTCACTTGGCAATAACGGCTGTCGCTTCAATTTCGATCAGGATGTCTTCAGAGGCCAGCGCCTGCACGCCAACCAGCGTCGACGCCGGAGGTTCACCGGGTCCCATGGCCTGCAATCGCGCGGCGCGCAGATCATCCCGCATCGACGGCTTGTAGCCGACGACAAAGACGTTGATCTTCACGACGTCTTTGAAGGTGGCTCCCGCCGCGGCCAGCGCGATTCGCACGTTCTCCCAGGCTTGCGCGGCCTGCGCCTTGACGTCGCCTTTGCCCACCATCTCTCCTTTGGCGTTCTGCGCAATCTGGCCGGCGATCCAGATCACCGTGCCGGGCTTGGCCGTGACCACGTGAGAATAAGCGGGCGACTTCGCGAGACCCTGTGGTTGAATATGACGGATCTCCTGCGCCATCGCGGCGCAGCAGCAGCAAGCAAGCAGGAATCGTAGGGGCTTACACATCGTTCCAGTCTAGCGAGCCTGCGACTGGAGTATGATCAGTTCTGGCTCCGGCCCGATCACAGCAAAATGCGCTTCGAGAACCTCACGCTCGTCGTTCCCCTCTTCATCGGCGCTGCGTTGACGGCGCATAGCCAGTCGCCGGTTGCGGCGCCGCTTCCAGCCATTAAACAGAACGGCGCAGTCAGGCACTTGTTCGTCGACAACAAGCCGTTCGTGATGTTGTCGGGCGAACTCCACAACTCCACCGCGTCAAGCATCGAGTACCTGAAGCCGGTGCTCGACAATCTCGTGGCGTCGCACCTCAACACGGTCATCAGTACGGTCAGTTGGGAGTTGCTGGAACCGGAAGAGGGCCGGTTCGATTTCTCGCTCGTCGATGCGCAGATCCAGGAAGCGCGCAAGCGGAACCTGCGCCTGGTCCTGATCTGGTTCGGAGTCTTCAAGACCGCCCATGCGAGCTACGTGCCGCATTGGGTCAAGGCGGACCGCAAGCGGTTTCCTCCGATGGTCCTGAAGCCCAAGCCGGATCGCCGCACGATCTTCCCGCTCGGAGCGCTGAGCGTCGGCGAGGGAGGCGTCGGAGCGCTGACGCCGTTCAGCGAAGAGACCCTCAAAGCCGATACAAAGGCTTTCCGCGCGTTCATGCGTCATCTTCGCCAAGTGGATCCGCAGCATACGGTGATCATGGTCCAGGTGGAGAACGAACCCGGCTCATTCGGCGATAGCCGCGATCGCTCGGCGCTCGCCGAGGCCGCGTGGTCGAAGCCTGTACCAGCGGAACTGATGACCTACATCGCCGAACACAAGTGGACCCTGCTGCCCGAAATGCAGGAGATACTCGATCGACAGGGCAACAGGACCAGCGGCACATGGGCCGAGGTGTTCGGCACGGACGAACGTGCAGACGAGATCTTCATGGGCTATTACTCGGCCCGCTTCGTCGGGGAACTCGCCAAGGCAGGCAAGGCCGAACTGAACCTGCCGATGTTCGTGAACGCGTTTCTGGTAATCCCCGGACTCTTGCCGGGGCAGTATCCCAGCGGCGGTCCCGTGCACCGGTTGATCGACATCTACCATGCCGGTGCGCCCGCGATCGACGTACTCAGTCCCAACGCGTACGCGCCGAATTTCAAGGAGACCTGCGCGCAGTACGCAAGGGGTGGTAATCCACTATTGATTCCGGAGACCAATCCACTGGCGGGCAACCTTTTCTGGGCTGTGGGACACCACGCGACGCTCGCGTGGGCTCCGTTCGGATCGATCGAAACGATCAAGCCGGGCGGACAGTTGGCCAATGCGTACAAGGCGCTGGGAGCGATCCTGCCCCAACTCACGAAATGGCAGGCGGACGGCAAAGTGAAAGCGATCCTCGTAACCGACGGGGAGGAGCAACAACCGCTGCAACTCGGGGGATACCGCATCACGCTCGAGAAGGAAAGGCGGCCGGGACCTTCGGCGCCGGCGGCGTCCCCGGAACCTGCACCCGGGCAAGCACCAACGGTCGATCACCGTCCCTTTGCGATCGTTGTGAACACGGCGCCCGACGAGTTTCTCTTCATCGGGGCCAATGGCGTTCCGAAGTTCGAGATCGGCTCACGCGGACCTCTGCATGTCGCGGTATCCAGCAAAGAAGAGGTCCGCTATGAGAACGGCAAATGGATCACCGGCCGGCGTCTCAATGGCGACGAGGCCGGACACGGCCTGCCGGGCAACGGCGACATCGGGATGCTGAAGATCCGGCTCGTGCGATTCGACTGAGCTATCTCGCAGGCGCGAGAAAGTCCTTCCCGTCCTGTTTGCGGATCGTATCCCAATCCGCCGCGCTGAGCGGCCAGGATTCGCGCGTTTGCGCGAGTGCGTTCTTGAGACCGTCGCTTCCCCACAGCACGCGATCGACGCCCCACCGGGTCAGCAAAGAGCCCAGCTTTTCGAGCACCGCAGGCGGAGGCGACTGGCGCAGGATCGCGGCGAGATCCACCCACACGCGAGGCAACTGCTCACGCAACGAAATCAGCCGCTCGAAGCAGCGCTGCGCGGGCTCGGCGAAACCTCCGGCGCCGGCGAGATGCGCGATGCTGATTCGCAGGTTCGGCGTTGGGACAATCACTTCACGCACGAAGCGTTCGGTGTCGGCAGGTCCGTAGTCCGGCACGTCGCCCACGAAGATGTGCGCGACCACCGGCAGTCCGCGTCGCGCGGCTCGTCCGACTACTTTCTGAACCTGCGCCAGTTGCTTCGGATCCCGCGTATCGACCAGGGAGTTCCAGAAGTGCAGTTTCAAGCCGCGCATCTGGTGTTGTTCCAGGCAGCGGTCGATCTCGTCCACGGCATAGGCGCGCTTGGGATTCACGCTCAGGAACGGAATGAGCCGGTCCTGAAACCGCGCGCATTCGGCAGCGGCGAAGTCGTTCTCGCGGCGCACGCGCGGATACTCTTCTTTCTCGGAGATTTCGTGCGGTTTGTAGTCCGCCGCCATCTGGTACGCCGTCGAGAGCACGAACGCACGCCGGATCCCGTCCGCGTCCATTTGCCGGATGAGATCCAAGCCGCCTACCGGAACATCGCCGGGCCGTCGCGTTTCACGAAACACCAGCAGCCACTCGCTGGTGACATGCGCGTGCGCATCAAGCAACGGACTGCCGCTCACAGCCTCCGCACGCGCGAGCAGTGCCGGGGTCAGCAAAAACGCGCGCCGGCGGATCATCGAGGCAGCGTGAACGCGACGTAGGCGCCTTGAATCGGCTTCTGCGTCGACTGCGTCAATCCGGCTTGCGCCGCCGCGCAGAAGACCACGTACTGATGCCCGCCGATGCTGTACACCGCGGGGATCCCTTCGAGCGCCGCGTCGACCTCCCACTCCCACAGAATCTTGCCCGTCGACGAATCGAGCGCGCGCACCTTCTTATCGCGCGTACCCGTGAAGATCAGGCCGCCGGCCGTCACCACGGGACCTACCTTCGGATAGTGCGAACCCGTACCCGTAATGCCTTTCGCCGCGAGTTCCGGCACGTCGCCCAGCGGAATCTTCCACTTGATCGTGCCTTCGTTCAAATCGTAAGCCGTCAACGACGACCATGGCGGTTTGATCGCCGACAAGCCGTCGCTCGCGATCATGAATCCGAATCCCGAATAAAATCGCGTATCCGCCGTAATCGGGATGTTGCGTTCCGCGCGCGCCGGGTTGTACAAAAACGCGATGACCTCGTCGATCTGCGTCTGCGTGAATTGCGCGAACTTCGGCATCCGGCCCTTGCCCTTCGCAATCGTCGCTGCGATCTGGTCGCGCGTCGAACGCACTGCGATGTCGAGCAAACTGGGAACTCCATTCGCCGCGTTGCCCGTACGCTCGGGACGATGGCAGCCCTGGCAGTTCGATGTATACAGATCCAGCCCGCGCTGTTCCGGATAGTCGTTCTGCCCCGGCACCGGCGTACCCTCGGGTTCCAGCTTCAGCATCGCCGGCAGATCCTTCGACACGACATACAGCAGACCCGCTTCCGGATCCACCGCTGCCCCGCCCCAATTCGCGCCGCCGTTGTTGCCGGGCATCTGCACGGTCTTGCGGCGGCTGGGAGGCGTGAACAGCCCTTCGTTGCGCGCGCTCAGGATATCGTCGCGGAACTTCGCACGATCCGACGGACTCAGGTAAGGACTCAGGTCATCGACCGTGAACGTCTGCCGCGCAAACGGCGGCGGCTTGGTCGGGAACGGCTGCGTCGGCCACGTCTTCTCTCCCGGCTGATCGGATTTCGGAACCGGGCGTTCTTCGATCGGCCACACCGGCTTGCCGGTCACGCGATCGAACACCCACACGAAGCCCTGCTTGGTCACCTGCGCGACCACGTCCAGACGCTTGCCCTCGTGATTGATGGTCAGCAGCTTCGGCGCCGTCGCGTCATCGTAATCCCAGATGTCGTGATGGACCATCTGGAAGTGCCACAAACGCTTGCCCGTACGCGCATCGAGCGCCAGCAGCGAATCGCTGAACAGGTTCGCGCCATCACGATCGACGCCCCAGAAGTTGTACTTCGCGCTCGCGGTTGGCGCGTAGAGAATGCCGCGCTGCATGTCGATCGACATCTCGCCCCAGACGTTCGCTCCGCCGACGCGCTTCCACGCATCCGCTGGCCAGGTCTCGTGCCCGTACTCACCGGGACGCGGCACCGTGTGGAAGGTCCACACGAGTTTGCCCGTGCGGACATCGAACGCGCGAATGTCGCCGGGCGCTGAGCCATAACCCTGATTGGTCGCTGAGCCTAAGATGAGCAGGTCCTCGAACACGCGTCCGGGTGTAATCGACTGCACGAGCGTAATCGTTTTCGGATCCCGATCGAGACCCTGTTTGAGATCGACGCTGCCGCCGTCGCCGAAGTTCGCGATGGGCTTGCCGTCGATGGCGCTGATCGCGCGCAGCTTGTGATTGCTGCAGTAGAACAACCGCCGGTCTTTGCGATCCTTGCTCTGCCAGTAGTTCAAGCCGCGATTGGTGATGACCTTCGTATCCGGCGGCGGCGTGTGCGTCCACAGTTCGCCGCCCGTGCCCGCATCGAGCGCCACGATCGAGTTCTTCTTCGCCATCACGTACATCACGCCGTCGATCACCAGCGGATTGAAGAAGTACTTGTTGTTGTCGTTCGTGCGATAGACCCAGGCGGGCTTCAGCTCTTTGATGTTCGACCGGTTGATCTGCCCGATCGAGGAATACTGCGCCGAATCGGGCGCGCCGCCGTAATCGGTCCAGAACGCGTGAACGTCCTGCTGCTGCTGGGCCGTGAAAAAGAAAACTGCCAGATGAGGAAGAAGCATGGTGCGGATTATTGCGCCGCGGCAGCGAACGCAAACACGTGGTTCTGACCGCGGATAACCAGCATCTTATCAGTGATCGCAGGCGTTGCCATCAACACCTCGCCCACGACGTTGGTCGCCAGCAGTTCAAACACCGGACCCGCCTTCACCACGTACACCTCGCCATCCTCTGAAGCAATGTACAGCTTGCCGTCCGCCGCCACGGGCGACGCCGAATGCGCGCTCGCCGTCTTGGCGCTTACGCGATTCTGGTACACGCGCTTGCCGGTCTTCGCTTCATAGGCCGTGAGGATGCCGTTGTTCTGGATCGTGTACAGGTAGTCGCCATAAACAATGGATGTCGGAATGTACGGGCCTCCGCGCTTGGTCTTCCACGCGAACACTTCCGGGTTCGGATCATCGGTCACCGTGACCTTGCCGCGCAGACCCGGCTTGATCGCAAAGATCGGCTGGGCTGGCGGATAGCCGGCTGACATGAAGATCAGATCGTGCGCGACATACGGCACGCCGATGGTGATTTCCGAATTGAACTTGTCGCCGCTGATCGACCACAGTTCCCTGCCCGTCGCCGGATCGTAGCCGCGCAGCGCGTTCGTGCCGTTGGTGATCAACTCGGCGCCGGACTTGCCTTCATACACCGTCGGCGTGCCCCACGATGGGATTTCGTCGCGCGACGTCCGCCAGCGTTCCTTGCCTGTCTTTGCGTCGAAAGAGGCGATAAACGAGTTCTTCTGGATGTCCGCCTGGACGATCACCATGTCTTTGTACAGGATCGGCGAGGCGCCCACGCCCCACTCATAATCGGGATCGTAGAACCAACCGGCGTTCATCATGCCGAGATCTTTTTTCCAGACCGTCTTTCCCGTCGCAAAGTCGAACACGAACAATCCTTCGGATCCGAACCACACGGCGACATACTTGCCGTCGGTGACCGGCGTACACGTCGCCTGGCTCGACTTCGGATGCCGCTTCGTTTTCGGCGCGCCTTCGGCGGCCACCTGTTCCCATACGATTTTCCCGGTCTTGCGATCCAGCGCATAGACCTTCCACGTATGCTTCGCCACGTCGTTCGACGGCTCGACATCGCCAAACAAGCCGTGCCGGAACGGCTTCGGATCCGACGAAATCGCCGTCGTTACAATCACGCGGTCGCCAAAGATGATCGGCGATGAAACAGCCAAGCCAGGGATCGGCGTCTTCCACGCCAGGTTCCGCGACTCCTTGCCATCGAACGTCAACGGCGGGTTCATGCCATCGGCGACTCCGGTCGCCTTCGGCCCGCGAAAACCGGGCCAGTTCTGCGCAAACGCCGCCGCCGCGCTGAGAGCAACAATCAATAAAATTCGAATCATCCGAGGCTACTCCACCTTCTTCGCTTTCACCGCGCCGCCGCGGGATTCAAAACTCACGGACTTGACTGCACCATCCGCTCCGCGTTCGAACTGGAACACAAGCCCCGCCTGCAGGAACCGGAACTCGTTCTTCGCCGTCGGGATCAGCACCGCCGACCCGCCGCCCTGCGAGAACGCCAGCTTGCCGTCTTTCACTACGAAGGTGAATGTCGAATCGTCCGCCTGATACTTGCCGGCGTACTGTTTGGCCGCCGCCTCATCCATCGGAATCTCCGGGCTCTTCGCGCCCAGCGATTCCAGAGTCTTCGCCATCTCGTCGCGCTTGGACACCTGCGCCACAAGCAGCGCTTCGTCGAGGATCCGCTTGTTGAGAGTGCCGCGGTCCAGGATAGTGCGGAACAACTTCTGATCATTCGACTGGACGCTCATCTGTAGAGCGTCCGTCACATCGACGCCCTTTTCCACGAGCAGGTTCACGATGTTCTCGTGTTTCTTTGACATCGCCCAGGACAAGGCCGTGGCGTTGTAAAACGTGTCTTTGACATTCATGTCGGCGCCGCGTTCGACCAGCAGCTTCACGACGTCGAAATGGCCGCGATCACAGGCAAAGAAGAGCGCAGTCGAACCATAGCGGTTCTTCGAGTTGACGTTGGCTCCCTGGTCGAGCAGCTGTTTCACGGCAGCCGCGTCGCCTTTTCGCGCGGCAGCTAACAATTGTTCCCCGGGATCGTCTGCACCCAACAGAAGCGTTGCAGGAATCGCAAGCCCGAGGAGTAACCAAATGCGTCTGGGCATAATCGTATTATTCACGATACGCTGAAAGATCTGCCTATGTTCCGCTTTTTGCTCGTCACAACTGTAGCTGCCGTTGCCTCGCTGAACCTCGCCACCGCCGCCGACTGGCCCGAGTGGCGCGGTCCCAACCGCGACGGCCGTTCCGATGAAAAAGGCCTGCCCGAGAAGTGGGACCTGGCCTGGAAGATACCCTACGGCGGCCGTTCCGCGCCCGTCGTCTTCGGCAACCGCATCTATCTGCAAAACACCGCCGGCAAAGGTCCGACCGAGCAGGAGCGCCTCATGTGCTTCGACGCGGACACCGGCAAGGTGATCTGGGAATACAAGTTCAACGTCTTCCAAAGCGACGTGCCGGCGCACCGCGTCGGCTGGGCTTCGCCTGCCGTCGATCCCGCCACCGGGAACATCTACGTCTATGGCGTCGGCGGCCTGCTACAGGCAGTGAGCAAAGACGGCAAGCTGCTGTGGGAACGTTCGTTCACCGAAGAGTTCGCGCTCTTCACGACGCACGGCGGACGCACCGTTTCGCCGATCGTCGATGGCGACCTCGTGATCGTCAGCGGACCCACGTCGACCTGGGGCGCGCAGGCCAACCGCACCCACCGCTTCTACGGCGTCGACAAGAAGACGGGCGCGATCATGTGGGTCTCGACCCCGGGCGGCCGTCCGTACGACACCACCTACTCGATGCCGATCATCGCCAACGTCAACGGCACGCGGCTGCTCATCGCAGGCGCGGGTGACGGGGCCGTGCACGCGATGAAGCCGCAGACCGGCGAACCGGTGTGGCGGTTCGACATGGCGAAGCGCGGCATCAACACCGCGGTCGTGATGAACGGAACCACCGCCTTCGTCTCGCACTCCGAAGAGAACCTCGACACCAATGAAATGGGCTTGCTCGCGGCAATCGACGCAACGGGCAAGGGTCCGCTGAAGGGTGACAAGGTGAAGTGGCGGAACCCCGGCTTCCAGGGTGGATTCTCGTCGCCGATCATCGATGGCGACCGCATCCTGCAGGTCGACAACGGATCGGTGCTGTACGCGTTCGATGTGGTCACCGGAAAGCAGTTGTGGCGCCAGCACCTCGGCACGATCCAAAAGGCCTCCCCGGTGTATGCCGACGGCAAGATTTATGTCGGTTCCGAATCCGGCTCGTTCTACATCCTGAAGCCGCACCAGGACCGCTGCGAGATCCTCGTCAAGCAAGCTCTCGCACAGGATGAGCAGGTCATCGGATCCGCCGCGGTGTCGAACGGCCGCGTCTACTTCGCATCGATGGAAAACCTCTACGCGCTCGGCAAGACCAGGAAAGTCAGCCCGGCGAAGCCTGTCGAAAAGCTGCCGGCAGGCGAAGGTCCGGCGACCTGGGTGCAAGTGACGCCGACCGAAGTGACGGCCAAGCCCGGCGACAAGGTCCAGTTCACGGTGCGGTTGTTCGACGAAAAGGGCCGCTTCCTGCGGACCAGCAAGGCATCGTGGGAAATCCCCGGCCTCGACGGCACGATCACCGGCGATGGCCTGTTTACGGCAGGTTCGCCCAAACTCGGCCAGGCAGGACTCATCAAAGCCAAGGTCGACAACCTCGCCGGAGAAGCGCGCATCCGCATCATCCCGCCGCTGCCCTGGAATGAGACGTTCGACAGCTACGAAGTCGGCAAGCAACCGGCCGCATGGGTGAGCACCATCGCCGGCAAGTTCTCGGTGCAGGAACTCGACGGCAACAAGGTCTTCGCCAAGGCTCCGGACGAGACGCTGTTCAAGCGCATGCGTGTCTTCTTCGGTCCCTGGGACTGGCAGAATTACACGATCGAGGCCGACATCCGAATGACCGAACGCCGCCGCCAGATGGGCGACGCCGGCATCGTGGCGCAACGCTACGCGCTGATGATTTTCGGCAGCCAGGGGACTCTCGAATTGCAGCCGTGGCAGCCGGAAACGCAGCGCACGGTGCGCGTCCCGATGGAATGGAAGAAGGACACCTGGTATCGCTTGAAGCTCCGCGTCGAGAACGCGAAGGACGGCAAGACGGCCAAGGTCCAGGGCAAAGCCTGGGTGGCGTCGGACCCTGAGCCTGACAAGTGGACCATCGAAATGGTGGACCCGATCCCGAACCTCAAGGGCGCGGCAGGCCTGTTCGCCGACACGCAGTGGGGCGCGTTCTACGACAACATCAAGATCTATCCGAACCAGTAAGCTGGTGTGATACCCTCTCCTGAAATTCGGCAGAAATTTCAGAGAGAGAATCTTGAAGACGACGTTCGCATTCGCCCTGCTCGCACTCGCCGCCCCTTGTTGGGCGCAATCGGCTGCCGGAGGCGGCACGATCACTGGCACGATCCGGGATTCGCAGAATGCTGCGATTCCCGGCGCCAAGGTCGCCGTCACGCACCTCGACACCAGCCGCAAGTTCAACTTCGTCTCCAATGACGAAGGCTATTTCGTCACTCCTACTCTCGCCATCGGCAAATACAAGCTGCGCGTCGAATTCGCGGGCATGAAGACGTGGGAAGGGGAACTGCAACTCGAAACGGGCAAGACCGTCGAAGTGCAGGTTCCGCTCACGCCGGGCTCGGTATCCGACACCGTCGAGGTCACCGCGTCGGTCCCGCTGGTCACCACCACCGACCCGACGGACGCCAGCACACTCGACAGCCAGCGCATCAAGGAACTCCCCATCAACGGGCGCGACCTCAACACTCTGCTCTCGCAGACCGCACCCGGCATCGAGCAGATCATCGACGTCAACGGCGGCGTCCGCGCCGGCGGACTGATGGGCTACTCGACCAGTTTCACGCAGGACGGCGCGGCGTCGAACAACCGGGAATTCGGCGGATCCATGAACCTGCAGGGACTCGAATCCGTCGGTGAGGTCCGGGTCGAGACCAGCACTTCGTCCGCGCGGTACAACACGCCAACGTCGATCATCGTGAACACCAAGAGCGGCACCAACCAGTTGCGAGGATCCCTTTACGAGACCATACGCAACAATGCCTTCGGCGTCGCCAAAGCCCGGCAGGACGTCAGCTTCACCGACGCGCCCTACAAGACGCCGAAGCTGATCCGCAACGAATTCGGCGGATCCATCGGCGGCCCCGTGATCCTTCCGAAGCTCTATAACGGCAAGGACAAGACGTTCTTCTTCGTCTCGCGCGAGCAGGTGGAACTTCGCCAGGGACTCACACGGGAATGGGCGGTTCCCACCATGGCGATGCGCACTGGCGACTTCAGCCAGTTGTACGATTCGCAGAACCGCTTCATCACGCTCTATGATCCGCAGACCACCCGCTATCAGACGCGCGAAAGCGATGGCGCGCTGATTGCGGTTCGCGACCCGTTCCCCGGCAACCGGATCCCGCAGCAACGCATGAGCCCGCTCGCGCGCTACGTGTGGGGCGTGACGCCGGTCCCGACGGACATCACGAATCCCGTCGTCACCAACAATCTCAAGCTCGCCGTGCCCACCAACGGCAACCCGAACCTCAGCGACAATCCCACCACCATCAAGATCGATCACAACTTCTCGGAGCGCGACCGCTTTTTCGTGAAGACCAACGGCGGACGCCGCTTCACCAACTTCCTCGGCACCGCCAGCGGCAACGGCGCGCCGACCACCAACCGGGAAGCGAACGTCACGTACCTGCCCATGCAGGCGATCGCAGTCGCCGCCAGTTGGAACCACACCTTCTCGCCGCGCCTCTTCGTCGAAACGCTCGCCGCGCAAACCTGGCAGAGCACGAAAACCATCACGGGAGCCGCCGACGCCCAGAAGGACTGGTCGAAGGAACTCGGGCTTCCGAACCCGTACGGCGAAATCGGTTGGCCCGCGCTCAGCAGCCTGAGCTTCATGACCTATCGCGAAGGCGACAACCGCCGCGCGCTCACCAGCCGGATCCTCAGCCTGCAGCAGAACTACTCGTACATCCGCAAGACGCACAACATCCAGTTCGGGTGGTCGTACTTCGGCGAGCGCCAGCACCTGCTGCCGGACCAGGGCGATATCTCCGGATCCGCGACTTTCAACAGCGGCGCCACTGCCTTGCAGAATCCGCTCAGCACGGCCACCAATCCGCAGGCGACGCAACTCACCGGCTACGACGCGGCCAATTTTTTTCTCGGACACGCCGCCGTCTACACCGTCGGACTCAAGCGCAATTACATGCGCCTGACCAACTACAACATCGGCAGCTATGTGCAGGATTCCTACAAGGTGTCCAACCGGCTGATGCTCACGCCCGGCGTCCGCTGGGACATCAACCCGGCCATGAGCGAAGATAACTTCCAGTTGAACGGTTTCGATCGTGCGACGCACTCGCTCGTCCTGCCCCGGCCGCTGCAGTATTACTACGACGGCGGGTTCACGACGCCGCAGGTCGTGAAAGTCTTCGAAAATGTCGGCGTGACCTTCAAGACAGCCGAGGAACTGAAGCGCCGCGAGAACCTATTCCCGTCGAACTACTTCGACATCGGACCGCGCATGGGCTTCGTCTACACGGCGTTCGACGGCAACAAGCAGATGGTCATCCGCGGCGGCTATGGACTCTACATCTCCGCGATCCCGATGCGGACCCTGCTCGCCCAGTTCTCCGGCCAGGCCCCGTTTCGCGCGACGATTACCCGCGACTACAACAGCTCGGCGAGGACCCCGGATGGTCTCAACAACTACCTGCTCCGCACGGTGCCCACGATCGTTGCGGGATCCAATTCTTCCAACGTCGTCGACCTCAACCAGCCGAACCCCGTCGGCCGCGGCATTGGCGTAGTCGGCATCGACGAACGCTTTCCCAACCTCCGGGTCCACGAGTGGAACCTCGCCCTCGAAAAGCAACTGAACGCCACCACCGTGCTGCGCGTCCGTTACAACGGCAAGCACGGCGTCAACGCGGACCAGTTGATGGATATCAACCCGCAGCAAACCGACTGGAACTGGTACAGCACCCGTCTCGAACCGCTGCCCACCGGCGCGTTTTCCGCCGTCGCGCGCCGCCCCTACGATCAGAACGCGTACACGCAGGTTCGCTTCCTCACCAAGACCGGATACATCAACACCGAATCGTTCACGGTCGAGGTCGAACGCCGCTTCCGCAAGGGACTCGGTTTCCAGGCCTTCTACACGCTCACCAATTCGCTGCGCCTCGCCGGCAACTCGTTCCGCGACGGCGTCGGCAGCGTGCCAGAAGCGTTCCAGCCAGGCGCCGTGCCCACCAACGAGGATGAATTGAACCGCTTCCTCAACTACACCCGCGACCTCGGCATCCCCAAACACCGCTGGCGCTGGAACTTCAGCTACGACCTCCCCTTCGGCCGCCGCCAGCACTTCGCGAAAAATGTGAACACGTTCGTAAATGCCGTCATCGGCGGCTGGAAACTCGCCGGATCCGGCACCATCGTCAGCACCTGGTTCTCGCTGCCCACCAACAACTGGGGGACCTTCAACGACCTGCAGGTCTACGGCAAGAAATATCGCATCACCGATTGCCGCGCGACGCCCGCCACGGCGACGAATCCGAAAGACGAGCGCTGCTTCGAAGGCTACCTGTTCTTCAACGGCTACATCAGCGAGCGCTTCATCAACAGCAAGAACGCCGCGGGGCTCCGCAATGGCGTGTACGGCCTGCCAGCGGATTACAAGCCCGTGCAATCGCCCGTGAATCCCTGGCCGAAAGGCGGACAGACCGGCGAGCCCGGATCCACGCTTTGGGACACCAACACCGTCACCCTCACATTGAAGAACGGCGCGCGCCAGCAGGTCACGCCTGACACCGGCCTGCATCCGTTCCGCAACCAGTCGCGCCTGGGTCCCTACAACTGGACGCAGGACGCCTCGATGCTGAAGTTCTTCAACGTCACCGAACGGGTGCGGCTGCGCCTGAATTTCGACGTCTTCAATCTCTTCAACACCCAGGGACTCAACGTGCCGGGAACCGACGGCATCGCCTCACTGCAAAGTTCGTACGGAGGCTTCGGCATGCGTCCCCGGCAGGTGCAGGTCAACGCGCGCCTGGAATGGTAATCTCTGGGTAGGTGGTGACACAACCATGTCTGCTCGTGTTTTGATGCTTGGCTTTCTGCTCGGGTCCTTCGCGCTGTTCGGCCAGCACGGCCGGGGCGGAGGTGGCGCCGGTTTCGGCGGTGGTGGAGGTGGTTGGCGCGCATCCGGAGCATCGGGTGCGGGTTTCGGCAACATCCTCTTCCCCGGCGGCGCTCCCGGACATCCGACAATCGCACCGCTACCCACGGGATTCGGCAACACGAGTTTCGGCAGCGCCCTGGGCGCGACGGTTCGCGGCGTTCCCCCGCCCGGACCCATTCCAGGCCGCGCCCCCGGCTATGGCCGTGGAGGCTACGGCGGCGGGCGCACCGTGATCGTCCCCTACCCGGTGCTGGCAGCCCCGGCTTATTATCCGTACGGTTATGGCTATGGCTATGATCCGGGCGTCGTGATGGCGCCGGACGCGCAGTATGCGCCGCAGCAACAACCGCCGGTGGTGATCATCAACCAGAATTACAAGCCCGATACAATTGCGCCGGTGGTGCGCGAATACAACAACCTGCCGCCGCCCGCCGCAGAAAGCCAACAGCAGGAATCCTCGCTAAAGGTTTACGAGAACCGCACGGGTCCACGCGCGGCGCTCGAAGAGGACAAGCCGACCATCTTCCTGATCGCAATGAAAGAGGGCAACATCATGCCGGCTCTTGCGTTCTGGGTGGAAGGCGACACGTTGCACTACATCACGCGCGAGAGCAGTCACAACAGGATTTCTCTGGACCGGATCGATCGTGAATTCTCTGTCCGCCTCAACAAAGAGCGCGGCCTCGAATTCCGGATTCCCTAGATTCGCGCGCGCATCAGCCGCGGCGACTTCTTGCGAGCCAGCCTGCGGACAAAGTCGATATCGCCCTCGAGGAAATCCATGCCGGGCAGGCTTTGCGGCAAGCACCAGCGGATCTCGGCGAAAATCCGATTCTCGAGATCCCCGCGATAGCTGGTGACTTCGAAAAAGATCAACTCGATCGGCGCCTTGCCCGGATACGCGAACTCGTACCGCGAAATCTCCCGGCCGATCGTTGCATCGATCCCCAACTCTTCCGACAGTTCCCGCCGCAGCGCACTCGCCGGATCTTCGCCCTGTTCCACTTTCCCGCCCGGAAACTCCCACTTCAATTCGTGGCGGTCGCCCTTCTTCCGCTGACACGCCAGAATCAGCCCGTCCCGCTCCATCACGGCGGCCACGACAATTCCTCTTGGCTTGCTCGGTGTCGTCATACGCAGCTGATAAACGTGAACGCGAAAACCTCCAGCCCTCGCGAACGCGTACTCAAAGTTAACACTCTCGAAACATACCGGTCACGCCGCACCAGCGAATACATCCGCGGACGCGACACCTCCACATAGGTGCGCCCCTGTGCATCCACCCGCACATCCTCGCCGCGCGCATCCGCCGCCAGCGGACCTCCGTCTTCTTCGATGTCCAGGCGCGCCACGGGACATTCCGCGCTCGACGCCAGCACCACGTTCACCTCCGCCGCCGAATACCGGAACCGCAGCCGCGAACCCTCCCCAACGGCCTGCGACGAATCCTCACGCACGATCCACGCACCGTCGAACTCGGCCTCGTCATCCGTTGGAGGCTGAGGTCCCGCGAACCGGTACTCATGCGCGGCGCCGTCTTCCTGCATCCCGCCGGGATTCGAAATCCGCCCCCGCTTCGACCCCAGATACAGTTCCGGCGTCGGCCGCTGGCACGCCTGAATCGCGCCGGGCGCATCGAGCGGCCGCAGGGGCGCCATGATCGCAGGCAGCGCGACCCGCGGATCCCGCTCCCGCAGCAGCATCTGGATCGCCGTCTCGGTCTCCCCGTAATTCCCTTCCCCGGGATGAAAATACCGGATGTAGCCTTCGGTATCGATCAGGTACTTCGCCGGCCAGTACCGGTTCGCGAACGCCTGCCACGCCTGGTAGTCGTTATCGAGCAGAATCGGATACTCGAGCCCGAATTCGCGCGCCGCCAACTGCACCAGTTCCGGCACGCTCGCAAAGTAAAACTCCGGCGCGTGGATCCCGACAATCGTCAGTCCCTTCGAGCTATACCGTCTGTGCCACTCGCGCAGATACGGCAGCGTGCGAATGCAGTTGACGCAGGTGTAATCCCAGAAGTCCACCAGCACCACCTGCCCGCGCAGGGCCTTCAACGATAGGGGACCCGAGTTAATCCAGGTCTGCCCGAAATCCGGTGCGTGAACCGTGCGGGAATCAAGCTGCATGAGTTGTATTCGTACAATGTAACTGATGCACAGCGAGCGCCTGCTGGACCACTTTCAGAACCCGCGCAACATCGGCGCGCTCGATCTCCCCGGCGCCGTCTCCGTCGAGGTCATGAACCCCGCCTGCGGCGACATCCTGCGGCTCTCCGCGCTCCTCGACAACGGCGTGATTCGCGAGATCCGCTACAAGACCCGCGGCTGCACCGCCGCCATCGCCGCCGGATCCGCGCTCACCGAACTCCTGCACAACCGCACCCTCGCCGAAGCCGCCGCCATCCAGGCGTCCCACGTCGAAGAAGCCGTCGGTGGACTCGAACCTGCCTCGAAGCACGCCGCCGCTCTCTGCGCCGACGGCGTCAAAGCCCTGGTCCGCAAACTCTCCGCCTAGCGCGGATACTTGTTCTTACGCTGCTTCCGCGGGGAACGCGTCTCCGGCTCGATCAACGAGAACTGCAGTTTCTTCTCGACGGCGTCCACCCGATCCAGACACACCCGCACTTCATCGCCAATCGAGAACTCCCGCCGCGAACGCTCGCCGATGATCTTCCGCGTATTCTCGTGATAGTGGAACCGGTCGCCGCGCAGCGTCTCGATCGGCACCAGCCCTTCGATGAACAGATCCTCGAGTTCCACGAAGAACCCGAAGCGCTGCGTCGAAATGATCAGCGCGTCGAAGTCCTCGCCCACGCGATCGATCATGAACTTCGACTTCTTCCACTCGACGAGTTCCCGCTCCGCCTCCGCCGCCCGGCGCTCGCTTTCCGACGACGAATCGCACAACTCGTGCAGTTCGCCGAGATCGTACAACGCCTGATCCTTCTCATCGAGCAGCGCCCCGAGAATGCGATGCACCAGCAAATCCGGATACCGCCGGATCGGCGAGGTGAAGTGCGTATACGATCCTGCCGCCAGCGCGAAATGGCCGCGATTTTCCGCGCTGTACCGCGCCTGCTTCAGCGACCGCAGCATGAGATAGCTGAGGATCCGCTCCTCCGGCTTCCCCTCGATCTGCGAAATGAGCTTCTGGTAATTGCGCGACGTGATGTTCAGTTCCGGATCCGCGAGCGTGATGTCCCGGTGCACTTTGCGCCCGTCCCGCTTGCGGTCGACAACGCGGTGCCGCTTCACGGGCATCGCGCCGAAGCCCAGCGAATAGCCGAACTGCACGGCAACCTCTTCGAACTCCATCACCCGCTTCGGATCCGGCTTCTCGTGGATGCGGTACACCGAGGCCTCCGCGTGCTCTTCGAGGTGCGCCGCCACCGCCTCATTCGCCGCCAGCATGAACTCTTCGATCAACCGGTGCGCGATGTTCCGCGGCGCCCGCTTCACGCCAGTCATCTCGCCGAACTCGTCGAACTCGATCAACGGTTCCGGCAGATCGAAATCGATCGACCCGCGGCGTACGCGCTTGCGGTTCAAAATGAGCGCGAGGTCGCGCATCACCTCGAACCTCGGAATCAGCCGTTCATACCGCTGCCGCAGTTCGGGATCGCCATCCTCGAGCACCTTGTGCACAGCCGTGTACGTCATCCGCTCGACGCTGCGAATCACGCCCCGGCAGAAATCCTGCGCCACGATGTCGCCCCGCGGATCGATCTCGAGCAGCGCGCTCATCACCAGCCGGTCCTGCTGCGGGCGCAGCGAACAAATGTCGGTGGAAAGTTCCACCGGCAGCATCGGCACCGCGCGATCCGGAAAATAGACGCTCGTCCCGCGCAAAGTCGCTTCGACATCGATCGGCGACCCCGGACGCACGTAGTGGCTCACATCCGCGATATGCACCTGCAGCGCATAGTTGCCGTTATCGAGCCGGTCGACCAGCACGGCGTCGTCGAAATCGCGCGCCGTTTCGCCGTCGATCGTCACGATGTCGAGTCCGCGGAAGTCGCGGCGCTTCGCCAGTTCCGCCTCGCTGATCTCCGCGCTCATCGTGCGCGCCGAGCGAATCACGTCGGCGGGGAACTCATGCGGGATATGGTGCTTGCGGATCATGATCTCGACGTCGATGCCGAAATCATCGGGCTTGCCCAGCACTTCCACCACCCGGCCCACCGCATGATCGCCCTGTTCGCCGTACTCGAGGATCTCGACGTTTACGATCATGTGGTCGAGGTCCTGCACCTTTTCCACGCGAACCTGTTTCACGCCCACCCGATCGACTGAGGCTTCGCCTTCTTCCCGCGCCGGCGGCAGTTCCATCCCCGGAGGAATATCGATCCACTGTTGGATCCGCTCTTCATGCGGCACGACGAAGCATCCCTGCCGGCCGATCCGAAACTCTCCCACCACGGTAGGATGCTTGCGCCGCAGCACGCGAACGATCTCGCCGTCGCCGCGTCCGTTCTCGTCGATGCGCCCGATCTTCACCACGACCATGTCGCCGTGCATCGCCTGCCGCGCCGAATCCCGGTGGATGTAGATGTCGCGCACGAACCCGTAGCCGTCACGGTGCATCCGCAGCGGACCCACCGCGAATTCCCGGCTCAACTTCGCCACGACAAAGTGGCCGGCGCGCGTTTCGATCAGGTCCCCGCGGTTGGTCAGCCGGTCGAGTGCAAGATCGAGGTTCTCGCGCTCCTCTCCGCTGTTCGCCCGCAATTCCTTGACGAGTTGCTTGAACGTCGCCCTCGCATGGGGCAGTTTCGTGATGTGCGCCAGCAGTGCGGCGTCGCTGAGTGTCACCTTCAACGATTATAGTGAGAGGTGATGGAACTCAAGGCAGTGCGTCTCGAAATCCCGGAAGATGGCGGCAACATCATCGTTGGCCAGAGCCACTTCATCAAGACCGTGGAAGATATCTACGAAGCGATCGTGAACACGGTCCCGCAGATGAAATTCGGAGTCGCCTTCAGCGAAGCCTCGGGACCTTGCCTCATCCGCGTGGACGGCAATGACGCGAACCTCAAGGCGCTGGCCACCCGCAACGCCGAGGCGATCGCCGCCGGGCACATCTTCGTCGTTGCGATGCAGAACGGCTACCCGATCAATATCCTCCGCCGCATCGCCGAAACGCCGGAAGTCTGCAACATCTACTGCGCCACAGCGAATCCGGTGGAAGTGATCGTAGCCGAAACCGCCCAGGGCCGCGGCATCCTGGGAGTCATCGACGGCGAATCCCCCAAGGGAGTCGAAAGCGAAGAGGACGCCAAGAAGCGGCACGCCTTCCTCCGGATGATCGGCTACAAGCGCTAGCCCCAAAAAGCAAAGGCGGCGCGTAAAGCGCCGCCCTCGAAGTCCTCAAGTCAGAAACCGTTACTAGATCTTCGTCACGGTCACCGGATCCCGCAGCGAGAACGTCACCACCGTCTCCGCCGGCAGCACCGCCGCATCCCCGCGCGTCGCCAGGACCCCAGCCGTACCCGCGCCGGCCCCTGCGCCCGCGCCGATCGCCGCGCCCTTGCCTCCGCCGGCAATCGCTCCAATCGCAGCGCCCACGCCGCTCGCGATCCCGATCATGACGCCATCCTTCTTCTTCGTCGACTTCGCGTTAAACGTCGGAGCATTCGTCGCAATCTTCACCGGCGCCAGGCCCTCGGGCCGGATCTCCGTCAGCCGGATCGACAAATGCGCCACACCCTTCACGCGTCCGCCGGGATTCGAATCCACCACCATTCCAGTCACCGTCGTGCCCTTCGGAAAGACCTCGCGGCCATCGACTACCAGCGGCTGCGACAATTCCGCGGCAAACGTCTGTCCCGCCGCGGCAGTCTTGGTCGACAAACCAGACGACATGCGCGCCGTAATCTTCGTCCCCGCCGCCAGCGTAATCGGAGCCGGCTGTTCCACCACGGGGGACCGTTTCGCCGCCGAACCGCCAGCAGCACCAGCCGCAGCAGCGCCAGCAGCGCCAGCGGCCTTGCCCGCCTCTTCGTTGGGCTTGGTTTCTGCGACGTCAGCCTTCTTTGCCGAAGTGCCGCATCCGACCGAGGCAACCAGCAACAGAGCAGTAGCAAATGTGTATTTGAAGAAGTTTTCGGGTCTCATGCCCTCAGCTTGTGCAATCGAGCCACCAAACACCAACCCATTATATATCAGCCACTTCCAAAACCAGACCGTATTTCTTACCTGCCGCTAGATGGCGGATCTTACAAGCCCCAGGGAAACTCCGGTTAGTACTAAGCCGACAATCACGATCACGCACGCCGACAGCACCGGAACCCACCGGAAGAACCGGTTGTCCGCCGACGCCACCCCGGCCGGCAGCAGATTCTTCGCAAACAACACCGCCATCCCGATCGCCACCAGCACGCTCGCCAGCCCCAGACTGAACGACACCAGCAGGACCAACCCCAGCCCCACACGTCCCAGCGCAATCGAACTCAACAGCAGCACCAGCGCCGATGGACACGGCACGAGTCCCCCGCTGGCCCCCAGCGCAAGCAGGCTCCCCAGTGTCACCTCGCCGTCCCCCCCTTGTTCGTGCGAATGCGAATGCGAGTGTCCATGGCCGTGCCCATGCGAATGCCCGGGATGATGATGATGATGATGATGATGATCGACCCCGCCGGTCAGCCGCAGCACGCGCTGATACACCAGCCACAGCCCCAGCACCGCGATCGACAATCCCGATACGAACTCCAGGATCCGCGTCACCTTCTCCGGCGCGAACGACCCGGCCAGGAAGTACATCGCGATCCCCAGCAGGAACACGGACACCGTGTGCGTGAACGTCGTAGTGAGTCCCAGCAGGATCGCGTGCCAAGCCGTCCCCCGCTCCCCCACCAGATACGCCGCGACCATCGTCTTCCCGTGCCCGGGCGTCATCGCGTGTGCGCATCCGAACCCGAACGCCAGCGCCAGCGCCACCAGCAGCGCCGCCGGCGACAAATCCTTCTGCGACACCAGCGCCGAGAGCGAGTCTCCCTTGGCGACTTCGCCCTTCGCCCGCGGAACCCCAGCGTCAACACCAGCCCCGGCCGCCGCCTTCTGCGGACTCCCGTCGACGCGCAAAGTCGCGGCCCCAGCCGCCGGACCCCATTCCAGCCGTGCCCGCAAATCCTGCGGAGCGCCAACGGCCGCCGCGGGATCCCCGGTGGCGCCGGCAGGGTACGCCGTCAGCGCCTTGCTCCGATCCTCCCCACCGCCGGCGAGCACGATCTCTTTCCAACCCGCCCGGTCGGGATAATTCGAGTCCTCGAACTCGAGCACTCCGGGCCGCACCCCATCGATCACCAAATTCGCCGCGATCCGGAAGACCGGCATCGCACCGGCGCCCGCCCCAGTCGTCGCCTCCGCGTCCAGCACACGAGCCGTCACCGGCGCGCCATTGGACCGGAACCGCAATCCCTTCGAGGTCCACTCGCGCATCTCGGCCACGGCGTGCTTCCGCACCTGTTCGCGCGTCGCGTCCTGTTTCAGCCCCCACTTTTGCAGCAGCTCGAAACTCGGCAGTTCCGCGAGATCGAGTACGTAGTGAATCCTCACGGTTCCGTCCCCCACCTCGAACCGCGTGTAATGGGAGACCGAGAAATTGCCCATCGGGTGAGCAGACGCTACGACTGCGCCGGCAACCAGCAGCAGCGAGAGGGCGTAGGGACGACGAGACATGGCAGGCCGGAAACTCAAGGATCGCACAACCGCACGGGACGCCAGCAGTTGGCTCTTTTCACCCGCTTTCCCCCAACAGGTTGGGGCTAAGCGCATCTTCCCGAGCGAAAACACCGGGATTTTCGTGGTACCTGACGTGCATGTAGGGAGGACGTGTAAGGAGGCACAACCCATGCGGTCTTTCCGATGGCTATTTGCTCTTGTAGCGGTTTTCATTCTATTCTCCGGAGTTGCCCTCCGTGCGGCTGCGGATGACAAAGGCGACGAAGTTCGGGCTCTGATTCAATCGGTGAATCCGATGGACGCCAAGGCCGGCGACGAGATCGTCGCATCGGGCACGAACCTCGGCAAGAAATTCATCCTGGAACTGTACCTGACCAACGGCAAGGACGACGTCAAGGTCGACATGCTGAAGCAGGCGGACACGGAAATCACGTTCAAGGTGCCCAAGGGCATCAATGGCCGTTACCGGCTCATGATCATGACGAACGCGATCGATCCGAAGTTCGTCGAGCAGCCGGTCCGGGTCAACGTCGAAGAGTAATCACGATCTCGCTTTGGGGTAAAGCGTAGGGGGCCGTTCCGAAAGGGGCGGCCCCTTGTCCTTTCTCAGCCCTCCCGCCGCCGGACTACACTAACAGCATGGAAATCGACCGGCGAAAAGTCAT
Organism: uncultured Solibacteraceae bacterium; assembly: GCA_964627455.1. Taxonomy (GTDB): domain Bacteria; phylum Acidobacteriota; class Terriglobia; order Bryobacterales; family Bryobacteraceae; genus F-183. Next base: position 12,493 of record CAZVKC010000065.1, on the reverse strand, counting down.
CGTGGCGCTGGGCGGCCTCGCCACGGTCGAGAAGATGGACGCCGAAGAAAAGGCCGAAGCCCTCGAATCCTACCTCGAGCAGGAACTCGACGCCGCCTTCGCCAAGCGCCTCGGGATCTCGCCCATCGCCCCCACCATGCAGGAGATCGAGGACCAGATCCCGACCCGCACCTTCCGCCGCGGCGTCGGCAGCCTCTTCTCCGTCGGCGCTTCCACCCCGCTCGGCAACCGCTACCCCGGGGAACCCGACACCGTCCCCAAGCTCCCGCCCCTCCCCGCCAGGCCCACGCTGATGGACTTCTTCAAGCTCCGCTTCGCCCCGGCCACGCACGTCCTGCAGAGCGCCGACAAAGCCCTGCAAAATGGCATGCCCGAGGACATCGTCTTCGCCTGCCTCATCCACGACGTCGCCCACGCCCTCATGCGCACGGACCACGGATATTGGGGCGCCCAGCTATTCGAACCATACGTCTCCCCCAAGGTGACCTTCGCGATCCGCTATCACCAGGCCCTGCGCTTCTTCCCGGATCCCAAAGCCGGCTACGAGTACCCCGGCCTCTACCGGATCATCTTCGGCAAGGACTACACGCCGCCCCCGTACATCCAGGCCGCCTACGATCACTGCCGCAGGCACAAGTGGTACATGGCCGCCCGCCTGATCACGGTCAACGATCTCTACTCCTTCGATCCCAACCACGTCGTCGAACCCGAGAAGTTCACCGACATCATCGGACGCCACTTCAAACAGCCCAAAGAAGGCTTGGGCTTCGACAACAGCCCCACCGCCCACATGTGGCGGACAATGGCCATGCCCGACATCCCCCTCTAACCCGAATTCCGGCGTCCGAATAACCAATCCATTCCCGATTCACGATCTTTTCATTTCTTTTTCACGAGCCCGACAGGCGCGACCGATACCCTGAACTCTCCAGGAACCCCATGAACCATCCGTTGCGATCTCTCGCACTCGCCTTCCTCGGCGGCGTCTCACTGCTCGCTCAATCGACCCCCAACATCCGCTTCGCCCTGCCGGAGCGCACCCGCCTCCTCCAGGGTCAGTACGTGGACCTCGTCATCGAGGTGCGCAATGCGTCCGCCATCACCGGGCTCAGCGTCAAGGCCGGCGATGTCGACCTGACCTCGCGCTTCTCCAGGCCGGAAGCCGCGCTACTCGACTGCGATACGTCGCAGGATCTCGTGCTGCGCGCGAACCTGCAATCTTTCGAAACTCCAGGAACGGTCCGCCTGACCGTCACCGCTAACGTGAACGGAGCAACCGTCAGCGATTCCCGCGACATCACCGTCCGCCCGTTCGCGCTGCAGGGTCCGCGCAAGAACATCATCCTCTTCATCGGTGACGCGATGGGAACCGCCTATCGCGACGCGGCCCGCCTCGTCTACCGCTCGGTGCTCGACGCAAACGGAAAGTCCGGCCTACGGGAAGGCTTCTTCGACCAGTTGCTGGAAATGGACAAAATGCCGGTCTCGGGCATGTCGATGACCTACGGCTCGGACTCGGTCGTTCCCGATTCGGCCAATACCGGAACCTCGTGGGCAAGCGGCAACAAGAGCTTTCTCAACGCCGTAAATGTCTTCGCTGACGGCACCGATTGCCGCTGGCGGTTTACAGGTCAAACCAACCTCACGACGCTGCCGTTCATCCTCGACAATCCCCGCGTCGAGAATCTCTGGCAGTATCTGAAGCGCCGGCACGGTTACCGCACCGGCATCGTCTCCACAGCAGACATCACCGACGCCACGCCCGCTGTCGAAGGCGCGTACACGGGCTTCCGCCAGACGCGCGCGGAAATCGCCCGCCAGTATCTCGAGAATCCGATGTTGAACGGCCAGCCCGCCTTCGATGTGATCCTGGGCGGCGGGCGTGATCAGTTCGTGCCCTCCGGCCGCGCGGACCAGCGTGACCTCATCGCAGAATTTCAGGCCAAGGGTTACCGCTATGTCCGCTCCGCCTCCGAACTCCGCAACGTGGGCATCGGCGAGCGTGTGCTCGGACTTTTCCGCGGCAATCCCACCCCGGCCGTCAACAGCAGCGGCATCGCAGCCAGCGATTCCAACATGGATGTCGCATACGACAAACTGGGCCTACCCCGGCCCGCCTCCGAACCCGAAGCGAACCTGCAGGGCTTTACCGACCAGCCGATGCTCGACCTCATGACGCAGAAAGCAGTCGAAGCCCTCAGCGGATCGTTCGCGGGCCAGCCCTTCATCCTGATGGTCGAAGCCGCCTCCATCGACAAGCAGTCGCATCCCAACCAGGCGGCCGGCACGATCTGGGACACGATCGAAATGGATAAGTCTGTCGGCTGGGCCCGCTCCTGGGCGTCCCGCCGCACGACGAAGGACACGCTCATCGTCGTCACCGCGGATCACGACCAATCCATGCACATCATCGGCGTCAGCAACACACCCGATGCCGAATACTTCAACCGCAGCAAGAGCGAAAAGGTGACCTACTCGACCTCCCGTGGCGAACAGAGCTTTACGGTCTACGGAGACTCCTATTCGAACGCCCGCGCCGGCTTGCCCTACATCAACGGCAGCACCGGCGCCGGCAATAACTCCGGCCAGGGCGGCGCGCCCGGTTCCTACGCCGCCGTGAACAGCGCATCGGATCCCGCCTCGAGTTCCCAGAGCACTTACTACGGATTCCCCGCCTACCCGATGGACCAGAAGTCCGGCTACCCCTTGAACACGTCGAACGGCAGCGGCATCCTGCGTCGCCTCGCCGTGGGATTCCGCACCGGAGACCACACCGGTTCGAGCGTTCCCGTGACGGCTGAAGGTCCCGGCGCGCTCTTGTTCACCGGCTACATGGATCAAACGGACATCTTCTTCAAGATGGCCGCTGCACTCGGTGATACGTCGGACCTCGACAAGTCGCTCGACCTCATCCTCGGCAACGAACGCCTTCCCCGCACCATTGGTAAATAAGACGCAGACCTTGACAAATCGACTCAGACTCCGGGCGCTCACGGCTTTTATGGCCGTAGCGCCCCTTTTTTCGCAGCCGCCCGCCGCTACTCCCGACCCTGCCTCGCAGCCGTGGCACCGGCACTCGTCGGATCCGCGCTATCAGGGCGGTTATCTCTTCTGGTTCACCCTCGACGAGACGCCGGCGCAACTCATCGAAAAGCTGGGACAGCCCGCGCAAGTCGCCGAAATGGGCCCGGACTTCCTCATCTGGCAGTTCCAGATCAGCGTCGTCGACAAACACGAATTCAGCCACGTCATCTGCATTCGCCGCAAGGACAACCGCATCGTCAGCATTGCCCGGAACTACGAGTTCCAGGAGAATGTCGATGGCCTGTTCCCCGCCAGGCTCACCGAGGTCCACCATTGGATCCGCGACGGCAAACCGCAGTTCAGCGTGCGCCTGCGCCGCCTCGGCCCGGACCGCTTGATGCTGGCGATGGGTTCCGGCCAGCCCGGCAAACCCACGTCCCAAATCCTGCTGATCCGCGAGTCGGAACTGCCGGTCTTCATGCCCTGGCTCCACACGTCCCTGCGCGATCACCAATAAAACAATTCACACACAAACTGTTTCACGCGATATTTACCGCCCGTACATGAGCAATTCAGCAGAATCCGCGATGCTCTCCTCATGGCGGCTACGCGCTTTCTCCGGGAGTGGATCCACGAACCATTCGCTCCCTCCTTTCAGACCGGCGTGTCGATGCACTCGCACACCCTCCATTCCAGGGAATCACTGGATTTCATCTACAAGTTCGCGTCGCGCTCCTCCCTGATCAAGGCGATCCTCGACCGCGGCGAGCGGAAATACCGGAACCATCACGGCCGTACCCTCGACCTCCAGAACGGCTGGTGGACCCCGCCTCTCGGCCCGGTCGAGGCCTACCGCGTCGAAGCGCGGCAGATCGAACAGCTCGGCATGCGGCCGATCGTCTCGCTCACCGATCACGACACCATCGAGGCGCCCGTCACGCTCCGCACCGTCGAACCCGATCTCGACATCCCCGTATCGGTCGAGTGGACCGTCCCCTACGGCCCGACCTTCTTTCACATCGGTCTGCACAATCTTCCCCCGCTCGAAGCCCGCGACATCATGAAAGTGATCGCGGCCTTCACCGCCAGTCCCTCGGAACCCGTGCTCGCCGGCATCCTCTCCTGGTTCCGGACTGTGCCCGGCATGCTGGTCGTCTTCAACCACCCGATGTGGGACGAAATGGGCGTCGGCGAGAGCATCCACCAGCAGGCGGCGGAGAAATTCCTGCGCACCTACAGCCGCTGTGTCCACGCGGTCGAGATCAACGGCTTGCGGCCGTGGAGCGAAAACCGCCTCGCCATTCGCTTCGCTGAAACCTTCGCGAAACCCGTGGTGGCCGGCGGCGATCGTCACGCTCTCGAACCCAACGCCGTCCTGAACCTGTCGAACGCCAAAAGTTTCGACGAGTTTTCGAGCGAGATCAAAGAAGGCTGGAGCACCGTCTGGATCGCCGCCGCATATCGCCAATCGCACAAATGGCGCATCACCCGCAACGTCGTCGACACCCTGCAGCCTTACGAACAACATCGCTACGGCTGGACCGAATGGATCGACCGCGCGTTCTACCGGTATCCCGGCGGCGAAGTCCTGTCATTCCGGCAGATCTGGGGAGACCAGCCGCCCACGGTTATTCGCGCGTTCGACGCGAGTTTGCGAGTCGCGCGTTCCGCGCCGTTGCGCAATGCGGTACACAACCTCTGCCTGCGACTGCCGCAGGCCCTCGATTCGATCTGAGCAGACACGAGGACTTCCATATGAACCCGTCCGGGATCTTCGATCCATTCCGAACCGCTGTACAGCGCGGCGTGCTGGATTTCGCCCGCAATCCGTTGATGCGGGCGCTCCACGTCGACGAAGTCGTGGACATCCGCAACCGCGCGATCGCCGGCAATGATGCCGGCGCGTGCCGCTTCTTCGAATCCGCCCTCGAAAGCCTCGATCTGCATTGGACCGCAGCCGGGAACGAACTGGCGCGCATTCCGAAGCAAGGCCCGCTCGTCGTGGTTTCGAACCATCCGCACGGCCTGGCGGACGGCCTCATTCTCGGATCGATTCTGTCGCGCGTCCGCCGCGACGTGCGCTTCCTCGCGAACTCTTTGCTCGCCGGACTCTCGCCGGGCGACGCCGTGATCCCCGTAAATCCCTTCGACGAGGATGGCGCGAAGGCCCCGGAAAATCTCGGATCCGTGCGGGAGGCATTGCGCTGGCTGCAGTCCGGCGGGGCGCTCGTCGTCTTCCCGGCCGGCGCCGTCGCGGCGCTAGATCTCACCCGGCGAGGCATCCACGAACCGCGCTGGAAAGACACTGCCGCCCGCCTCGCCTTGAAAACCGGAGCGACCGTATTGCCCGTGCGCATCGAGGGGACCAACGGTCCGGCTTTTCATCTCGCCGGGTTGGTGCATCCTCGCATCCGCACCGCACTGCTCCCGTGGGAACTGGTCAACAAGCGCGGGCGAAGCATCCCCGTTCGCATCGGACTCCCCGTAACGCCGCAGCGATTGCAGGAATGTCATCAGGAATCGGGCGCCACGGAATATTTGCAATGGCGTGTCCAACATCTGGCCCCGGATCAGCGCCGGCCTTCCCTGCCCTTGCGCCCGCCCGTCCCGCGAGCGGCAATTGCGCCGGCGGAAAACCCAGCCGCTCTCGAGCGGGAGATTTCACAACTCCCGGCGTCCGCGCAATTGCTCGCACAAGGCGAGTGGCAGGTCTACTGCGCGCCCGGCGGCGAAATTCCA
>CAZVKC010000065.1:2940-6630 GCA_964627455.1 uncultured Solibacteraceae bacterium | reverse complement strand
CTGGAATGCCAGCGTGAATTCGCGCCGCTGTTGCTGCTCTGGAAAGGAATCGGCGCGGTAGCCCGGCAAAGGCCGGATTTGCGGGTCTTCTACGGCGCCGTCAGCATCAGCGCCGCATACCGCCTGGAATCCCGCGCCCTCATCGCCGAATTTCTCAAACGCCATCACTGGAGCGCAGACCTCGCCTCAAGCGTGGAAGCCAAACATCCGTGGACCACTCCATGCCGCGCCCGAGTCCCCGCCGCATCGGAACGGCAACTCGGCGAAGCGCTGCAGGAGTTGGAGTGGGATCAGAAGCGCCTGCCCGTCCTGTTGCGCCACTACCTGAGCCTCGGTGCGCGGGCCCTCGCCCTGCATCGCGACGCCTCGTTCTCGAACGTTCTCGATGTGTTGGTTGCGGTACATCTCGACGGGGTTCCGCAGAAGGCGAAGTCCCGCTACCTGGGGATGTGACTCGTTCATCAGCTATTCACAAAACTGCAATTCCGGATTCATCTGGTGAAAATACACTCACTATTTCGAACCCGCAAAAATCGAACGTTCCGGGGTGTATCCCGGGATCCGCGCAACCGCGGAAAAGGCAACTCGTGTCCTTCATTACGCGTCATAGTCCCAGATACTTCTTCGGTTTTTTGTTCCTGATCCTCGCCTTCTACAGATTTCCACAGCCGCTCTTCGCGCAGGGCAGGACCGGAGCCGTCAGCGGCGTCATTTTTGACAGCAAAACAGGCAGGCCAGTCGCCGGCGCCGCATTCTCGGTGAACGGCGTCACATCGAATTCCCAGCAGACCGATTCCGACGGACGCTTCAGCATCAGCCTCTCGCCCGGCAAGTATGCCCTGAAATTCACTCATCCCAACTATGCGGACATCGAGTTGTCCTCAGTGGACGTCGTGGCCGGCGAAACGTTCGACGCCAGCACGGTGATGAGCAACAAGTCCGCGGTCACTTCAGTAGACGTGGTCGAGAAGGTGAACGCAGTCGGCGCGACAGCGGACGCCATTCTGCAGGAACGCCGCCTTTCCGCCGTAGTGAGCGACAGCATCAGCCGGCAGGAACTCGCCGAAGGCGTCGGCAGCGACGCAGCCTCGGCGCTCGAGAAAGTGACCGGCGTGAGCGTCGTCGGGGAAGGCTTCGTCTACGTGCGCGGCCTCGGCGAACGCTACAGTTCGACCCAATTGAATGGCGCCCTCATCCCCACCACAGAACCGGAAAAGCGCGTCGTTCCGCTCGACCTGTTTCCTTCCGGCCTGATCGAAAGCGTCAAAATCGCGAAGACCTACTCACCAGACCTGCCTGGAGAATTCGCCGGCGGACTCGTGCAGTTGCAGACGGTGGAATTCCCCACCCAGCGGACCTTCAATGTCTCGATGAAGTCCGGCTACAACTCGGTGACGACGCTGAACCGGTTCCTCACCTATCCCGGCGGCGGCATCCTCGACTTCTTTGGCTTCGACAACGGCTCCCGTTCGCTTCCCAGCCAGATCCCCGCCAATGCCCGCCTCTTCCCGGGTCGCTTCACCTCCGCGGAACTGCAGGCCCTCGGCCGGTCGTTCTCCAACAACTGGGAACCGCGCGACTTCCGGTCCATGCGTCCGCCAATGGATGTGAGCGCGTCCGGAGGCGGAACCTTCGGCCGCATCGGCCTCGTCGGCGCCGTCGCATTCTCCAACCAGCCGCAGACGCACAACGAACTGCAGCGCTACCTGCGCCAGGGCGCCGGATCCCCCGTCATCTTCACCGAATACCCGGATTACCGCGAATACGTCGAACAGGCCCGCCTCGGCGCCGTCTTCAACGCGGCGTTCCGCGTCAACGCCAACCACAAGTTCATCTTCCGCAACACGCTGACCCACGATACGGAAAAGAGCGCGCGCGAGTTCGCCGGACGTGACGGCGGCGTCGATTCCAACATCAACTCACAGCGTCTTCGCTGGGTCGAGCGGAACCTCCTTTCGACTGGCGTCGAAGGTGATCACTCGCTGCCGCGGCTGAAGAACAGTCTCCTGCACTGGCAGTTCACCTACTCGAAATCCAACCGCGACGAACCCGACCTCCGCGAAGTATTCCGTGGACTCCTGCCGAACGGCCGTTACATCTTCTCGTCTTTCGGATCTTCCGGCGTGCGCTTCTTCTCCGACCTCAGCGACCGCATCTACGAACCCCAGGTTGACTACAGCATCCCCTTCTTTAAAGGAAAGATCAGCGGCCTCTTCAAGTCGGGATTCCGCGCCACCATCCGCAGCCGCGACTTCCAAGCCCGCCGCTTCCGCTTCATCCCGCAGCAGTTGACCACGCTCGACCTCTTCCTGCCCAGCAACCTCCTGTTCGGACCCGGCAACATCCGTCCCAGCGGGTTCCAGATCACCGAGTTCACGCGCGGCACCGACAAGTACGCCGCCAGCATGGATATCTACGCCGGCTACTCGATGGTCGATCTGGCGGTGGGGTCGAGATGGCGTTTTGTCGGCGGCGTCCGGATCGAAGACGCCAACCAGATCGTGACCACCATCGACAACCTCGTGCCCGGCTCGCACCCGGTGGTCGCGCAGTTGCAGAATCGCGATCCGATTCCAGCGATCAACGCGATCTACGCGGTCTCGGCGAAGACCAATATTCGCGCCTCCTACAGCCGCACGCTGTCGCGTCCCGACTTCCGAGAACTGTCCCCCTTCGACTTCAACAACACGCTCGGCGGCTTCGTCACACAGGGCAACGCGAACCTCAAGCGCGCCACCATCAACAACGCGGACCTGCGCTGGGAACACTTCTCCGGCGGCAATCAGGTGATCGCCGCGAGTGTCTTCGTCAAGACCTTCAACAACCCCATCGAGCAGACCATTCTGCCCGCCAATGACCTGCGCCAGACTTTCGTCAACGCCCAGGGCGCCCGCAACGTCGGCTTCGAACTGGAGTTCCGCAGGGCGCTCGGATCCTTCTCCAGAAAGCTGCGCGAGTTCGCCGTGTCGTCGAACTTCACCTTCGTCGATTCGCAAATCGATATCTCGCCGGCGGACGCAGCGCTCCTGACTTCGAAGAGCCGCCCCCTGCTCGGGCAGTCCCGCTATATCGCGAACGCTGCAATGGAATGGGCGCGGCCGAAATGGCGGAGTTCCGCACGGCTCTATTCCAACTGGGTGTCGCGGCGCATCGCCGACGTCGGCACGTTCGGCCTTCCGGACATCTACCAGGAAGGCAACACCATGCTCGACGCGGTGTACCAGTTCTCGTTCGACGAGAAGAAGCGGTGGAATCTGCGAATCGAAGCAGAGAACCTGCTCGACAATCACTATCACTGGACCCAGGGTACTTTTCTACAACGCAGTTATCGTCTCGGACGCACGGTGCAAGCCGGTGTCAGTTGGACCGTGTTCTAAGCCGGTAGCGGCAATCCCAATGCAAGCAGTTCGAGCGTTTTTTGGACTGAGGAGACTACATGAGAATACATATGGCATTTCTGTGCGGACTGGCGGCAGTATCGGCCGCCTTCGCACAGACGTCACCGGAAAACTGGGCGCAGCCTTCGGCGTCGATCCGGATCTGGTCGGATAAGTACACCTACCAGCCCGGCGAGAAAGCGACGCTGAAGTGGACCATCAAGAAGAACGGGGACGAGTATCCCTATTCGATCGTTGCGTTCCGTCAGAACAACCAGACCGGCGCCAAATCGTACCTTCCCGGCAACACCGC
>CAZVKC010000065.1:0-2840 GCA_964627455.1 uncultured Solibacteraceae bacterium | reverse complement strand
ACCTCGGGCGGCATCTGCGGCGCCGGCGGCTGCAACAACGCGGCGGGAACCTTCTACATCGAAGGTCTGGTCGCGAACGACGACGGCCTCTACGGCGGTTCGGATCCGAACCACAACTGCGGCGCCCTCGAGTACGTGCGCGTCGAATATGCCGGCTCCATTCTCTCGCCCAACAACGAGACGAACTCGTTCACGTTCGGCGGCTGCGGCAAGGGCACCGTTGCCCACCATCTGCAGGCGATCTTCGGCCTCGACGATTCCTTCGAATGGTTCGGCGGCACGATGGACGCCAAGTACCTCGTCGGCGGACTGGGCGCCGATGACTACGTCGATTTCCAGCTTGGCTACACCGGACGCATCCAGTACGGCCTCTTCTACCAGAGCCCCGATTCCCGCGGCAACCGTGGCATCGAAGGCGACAACAGCGAATACAACCAGGCCGCCGAGCCCTACTCGAATCCGACCATGTACAACCTGACCTTCGTGGGCAGCGGCCAGCCCGGATTCGATGAAGCGAACGCGCCCGGCATCTTCCTGCGCCGCGGTTCGCGAGGCACGTTCAACAACATCGTCGTGACCAACTTCTACAGCCCCGGCGTGGACATCTCGGACGCCTCCACTCAGGCGCAGGCCGACCTTGGCAACGTGCGCATGGACGGCATCATGCTCTGGGGCAACGGCCTCGGCACGAACGCCGCGAATACGCTCGAAGGCCAGGCGGCTTCCGGCTACACCGTTGAGTACGCCAACGGCCGCAAGGGGCCGAACGGCAAGGGCGCGGGTGCGAATTTCGTAGCCGTGGATCCGCGTTTCACCGCCCGTCTGTTCGAGTGGGGCGACCCGAGCTTCATGGTCAAGTACGGCAGCCCGATCTTCCGCGCAGGTTTCGTGGCGGCTCCAGACGACGGCTTCTTCGATCAGACCGCCCGCTTCATCGGCGGCATAGGCGACGAAGACTGGACCGACGAATGGACGTCCTGGCTCATCGACGCCGAATTGATCCCCCAGCAATAAGCAGTCCAGTTACCTAACCTCAGATCCCATTCCGGGCACGGGCACGCGCTCGTCGCCCGGAATGGATTTTCAGTCACACCCAACCACCAAGGACCTTCCCACCATGTACCGTTTCATCCGATCCATTGCTCTGCTGTCGGCTGCCGCCGCAGCTGTTTGCGGTCAAACCACTGGCTACGACATTGCGCTCATCGGCGACATGCCATATGGAACAGCCGCCGAACCGAAATACGAACGCGTGATCGCCGAGATCAACCGCACATCCACCGTCGAACTCACGGCGCACATCGGCGACACCAAGAGCGGCTCCACCCGTTGCGACGATTCGCATTACGCAAAATCGCTCGCCTGGTTCAACTCCTTCGAGAAGCCTCTGCTCTACTCCGTCGGTGACAACGAGTGGACCGACTGCATGCGCGCCAACAACGGCTCCTACAATCCGCTCGACCGCCTCTCGCTCATCCGCCGCACCTACTTCACCAACAACCTCAGCCTTGGCAAGAAGCCTGTCGCTGTGCTGCGTCAAAGCGAGGATCAGAACTTCGCGGCTTATGTCGAGAACGCGATCTATGTCAAAGCGCCGGTCCTCTACGTCACGATCCACATGCCCGGCAGCAACAACAACCTCGAGTACAAGCTCTCGCAGGGCAACCCGAACCCCTTCTACGACAACGACCGCGAGTACGCCTCGCGCAACGCCGCCAACCTTGCCTGGCTGCGCAAGGCGTTCCAGATGGCGCGCGACCAGGGACTCTATGGCGTCATGATCCTCACCCAGGCGAACGTCTTCGAAACGTTCATGGACACGGGCACGGGCAGCACCCGCTCGGGTTACGCGGACTTCGTCGCCGCGCTGCGCGAAGAGACCGGCAAGTTCAAAGGTGAAGTTGTGATGGTCTCCGGCGACTCGCACTACATGCGCGTCCACAAGCCGTTGACCGATCGCTATCCCGCCTGCCTCTCCCAGACGGGCGAATGCAAGCCGTTCGACGCGGCCTTCGATGCGCGCGGCAACACGGTGTTGAACTTCACGCACGTCGAAGTGCCCGGATCCGCCAACGTGCACTGGGTGTTGTGCCATGTGCGCCCCGGCAGCCGCAATCTCTTCAATTTCGAATTTATGATCGTGCCGGATCCCGCCGCCGCGCCGGCCAACGGCATTGTTCCGGCGGTGACGCTGGCGGGCAGTTCGGTTTCCGCGAACGCCTTCGATGTGAACTCCAGCCAGGTGGCGCTCGATGCGTCGAAGTCGACCTCGTCGAACTCGGGTCCGCTGACCTATTCGTGGACCTCTGAGTCCGGCTACCCCAGTGCGGGCATCGCGCGTGCCGACACGGCTACGCCGTTGATCCAACTGGGTTCGCGCGGAACCTACCAACTGCGCCTGACGGTGACCGACCGCACCGGGGACTCCTCGACCTCGGCCATCACGCTCCGCTACTGATTGCCTCCCCCGCCCGCAGGGTGTTCGCTCCGGAGCCACGGCTCGGAGGCGGAGCGAACACTCTGCCCCTTTACCTTTTCCCCCATCCCCGCTGCCGGAATCCCGCGTCCGTCCCACGACATCCAACAGGCATGAGCAGCCTTTTGGAAATCGTCCTGATTGATCAGTTCATCGTGCCTGAGGAATCGAAGGTCGCCTTTTTGGAGGCGGTACGCAAGAGCACAGCATTTCTTCGAACCTTACCGGGATTTGTTGAGGGCTATGTTTGCGAGAAAAAGGAAGGCGAGAGCCGCCACAACGTGATCACGACGGCTGTCTGGAAAGACGAGGAGGCATTTCAGAACGCCAGGAAGAGCGCGGCCGAAGGATTCAAGAAGATCGG
>CAZVKC010000064.1:16345-40973 GCA_964627455.1 uncultured Solibacteraceae bacterium | reverse complement strand
CAACAGCAGCACTGCAATCGCGAGCACGATCGGGACCTTCGCCAGCGCCGGTATCGGCACGGGCAACAGCGCAACCTGCAAGCCAACGACAACCGGCATGTGCATGATGTACAGCCAGTACGACGAATCCGAAAGGTATCGCCAGCGCGCGCTGGGCTGATCACAGTACCTCAAAAACAACCCGGTGCAAGCGAAAATCAGGAACCAGCAGAACAGCACGTTGCCGCCTGCCTTGAGCAAAGGATGCTCCCGTCCCGATAACTGACCGTAGGTCAGAAATGCGGGGACTGCAAGCAGGAGGTACGTACCGATGTGCCGTTGGAACCGGTCCAACAAATCCCGGCGGTGATACAGCAGCCAGCCGAAAGCGAACGGCGGGATATACGCAGACAGAATCCGCAGTTCCGGCATGAATCCATCGCAGTCCTTCAGATTCCCGCCCATGCTTGCCAGCGGTAGCCAGGAGAACGCAGCCCACAGCACCGGCGCGTAAGGGCGCTCGAGCATCCACCGGTATGCCGCATGCACACCGCGCATCGGATAACGCCGTAACATCCAGGCCACCGCGGCGCCGAGCGCATACAGCAACAACAGGTATTCGAGAAACCACAGGTGCAATGGATGCAGCCTGCTCAGCACCTCCTGGCTGAACAGAGTCGGAATCACTTGCGTCCAGCCGCGTTCGATTCCAATCACAATCGAACCCATCACCGGGAACAGCAACGACCAGAAGATCACGAACGGCCAGAAGACTCGGTTCGTGCGATTCGCAAGGAACGCGGCCGGCCCGCGCCCGTTCCACAACAACGATCCGAAGAATCCTGCCATGACGAAGAACGCAGGCATGCGAAACGCATGAATGATGCCGAGCGTGAAATTGAGAACGGAAGTCGGATGCGGGTCAATGTACGGCCAGTGGCCGTCGCCTGAGTAACCCACCACGACATGCAGATAAATACCCAGCAGCATCATCGTGGCGCGCATGCTGTCGAGGCCGTGGTAGCGGGGATTCATGTTCCGAAAACCCTCAACCTGATCATACGCCCGCCAACAGTCGGGAGTTCACCCAAACCGGGTAGCTTTTTCCACCGTGGAAATTAGTTCCGCCCGCAAATATCCGTGAAATTCGGTTAATGCGTTGAAAACGGGACCCTTGGGCTTTTGGCGCCGCACCTGCACTAAACAGGGCGTACAGCGGCGAAGGTGGTGTTCGCCGCCTTCAGCCGTAACAATCAAACACAAATCTGGAGGAGAACTACAGTGACAAACCTGAAGTCCCGTCTTCCCTTTGCGGTTTTTGCCGGCCTGCTCGCTCTGGCGATGCCTTCGTTTGCCGATCAATGGGACAAGAAGACGATCATCACCATCGGATCCCCGATGCAGATGCCCAATACAACTCTGCAACCGGGAACCTACACACTGAAGCTGCTCGATTCCACTTCGAACCGGCACATCGTAACCGTTTGGGACCGGGATGGTATGCGTCTCGTGACCACAGTACTTGCGACGCCGAACTATCGCCTGCAACCCACCGGCAAGTCCGCGTTTACGTTCTGGGAAACACCGGCCAATCAGCCGCCGGCGCTGCGAGCCTGGTTCTATCCGGGCGACAATTTTGGCCAGGAATTCGCGTATCCGAAAGCCAAGGCACAGGAGATCGCCATGCTGAACCGCGGCGCAACCCCTCCGACCATCGACGACTCGCGCTTCGCGACGCGTGAGGAACCTAAACCTTCCGCTACCGAAGCCACGTCTCCGGCCCCTGCTGCGACTCCCGAACCCGGTTCCGGACCCGCAGAAATCGCTTCTGCTTCTCCTGCCCCGGCGGAACCTGAACCGGCTCCCGCTCCGGTAGCTGCGGCGCCGGAACCGCCGCCGGCTCCTCCAACTGCCGCTGCCGAAGAACCACAAGCTCCCGCCGCCGCGTCGGAGAGTTCGCCGTCATCCTCGCTGCCCCATACGGGCTCCAGCTGGTACACGTTGCTCTTCATCGGCGTGACAGCTGCAGTGACCGGCCTGTCGACATTCGGCTTCGGGAAGAAGAAGCCGTACAGCGACATCGACCACAACTGACATCCCTCATAACTTGCGCGGGCTCCGCCAATCTGGACTCTTCGGCGGAGCCCGATTTTTGGAAAACAGGAAACATCATGAGGACCTGCCAACATGTCGCAACCAGTTCACCCGGTAGTCATCGACAGGCGATCTCTACTGCTCACGCTCTTCGCGCAACTGCCAACCTTCCCCAAGCCGCAGGATCAGGACTATGTGGTCCGCATGAACGCCGATCTCGTCGTCCTGGATATCGCGGTCGAAACGCGCCAGGGCCGCACGATCGCAGGTCTCTCGCGGGAAAACTTCACCGTTTATGAAGACGGCCGCCCGCAGGTCGTCAAACAGTTCTCATCCGCCGAAACGCCCGCCTGCATCGGCCTCGTTCTCGACATGAGCCTCAGCATGCTGCAGCGCGTCGCCAGCCTGCGCAATGCCGTGAACGCTTTTCTCGAGGCCAGCAACACACGCGACGAATACTTCGTGGTCGGATTCAACGACAAGCCACGCCTCGCACTCGCCAAAGGAGCCGCTTTTGCCAGCGACCGAGGCGTAGTTCGCGCTGCCGTGAACTCGCTGCAGCCCGAAGGCATGACCTCGCTCTACGATGCGCTGGTTTTAGCTCTCGCACACACGCGCCACAGCACGATGGAACGCCGGGTGCTGGTCGTCGTCAGCGACGGCGCCGATACGGCCAGCCGCACGAAGCTCGGCGAAGTCCTGCGGCAAACCCGCTCCAACCCGGTCACGATTTACACCGTCGGACTCTTCGAGGGTGACGATCCCGACCAGAACCGCGGTGTCCTGAAACAACTCGCCCGTATTTCCGGAGGCCGCTACTACAATCCGATCCATCCCGTTGACATCCAGCGGGACTGCCTGCAGATGGCCCGCGAAATCCGCGCCCGCTACACGCTCGCCTACACGCCAGCCGCTGATCCGAAACTTGGAGTCATCCGCAAGATCCGCGTGCAGGTCACGAATCCCGCAGACCGCGAAAAGTACGTCGTGAAGACTCGAACCGAGATCACGCTCGCCGGTCCCGCCCCAACCGCCGCCATGTTGGTGACCAGGAGATGAGGATGTCCCATATGCCGAGGGTTCGCGTGCAGTTCCATTACGACGAAGGCGCAGCGATCCGCCTCTGGATCCGCTGGGTCTCGTTGGGCGTCGCCGCCATGTGCTTCCTCTGGACCGGATGGTTCCGCCTGGACCAATACCTGCACCAGATGTACGCCGCCGAGGCCTTCGAGACCGCCGCCACGGACGATTCCAATGAGGAGACCGACCTGGCTCATGGTCCCCTCGCGCGGCTCGAAATCGCGAGGCTCGGCGTATCGGGATATGTGCTCGAAGGCTTCGACGCCGACACGCTGCGGCGCGCCATCGGACATTCGCCTGCCAGCGCCCGTCCCGGCGAACCGGGCAACGTGGTCCTCGCCGCGCACCGTGACACCTTCTTTTCCGGACTGCGCGATGTTCGCAAGGGCGACCTGATCGACCTGCAGGCCCGCGGAGGCCGCACCCTGCACTATCGCGTCACCAATGTCTTCATCACCGATCCCACCGACGTGCGCGTGATGAATCCGACGCCCGGGCGCAACCTGCTGACGCTCATCACCTGCTATCCCTTCCAATTCGTTGGATCGGCTCCTCAGCGGTTGATCGTACAGGCCCAACCCGTTTCACAGTCTTCTGCTTCACGAATCTGAACCTGCTCAAGGAGGTGAACAATCCATGTCGCGACACAGGACTCGACATTACAGGACAAATCGCTGGACGGCGTCCGCGCTCGCTCTCGCTCTCGCGGTTCCGCCCGCCATAACCGCGCAAACGCAGGTGGTCAGCAGGGAGGAACTGCGCTCTGCGGTCCTCTCGGCGACCCAGGCGCGCCAGAAAAATCGCGCGATCCTCGATGCCGCCCTGGCGAATCCGAAAGTCGAAAAGGCCTTGCGCGACGGCAACGTCGATGTCCGCGGCGTCCGGACTGCGGTCGCCTCGCTCGATGATGCCGAACTCGCGCACCTGGCCGCCAAGGCAACGACTGCGCAGGCGGATCTCGCCGCCGGACGCATCACCGACCGGGACCTGCTGATCATCCTCGTAGGCATTGCCGCGCTCATTCTGGTCATCATCGCGGTGCGGTAGGAACCAGCAAGCCCATGCCCATCCAGTCCGTAGCGTCTGTCCTCATCGCCGCAGCCTTCGCGGGACTTCCCGCCGTGCGTCTCGACGTCCCCTTCGTCGCGCAGGAAGACCGCAACGGCTGCGGCGCCGCCGTCATCGCGATGGTCATGCGCTACTGGCGCGTCGAAAGCGGCGACGTCCAGTCGATCCACCGGACCCTGTACTCACCGCAAGCCCAGGGAGTCCACGCGAGCGCCATGCAGCGCTATTTCGGCCTGCATGGCTTTCGCAGTTATGGTTTCAAAGGCGAATGGCGGGATCTCGACGATCACCTGCGCAAAGGACGCCCATTGATCGTCGCGCTCCAGGCCGGGCGCGACAGCCTGCACTATGTCGTCGTCACCGGCTACGAACCCGCCACCAACCTCGTCCTCAAACATGACCCTGCCGTACGCAAACTCGTCCGGCAAAAACGAACGGAATTCGAAAGACAATGGAAAGCCGCCGGAAACTGGACGCTGCTCGCACTGCCGGAAGTCACGCAATCGGCGGCCGCGCGCTGACGCTCTTCATCCTGGTCGCGTGTCTGCTTTCTGCGGCGCCGCCTTCGCACTACGACGACGATGTACAACGCGGCAGCGCGGCCTTTCGTGAAAAGCGCTATGCCGAAGCCGCGTCATGGATGCGCCGTGCCCTGCGCGAACGGCCCGGGGACGCCTACGCCAACGAGTTCCTCGGCACGATCTACTTCCTGCAAGGCAACCTCGAAGCCGCGCTCCAGTATTGGAACCGCCTCGGTAACCGGCCGCAAATCGCGGAAATCCACCTGCCCGCGGACCTTCGCATCGACCCCATCCTGCTCGATCGTGCATTCACCTTCGCGCCCGGCGACACACTGCGCCCGGCGGATCTCCGCGACACCCGCGCGCGCCTCGCGGCCCTCGGCGTCTTTTCCCGCGAAAGCCTCCAACTCGAAGCGCTGCCGGACGGGGAGCGGTTCGACGTCCGCTTCGAAGCGCGCGAACGCAATGGCTGGGGTCCGAACAAGTGGGCGGCGCTCGCGTCCACCTTCCGCGGCGTTCTGTTCCAGACCGTGCAGCCTCAATACGACAACTGGGGCGGAAACGCAGTGAACTTCAACTCGATGCTCCGCTGGGATCCGCAGAAGCGCCGCATCGGGGCCGGACTGTCCGCCCCGCTGCGCAGCACCAAGCCGTATGTCCGCTTCTCGCTCGGTGTCGACGCCCGCGATGAGCGATGGAGCCTTCTCCGTAGTGACGGCGCGAACCTCGGGGACCTGCGGCTTCGCCGGACCGCCCTTTCCGCAGGCGTCGCGTCGTTCGCCAGTGGATCCTGGCAATGGTCCTCGACCGCGGAACTCTCGCATCGAGACGTCGACCTCGCCGGCGCACTCAATGGCTACCAACTGAAACACACCTTCCGTCTCCGGCGCGACCTGCTGCGGATCCCCTCCCGGCGTTTCGAAAGCGAAGCCGAGTTCACGTCCGACACCGGCCGAATCTGGGCGTCCGGCACGACCGGAATGTTCGAACGCCTGCAGGCCGGCGCCTCTCTTCGCTGGATGCCGCGCATGTCCGGCGACGACTACGCCGTACAGGCGCGTGTGCGCACGGGCCGCATCTTCGGACAGGTCCCGTTCGACGAACTCTTCATCCTCGGGCTCGAGCGCGACAACAATCTCTGGATGCGCGCGCACATCGGCACGCGTGACGGCCGCAAGGGAAGCGCCCCGCTCGGCCGCCAATACACCCTCGCCAACTTCGAATTCGACAAACAGGTCTACAGCAACGGCGTGGTGACCGTCGCCCTCAGCCCGTTTCTCGATACCGGCCGGATCACCAACGGCTTTCTGCAGACCCCGAACCAGTGGCTGTGGGACACCGGTCTCCAAACCAAGGTCCGCGCCTTTGGCGTAGGCTTTACGGTTGCCTACGGCAAGGACCTCCGCACCGGACGCAACGCCTTCTACGCCACCGCGAACCTCCGCTAACTGGAAATGGCGCCCGCCGTGCCTGTTGAAACGGCAGAGGTGCGTTGTCCTGTGAACAACCTCGATTCAGAACTCTTACCCCTCCCCGCCGAAGCCGTACATCGCTCCGCCGCTGTAGACAACCTGACATTCCAAACCACTGCGGAACTCGATGGAGCCGCCACCGGCTTCATCGGCCATGAACGCGCCATCGAAGCCATGCAATTCGGCATGCAGATCCGCAAGCAGGGCTTCAATCTCTACCTGCTCGGATCGTCTGGGACCGGCAAGCACGGCATCGCCTGCAGCTTCCTCGAAAAGCAGGCTGCGACAGAAGCGCCTTCAGAAGAATGGTGCTACGTCAACAACTTCATCAGTCCCGACAGCCCCCATGCGCTGGCCCTGCCGCGCGGGCGCAGCGCCCAGTTGCGCGATGACATGGAGTCTCTTGTCGAAGACCTGCGTTCCGCCATTCCCTCCGCGTTCGAGAGTGAGAACTACCGGGCTCGCAAGCAGGTCATCGAACACGACGTGAAAGACCTTCAGGAAAAGGCATTTGCCAAACTCCTCGAAGAAGGCAAGCAAAAAGGACTTGCGCTCGTTCGGACTCCCACGGGCATCATCATGGCTCCCATGGCCAAGGGCGAAATCATGGACCCCCGGGAATTCGAGCAACTGCCGGAAAATGAACACAAGCGAATCGAAGAGACGGTCGCGGAACTGCAAAACAAAGTCCAGGAAGTCCTGCTGCAGTTTCCCAAATGGGAGCAGGAAAGCCGGGCCAAAATCCGCGAGCTGAACGATGAAGTCGCCGCGTTTGCGGTCGCCCACCTGATCGACGAACTCCACAAAAAGTATGAAGACCTCCCCGATGTGGCCGACTATCTCGAGGACGTCCGTGGAGACATCATTGACCACGTGGACGAGTTCCTCAATACCCCCGACAACCCGCTAGCCGCGTTGATGAGCAGTGGCGGAGGCGGTGGCGCAGCCGGTAGTAAAGGATCCGGCTTCTACCGCCGCTACGAGGTGAACGTGCTGGTTGAAGGAACTGTCAACGGCGAAGGCGCCCCCGTTGTCTACGAGGACCATCCCACCTACCAGAACCTCCTGGGGCATGTGGAGTATATGGCCCACATGGGTGCGCTTTCCACCAACTTCACTCTCATCGAACCCGGCGCCTTGCACCGGGCCAATGGCGGATACCTCATCCTCGACGCTTATAAGGTACTCACGCAACCCTACGCCTGGGATGCCCTCAAACGATCCCTGCGCTCGTCGGAAATCCGCATCGAATCGCTCGGCGAAATGCTCGGATTAGTGACGACGGCGTCCCTCCGGCCGGAACCGATTCCCCTCAAGATCAAGGTCATCCTGGTCGGCGAACGCCACCTTTACTACCTGCTGGCCGCGCTCGACTCGGATTTCCCGGATCTCTTCAAAGTCGCCGCCGACTTCGATGACCACATGGACCGCAATGACGGCACGGAAAAACTCTACGCCAACTGGATTGCCGGCATCGCCCAAAAAGAAGCGCTCCTTCCGTTCGAGCGGGGCGCCGTTGGCCGCCTCATCGAACAAAGCTCCCGTGAAGCCGGCGATTCCCGGAAAGTCCTCACCCTGCAACGCAACCTGAGCGACCTGCTCCAGGAAGCTGACCACTGGGCTCGCCAGTCGAACCGTTCGGCCGTCGCCGCGGAAGACGTCCAGCGCGCGATTGACGCTCGCATCCGCCGCATCGACCGGATCCGCGAAACCTACCTCGAAGAGACCCTCCACGGCACGATCCTCATCGACACGGAAGGCCAGAGGGTCGGGCAGATCAACGGACTATCCGTGATTGGTCTCCCCGGCGGCTTCTCCTTTGGACACCCGTCCAGGATCACCGCCCGCGTGCGTCTGGGCACTGGCGAAGTCGTTGATATTGAACGCGAAGTCGAACTCGGCGGACCCATCCACTCGAAGGGCGTGCTGATTCTCGCCGGCTTCCTCGGAGGCCGTTACGCCAAGGATCACCCCCTATCGCTCCACGCGACCCTCGTCTTCGAGCAGTCGTATGGAGGAGTCGAGGGCGACAGCGCCTCCTCGGCGGAACTCTACGCATTGCTCTCCGCCCTCTCCGGATTCCCGCTCAAGCAGTCCTTCGCGGTCACGGGTTCGGTGAACCAGCACGGGCTGATCCAGCCCATCGGAGGAGTCAACGAGAAGATAGAGGGCTTCTTCGACCTTTGCAGGGCTCGCGGAACATGGAACGGCCAGGGCGTGATCATTCCGCGATCCAACGTCCGGCACCTCATGCTCCGGCAGGATGTGGTGGACGCCGTTCGTTCCGGAGACTTCAAAATCCACGCCATCAGCACCATTGACCAGGGGATCGAACTGCTCACCGGGGTCCCGGCAGGGGAACGCGACGAATCCGGCAGATTCCCGGAAGGCAGCGTGAACCAGAAAGTCGAGGAGCGTCTGATCGCTCTCGCGGAACGCCGCATTGCACTGGGCAGGAAATCGGAAGGTGCAGCACAGGAGAAACCAGTATGAGCCGTCCCAAAGCCAATCCGCTGCTCGCGCTTCGCAAGATCCTGGTTGCGCTCGATGCCTCGAAGTCGAGCTTTGCCGCGCTTGACGCCGCGGTCGAACTGGCAGCGTCGATGGAGGCGGAACTTCAGGGCGTTTTCGTCGAGGACGCCGAACTGCTGCGTGCCGCCGAGTCGCCGTTCGCACGGGAGCTGGTCTATCCCTACACGAGACTGGCCCCCTTGAATCGCTCGACCCTGGAGCGCAACCTCCGCAGCCAGGCCGAAGCGGCGCGTTCCGCCCTCGCGGGCGCCGCACAAAAAGCGAGGGTTCCCTGGTCGTTTCGATCCGTGCGCGGCCAGGTGACCCCGGAGCTTCTGGCCGCCGCGGAGGCTGCTGAAGCCGACCTCATCGCAATCGGCAGGATGGGCTGGAAACTGGGTCCGCTGCTCGGGTCCACCGCGCGGGACCTCACGGGATGTCCGGTGCCCATCCTCCTCCTTTCCGAGAAAGGAATGCCCGCCTCGCGGCATCCGGTTGTCTATTTCGATGAGGCCTCACCGGATGACACCCGCCGCGCGCTCCAGTTTGCTGCCGAACTTGCCGCCCCGGATTCCGGAAACCTGACCGTGCTGCTTCCCGCCGCCAACCCTGCACACGCAGACAACCTGCGCCAGCAGGCGCACGACATGTTGGAGCACGCCGACGACTTACGGGTTCGGTACCGCCTGCTCGATCCCGAGGACCCCGCGTCGCTCATATCGACCCTGCGGCAGATCCCGAACACCCTCCTCATCATCGGAGGCTGCCACCCGCTCGAATCCCTGCCGGCCCTGCAAACGATCCTCGGCGAAACGTCGATTCCGCTGCTTCTGGTCCGAAAACCGGGATCGCCCTGATAGGCGTACCCCGGTTCCGTCATAGGAGTCATACCACCCATTAGCCGTCGGTAGGGACAGTCTAGACTGTCACCAAACCGGGCCACGGGTGCGTCATTTCCCGCGGATCCTGTCCGATTCACCGCATCAGGAACCCCACTATCTCGCCGAACACCTCGTCGTTACGCCCGATCCACAGATGCCCGCCCGACGGATACCCGACATAACGCCCCCCGCGAATCCCCGCCGCCGTGTACTTCGCGCCGCGAGCCGTCCCATACAAATCGTCGTCCAGGCTGATCGCCAGCGTCGGAGCCTGCACTCGTCCCAGATCGAACGGCCGCAGCTCCGGTATCACCGCGGCATCGTTCCCCAATCCCAACCGCCGCCGGCTCACCGGCAACAGGTTGGACATCACGCGATCCATCCGCGCCTTCTCTCCGGGACTCGCTCCCTCCGCCACTGCCAGCGGCGTCGCCAAAACCGTCTCGATCAGCGAATTCCGGGCCGCCTTCATCGCCACCCAGAACAGGAAATCGGATCGCAGGATCGTGTCCCGTATCACCTCCACCACACGTGACGGCCGCGGCATCGGATGAGCCTCCCCCGCCGGCAGTGCAGGAACCAATAGAATCAATGCGCCACAGCGTTCCGGAAACCGGATCGCGAACTCCAGCGCCGAGGATCCGCCAGCCGAAATCCCCATCACCGACGCCTTCGCCACCCCCAGCGTATCCAGCAGGCACGCATGCGCCCCGGCCTGCGCCCCCACCGACCCATCCGCCGGCAATGGAGTCCGCAGATACCCGAACCGCGAAACGAAGATCACACGAAAGCCCCGTCCGCTCAAACGGTCGCCCAAATCGAGGTCCAGAGCCTGGTCGAATCCGCCGCCTGCCCCGTGGATCACCAGCAAAGTCCCGGCGGACCCGTCTCCCCGCATCGCATATTCAACCGGTCCGCACGCCGTCTGCGCAATTTGACTCTGGCCGGCCGCGATTCGCGCCTCCGCGGCCCGGATCTCGCGGCGGTACTGCAGGTACGCGAAAACAAAGGCCGCAAGCACCGCCGCCACTACGAATGTTCGCAGGGAAAACATGGTATTCCACCTGCAATTCGAAATCCGGATGCAACCAGATTCGCCAGTCACCCTGTTTCTCTGTGGCGACGTCATGACCGGCCGCGGCATCGACCAGATCCTGCCCCACCCTTCGGATCCCCGCATCTACGAAGCCGGAGCCTGGTCAGCCGTCGAATACCTCGAACTCGCCGAGCGCGCCCATGGACCCATCCCCCGGCTCGTGGAACCCGCCTACATTTGGGGCGACGCGCTCGCCGAACTCAACCGCATCCAACCTGCCGCTCGCGTCATCAACCTCGAAACCAGCGTCACCACCAGCGGCGATTACGAACGCAAAGGCATCAACTATCGGATGCATCCCGCCAATGTCGACTGCCTCAAAGCCGCACGCATCGACTGCTGCACGCTCGCCAACAACCACGTTCTCGATTGGGGCCGGGACGGACTGCGCGAAACCCTCACCGTCCTGCACGACGCGGGCATCCACACTGCCGGCGCCGGCAGGAATCGCGATGTTGCAGAGTATCCGGCGATCCTGAAGAACCACACGTCGTCGCCGCACAGAATCCTCGTCTTCGCCGCCGCGGCGCCCGACAGCGGCGTCCCGTCCAACTGGGCCGCGACCTTGCGGAACCCCGGCGTCTGGTTCCTGCCGGATTATTCCGCGGCAACGGTTCGCCACATCAAGGATGTGATCCGCGCGGTTGGCAGGAAACCCGGCGACATCGTGATCTTCTCGGTCCATTGGGGCGACAACTGGGGATATGACATCCCTGCCGAACACAAGCTCTTCGCGCGCCGCCTCATCGACTCCTCGCCCGAAGGCGAACCCTGCGGCGTCGACCTCGTCTACGGCCACTCCTCCCATCACCCGAAGGGATTTGAGATCTACAACGGCCGCCTGATCCTCTACGGCTGCGGGGACTTCCTCAATGACTACGAGGGGATCACTGGCCGCGAGAGCTTCCGGGGTGATTTGACGCTCATGTACTTTCCGGCTGTCGGACCATCAGGCTTGCTGCACAGCGTCGAGATGACGCCCCTGCGCATCCACCGCTTCCGGCTCGAAAAAGCCTGCGAAAAGGACGCGGACTGGCTCGAAAACACCCTTCGCCGGGAAGCCGGAAGATTCGGCGTTGAGATCCGGCGCACCTCTGCCGGGACTATCGCCGCTTGTTGAACCTGGCCCTTCCAATGAACACGATGTCGTTCTTGACCGCGGGATCGCCGCTGGCCATACCGCTGAAGGCCGCCCGCAGCACCCGTCCGTCCGTGTAGCGCAAGACCAGCGTGAAATCTCGGATCTCATACGTGCCCGACCCTGCTGCGAGACTCGTACCGTCCGTTCCGAAGCTCTTCAGGAAGCCCGCAAAAACGCCCTCATCCACGAACCGGCCGTCGCGCGTGAACGTGAAAACCGGCCGTTCTCCCACCGGCCGCTGCGCGAGATACGGATCGTTCGGATCGGAGTAGCTGGTCCAACTGCCGGCCAGCCGCAACCCGTCCACGCTCGCGCACCGGCTAAACCGGTCGCTGTCGATCACCAGCAGGTTCTGGGATTCCAGCGTCAACCTTTCCGTAAACCTCGCGCCGGGTTTGACAATCTGGCCGGAACCTCCCTGGAACTGCCAGGTTCCCCAATACGGCCGCTCGTTCGGATTGGCGCGGCTCGAATTGCGGTCGAACCCCAGTAGTCCGTTGCGTGGCAGGTCCTCGAACACCTGCCCGTCTTCGAAGATCGTGTACCAGCGCGGCTGCAACTCGTAACTGCCCGGCATGGTCGTGCGGAAACCCATCCAGATTCCCACGACACCGTTTCCGGCGGCCTTGGGGGCTGCGCCGCTTGCCGGCGGAACCGGCGCAGATCCGGCGGCAACAGGTGCTTCGCCGGCAAAGCGCAAGCTCTCGAGAAAGTCCCGAATCGCAGGTCCCCGCGCGTCGAACGCCTTCCGGTCCGTCGCCACGATCAGCACGCTCGCCACCCGATTCCCGGAAACTCCGAATGTGATCAGTTCCACCAATACGGGATTTGCCCCGCTGCGAGCCATCGCAGCCCCTTCGACAAACCGCAGCCGTGACGGCATCTCGCCAGCCGAAGCCCGCGGAGCAGGACCCGCGGTGAAGCCCGCCTGCACGATCTCCTTCCACTCAGTGGCGAACTCCCGGGCTGGATCTCCCGAACTCACCCGGCTGTTGTACACCGCGATCATGCAGAAGTTTTTCGCAGCCTGATCGATGTGGCTGTACGAGACATAGGTGGGACTCGTCTGCACCTGCCACCCGCCCGGCGGCGTGAACGTCGCAACATCGAAGGTCGCGCCCAGGCAGGCGACCGCAGAAAGGGAGACAAACAGCCACAGACGAACAGAGGTCGACACAAGAAACCGTCCAATCTTGAAATGCGGCGTCCGCAATTCGAGCCAGTATCTTACTCACCTTAAAGCAAACGCCCAAGGTTGTCGATAGTCCCCCGCTCGTTACCCGCCCCTCAGTTTCCGGACCACGGCGGTGTGATTCCCGCCATCCTGGCATAAGCGATCAACTGGCCGAGATGTTCCGAAACGTGATTGTCCAGCCGCACATACACGCCGCGGCGCGTGGTCGCGGATCCGAAAAATACAGTCTCCGCGCCAAGCTGACCGGCACGCAAGGGCTCGATCGCCTTCCGTGCGTATTCGAAACTCTCCGTCAGCATCTCCACCACGCGAGCCTTCTGCAGCGCCTCTTTCTCATCCTTCCACTGCTTCTCGACGCGCGCCGTCAACACATCCTTCTCGGGGAACTTCGCACCCAGATCCGTCATCAAACGGTTGCCGTACGCGATGTGCAGAAACACCTCGCGAAACGATCGCACGCCCGCAGCCGGACGCCAGTCCCACTTGTCTTCCGGTACCGCATTCGCCAGCGCCAGCACCTTCTTCTCCAACTCCCGCAGTGGATCCAGCACCTCCGCGCCTGCGGGCGTTTCCGTCACATCCTCCACGCCGAGCAACTCGACATCGAAGATCAACTCCGCGCGCGGCGGGATGGTCGCGTTGCCCTTCTCGCCATACGCGAGTTGATACGGCAGGAACAGCCGCCGCTTGCCGCCTACCTTCATTCCTTCAAAGCCCGTCTCCCAACCCGCGATCACCTGCCTCTTGCCCTGCACGAAGCGAAAAGGCTCGTTGCGATCGCGCGAAGAGTCGAACTTCTTCCCGTCCCGCAACCAGCCGGTGTAATGCACTATGTATCGCTGCCCCGGTTGCGCCGGCGCGCCGGTCCCTTCAGCGACATCGATGTAGCGCAAAGCGTACGGCTCCCGCACAGTCGCTCCGCCATCAATTGCCGGAATATTCTCCGGCAACTTCGGCGAGAACGTGGTCTGCGCGAGCAGCAGGAAGGAACAAACCGTAAGCATTCTTCCACGCTAGCGGATTAGGATGAGAGAAACATGACTGGCCTCGAACTTCGCGATCTGCGCCTCGCCTACGACGGCGGCGCGAACAACGCGACCGTTCTCGGACCTTTCAATTGGACCCTCGCCCAAGGCCAACGCGCGGGCCTCGCCGGCGAATCCGGCAGCGGCAAGACCACACTTCTCGAACTCGCCGCCGGCCTGCGGATCCCCGGCCTCCGCACCATCAGCGGCTCCCTCTCCTGGAACGGCGAACCGGCAACTATCGCCTACATCCCGCAGGAATCCTCGAACAGCTTGTCGCCGTTTCTCACCGCGCTCGATCACGTGCGTGGCGTCTGTCGCGACCGCAACCGCAGCATCGAAATCCTCAATGAACTCGGCCTCCACGCGAAGAAACACGGCTCCCACGCCTGCCAGCTTAGCGGTGGCGAACGCCAGCGAGTCCTCGTCGCGATGGCCCTCGCCGCGAACCCCGGCTTCATCCTCGCCGACGAACCCACCGCGAACCTCGACCCCGCCAACACTGCGCTCGTCTGCAACGCGCTATCCCACACCAGCGCCGCGCTCCTCGTCGCATCCCATCGCGAAGAAGTATTCGAACGCCTCGGCTGCACCGTCGTTCACCGCCTGACGCCGCGCCCCGAACTCCCACCGCGACCCACGCTCGAACCACCCACAACGGACACCGTCCTCGACATCCGCGGACTCCGCCACGAGCACGCTCGCCGCGACTTCTGGCTTCGCACCCGCCCCACCGGATTCGCGCTGCACGACATCGCTCTTACCATTCACGCGAAAGAACTCGTCACCCTCAGCGGACCCTCGGGATCCGGAAAAAGCACGCTCGCGCGCTGTCTCATCCACAACAACCCAAACGCCCAACTCGTCGAACAGGAACCCTCGAACACGCTCAACCCCAATCAGCGTCTCGCTGCAGCACTAGGCGAAGCCAATCGACAAATCGACGCCGCGCGCGCACTCATCACCGTTGGACTCCCCGCCGCGTGGACCTCCCGCAAAGCCTCGGAACTCAGCGAAGGCCAGCGCGCCCGCGTCGCCATCGCACGCGCACTCGCAGCTTGTCCTGCAAACGGCCTCCTCATCCTCGACGAATCTCATTCGGGACTCGACGAAGCCACGGAACGCGCCGTCCTCGACGCCATCCAAACGGCGCAACACGAACGCAACCTCGGATGCCTCGTCATCGCGCACGATCCACGATTCCCCGCGCATCGCGCACTGCGCATGCAGGAAGGGCGCCTCTTCGCCGCGTGACCTACCTGTCCAAACGTCTGCTGGCCTCCGCCCTTCATCTCGTCGCGATCTCCGCCGCGACCTTCGCGTTGACCAGCCTCGCGCCCGGCGATGCTTTTTCCGAATCGCGCTTCGACCCGCAAATGCCGCGCGAAACCGTCGAACGCATGCGCGCCCAGTGGACCCTCGACCGTCCGTGGCCGCAGCGCTACGCCACCTGGCTCGGCGGCCTCGTCACGCAAGCAGACGCAGGAACCTCCTTCACCTACGGCCTCCCGGTCACGACCCTCATCGCGCCGCGACTCAACAGAACGCTCGCGATCGTCGCCCCCGCGTGGATTCTCAGTTGGATCCTCGGCCTTGCGCTCGCCGTCCTCGCCGTTCGCCTCCGCCTCTGGCGCTGGCTTGAAGGACTCGCAGCCGCGCTCCAAACCATCCCCGAAGTCATAACCGCCAGCCTGTGGACCTGGATCCTCCTCGTCTACTGGCGCGTCAATCCCGACAACGCAGTGCTCACCGTGGCGCCAGTGATCCTCGGCCTCCTGCCCGCCGTCTTTCTCCATTCCGCAGGCGCGCTGCAATCCGCGCGCAACAGCCGCTTCGCGCAACTCGCCGCGCAACAACGCTTCGATCCCACGCTACTCTGGCGCGGACATCTGCTGCCCGCCATCGCGAACCCCCTCATCAGCCTCCTGGGACCCACACTCGTCGCCGCGTTCGGTTCCGCACTCGTCGTCGAAGCCGTCACCGGCTGGCCCGGACTCGGCACGCTCTTCCTCGAAGCCTTCAAAAGCCGCGACTATCCGATCACGCAGGCCGTACTTCTCTTCCTCGGCGCTGTACTCACCGCCGTCAACCTCCTCGCGGACCTCCTGCTCTACCGCACCGACCCAAGGATTCGCGTCCAATGAAATTCATCCTCGCAATCCTCGTCCTCCTGTTGCTGCTCATTCCGTCACAGGACCCGTACACGCAGCATCGCGATCAGCCCCAGGCCGCGCCCACCGCGGACCACTGGTTCGGAACCGACGACTACGGCCGCGACGTCTGGGCGCGCTTCGTCCACGGAGGCCGCTGGTCGATCGGCGTCGGCGTATCCGCCACAGCGCTGTGCCTGCTGCTCGCGTGGACCCTCGGCGCCGCCGCAGTCTCGTCCACATTTGCAGGACCCGCCATCGTCTGGCTCGCGGATCTCTTCCTCTGCCTGCCCTGGCTCTATCTGTTGATCGCAGCCCGCGCCATGCTGCCGCTGCAAATCGAATCGCGAACCGCCTTCGCCATGCTGCTCCTTCTGCTCGCGTGCACAGGCTGGGCGCGCCCCGCCAAACTCGTGCGCGGCAAAATGCTCGAAGTGCGCGAACGCGGCTATGTTCGCACCGCGCAGCACTTCGGCGTATCCCCACCCGTCGTCTTCGTCCGCCACATCCTGCCCGCCACG
The DNA here is from genome assembly GCA_964627455.1 of uncultured Solibacteraceae bacterium. Taxonomy (GTDB): domain Bacteria; phylum Acidobacteriota; class Terriglobia; order Bryobacterales; family Bryobacteraceae; genus F-183. The sequence continues at coordinate 24,239 of CAZVKC010000064.1, read as the reverse complement.
TTGGACCTCTTGCTCGCGCAAACACTCCTGCTTCTGCCGCGTTTCGTGCTCGCGGAACTCACGCTTTCGTTCCTCGGCGCGGGCGCCACCGAACCACACCCGGGCTGGGGATCCCTCGTCATCCCGCTCAAACAGGCCTACACGCTCGAAACGCAATGGTGGCGCGTGCTTCCGCTCCTTGCGATGATCCCGTTCTTCGTCCTCTGCGCCTGGACCGGCCGCAACGCCGAAGCCCGCTATCGGACCTCGCGTTAAAGTGGAACAAGACGTTCGATGTTCGACAACTTGCTTCGAAGGCTCGCACTGCTCGCCGCGTTTGCCCTCTGTCCGCCTGCAACAGCAGCGGCCGAAACCCCGGCAACCGGCGGCATTCTGCGCGTAGCCCAACGTGCCGAGCCCAAGACCTGGAATCCTGTCACGGCGATCGATGCGCCTTCGCGCGAAGTCCTGCGGCGCGTTCACGCGGACCTCATCACCATCAACCGCCAGACGCAGCGCACCGAGCCGGCCCTCGCGGAATCGTGGAAAGTTTCCAAAGATGGCCGCATCTACGACCTCAAGCTGCGCGCCGGCGTGAAGTTTTCTGACGGCCATCCCTTCACAGCCGCAGATGTTGCATTCACCTTCGCGGTCCACCTTGATGACAAGATCGCCTCCCCGCAGCGCGACCTGCTGCTCATCGACGGCAAGCCCATCGTGGTCCGCGTCAAGGATCCGCAACACGTCACCTTCGAACTGCCGCAACCCTACGCAGCCGCCGAGCGGATCTTCGACTCCATCGCGATCCTTCCGAAGCATAAACTCGAAGCCGCTTTCCAATCCGGCGCCCTGCGTCAATCGTGGACCCTCGCCACGCCGCCCAATGAAATCGCAGGTCTCGGACCCTTCCGCATCCGCGAATACAAGCCCGGCGAAGCAGTCCGCCTCGAACGCAATCCCTACTACTGGCGCGCCGCCGCGGAAAAGCAGCCGTATCTCGACGGCATCGAGTTCCGCTTCCTTCCCGATGAAGACACCCAACTCGCGAACTTCGTCGCCGGCCGCCTCGACCTGCTGAACCGGCTGCAGCCCAAGGCCATCCAGTACCTCGAATCCCGCAAGGTCGCAGTCACCGATCTCGGACCCAGCCTCGAGTACAACTTCGTCTGCTTCAATCTCAGCCCCGCTTCGAAGCTCGCCAAACAACAGCCGGAACTGCGACGCGCCCTCTCTGCCGCCGTCGACCGCCGCGCCATGGCGAAGCTCGTGTATCAGGATCGCGCCACTCCCATCTGGGGACCCGTCACTCCGGGCAACAAGCTCTGGTACTTCGAGGTCGAGCCAGCCAAACCGAATCACGACATCGCCGCAGCGAAAGCGATCCTCGCCAAAGCAGGCTTTCGCTGGAACACGCAAGGGCAGCTCCTCGACAAAGACACCGGCGCCCCCGTTACGTTCTCCATCCTCGTCAGCGCCAGCAGCGCCGAGCGGATCCAAATGGCGAACCTCGTTGCCGCAGACTGGAAGGAACTCGGCGTCACCGCCCAGGTCGTCACGCTCGAGTTCCGCTCGCTGATCGATCGCGTCATGAACACGCGCCAGTTCGACGCCGTGCTTCTCGGGCTCGGCGGCGGCGACGCGGACCCCAACGCGGACCTCAACGTCTGGCTCTCTTCCGGCGCCATGCATTTGTGGAATCCCAACCAGAAGCAGCCCGCTACGCCCTGGGAAGCGGAGATCGACAACCTCATGCGCCGCCAGTTGACCACCGTCGCGCCCGCCGCGCGCCGCAAGCTTTACCAGCAGGCGCTCTCGATCCTGTCCCGTGAACTGCCGATGATCTTTCTGGTGAGTCCCAACATCGTGACCGCGCAAAACGGCAACATCGGCAACTTCAAACCGGCCGCGCTCGATCACTACACGCTGTGGAACGCCGGCGAACTGTACTTATTGCGGAAATGACCTCACTCAGCCAACCGGACCGCAACTGGGAAGACGACGCTCTCATCGACGCCTGCCGCAAAGGCGATCAGGCCGCCTGGGACGCGCTCGTCGACAAGTACTCGCGTCTCGTTTATTCGATCCCCGCCCGCTACCAGTTACCGCCCGACGAAGCAGCTGACGTGTTTCAAGGCGTCTGGCTCGATCTCTATCGCGATCTCCCCAATCTGCAGAACAGCGGCGCCCTGCGATCCTGGCTGTTGACCGCCACCTCCCGGCGTTGTCTGTTGCACAAGCGCAAAGTCCAACGCGCGACCACTGCAGATTCGCAGGAAGGAGCCGCCGTCCCGGATCCCGGGCCGGATCCGCTCGCCATCCAGCAGGAAGTCGAGCGCCGACACCTGCTCGATCTCGCGATCTCACGCCTGCCCGAACGCTGCGCCCGCCTCGTTCGCATTCTCTTCTTCGAACAGCCGCCCGTTCCGTACGCCGAAGCCGCGCGCCGGCTCGGCCTCGCCGAAGGATCCATCGGCTTCATCCGCGGCCGCTGCCTCGAGAAGCTCCGCAAAAACCTCCAGGACCTGGGAATCTCGTGACGCCCGACCAGTGGCTGGACCAGGTGCAGCAGGCCGGCGCCGCACAAAAAAACGGCCTGCTCGATCACCCTCCGCCCGGCGCCGCGGCGACGATCCAGACACGCCTCACCGCGGCCCTCTACGTGGACCTCAAGTCTGCCCGCGCCCTCGCGAAACTCGCCTGGGACCTTGCTGCCGCACAGCCGCACGACGAACTTGCCCATGCCTACGCCCTCCGCGGATCCGCGCACATCGCCTATGTCGAGGGCTTCTACGCTCAGGCCGCCGAATCCTACGAACAAGCCTCCCGCGCCTTTACCGCGCTCGGCGAAGACGTCGAAGCCGCGCGGACACAATCCAGCGGACTCCAATCCCTGATCCTCACCTCGCAGTATGATCGCGCCCACGAATGGGCCGCGCAAGCCGAAGCCGTCTTTCTCAAATACGGCGACGTTCTCCGCCTCGCCCGCCTCGACAGCAACACAGGCAACATCTGCTTCCGACAGGATCGCGCCCGCGACGCCGTCGCCCGCTATCGCCGTGCCCTTGACGGCTTCCGCAGCGCCGGCGACCCCAAGGATATCGCCGCCGTGCTCAGCAACCTTGCCGTCGCACACACCAACCTCGGCGAATTCCGCGAAGCTCTCGCAGCCTACGACGAAGCCCGCGAACATTGCCGCCGTCACGGTCTCGCGAGGCTCGCCGCACAAGCCGACTACAACATCGCGTACCTCTACTTTCTCCGTGGCGACTACGCGGAGGCCCGCCGCCTCTACCAGATCTCCCGCCGTCTTTGCGAACAGGCCGGCGACGCCTACCATCTCGCGCTCTGCGACCTCGACGAAGCCGAGATGTCGCTCGAACTCAACCTCACCCACGAAGGCGAATCCCTCGCTCGCCGCGCCGCCGCCCGCTTCGACGATCTCGGTATGCGCTACGAACGCGCCAAAGCCCTCGTCAGCCTCGCCGTCGCCGGCAGCCAGAAAGGCGAACACAGCAGCGCCGACCGCATCCTCAAGCACGCCCGCGAACTCTTCGTCCTCGAAAACAATCAGGTCTGGCCCGCACTCATCGACCTCTTGCGCGCCGTCCTCGCCTTTCATGGCGCGCGTTACGCTGCCGCGTCCAGCTTGAGTTCCGCTGCGTGGAAGACGCTCGCCGGAACCCAAATGCCCGGCCGTGCCGCACACTGCCAGATCCTTCGCGGACGCCTCTGGCTGCGCGAGGGACAAGTCGACCGCGCCCGCGCCACCAGCCGCGACGCCCTCCAGCGCCTCGGCGACGACGCACCCCCTTCCCTGCGTTTCCACGCCAAGCTTCTCGAAGGCGAAGCGGAAGAAGCGCAAGGCCGCTGGGGCGAAGCCCTCGCCTGCTACGAAGCCGCACGTCGCGAAGTCGAGGACCTCCGCGGCCGCCTCGACACCGAGGACCTCCGCATCTCCATCCTCAAAGACAAACTCGCCGTTTACGAGGGACTTGTCAGCCTCCACCTCGAAACGCCCGCGCTCGCCTCTCGCGCAGGCAGCGTCGAACAGGCTCTGCTCTACGTCCAGCAGGCCAAATCCAGAAGCCTCGCCGACCGCCTGCTCCACATCGGCGTCCCGCCCACCGGCGCCACCAGCGGAAGCAACGGCGCTTCACCGAAGATCGAAACCCTGCGTCAGGATCTCACCTGGTGCTACCGCCAGATCGAACTCGCGCTCCTGATGGAACGCGCCGGCAATCCCCTAGCCCCGGTCGCCGAACTGCGCGCCAAAGCTCGAACCATCGAAGCCGAACTCCTGCAATTACATTCCGCCGGCCAGCAGGCTCGCCGCACCGCCGGCGACGGACTCCTGCAGCCTGCGGGATCCGCCGGCGAACTCTCCGCCGCTATCCCGCAGGGCGCCGTCCTGCTCGAGTACTTCGAATGCCGCGGCCGCCTCTATCTCTTCCTGGTCAGCCGCAAAGAGATCAAGGTCCAACCTCTTGGACCCATCGCCCCCGTCCGCCAATCGATGAAACTGCTGCAGTTCCAGTTGGGCAAATACCGCACCAACCCGGGACCCGCGGGCATGGACGCCGGTCTCGCCGCCACCCGCCACCACCTCACGTCCCTGCAGGCCGGCCTGCTCAGCCCCGCGCGCGATTACCTGCAGAAATTCGATCGCTGGATCATCGCGCCCCACCGGCAGCTGCACGGCGTCCCCTTCGCCGCCCTCGAAAACGACGGGACCTGCCTGCAGGACCGCATTGATCTCCTGCATACCCCCAGCGCCAGCGTCTTCGCCGCCTGCCGCAAACGCGCCCCGATCCCTGCCGCCGCGCCCTCCTGGGTGATCGCCGTCCCCGACGAACACAACCCCGACATCGCACGTGAGGCCGCTCTTGTCCGCGCCGCTGTCCCGGACGCCCGCGCCATCGTCGGATCCGGCGCCACCCTTGAAGCGTTCCAGGCCGCCGCCTCCCGCTGCTCGATCCTGCACCTTGCCGCCCACGGCGTCTTCCGCCGCGACAACCCGATGTTCTCGTCCATCCAGCTCGCCGACGGGCCTTTGAGCCTCCTCGACCTCTCCCATACCCGCCTCGAGGCCGGACTCGTCACCCTCAGCGCCTGCAACACCGGATCCGCCGTCTCGGTCGGAGGCGACGAACTCCTCGGACTCATGCGCGGCTTCCTCGCCGCCGGGGCACGAAACCTGCTGGTGTCTTTGTGGGAGGTCGACGACAAGAGCACCACCCGCTTGATGGCTGGTTTTTACCACCATCTCATTCAGAACAAGACACATCCTGCGCTGGCGCTTCGCAAAGCCGCCGCCGACATCCGCCGCGAACAGCCCCATCCCTACTTCTGGGCGCCGTTTATCCTGGTAGGAAGTTGAAAAATTTTCCGGGACCCGGTATATTTTTCCGGCAGTCCGTCTCCCCTCATATTCGAAGCAGGTGTCTGTGAAAACGACAAAGGACCCAAGCCATTACAGCCCGGAACAATGGGCTGATTACGCCAGAGATCTGTTATCCCCTGAGACCCGCGAGCCGATGGCCCTTCATTTGCAGTCAGGTTGTGAGCAATGCAGGCGCACCCTCGAATGGCTCCAATCGGTAACCCGGAACGCCGCGGCGACTCTTCACGACCCTCCGGCCCATCTGGTTTCGCAGGCCAAGGCAATCTTTCCTTCAGCCAGGCAACCGCAGGCGCAGCCCTCTATCAAAGGCTGGTTCGAGGAATTCGAAACCCTGTTGGCCAACCTCGTCATGGTCAACGCGGCGGATTTGCGCCCGCAGGGAGTCCGGTCCGGTAGTGCTGCTGCTTCCGCCCCCGAACGCCTCGTCTATAAAGCTGGACAGTATACGGTCGATCTAACGATGGACGAAGGTGTACGGTTCGGACAACCCGGCGAAATCATCGGACAAATCAACGACGAGACGGGGCAGGCCGCGCTCGAAGGGACTGTGGTGCAGTTGCATTCCGGCGGCAAGGTGCTCGGCGAAACCGAAACCAATGCCTTTGGAGAGTTCCTGCTCCAGCGCCCGTCGCGCAAACCTGCGACTCTCCGGTTCGCGGTCCGGTCCCGGAAGCAAAAGGTCGAGCTTCGGCTGAGAAGCGGTGAGGAACAGATTCGGGAGTGAGCATGAGAGCGAAACTGGCAGTGCTGTTTTTGATGGTTGTATCGGTCGTGGCCGGTCAAACGACGGCGCCACTGTCGTATGTCCTCGAAACCAGGCCGGACGTCAATGTCACGCTGCTCGCCAGCCGCTACTCCTTCTCCGTCCAGACAACCTGGACGAGTTCCACCGAAGCCCACTACGCCATTACTTTCCAGTCGGCCGTTACGAGCGATACGCTCAAAGCGCTCCGCGGAGAAAAGGGTGTCATCGAACTGGAATCCGACGTTGCCGTCAGAGCCGGCGGATCCGAATCCGTCACTGCGGCCACCCTCGAACCCATCACCACCCAGCTTTCCAACAGCGCGCCCGTCTCCTTCTACGGCTCCTCCGTCCGCTCCAGCTACCTGGATCAACCCGGAACTGGCATCATCCACCTGAGCGACGCCCGCCTCAAGTATCCGACAGGAACCGGCGTCACCATCGCTGTCATCGACACGGGCGTTGACGAGAAGCACCCCGCGCTCAAAAACGTACTCGTCCCCGGCTACGACTTCACTCGCGACCTCCCCGGAACCGCCTCCGAACTCGCGGACCTCGATCAATCCACCGTTGCGATTCTCGATCAGTCTACGGTCGCAATCCTCGATGGAAAGCGCTACGCCCTTCGCCTGACGCAATCCACGGTCGCGATCCTGGACCAGTCCACCGTCGCCATCCTGGACGGATCGAAGCTTCCCGCCGCCTTCGGACATGGAACCATGGTCGCCGGACTCGTGCATCTGGTTGCGCCGTCTGCGCGCATTCTACCGTTGAAAGCTTTCCGCGCGGACGGATCCTCGTCGCTTTCCCATATCATCCGTGCCGTCTACTACGCCGTGGACCACGGCGCCAATGTCGTGAGCATGAGCTTCAGTCTCGATGCCCCCTCGGCCGAACTCGCCGCCGCCATCAACTATGGAATTTCGAAGGGCGTCCTGTTCGTTTCATCAGCGGGCAACGACGGCAAAGAGAAGAAGGTCTTCCCCGCGGCCCTTCCCAAGGTCCTCGGCGTCGGCAGCACCAACTATTCAGACAAGCGCAGCTCTTTCAGCAACTACGGAACCGCCATCCACGCCGCCGCCCCAGGCGAAGCGCTCGTCACGACATATCCCGGCAATAACTACGCCGCTGTCTGGGGCACCAGCTTCAGCACGCCGCTTGTCGCCGGCGCCCTCGGGATCATGAAACAGATTGACCCCAAACTCAACTACGGCAAGGCGCTCGACGCACTGCAACAAGGTGTCGCTGTAGACGGTGATATCGGAAACCGCCTTTCACTCCCGCCGGTTCTCCAAGGTTGCTGGTCTTCCGTCTACTAGGGTACAGACCCCAAAAAAACACTTAGTACCTATATTGATCCGGTCCTAGGACTCCCCTCTCAGCAAGACGGCGGTTTTCGCCGTCCAGCACGAGACTCGTGGAGGAGACTCATAGTGACCTTAACGCTCAACGTCAACGGACAGAACTATACAGTCAACGTCAGTGACGGCGGCATGCCCCTGCTCTGGGTATTGCGTGACCTCATCGGTTTGACCGGAACCAAGTACGGATGCGGCATCGAAGTCTGCGGCGCCTGCACCGTCATGATCGACGGCCAGGCCGAACATTCCTGCGTCTTCGACGTCACTTCGGCCGTCGGCAAGAAGATCGTCACCATCGAAGGCCTCTCAGCCAACAACAGCCATCCCGCGCAGCAGGCGTGGATCTCTAATCAGGTCCCGCAATGCGGCTACTGCCAGCCCGGCGTCCTGATGAACGTCGCCTGCCAGATG
>CAZVKC010000064.1:10233-16245 GCA_964627455.1 uncultured Solibacteraceae bacterium | reverse complement strand
CTCCCCGACCTCACGCGCATGAATGAAGCCCTCGGCGCCGCCGGAGGCCAGGTCACCGCGTGGCTCTCTGTCGGCGCGGACGAAAGCATCACACTCACCATCGGCGCCTCGGAAATGGGCCAGGGATCCTTCACCGGCCTCGCGCAGGTCCTCGCGGAAGAACTCATCGTGGACTTCGCCCGCGTCAAAACCATTCAGGGCGGGCCCAGCCTCATTAACCCGGTCCCCGTCGGCGCCGCCATCAACACCGTCGGATCCAGCGTCCTGCGCACCAACTTCTGGAAGATGCGCGACGCCGCCGCCATCGCCCGCGAAACCCTTGTCCAGGCCGCGATGAACCTCCGCGCCGACCAGACTCGCAGCAACTACTCTGTGGCCAACGGCGTGGTGAAGCACATCCCCACCGGCATCACGATGACGTACGGCAGCCTGGCCTACGCCGCCTCGCTGTTGAAGCCTCCCACATCAGCCCCGCTCGTTCCCGACAGTCAGTTCAAAGTCATCGGCAAGACCGTCCCGCGCCAGGACATCCCCTCCAAAGTCAACGGCGCGGCCAAGTACGGTCTCGACGTCCGTGTTCCCGGCATGTTGTACGCCGTGATCAAGCACTGCCCGACCTTCGGTGGGACCCTCGCCTCCCAGCCCGCGACGCCTTCCGGCATGATCGCAGTGGTTCCCACCAGGGTCGCCGCAGGCACCGGCCGCGGCACCGAACTCACCGGCATGGTCAACGCCGTCGCCGTGGTCGGAACCAACACCTGGGACGCCTGGCAGGCCGCCAAGCGCCTGAGCGTTTCCTGGAACCTCCCCGCCAACGCCGCGGACCTCACCGACGCCAAGATCCTCAGCGACGCGCAGGCACTCGCCGCCAACGCGCCCGCCTACGTCGCCGGAGGCGCCAATCCGCCCGGCACCCTCTACACCGTAGAAGGTGACGCCGCGACGGTCCAGACCGCGCTCAACAACTCGACCAAGATCGCGGATGTCGCCTACACACTGCCCTATGTCGCGCACGCCTGCATGGAAGTGCTGAACTGCACGGTCGACTACGTCGCCAACACCAAGTGCGAAATCTGGGCGCCGACGCAATCCGCGAAGTCCGCGCTGCAACTCGCCATGGCTCTCACAGGCCTCGCCGAGAACCAGATCATCGTCCACACCATGTACCTCGGCGGCGGACTCGGCCGGAAAGCCGAGAACGACTTCATCAGCCAGGCGATCCAGGTCTCGATGGCCCTCGGCAAGCCCGTCAAACTGATGTGGCCCCGCGAAGAGGACTTCGGCCGCGACCAGTACCGCCCGATGGCGTACGTCAAAGCCAAAGCCGGCGTCGACGGCAGCGGCAACATCACCGGCTGGTCCTACCGCAATGTTTCGCCGTCGATCCTCGGCCAGCGCGGCGTCCCTCTCGGACCCACCGGCGACAGCCAGGGTATCGAAGCCGCCAACCACCTGCCGTACAACTTCGGCGCGCGTCTCACCGAATGGGTCTCGCACACCTCGCCGATCCCGGTCGGATTCTGGCGCAGTGTCGGTGCGTCGATCAACACCTTTGCGGTGGAATCCCTGATCGACGAACTCGCCGTGCTCGCGGGCCAGGATCCCTACACCTTCCGCCGTTCGAAGCTCACGGATCCGCGCTGGATCACGGTTCTCGACGCGGCCGCGACGCTCGGCAACTGGACCTCCGCGCCGCCCTCGGGACGCTACCGCGGCATCGCCATCGGCGCTGCGTTCAACAGCATCGTCGCGCAGGTGGTCGAGATCTCGAACGTCTCCTCCACCGGCCTCACCGTGAACCGCGTGTCGATCGCCATCGACGCGTATGTGCACGTCAATCCCGGCCAGGTCGAAGCGCAATTGCAGGGTGGCATCGTCCACGGCATGAACGCGGCGTTGTGGGGCCAGCAGACGTTCCTCAACGGCGTCGCGCAAGCCCGCAATTTCCGCAACAGCCGCATGATGCGCGCCAACGAAATGCCGCAGGTCGCGGTGAAGATCATCCCCAACCCGGTTGCCGCCGATCGCACCGTCGCCATCGGTGGCGTCGGCGAACTCGGGGTCCCGACCTTCGCCCCCGCGCTCGCCAACGCGGTCTTCAAGGCGACCGGAACCCGCCGCCGCACGCTCCCGCTCTTCCCCGGATCCCTGATGGGTGGTCTGTAGTCGAATGCAATGAAAGACCTCCAGCAGATCCTGGCAATCCGGCGCCAGACACCAGGAATCCTGGCCACCGTCGTCCACGTCGAAGGGTCGGCTTACCGCCGGCCCGGCGCCCGCATGTGGATCGACCCCACCACCGGCCGTCACATCGGTACGATCAGCGGCGGTTGCCTCGAAGGTGACGTCGCCCGCAAGGCCGCCTGGTGGACCTCGCAGGGCGATCCCGTCCTGCGCGTCTACGACACGATGTCCGACGAAGACGCCGCCTGGGAATTCGGCCTCGGCTGCGCCGGTGTCATCTACATCCTGCTCGAACGCTCGGACACGCCCGGCACGCAGTCGCTCCTGAACCACCTCGACGCTGTCTATCAATCCGATCAACTCAGCGTGATCGCGACGGTGGTCCGCGCCTCCCAAAGCTCGTCCTATCGCACCGGCGATCACTTCTGCGGACTCGACGCCATGCCGCCGGAACTCGCCGAAGCAGCCGCGTCAGCCCTGCGCGAAAACCGCAGTTGTCTGCTCCGAATCGGCGGCGCTGCCGTGGAAGTCTTCCTCGAAGTAGTAACGCCTCCGCAGCGTCTCGTCATCTTCGGCGCCGGCCACGACGCCGTCCCACTCGTCTCCAGCGCATCCGCGTTGGGATGGCGCGTGACCGTAGCTGATGTGCGGTCCGGTTTCACCAAGCCGGACCGCTTCCCCGGCGCCTCTCAAGTCGTCACGTTGCCGCCCGGCGGTCGCATCGACGACAAGGTCGGGATCGACGAGTCGACAGCGGTCGTCTTCATGACGCACAACCTGCCGCTCGACGTGAACCTGCTGCCGCAGGTCCTCGAACGCAAGCCGCGCTACCTCGGCCTGCTCGGACCCTGGAAGCGCACCGAACGCCTCTATCGCACCGCAGGACTCGAACCCCACGGCGCCTTCCTCCACGCGCCCGTCGGACTCGACCTCGGCGGCGACACGCCCGAATCCATCGCGTTGTCGATCGTCGCGGAAATCCAGGCGCGCCTGCACAATCGAGCCGGTGGATCCCTGCGCTGGCGCCGCGACTCCATCCACAATCCGGTCGAGATCCAAGACGCGACCGGCGCCGCCATCGAACCGCAGTTCCCCGAAATCCCAAGGGAGGCAGCCGTATGCGAACGATAATCCCACTCACCGGCGGCGACACCGGACTCATCCTGCTCGCCGCCGGCATGTCCTCGCGCATGGGCGAACCCAAGCAACTGCTGCAGGTTGGCGGACGCCCCATGGTTCGCCACGCCGCGCAGGCCGCGCTGATGTCCGACTGCAAGCCCATCGTGGTGGTCGTCGGCGCTTACGAAGAACAGGTGCGGCACGCCCTTGCCGGACTCCCCGTCATCATCGCCGTCAATCCCGATTGGCGGGAAGGCATGGGCTCGTCGATTCAGGCCGGAATCCAGGCGCTGCCCGACACCTGCACCGGCGGCGCGATCCTCGCCCTCGCCGATCAGCCGCTCATCACCGCGCGCGTCTACAACGATCTGCTGCAGCGCGCCGAGCAAACAGGCAAGCCCGTCGTCGCCTCGCAGTACGCCGATACCGTTGGGGTTCCCGTGCTGTTCCGCCGCAGCTTCTTTCCGAACCTGATGGCGCTCAAGCCTTCGCAGGGATGCAAGAGCATCATCCTCGGACATCCCGCCGAGTCCCTGCTGGTGGATTGCCCCGAAGCGGAGGTCGACATCGACAACGCCGCGGACTATCGAAACCTGACCGCAGCAGTCGCTTATTCGTAGCGCAGGCAGACGATCGGATCGAGATTCGCGGCACGATTGGCCGGATAGTAGCCGAAGAAGATCCCCGTGCCGAGTGACATCGCCACGCCCAGCGCGACCCACAACGGGGACAACGTGGCGGGGATCCCCGGCACGAGTGTGCGGATCAGGAACGCAATGGTCGCGCCCAGCAGGATCCCGATCGTTCCGCCGATGAGCGTCAACACCGACGCCTCAATCAGAAACTGAATCCGGATGTCCGATTTCCGCGCGCCGATCGCCTTGCGGATCCCGATCTCCGCTGTGCGTTCCGTCACCGAGATCAACATGATGTTCATCACGCCGACGCCGCCCACCAGCAAGCCCACCGACGAAATGACGCCGGTGAGAATCACCAGCGCGCCGGTCAACTGATTCCAGAGCGTCGACAGGAAGTCCGACGCGATGACCTCGAAGTCATCTTCCGCGCTCGCCTTCACACGGCGGATCCGCCGCATTGCCTCGATCGCTTCGTCACGCGCGGCTCCCGGAGGCGCACCAGGATCCCCGATGAACGCCAGGATGAGTTCCTTCGCCTGCGGATTCTTCTTGCGGAAATCCGACGACGGAATGAGCGCAAAGTTATCCACACCGGGTCCTCCGAACAAACCCGCGTCGTGCGCGAACACGCCGATGACTTCATACGGCAACGAATTCAAGCGCACGGTCTTTCCCAACGGGTCGATACTCGGAAACAACGACTCTGCGATCGCCGCACCCAGCACGATCACCTGCCGCGCGTGATCCACATCGGACCGGTTGATGAAGCGTCCCTGCTCCACCGCGAACATCGGAATCGCTTCGACATACTCGGGATCAGCGCCTCGCACGATCACCCGTTCGACGCGCTCGGATCCATATCGCAGATCATTATCCAATCCGAAGAATGAAGCGCGCGTGCCGAATACCGTAACCGTTTTCAGGTACCGCGTCTGTTCGCGCATCTTGTCCGCGTAGTCCCACTCGAAGTGCTTGCGGATGCGAATCTTCTCGGGTTGGTTGAAGAACGCCCGCGGATCTCCCAGCGGGATGCGCGCCATGAAATACGTGTTGGGACCGAACGACTCGACTTTGTCGGAGATGAACTTGTTGAGTCCCTCAATGATCGCGGCGACCGAAATGACACTGGTCACGCCGATCACGATACCCAGGATCGTGAGTGTCGACCGCACCTTGTTGGCGCGCAGCGTCGACCAGGCAACGAGGAAATTTTCTTTGAGGTCCCCCGCAGTCACATCGACAATGGTAGCTATTTCAGGATCGCCCGCTTGATCACGCTCATATACGCGCCATCCGGAAACAACCGCCGCAACAGCAGCACGCTGCGCGCGTTCGACTGATACCGGATGCGCGTCGACCCGTCCGTAGCGGCGCGCAGGATCACTGCGGCCGTGTCCGCCGGATCCGCGCCATTTTCACCGGCCTTCTGCAAATTCGGCAGCGCGCGATTCACGAACGCGTCGTAGGCGGCGAGTCGCACGATCTCGATCGAGCGAGAGAAGAAGTCCGTGCGGATCGGCCCCGGTTCAATGATCTTCACGCGAATGCCAAATGGCTCGACCTCGTACTGCAAGCTTTCCGTGAATCCTTCAACGGCCCACTTGGTCCCGTGATAGACGCTGTACAGCGGAAACGTTACGCGCCCGCCCATCGACGCGACGTTGATGATCGTGCCGCGCCGCCGCTCGCGCATCCGCGGCAGAATCTCGCGCACGACATTCATCAAGCCGAAGACGTTGGTCCGGAACTGCCGCTCGACTTGTTCCGGCGTCGATGCTTCGAACGGACCAATCAACCCGTAGCCCGCGTTGTTGACGACAGCGTCGATCGGTCCCAGTGTGTGTTCGGTGTCCCTGATCGCCTGCCGGATCGACGCCTCATCGGTGACATCGAGCCGCAGCACCGACACGTTAGGCAACCCCGGCAACTCGCTCTCTGCTTCCGGGCGCCGCATCGTCGCCGCGACCTTCCACCCGGCCTGTTGAAACGCCTTGACGGTTGCTCTGCCGATGCCGCTCGATGCTCCCGTGATGAGGACCGTTCCACTCACTTCTTCTTGCCCTTCTTGCGC
>CAZVKC010000064.1:0-10133 GCA_964627455.1 uncultured Solibacteraceae bacterium | reverse complement strand
TCGATGCTCCCGTGATGAGGACCGTTCCACTCACTTCTTCTTGCCCTTCTTGCGCATCATGCCGCGCAGCGCGTTGGCCACCGCGTCTTCGAAGTCCCCCGGATAGTCCGCGACGCGCAGTGCCGCGTGTTTGCTCACTGCCTTCTTCGTTGCAGCAGGGAGATCCGCCATCTGCCGGTATCCCGCATGCACCGCGCGCAGCAGCACCAGTGCGGTCGCACCCTCACCCTTCTCGAGATCCGGCAACGCCGCTTCCAGCGCGCTCGCCGCCGCTTCTGTTGCCGGCTGGATGCGCAGCAGGAACTCCGTCGCCGTGCGAGCATCGACTCCGGGAAGCAGCACACGATCCAATAGTGGCAACCCGCGATCGAGCAGCGGATCCTGATTGACAAGCGTCTCGCGCACCACCGCGGCCACCTGCCGCGAACCCGCATCCTTCAGCTTCCCGAGCCCCTTCTGCAGCCGCTCCAGCCAGGCGATCATCCGTGTTTCGATCAACTCCAGGAACAGCGCTTCCTTGGTCGCGAAGTACAAGTACAGCGTTCCCTTAGCCAGTCCCGAAGCCGCCGCCAGAGCGGACATCGAGAACGCATCATACGGAGTCCCCCGCCACAAACCCACGGCAGCGTCCAGAATCTGTTTCCGCCGCCGCGCCTTCTCTTCTTCGGCCCTCGCGCGTAACTGTCCCATGGCGAAATCCTAAATGACCACCGGTCACTTGTCAATCGGTTGCAGGGACCGGTGGCGGGGACAGTCCACAGTGTCCCTACCGACGCCCATAGGGTGGTATGCTCCGTAGCCCTCCCTCCATACGCGGTCGTACGTGGCCCGACAGCCTTCGTACAATGACCTTCATGACGTCGCTGCTGCTGTTCCCGCTCCTCGCCAACCTCACCCTCGCTGCTGCCGCCGTGGACCCCGCCACCGTGGACCGCCTCGCTGCCGAATCCCTCAAGGCCTGGAACGCACCCGGCGCCGCCGTCGCCATCCTCGGACCCGGTGGTGCGACCCTCTATCAAAAAGGCTACGGCGTCAAACGACTGGGCGCCAGCGAAGCCGTCACCCCCGACACCGTCTTCGCCATCGGATCCACCACCAAAGCCTTCACCGTCGCCGCCCTCGGCATCCTCGTCGACGAAGGCAAGCTCAACTGGGACGATCCCGTCCGCAAGCACCTCCCCGGCTTCCACCTCGCCGACCCCCACGCCTCCGAACTCGTCACCATCCGCGACCTCGTGAGCCACCGCACCGGACTCTCCCGCAACGACACCCTCTGGTACGGCTCCCCGTGGACCCGCGACGAAATCCTCGACCGCATCAGCCGCGTCCCGCTCAACAAACCCTTCCGCAGCATCTGGCAATACCAGAACATCATGTTCCTCGCCGCCGGCCAGATCGTGGCCAAAGTCTCCGGCGCCGCGGACTGGGAAACGTTCCTCCAGCGCCGCATCTTCGATCCCCTCGGCATGGCGAACACCAACTTCACTCCAGCCGACGCCGAAAAAGCCCGCGACCACGCGACCCCGCACGCCCGCCGCGAAGCCACCGGCAAAGTCGAACCCATCGCCTGGCGGAACATCGACAACATCGGCCCCGCGGGATCCATCAACTCCAGCGTCGCGGACCTCGCCAAATGGGTTCGCGTCCACATGAACAGCGGCGCGCCGATCCTCAAAGCCGCCACCCTGCGCGAAATGCACACGCCGCAAATGGCGATGCGCCCCGAAGATTGGGGCCGCAACTTCACCGACGAAACCAACCAGATGACCTACGGCATGGGCTGGTTCCTGCAGGACTTCCGCGGCAATCACATCGTCAGCCACGGCGGCGCCATCGACGGCTTCCGCGCGCAGATCACCATCCTCCCCAAGCAGCGCCAGGCCGTCATCGTGCTCGCCAACCTCGGCAGCGACAACATGCCTGAAGCCCTGCGGTGGAAGATCGTCGACCATCTCCTCAACGCCCCGTCCAAAGATTGGGACGCGTTCCTCATCGCGCGCGGCAAAGCCGCCGAAGCCGCCGAGAAAGCCGCGATCCCCAAACGCATCGAAGGTACGAAGCCCTCACACCCGCTCGCCGATTACGCAGGCGTATACCGCAACGACGGCTACGGCATCGCGACCGTCCGCGCCGCCAGTGAAACCGCACTCGAAATCTCGTGGAGTTCCAGCACCCTCAAACTTCCCCACTATCACTACGAAACTTTCGGAACCGGCGCAAATCTTGTCACCTTCGCTGCCAACGGTCGAGGCGCAATCTCCACCCTGCGATTCCAGGGCGTTGAATTCCATAGGATCCCGCCGGCGCTCGATGGCGCGAAAACCGCCGCGCTCTTCATCAAAGCCCTCGCGCTCGAGAAGGGAGAAAAGGTGATCGTCCGCTACGACCCCGGCTATCTCGCGGACCTGACACAACCCATCGAAACCGCCATCCGCGACGCCGGCGCGACGGTTGCCGCCACGCTCCCCTATCACCCCAAAGGATCCAACCTCGCCGGCTGCTCGGACTTCGTCAAAACCCTCGAAGACTCGACCGTCTACCTCTGGATGCCTCTCGAAGAGGACAAGCGCGAAGTCACCGGCTGCGAAACCCGCGCCCTCACCAAATGGCTCGACGCCGGAGGCGCCCACCGCGAAATCCACTTCCACTGGAACGGCGGCAGCGTCCTCGCCGACGGACTCACCACCGCCCATCAACCCGAGTTCGACTACATCTACGCCAACGCCCTCGACATCGACTACGCCGCGATGTCGCGCGCCCAGGACCAGGCCATCGACAAGCTTCGCCGCGGCGTCGTGCGGGTCCACACGCCTGCCGGAACCGACATCACCTTCCGTGTGGGCGACCGCCCGTTCAACAAGCAGGACGGCGATGCTTCCGCCAAACGCATGGAAACCGCGAAGGTCCGCGTCGACCGCGAAATCGAACTCCCCGCCGGCGTGCTGCGCGTCGCGCCTATTGAAGAGTCCGCGAACGGGGTCATCGTCGTACCCGAAGCCCGCTTCGGCGCCACGGTCGCGAAGAACGTCCGGCTCACCTTTGAACTCGGCCGAGTCACCAAGGTCACCGCAACCCAGGGACTCGATGCCGTCGAAGCCACCCTCAAAGAAGGAGGCGACGCAGCCCGCCGCTTCCGCGAATTCGGACTCGGCTTCAACCCCAAACTCACCGGCGCCCCCAGGGGCTCCCGGATCCTGCCGTATTTCGCCTACGGAACCGGCATGGTTCGCATGAGCCTCGGCGACAACGAGGAAATCGGAGGCAAGGTCCGCGGCCTGTCGCGCCGCTGGTTCTTCTTCCCCGATGCGACGGTCGAGGTGGACGGTGAAGTCCTGTCAGGTCCCGGCCGATGAGCTGATCTGAACCGCTATTACGCGTTTCATACTGAAAGGAGGACTCCGACCATGCGCGCCACGATCCTGTTGTTGACCGCCACAGCGGTCCTTTTCGCCCAACAGCAGCAGCAGCAGCGGGACCTGCGCATCGTCCCCACCAACGCTCGCAAGATGGCGCTGGTCGTCGGAAACTCCGCCTATCCAAAATCTCCGTTGCGCAATCCGGCCAATGACGCTCGCGCCATCGCCGGCATGCTGACGGAACTCGGCTTTCAAACCCAGTCCGTGTTGGATGTGAACCTCCGCAACCTCGAACGTTCCGTCAATGAGTTCGTCTCACGCGTGGGGCCCGGTGACGTCGCCATGTTTTACTACGCGGGCCACGGCATCCAGCTCGAAGGCGAGAACTACCTCGTCCCCGTGGACTTCGACGCCAAAGACGAAGCCGACGCGAAGTACGCGTCGTACTCGGTGTCGCGCGTCCAGGAGCGTCTCGAAAAGGCCGGCGCGCGCGTCGTGCTGATGGTCCTCGACGCCTGCCGTAACAACCCATTCCAGGCCTCGCGCTCCGTAACCGGAGGTGGTGGACTCGCCGCCATGGGCAGCGGCAAGGGTACGCTCATCGCCTTCGCCACCGCGCCCGGCAAGACCGCCGACGACAATCCGCGCGGCAACAACGGACTCTTCACCTCGCACCTCGTAACCGCCCTCAAGGAACCCGGCCTCAGCGTCGACCAGGTCTTCAACCGGGTCCGCGAGCGAGTGTATGAGGATTCGGGCGGTAAGCAGGTCCCGTGGACTGTTTCCAGCGTCATCGGCGACCTCTTCCTGCGTCCCGGCGCCAACGGCAGCGCCACACCGCCACCCGCCCCGGTTGCGGCGGCTCCGCAACAGAACCCCTTTTCGCGGGCCAACCGCGTGACGCCGGCCCCCGCCCCCGCCCCGGTGGAGGAGTCGAGACCCATCATCCCTCCCCCAGTCGATTCCGCCGCTGCGGTGTCCGGCGCGAATGCAGCTCTCGAACGGGGTGACTTCGAAGAAGCGATCCGTGCCTCTTCGGCGATCCTGCGCAATGATCCCCAGAACAAGGACGCACTCCTCGTCCTCGCCGGAGGATACTACCGCACCCAGCGCTGGGACGTCTTCGTCCCCACCGCCCGTCAGGCGGTCGCGGCGGGTGCGACGCTCACGATCCTGTTGGGGCACCACCATACGCTAACCGGCATCCACGCCTCGGCCCTCGTGCTGGCCAACGGCAAGATCGGCTTCCGCTCGCTCGGAGGCAGCTGTAATCAGAACCCCATCGAGGTTCCGTTCTCGAGCCTGGTTTCAGCGCAGGGCATGACCAGCCCGCAAGGCGAAATCTTCCTCAACGTCAAGCTGTTGGACGACAAGAACAAACAACGGAACTTCAACTTCGCCGACCCGGATTCCACGGTCTCGCAGAACCAGCAAAGCGGCCTGCCCATCATCATGCCGACGCCGAAGTCCGCGCAACTGGTGCAATCCCTCACCACCCTGATCAACGCCCTCCGCCGCTAGCCCGCTCGGTGACAGTCCACAGTGTCCCTACCGACGCCTATGCGGTGGTATCTCCGCTAACACGAGTACCCCACCCGGAAATAGTCAAAGAAAGCAGTGACGTCCGGCGCAGATCGATCTCGAACCATTCCCTCCACTAAAGCCGCAATTGTGATGAAATGGGCGCTTACCGGACCTCCAGCCCACCTTGAGGAACAGGATGAGCTGCTGCGGATCTGCGATTTCAGGAAGGGAACTGTAACAACATGAAGAGGCATGCGTTGCTGATGCTGATTCCGGTCCCGCTGGCCCTTGCGCTCGTAGGCGCTACTACGGCCCTCCTTGCCATGCAAGTCCGCGACAACGCCGCTCCCGCCCGGCCCGCAGGACCCTGCGACATCCTGGCGTCCGCCGCCGCTCCGTGTGTAGCCGCGCACAGCACCACGCGAGCCTTGTACGCCGCATACAATGGACCCCTGTATCAGGTGCTTCGCCAGTCCGACCTCAAAACGCAGGACATTGGCGTCGTGCAACCCAACGCAGCGTCGCCCGTGCCAGACCCCGGCGGCTATGCCAACGCCGCCGCCCAGGACGCCTTCTGCGCCAACACCTATTGCTGGATCTCCATCATCTACGATCAATCGCCGAAGAAGAATCACCTGATACAAGCTCCACGCGGAGGATTCAGCGGTCCCGCGATGGGCGGATTCAACAACCTCCCGCTCGCCGGCATGGCCCCTGTCACCCTGAGTGGCCACAAGGTCTACGGCGTCTTCATCGCCCCGGGCATGGGCCTCCGGCAGAACGACGCCAAAGGCACGGCGGTGGATGATCAGGCCGAAGGCCAATACTGGGTGATCAACGGCCATCACTACAACTCAGGCTGCTGCTTCGACTACGGCAACGCCGAAATCGACAGCCGGGACGACGGCGACGGCGCCATGGAGACCACCTACTACGGCAACGCCACTGCCTGGTATCGTGGCCAGCCTCCGGGACCCTGGATCATGACTGACCAGGAGAACAACCTCGTAGGCTGTGTCAACGAGTCGCCTTCCGATAAGAACTGTCCGAATCTGCCCGCCATCAACTGGCGCTTCGTAACCGCTACCGCCGACGGAGAACCGCACCACTGGAGAGCCTTGGGCGGCGACGCGCAGAAGGGCGGACTCCAAGTCATGTACGACGGGCCGCGCATCAAAAACGACCGTAACAGCTACGACCCGATGCGCAAGCAGGGCGCCATCCTGCTTGGCAACGGCGGCGACAACAGCGTCGGTTCGCAGGGAACTTTCTATGAGGGCGCGATGACCGCAGCCGGTACGTTCCCGTCCCGTGAGACGTATGAAAAAGTCCAGGCGAACATCGTTGCCGCCCGTTACGACGTCCCGCGACTCGGCATTGCGCCGTCGCGGTCCACGGCCGCGCCTCCGGGACTGCAAACATTCGCGCCAGGCGCCACGCAGGAAACAACACTCACCTTCACGAACGCCGCCTCCGCCTCCTCGCCGGCGGCCAACGTCAAGCTCAGCCTGGCCGTGCCCAAAGGCTGGTCCGCGGGACCCGCCGTGACCATTCCAGGCCCCGTCGCTCCGGGCGCGAGTGTGACGGCTACTTTCAAAGTGACCTCCGGCCAGTCGCCCTTCAACGGCGACATCGTGGGCCACTCCCGCTGGACCGCGAACGGCCGCGAACAATCGGAAACAACCGCCCGGAAGGTTCGCAATGTGCCGCCCGTGAAGATCAATGAATTCAGGGTCCACGCGGGCTCGCCCTCCAACCCGAACGACTCGTTCATCGAACTCTACAACGCGGGATCCGCCACCGTCGACATCTCGAACTGGTCGCTCGACCAGCACGCCAACCTGTTGCCCGCCTTCTCGTCGGTGAAGATCCCGGCTGGTACGAAACTGGCGTCCAAAGGCTTCTACCTCCTGGGAATCGCCAACTCAGGGCTCGCCGTGGATGCTCGCGCCGGCGACGCCACGATCCACGTCAGAAGCACGACGGGAATCTCCGCGGGCGACACGATCGAAATCGGGACCGGACCCACAAAGGAAACCCGGAAGGTCGTGAGCGTCGGCTCCGCGGCCGGCCCATCCACGACCCTCTGGCAACCACTTCCCGAAGGACCGGTCATGACGGTCACCGCTGGTTCCACCAACGTCCCGGTGACCAGCGTCGCCGGTTTTGAAGCCGGCCAGAAAGTCGCAATAGGCTACGGAGCGACATACCCGGCAGTCGCCAAATCGACCGAAAAGTACGAAATCGCAACCATCAAATCCGTCGGCAAGCCGGGGACCCAGGCCTGGCTGACGGCCGAAGCCAAGCCCGGCGACACCAACATCAAGGTCTCGTCCACCACCAACATTTCTGTGGGCGACAAGATCCGTCTGGACATCGACAGCGTGGGCCACGGCATCGAAATCGTGACGGTGAAGCGCGTTGGCACGGCGTCCGCCCGCAACGCCTTTGCCGGACCTTTGAAGGAATCCGAACTCGGCGAAGGGCTCGAACTCGTGGAGCCCCTGAAGTTCCGGCACTCCTCCAATCTCCCCTTCAGCGCCAGGGGCACGGGCATCACGTTCAGTCCGGAAACCAACTTTCCGCACGGAAGCAACGAACCCGTGACACCCCTCGGAACCGGCATCAAGCTCGACTCTCCGCTGGCAAGGAATCACTCGATCGATGCCGCCGTGCGCGGACCTTCGGCCAGCTCCGTTGGGTATCGCGGAACGCCCGCGCCGGATCTTTGGTTTGGAGGCCCCTCCCTGTCGCCGGTTGCCGGCGCCATGATCCTGCGCGACGCCGCTGGTCTCGTGGTGGACAGCCTGAATTACGGCCTGCTCGTGGATCCATGGGCATCCGAGGGCTACCAGGGTAAGTCCGGGGCTGGTGAAGGCGGCTGCCGGGTTCCCGCCCCCAGCGTGACTGTTAGAGGATTCGGTCCCCCCGGCGCGGCCCCGCCGCCTCCTGTCCCGACCCCGCATCGCAGCGCTGGCCGCTTCCCCGATGGATTCGATACCGACAGCAATTGCACCGACTTTCTCGTGCAACCCGCCACGGTCCTGGCGGCGGAATCGGATGCTGGAGCCGCCAACATCAAGGTCGCCAGCGTCGCGGACTTCGCCCCCGGGCAGGAAGTGCTGATCGGCTCAGGAGAGAACCTTGAGAAAGCCCTCATCGCCAAAGTCGGTACCGGTGGACTCACGACGCTCCGTGCTTCCGCGAAGGCCGGTGAAACCGCCATCCCCGTAGCGAGCGCGTTCGCCTTTCGCCCGGGACAAGCGATCGTAATTAGCGCAGGGTCCACGGAAGAAGCCGCGGTCGTTTCCACCATCGCAGGCTTCGGACGGGCGGCCACCATCACGCTGTCGGCGCCGCTCAAGATGACCCATGATGCAGGCGCGCGGCTTTCGGGAACGGGAATTACGCTTGCCGCCGCTCTGACCAAAGCCCACAGCAACGGGACGCCTGTCGCCACGCATCTGCCGACCCCTGGCGCACCGAATCAATACGTCCGGCCCAAATAAGGAATCGTGTACTCATGAAACTGCTTGTTGCGATACTCACTGGTGCGATCTGCACTCTGGCGCAGGAGGAGGGCACTGGACCCTACCCCGCCATCTACGAGAACGACCCCGGCCTGCCGACGCACACCGTGTACCGTCCCAAGGACCTCCGCGCCGTCAAAGGCCGGATGCCGCTGCTTTCCTGGGGCAACGGCGCATGCGCCAACAACGGCCTCGCGCATAAAAACTACCTGCTGGAAATCGCATCCCACGGATTCCTCGCGATCGCCATAGGTCCGCCGACGGTGAACCGCACGGAACCCCGGCCGCCCGGCTCAGCGGGTCCCGCGACGAAGTCGAGTCAGCTTCTCGACGCCATCAACTGGGCCATTGCCGAGAACGGCCGCAAGGGTAGCCCGTACTACAGGAAGATCGACACTGGCAGGATTGCTGTCATGGGGATGTCTTGCGGAGGCATCCAGACCTACGCGGTGGCGACGGACCCGCGGATCCGGATGCTCGGCATCTGGAACAGCGGCATTCTCAAAACACCCGTTCGTCCGAATGCGCCCATCGTCATGGAAGATGTCCGCAAAGACCAACTCGAAAAGCTGCACACGCCCATCTTCTATGTGATGGGCGACAAGACCGACATCGCCTTCGAGAATGGACTCGACGACTTCAATCGCCTCACCAAAGTCCGGTCCATTCACATGTACCGGGACGGTGTCGGCCACGGCGGAACCTACGGCCAGCCCAACGGCGGTGAGTTCGGCAAAGTCGGTGTCGCGCTGCTGAAGTGGCAACTCAAAGGCGACAGGAACGCCGCCCGTATGTTCCTCGGCGGCCAGTGCGGCCTCTGTCAGGACCCGGCCTGGCACCTCTCAAAGAAGGGCTACAAGTAAACCACCCCACAAAGGGGACATTCCACAGTGTCCCTACCGACGCCCATGGGGTGGTATCCGCCCGATCCCGGCAGCCTATTCCGTGAATACGCAGTATCCGTACCTCTCATGGTGGGAGGACCACCACCCTCACTCCACCAGCCGGAACGAATACAACTTCCCGGTGGCGCCGGTTGGCATTCCGACGACACCGCCGCCATTCGCGCCACCCGGAGGCAGGAACCCATACTCACCGGCGCCGATGCTACCCGGCAGCACCACCAGAAACTGCCGCGGGGCAACCTTCTTCCCCTCGAAGGGGACCATATCCCGCATGGCGCCACTCTGTGCGTTGAGGATCCCCCCGGTCACCGACCGGAACTCCCGGTTCTCCTTGTTCTCGCGGAGCCGCAAGAGCTGATACTCAGTGACCGCGACGCCCTCGGGCGCGACGATCAGAAACTCCAGCGGCGATTTCAGCGAATTCCGGCTGTGCTGCCCCGTGATGAGGCCATTGAGGTCCTTCTTCACGATCCCGGCAGACGCCAGGCTCTTGATGCTGCCGCCAGTCTTGAACTGCACCACCTCAGGCAGCAACTCGGCCCACTCAGTTCCCCGTTTCGCGTAAACCCCCACCTCACGGCGGTCGCCAGACTCCGCTACTCCTGCGTTGGCGGCTGGCTGCGCCGGCGTCGCGGTGTCGGAACCCTTTCCGCCCTCCATGAGGATCCGGATCAAGTTATCGGAAGCCCCGGCCTTCTTCAAAGAAATCAACTGCTCGGTCGTTAGATCGGTAGCCTTGCCCGTCGCCCGAACCTTCGCGGCGATGACCTCCTCCGAAATTTTGGCAGCCAGCAGCTTCTCGACATCGGCAACGCTCA
>CAZVKC010000063.1:28093-41496 GCA_964627455.1 uncultured Solibacteraceae bacterium | reverse complement strand
TTTCAAGGTCGCCGCGTAAAACCGGGGTCCTGTCGGATTCTCGCTCAGAGCCGAACAAACTTTTGTGTAATCTACGCCTTTTAGTGCAATCCCTCCCGTTTGCCGATATGGCGACTTGGTGTCCAATTGGTATGTCGACTGTGCTGATGCAGATAAGTAGTATCATTTAACGGGGTGCGCATTCGGCGAACCTCCAAACTGCCATAATGTCTGATACAAATCCCATCACAAAATCGCATGATCGCCGTTTCATGGAGATGGCCGTCGCCGAGGCTGCAAAGTCCACGCCGGAGGACCGATTGCCGCGTCCACGGGTGGGCGTTGTTGTTGTCAAGGATGACAAGGTCTTAGCCGTTGCGCACCGGGGCGAACTTGAGCCGGGCGAACATGCGGAGTTTACGGTACTTGAGAAAAAGCTGTCGAATGAACAACTCGCCGGCTCAACTGTATATACGACGCTTGAGCCATGCACCCATCGAAATCATCCCAAGGTGCCCTGCGCAACCAGGCTGATCGAGAGACGTGTCGACCGTGTTGTGATCGGCATGGTTGATCCTAATCCTGTAATCACAGGACGTGGGCAGCTTGCCCTGCGGAGCGCCGGAATCAATATTAGCCTTTTCGATTCAGACCTAATGGCGCAACTTGAGGAACTGAACCGGGATTTCACTCGTGCGCAGCAGGCTGCCGAGGTTCGGGTAACTATTCATCCGGGGATCATTCAGCAGGCAAAGTCCCGTGGATTGGACGAGTGGTATCGGGCGCTAAATAGTATTTACTGGAACCGTAACTTCCAGCGTGACTCCGCATCAATATTCATGCACCTCGTCGAGGTGATCGGCGCACTCAGTCTACTCGCAAGCACAAAGAAAAAGCCAGACGTCAAGCCAGAGACATATGTGCCCAAGGCGCTCGCTTGGTGGCTGGCGCTCTGTGGGAAGCTTGGCGTCATCAGTGTGGAGCAGCTTCTCTGGGATAAATTTCCGAGTATGTGCACGTATTGCCTTAAGATGCCACACGACCCGGATATCTGCTTCGAGGAGAAGGCCAAACACGGCGGCCCACAGTGGGAAATGCTCGCGAATCTCGGCAAGAGCGCCGAACGTCCCCGAGCCCTCGGCGACTGGCAGAGCATGTTTTCTCAGATATATCCGGCACAGCAGACCGAGGACTATGGTCCGTCCTTCGCTCGACTGACGGAGGAGCTTGGCGAGTTGGCCGAGGCAATAAGAGTCTTTCCTGCAGAGCCAGGCTACTTCTTGTCCGAGGCTGCAGACGTTTTCGCTTGGCTCATGCACATACAGAACATCATCGAGCAGAAGAGGAGCATTTCAAAGCGAGACCGAGGATCGGCGCTAAATCTCGCTTTTGCTGAGGCCTACCCAGACAGCTGCCGTGATTGCGGCAAGGTGGTTTGCGCTTGTCCTCCAATTCTCAAATCTACGATTGGCCGGATTGCGCATGAAGTCCCCGCAGGGCGCGGAACATACGGCAAGGATTCTAGTCGATTCATGACCCCCGATCTAGCACGCCACAAGTTTGCAGCTATATAGCAAACAGCCCACCGGTGAGTCATGGACAGGCTGACGCATTGCTGAGTCTCCGCAACCAAGGAAATGTCGACCGGGATTGATGGGGCCTAGGGAAGCTTGACTTTTAGGCCATAAACAAACCCGCTGGCCTTTCGATTGACCGGATTCTCATGTCGTTCAGCGCTTACCCGCCAAACGGGCAGTCCGGGGTATAGTATCGCAACTAACAGGGAAACAAGGCTGAATAGTTTGGGCCCAAATGGCAGAAGAACAGGATTCTTTTCTCTCGATAGGCCATACACTAGCGATTCGAGTTTTGCAAAGCACTCATAGGGGTCTTGAACCCGGTAACAAATCTGCTGTCTAGGCGGGACCGACTCCAGCAGAGTCCGGTTTGCTTTCAGCAAAGCGGGCGTGTATTCGCCGACTTCAGAGGCTGGCGTAAAGGTCCAAATCTGCGCAGCCTGAAGGTGTTCAACCGCACCGAGCGCTTTATCTTGCTCGTATCCTAGCCCCACCACAGCTACAAGTGCGCGATCAGGTTCCTCCCACCAGCCAGCAAATTCCGGCGTCACGGGTCCGACGTGACTATTCAAATGCACTTCGTCGGGTGCGGGTGTGAAAGATGCTAGCGCATATACGAAAGAAACCTCGATGGGGCTCTTCGAAAATGTCCTCAGTGCCGTTAGCAGCCCTGCCATCCGCACGCGAGTGGTACTGGAGATGTCGACTACGACCTTTAAGGAACGGTCGCCAACCGGGATTGAGGCCAGCGTGCGTTGGATTAATTCGAAATACAGGCCATCGGCCACATGGTCAACGGTGAACCCATTCGACTGAAACCATCGAGTGTTGTCGGCGTAAGTGAACACCTGTTGGGAGTTGAATCCGCACGCCAGTTTTGTCGCTGCAGAGGGCTGCCTCTCGCTGAATATGAATCTAGCTCGCTCTTCATAGCCCACAGTCGCTATGGCGAGATCAAAGTCCTCTCTGTCCCAATCTTCAGGGAGTGGTTCGATAACTACCTTATCACTCATGGCCGTCCTCGTCCGCAAACTCGAATAACCCGCTCGTTTGCATTTGCCGGCTGTCAGGTGGCCCCTTCAGAATCCGACTGAGGGCAACCTCCTTGCCCAGGCGAATCGGGAATCCATACAGGGGAGCCAAGAGGTAACAGACCCTAAAACGCTTGCCGCGAAGCGACGTCAGGATCAATTGACCGTCGTCATCAGGGACGTAAACCACTGCGCCCGCATTCAGAGCTTGCCTTAGAGCGTCCAGTACGGACTCAGGGGTCTCCGCGTCAACTGTAAAGCTGCCCGGGGGTTCAGGTCTAAACGGACCTCGCACTGTCTGGGCGTGGAAGTATCGCCCAACCTGCCGAATAAGCTGGATTACGCTAACGGGTTTGACGCGTCCAGGTGATACAGGTATTGTTCTCAGTGTCGCTGTGAATCTCTGCGCTGCATCTTCGAGTTCATTTGCTTGTTGAGCTGGTGGGATCTTTTGAGTCTGCTGTTTGCCTAGCTCAGAGACGATTCGCCCGATCAGTCCAATAAACCAGCGAGGATTCCCTTCGGTTATGGCGAAGATAGAGTCCGCTCCGGCGTACAGGATTGGAGTTTTGCGGCTCCCTTTACTCTCTTCGCTCCGGAGATAGAATTCCCGCACTGCAACAATGGGAGCAACCTTCCGCAACTCAGAAGCTCTAGATGGACCTTGCTTTAGGTCGAGGTTCCGGATATCGATATTGTGCTGGCGAAGGTATTCACAAAAGCTCTGGTCTTTGTTGGCCAACGCTTCAAACCTCTTCGCCCAGCGAGATCCTGGCGCATAGGCAGAGCCATATTCAGTCGAGTCATCAGGGGCGGACTCAAAATAGGATTTGCCGAGCACTGATGCTGCCGTGGGTGACTTGTGCACACCTTTGTCCCTCATTAGCTCTTCCCATAAGCTTGCGCAAAAGCTGTAGGCGTCCCGCTTTTCCGCGTACCATAGAGCAATCTGGTCGAAGTCTTGTCCTGGGGCCGGTGACGTCGCAGCTTGCATCAGTTCGCTACTATTCGTAAAAGGATTGAGGGCCAGCTTAAAAAGAAAGCGCTCATCCGTTGACCGGAGCGATCTTACAAGATCGTCATGAATCCAAGCGGGTGCGAGCTCCAATTCGTCAAACAGATATGCCCATTTGCCCTCAGCAACGCCCGAACTATGCTCGAATGCTTCTATCGCAAGACTTGCGGCGCTGAGAAAATGGAGATGAAGATGCTTGATGTCCGCCAAGCGCTGCCCTCGGCCGTGGTCATCAAGGAGTACTTCACGACTTGCGATTTGCCGAATTTCCGACATCCGCTTCGTTAAGGCTTGGCGAAGTGCAAACAGACTTGGCACGATTCCCGTGATGTGCCAAGCGTCGGCGATGTACTGCACCAACGTAGCTTCGGCTCTTGCCTCAAGGGCAACTGCCCGCGGTCTACCCACTAGAGGCAAACCGTGGAGCGACCTACGCTGTTCAAAGGCCACCACCAGAGACCTCAGGGCATGCGTCGTGAAGCTCGCGGTTGAAAGCAACTTATGCGCTCTTGAGTCCAGGCGACCATGTCCAAGTGCGGCAAGCTGTGCACTCCATCCAATGTCTGTTGCGACAAATACTCCCGTAAAATCAATTAGCTCCACGAATTCATGCGCCATCGGATGCATCCACCTTTGTAATGCTGCAGGCTGGAGCATCTTCAAAAGAGTTGTTTTGCCGCTTCCTCGTGGACCCAGGACAATCGTATGCCGACGTCTACACAGATCCTCGAACTGTTTGGAAGGGACAAATGTGGCTGCAACCTGATCAGGAGTCAGTGCCCGAGCATTGAACGACTCAAAGATGGTGGGAAGTTGCGGTGTCATCTGTTCCTTCCGATCTCGTATGGGATGGCTCCTTTCTTCGTGATGAAGATCCCATGGGATTCGCTCAACTCCTGCTCCACTAAGCCTAGATCCTGCGGCAGGATGAAGCGAATGTCAGGATACCGATTGGTTAAGTCGGGCCACGTTATTATCGGGTCGGGAGAAGTTGCCACGATTTGAGAAAGCTCCTGGGCAACCGAGAGGGGGTCTTTTCGCAGGCCAAATCCAGATTCAGCGGGTAGTCCAGAACTCTGGCCCCCTTCAATCCAGCCGATTCCGCTAGCCCAGTCCCAAGCTCGAATCCGCCCTACAAGTCCATGTGTACATGCACTCGGATCAATCTCAATAATGTAAAACTGGTTCCTGGCTACCGTTTGCAGTGCGGGGTACAGAGTTGAGCACAAGCTACCTGCGGCGAATACGACGGCAGACCCGGCCCCCCCTGCCGCGTATGAAATCTTCGGGTGATGTTTGTGCCCATGGATAACCAGCCATCTTCCATTTGCCCCCGAGGAAGCCAACAAATCTAGAAGCAACTGCCCTTGCCTCATCACGTCGTCCTCGCCAAGTCCAATCTCGGAGTGTTGGTGTGGATGATGATGACAAAGGAGAATGTTGACCTCCTTTCTTTTTAGTTTGCTTAGATCCTTCCGAAGCTCTTCCAGTGTCCGGCCGTCTACTCGCCCATGATTCTTCTCCGCCGGAGTGTTTCCGTGATAAGCGCTACTATTGAGCAGGACAAGGCGAAAACTCTTGGTGTCCTTGATTGCATACGCGCGAGCCCAATAGCGATCATCAAAGCGAACTTCCCCTAATGGAAAGGATGGAGTGAGGCTCTTCAGTATATGCTCTGGATCATGAGTGCTTCCTTGATATCTCGAGTCGATGTCATGGTTCCCTGCTGTGGCCGTAAAGAAGTCAGCGCGAAGCGCCTTGGCGACTCTCTTAAGTGCCTCCCAACTGTAACGAATACCCTGTGGGTCAGCTTGGTGCCCCAAGTCACCCGGGCACAATAATGCGGTTGCCGTCAGTTGCTTGTCCCTGATCAGGTGGATTAAGCCCAGGATCGGATGCTGATTTGGAATAGTCTCCGGGGCGTTGGCGTTTAGATGCGATGGGCTCCTCTTGTGGGCGCTGTGTGCATGTAGGTCGCTGGCGACTGCAAGACGAACCAGTTGTGCGGAACTCATCGCGCCTCCTTCTTCAGTCGTAAGGGGCAATTCGAAATCAAGAGCTCTCGAACGCTACGGCGATCGCCG
The DNA here is from genome assembly GCA_964627455.1 of uncultured Solibacteraceae bacterium. Lineage (GTDB taxonomy): Bacteria > Acidobacteriota > Terriglobia > Bryobacterales > Bryobacteraceae > F-183. Next base: position 35,810 of record CAZVKC010000063.1, on the reverse strand, counting down.
GCAAATCCCGCAACGTTCCTGCGAACTGTTATCGTCCGTTGTTCCCATCGTGCGAACAATAGCCGGACCTCCTTGGTGTAACGATAAGACAGCACGAAGGTTGCGCCCACCCTATCCAAGGCCTCGATGGATCTCCTCAGTCTTTCCAAGTCCGCTGAAGAAAATCCGCCATGTCCATACTCCCCCCGATTGCGCTCAGTTGCTGACGAGTATGGTGGGTCAAGGTAGACGAAGTCGCCGGGCCCTGCATGGGCGAGAGTATCTTCGAAATCTCCTGCAACGAGGGTGACGCCAGCTAAAGCCTCCGAATAGCTTTTCAAATTCAAGTATGTGGGTAGTTGTCCAGTCTTGGTTCCGCGCGGGACATTAAAATCTCCCTTGAGGTTTGTTCGATAAACTCCGTTGAAGCAGAAGCGGTTTAGGTAGATGAATCGAGCAGCCCTCTCGACCTCAGTTAGGCCACGCGGTGATTGTCTTCGAATGGTGTAGTAAAAAGCACTACTGCTTGGAAACTTAGCCAGGTGGTTAGCGATTGCCCTCGGGGAGCGTTCCACGGTTCGGTATGTTTCAATAAGGCTCTGGTTGAAATCGCCTAAAATCGCTTGCCTGGGGCGAAGCAAAAAGAAAAGACAGGCGGATCCCGCGAAGGGCTCGATGTACTGTTCGAACTCGCTCGGGCAGACCGATTGAAGAATGGGAAGCAATTGCCGTTTGCTTCCCGCCCAGCGGAAAAGCGGTGAGAATGGTCTATCCAGCGATCTAGCTGATGCTTGATCCGTTCTGCTCTGACTCCTGTGTGTGGTCATTGTCATGCAACAAGTTAGCAACTGGAGACTATCTTGAATTCTACGCCAAGGAACCCGTCGCGCGTTGGGCACACCGAGATACTCGCATCTATCCCGTTCCTTCCAAGCAGAAAGAGGGAACTTGGCCTGTTATCGCGAAACAGCATCAACTGCTCAGATCTAGGATTAGGGCTCCACTCAGCTCAATACGGCAATCCCTTGTATTGCCATTCACAAACTGCAAAAATATTGTTATCTCTCGCCGAATCAGTCACCTGCGGCCAATTTGTGGATCCGCCCCGATCCGTTTTTTGAACCTCGCCTGCTATATGTGAGGCAGAGAAAGGAGGTTGCAAATACACCATGGCAACCGAAGCACAAATCGCAGCAAACCGCAGAAACGCGAGCCGGTCCACTGGACCCAAAACCGCCAAAGGCAAGGCCCGCTCATCCCAAAACGCCACCAGTCACGGACTCTTCTCCAAAGCCGTCGTGCTCACCAACGAGAGCCGCGCCCAATACGACGAACTCGTCCGTGCCTTCGTCGCCAAGTTCCAGCCCCGCGACCCGGTCGAAATGCGCATCGTCCAGCGCCTCGCCGACTGCGAATGGCGCCTCACTCGCGCCCGCTACATCGAAACCGCCTCGCTCGACACGCAAATGAGCGACACCGCGACCGCGTTCGCTGAGAAATACGCCCCCAACACTGACGATGGCGTCCGCCTTGTCTTCGGCATGCGCGAATCCGATGCCAGGACCGTCGCCGTCTGCGCCAGCGCCCAGACTCAGGAAAACCGACTCCACCGCCAGTACGGCAACATCTGGCGGACCCTCCTCGCCATGCGTCAGGTCGATGGCGGATCAGCTGCCGCAAAAAGAGAAAACAGAGAAAACGAACCCAATTTTGGCGGCCATGGTCGTGGACATAGACAAGACCTGCTCGCCGCGTGAATTGGCTTCGTTCCAGGCGTCAGTCGCCAACGGAATTGGAGGGAGCAGCGGAAGAAGCAGCAGCATCACGCACCGGATTCGCCGCCGCCCACGCCCGCTGCTTCCATTCGGACCACTTCACTTTCTTCAGCCGCGTCTGCGCCGTCGACAACCCGATCATGCACACCGTCAGGATCACCGAAAAGATCGTGCACTCGAACGCGTCCAGCCGCTCTTTGAAGTACCCGAACCACCGGCCGTACACAAGCTCAATATGGACCCAATACACCAGCAGCGACGTCGTCCCCAACTGCCGGACCCAACTCCAATCGCCCGCCCACGGCCGCAACGACCACAGGTACGCGAACGACAGCGTGATCAACAGCGCCCCCACCTTCATGAACACCAGGCCCGGACTGTCCAGCCAGAACTCCGACTTCGCATACAGCGAGTACGGCAGGTTCGACAAATACTGCGACGTGTACAGCAGCACGAACCCGCCCACCGCGGACCACTGCAAAAAACGGTCCAGATGATCCGGCTTCACCGCCTTCAACAGGCTCCCGATCGCCAGGCCGAAGCCCACGAACGCGCCCCACGGGAACATCGGGAACAACACGTAACTCGGCTTGATGTAGTCCGCCAGAAACGGATGCATCCAGCTCCAGTCCATGCCCGACACCACCGGCGACAGCACCGTCACCACAATCCCGAACCCCGCGCCGAACTTCGCCCGGTTCGCGATCCCCGTCAGCGCCAGCGGCGACAACACGAACAACGTCACGCCCATCAGGTTTAGGACGTCGACCTTGAACATGTCCTTCCAGTTGTTCTGGCCCCACGAGAACAGCCACAACTGGATCCGGAACAGCACCGCCAGCAGAAACAGGTATCGCGCGCGCACCAGCGCCGCCGTCCATCGCTTCCACAGCGACAAACCGCGCCGCTCGTTGCTTTCCAGAATGAAGGCGAACGTGACGCCCGTTAGAAAGAGGAACACCGCCGGCGGAAAGCCGCCGACGAATTGCGACAACACGTACGGCGACTGCTCGCGCAAGTCGTTCCGCATGAAGGAATGAAACGTGTGGCCCTGCAGCATGATCGTAGCTGCGAGTCCGCGCATCCAGTCAAGGAAGGGGAGGTGCGGCTGTCTTGGCTTTTGCTGCACGACGAAGAATTACTTACCAATATATTCTTTCTTCGCGCCCTTGGGAGCCTTCAGGTCAAACGCCGCGTCCGTCATCGCCGGGTTGATCTTGATCTCCGAATAGGTCAGCAGCTTGTAATCGCCGCCCCGCAGGTACACCTTCTGCTGCACCGCGTGCCCCTCGCCCTCGGGGATCCACAGTTCGAGATGCTGGAACAGCTCCAGCGCGTCCTTGCTCTTCGGAGCCAGATCCACTCGCGAAGTCTTGACGCCGTTCACCGTCTCGGAGCCGTTGAACTTGATCGTGTACTGCTTCTGCAGTTCCTTGCCGCTCACGCCGAAGCCGAGCACCAGGAACTGGTCGATCTGGTCCCGCTTCTTGCCCAGGTCGTAGATTTGGATTGTGTTGATCTTCGGGAGGTAGATCTGCAGGTTGCGGCCCTGGAACGCCAGCGTGCGCTTGTCCGGAAACGTGCTGTCCATCAGGATCTGCACGCCCTTCGGCGTCTTGCGCAGCGCCACCGATCCGCGTTCCTCGCTCGTGTCGTTGATCACCGCCGTGTGATCCAGCCGCTTCATCTGCGCGGTCATGCCTTTGAACGCCGCGGCCGCCGTATCCATCCGCGCCAGCACTTCCGGCAGGGTATCGGCAAACGCAACGGCAGTCGAGCCGAACGAAAGACAGGAAAGGAGTATCGCAATGCGAAACAAAGAAAAGGACATGCGGCTATTTGTTGGAGGCTTGCTTCTGCGCCAAGGCACGGAACCCGACCACTTCCTGCTCGGCGTCGAGCACCGGCTCGACTTTGGTAATGGAGGGACGCTTGCCATACTTGGCCTTCAGTAACTCGGATGCCTTCTCGATCCGGTCCGTTTCAGGCACCTCGAGCAAAAGCCGCGGATCCAGCAGATAGACACCAGGCTCGGCCGAAAGCATCTCGATCTGGTTCTCCCGCGGCAGGTCCTTGAACCACGACCGCGGAGTCAAAAAGACGAAAGCCAGAATGGCGATGACGATCACGTCATACTGCCAGCTGCCTCGTTTATAGTCCCAGAAAATGAAACGCTTAATGCCGTCCACCAGCCTTCAGTCTAGCATCTTCGACCCCGAGTGGATTCGCGGACCAGGCTCCTGCCGGGCCAGGATTTCGGCCTCTTTTTCCAGCAACTGCCGCCACCGGAGGTCCACTTTCTGCTTCCCGCCCACCTTCTGCGCCAGCCGCAGAAACACCTTGTAATGCCCCAGCTCCGACGAGTGCAGCGCCTTGTAAAAGGACGCCAGCTCTTCATCCCCCAGCTCCGCCGCCGCCTGCGCCAGCACCGTGAACCGCTCGCACGACCGGACCTCGATCAGCGACGACACCAGCAGCCGGTCCACCACCTCCCCGGCCTCTCCCCGCCGGACCAGTTCCCGCAGCGCATTCGCATACGGATTCTTATGGACCCTGCTCAGCCGCCCGCCCCGCCGCATCAGCAGCCGCGTCACCTGCGCCAGGTGCGCCGCCTCATCCCGCGCCACCCCGGTCATCGTCTCCACCCAACCGGGGACCCACTCATCCGGCCACCGCGTCATCATATCCATCGCATTGTTAGCCGCCTTCTTCTCCAGAAAGGCATGGTCATTCAACAACGCAATCGGATCCCCCAGCGCCTGTTTCCCCCACTCCACCGGAGTCCGAGACAAAAGCGGCAACTCGTCAGCTTTACCCATACTCAACCCCTCAAAGCCCGGGCCCCGCCCAGTGGGGCGGGCTTCAGCCCGCGCGGGACTTCAGTCCCGCCCAACACGAACCTAAATCCGATGAAAACTCCGCAAGATCTCTCGTGTTGAATACCGCAACGCAATCGGCCGCCCATGTGGACAGCTCATCGGATACTCGGTCTTCGCCAGCTCCGTCAGCAGCCATTCCATCTTCTTCTGGTCCAGCCGCATGTTGATCTTGATCGCCGCCCGGCAGGCAATCGAAGCCGCAATCCCCCGCCGCATCTCATCGAGCGAAGCCTTCCGCAACTCGCTCTCCGCAATCTCGAGGACCTCGAAGATCACCTTCTCGATATCCCCCGCGCCCACCCCGGCCGGAGCCGCCTTCACCGCAATTGTCCGATTCCCAAAAGGCTCCGTATCAAACCCCAAAGCGTCGAGTTCGGACGCAATCCGGGCGTACTCAATCTGCTGCGCCGCCGTCAGTTCCAGCACGATCGGCATCAAGAGCGCCTGTGTCTGCGCATGACCGCGTTGCCGCAGCACCTGCTCGAACAGGATCCGCTCATGCGCCACATGCTGGTCGACGATCCACAACCCGTCGCGCCCGGCGGCGATGATGAAGCTGTCGTGGATCTGCCCCAGCGGACGCAAGTCCCGCAGCGCCTCGAGCGTCGGCGACTCCATGAGCGCCGCATCCGGCAGAAACCGCCCATGAGTATCCGGAACCGGAAGCTTCACGGTCGCAGCAGCAGCCGGTGCAGGTTCCCGATCCGGAAACGTCTGAGGCTCATACTGGAAGTCGAACCGCGGAGCCGGCGAAGCAGGCCGCCGCAACGCAAACTCCGGCAGCGCGCCGCCCGCGTCCGTCGCCATCGGCAGACTCGGCGGAGGCAGCACCACATTCTCGATCCGCTGCGTGAACTCCGAAAACGGCATCTCCGCCGCCGGTTGTTGTGCCATGGGTTGTGACGGCGCCGAGATACCAGCCACCGGACGATGCTCCATCAGCTTGCCGCGAATCGCATCCCGCACGAAGTCATGCACCGTCGACGAATGCCGGAACCGCACCTCGGTCTTCGCCGGATGGACGTTGACATCCACTTCCTCCGGATCGCAATCCAGAAACAGCAGCGCGAACGGATAAGACGCCGGCGGAATGAGGTTGTGATACGCCGCCGTGATCGCATGCAGGATCAGCTTGTCGCGGATCAGCCGTCCGTTCACGAACAGGAAGATCGAGTTCCGGTTCAGCTTCTGCACCTGCGGACCTGACACAAATCCCCGCAACCGGAAGTGATGCGTCGAAGGCTCGCGCTCCTCTTCCATCTGCACCGCCACCGAAGACGTCGGCGGAACATAAGGCGCCGGAATCAGAATCTGTTTATCGTGCGTTCCAAGATCCACCAGGTCGCGCAGAGTCTGGCTCCCGAACACCTGATAGACGCGTTCCTCGAGAGTTCCGACCGGAGCAACCGACAGCAATTCATGATCGCCATGATGCAGCGTAAACCCTTTATCCGGATGCGCCAGCGAGTAATGCGTCACCAGCGACGCAATGTGCGCCATCTCCGTCTGCTCGCTCCGCAGGAACTTCTTCCGCGCCGGAACGTTATAGAAGAGGTCGCGAATCGTAATCGTCGTCCCGGGAGTCCGCGCGTGCTCGTCGCAAGTGAGAATCTTCCCGCCGGCAATCTCGACCTTCGTCCCGGACTCTTCCTCCGGCGAACGAGTCTCCAGCAGCAATCGCGACACCGAAGCAATCGAAGGCAAAGCCTCGCCGCGAAATCCAAGCGTCGCAATCGCCAGCAAGTCCTGAACATCGGCAAGCTTACTCGTCGCATGACGTTCGAATGCCAGCAGCGCGTCGTCGCGCAGCATCCCGTGCCCGTCGTCGGCAATGCGAATCAGCCGCCGCCCGCCGGCCTCGACGAGAATGCGCAAGTCCCCGGACCCGGCGTCCAGCGAGTTTTCGAGTAGCTCTTTGACAACCGAAGCAGGCCGCTCCACAACCTCGCCCGCGGCGATTTTGTTGGCGACATGATCGGAAAGAATACGAATCCGGCCCAAGCTTGTATTGTCTCAGGTGACGGGCGCCGGATTGAATAGCGCCAGAGCGTTGTGCAGTCCCCAGTGATCGGACCACGTCTTCTTCCGTCCGCTCGCGACATCGAGGATCCGCTCAAAGATCTCGCGCCCGACATCCTCGACCGTCAGATTGCCCGTCGCGATTCGTCCCGCGTCGACGTCAATCAAATCCGGCCAGCGTTCGGCCAGCGCCGTCCGCGACGAAACTTTGATCACCGGCGCCATTGCGAGTCCGTAGGGCGTCCCTTCGCCGGTAGTAAAGACGTGGACATTCATCCCCGCCGCCAGTTGCAGCGTCCCGCAGATGAAGTCACTCGCCGGAGTCGCCGCGAAGTACAGTCCCGGACCTTGGATCCGATCGCCCGGCGCGACAACGCCAGAGATCGCGCTCGTCCCCGCCTTCGCCACCGAGCCGAGAGCCTTCTCGACAATGTTCGACAAGCCGCCACGCTTGTTGCCGGGCGTCGGGTTCGCACTGCGATCCACTGCGCCCCGTTGCAGGTACGCGTCGTACCAAGCCATCTCGCGGACCAGCGCCCGCGCGACCTCTTCATTCGCCGCCCGCGGCGTCAGCAAATGCACGGCGTCGCGCACTTCGGTCACTTCCGAAAACATCACCGTCGCGCCCGCGCGCACCAGCAGGTCGGACGCATAGCCAACCGCCGGATTCGCCGTCACGCCTGAAAACGCATCGCTGCCTCCGCACTGCAGTCCGACGACAAGCTTCGACGCCGGCACGGCAACCCTTCGGCGCTCGTTCAGTCGCGTGAGCCGCTTCTCAGCAAACCGCAGGATCGTCGCGACAATATCGCCGAACCCGTGATGCTCCTCGTCCTGCAGTCGCACCACCCAAGGTTCGTCGCTGAGGATTGGAAGGCTCATCCGCGCCGGCTGCATCTTCTCGCAGCCCAAGCTGACGACCAGCAGTTCGCCGCCGAGGTTCGGATGCAGCGCGAGATTGCGCAACGTGCGAATCGGAACCTCCGCGCCGGGAGCGTCGATCGCGACGTCGCAACCATAAGGATGCGTCAATGCGATCACGTCGTCGACGTTTGGGAATCGTGG
>CAZVKC010000063.1:12658-27993 GCA_964627455.1 uncultured Solibacteraceae bacterium | reverse complement strand
CCGCGACAAGGCGAGCGTCGAAGCCGGCGTACGCGATGTCGTCGCGCAGTTGGGGGCGATCGATGTACTCGTCGTCACTCCGGCCGTCAACGTCCGCAAGCGCCTGCTCGGCTACACGGACGAGGAACTCGACAAGGTCGTGGACCTCAACTTGAAAGGCAATTTCCGCATCACGCGCGCCGTGGCGGAAGTCATGAGTAAGAATCCCGAAGGCGGCAGCATCATTCTCACCTCGTCCATCCGGTCGGTGGTCGTTGAGCCGGGGCAAGGTGTGTACGCGGCGACGAAAGCATCGCTCGTGCAGTTGGCGCGCGGCTTTGCGGTGGAACTCGCGCCGATGAACGTTCGCGTGAACGTTCTCGCGCCCGGCGTCGTCGAAACTCCGCTCACGCAGCCGATCAAGAGCAACGAAGCGTGGTACAGCGCGTACGCGAATCGCAACGCAATGAAGCGTTGGGCGCAGCCCGAAGAGATGGCGTGGCCGATCGTGTTCCTGTCGTCGCGCGCCGCAAGCTACGTCACCGGAACCGTGTTGTTCGTCGACGGCGGCTGGACGGGAATCGACGGTCGCTTCGAGCCGCCACTCTAGCGATGGACGCCGTACTCAAAGCCGTCGACGCAATTGCCGGCGAGATGGTGGAGTTCCTGCAGGGACTGACTCGAATTCCGACCGTCAACCCGCCGGGTGACGCGTATCAGCCGTGCGCCGAATACATTGGCGCCAAACTGCGCGAGTTCGGATATGCCGTCGAATACATAACTGCCGACGACCGGCCGGAACATTCGAACGAGCATCCGCGCGTGAACGTGATCGGTTCGTTGCCGGGGGCCAGCGCGGCCGCGCCGCTGCTGCACTTCAATGGGCACTTCGATGTTGTTCCGGTGGGCGACGGCTGGACGGTCGATCCGTTCGGTGCGGAGATCCGCGACGGCCGGATGTACGGCCGCGGGACCTGCGACCAGAAGGCGGGCATCGCCGCGTCGATCTTTGCAGTGGAAGCGATCCGTCGCGCGGGCGTGAAGCTTCGAGGGACCGTTGAGCAAAGTGGAACGGTCGACGAAGAGAGTGGAGGATTCGCGGGTGTCGCGTGTCTTGCGCAGCGCGGCTACATTGCGAAGGGCAAGACGAATTACGTCATTATCACAGAGCCGTCGAACGTCGATCGCGTCTGCATCGGACATCGCGGCGTGTATTGGTTCAAGGTCGTGCAGCATGGACGCATCGGTCACGGCAGCATGCCCCATCTCGGCGTGAGTGCAGCCGATCATCTCGGAGATGTGCTGCATGCGGTCACGCATGAGTTGAAGCCGCGCCTGGCGGAACGCGTGACGTCAATGCCGGTGGAGCCTCCGGGTTCGCGGCAAGCTTCCATCAACGTAAACTCGATCTTTGGCGGACAGCCGGAACACGGGACGCAGACGCCTTGTGTGGTCGACCGCGCGGGCGCGATCTTCGACCGGCGCTTCTTATTAGAAGAAGACTTCCGGGCTGTGAAGAGTGAAGTTCGTGAGTTGCTGGATGGTTTGTGCCGCCACAATCACGAAGCGCGGTACACGATGGAAGACCTGATGGTCGTACATCCGACGCAAACGGATCCGGCGAGTCCGCTGGTCGCGGCGGTGTGTGACGGCATTGAACAGGTGTTGGGCAAGCGGCCTCCGTTGATGGCGAGTCCGGGGACGTATGATCACAAGCACGTCGCGCGTATTGCTGGTGTCGAAGATTGCATCGCGTATGGTCCGGGGATCCTCGATCTCGCGCACCAGCCGGATGAGTACGTCGTGATTGAGGACCTGATTTATGCGGCCAAAGTGATGGCGCTCGCCACGCTGCGTTTGGTGGGTGTGGAATAGAGATATGATCCGTCGCCGAGAGTTCTTGCTGGGGATGCCTCTGCTGGCTGCTGGGGACGATCCGAACGAATGGCTCCCTCGCGGTGGCACGCTCACGGATGTAGCGGGGCTGAAGGTCGGACATCACACGTTGAAGCAGCGTCCGACGGGATGCACCGTGGTGTTGTGCGAGGACGGAGCGACGGCGGGCGTGGATGTCCGCGGATCCGCGCCGGGGACGCGTGAGACCGATCTCCTGAATCCGCTGAACACGGTGCAGAAGGTCCACGCGATCGTGCTCGCCGGCGGCAGTGCATATGGACTCGACAGCGCGGGTGGCGTGATGCGTTATCTCGAGTCGCGCGGCAAAGGATTTCCGGTTCCAGGCGGCGTGGTGCCGATTGTGCCTGCTGCGATTCTGTTCGATTTGGCGATGGGAGACTTCAAAGTCCGCCCGGGCGCGGATGCGGGATTTCAAGCTTGTGTTGATGCGACGTCGAAGCCCGTGCAGCAGGGCAATGTTGGCGCGGGCGCGGGCGCGACGATCGGCAAGCTGTTCGGACGCGAGTTCTCGATGAAGGCAGGCATCGGGTCCGCGAGTATCAAGGTCGGGGACGTGGTAGTCGCGGCGATCGCGGCGGTGAATGCGGTGGGCGATGTGGTCAATCCGCGGACCGGCAAAATTGTAGCGGGCGCGCGGGCGGCGGACGGCAAGGGTTTTCGCGATACGGCGGCGGTGATCCGCAGCGGCGGCGCCAAGCTGGTGACTCCGATCGGATCGAATACGACAATTGGCGTGGTGGCGACGAACGCCGGGCTCGACAAGATGCAGGCGAATAAGGTCGCGCAGATGGCGCAGGATGGTTTAGCGCGGGCAATCAGTCCTGTTCATACGCCGAGCGACGGCGACACAGTGTTTGCTCTCGCTACCGGTACGCTAATGGGCGTCGCGGTGAATCACGGGCAGATCGGTGCGCTGGCCGCGGAGGCGATGTCGCAGGCGATCGTGCGGGCGGCGCTGTATGCGGACTCTGTTTTGGGCATCCCCGGATTGCATGACTGGAAGCGGTAGCGAAATGATAAGCTCGCTACTTGAAAGCCCTCATATTTGTAGTTGCGGCCGCTAGCGCAGGCGCGGCCGATTATGATTTTTGGGCCTGCGGCGGCATTACGAAAGGCTGGGTTCCCGGTGTTCATCAGAAGGCCAGCGGTATCCATCGCCTCGTAGAACCGGGCAAGTGGGATCATCCCGGTTACGATCATCCTTACATCACGGGACTCGCATATGATCCTCGCGATCCTTCCACCTTTTATCTGTCGAGCGGCAACGGGCTTATTCGCACGCGCGACTACGGGCGCGAATGGCGGATCATGACCGGCTGGGACATGACCGAGGCGCTCGGGCTTGCGGTCGATCCGTTTCAACCCGACCGCATCTACCTCGCGTTGCCGGATGGCATCGGGTACAGCGAGAACGCGGGTCAGACCTGGACTCGCCGGCAGGCGGGGTTGAAACGCAAGTTCACGCAGGTGATCCGCGCGGACCGGACCACGCGGGATCGCGTCGTGGCTGGCACAGAGTCGGGCATCTTTGTTTCGGGCAAGAACGGCCTGGCGTGGCAGTTAGCCGGCGCGAAGGACGAGATGGTGTTCGATGTCGCGCAGTCGCCGCATGACGCGAAACGCTGGATCGCCGTGACGCAGTCGGGCCTGGCTTACGAGTCATTGGATGACGCGGCGACGTGGAAGGTGATGGCGTCCGTGCCCAAGGTGCACACGCTATACAACGTGGCTTTCGATGCGTCGAACGCGAAGCGCATCGCACTCGGCGGTTGGACGACCGGCGTGCTGGTTAGTGAGGACGGCGGACGGACGTGGGTCCCGCGGAATGCCGGGTTGCCGAACGCCGAGGTGTGGCGCGTGCAGTATCATCCGGAGTCCGGTGAATTGTATGCGTACGTGCACGAGAAGGAGTTGTTCGCCAGCCGCGATCAGGGGCGGACTTGGAATGCGATCGGATTGCCAGGCGGCGTGATTCGGGACCTGGTGTTTGTGCCGGTTCCTCGCGGAGGGCGCAAATAGTATGTGGCGAGCTTTTGTTGCTGGCGTGGTGTTGAGTGGGACGCTGTTGGCGCAGCCGACGTTCGAGGAACGTAAGATGCGGCTGATCCGGTATCACGCGGGGCCGAGTCCGCAGAAGGATCCGAAGTATGGCCATCTTTCGGTGATCGCGTCGAAGTTGTGGCTGAAGCAGGATCCGGAGTGGTGCTCGCAGCGGTTGCGGGACCTCTTGAAGGATCCGAGCGGCGATATGTTCTGGATGTTTGCGGTGACGGCGATCCGCTATGTCGACCGGGGGCAGTTGACGGAAGAGGCGCGTGAGGATTTGCGGCGGGCGTGGAAGACGTACTTCCCATTCCGCGGCGACACGGAGAACCACTGGCTGCTTTATTACACCTCTTTGTATCTGTCGTCGCAGATCGAGCCGAACGCGAGTTGGTTCACGGGCAAGACGTCGAAAGAGAACATGCAGGAGGCGGGCGATTACATCCGCCACTGGATGGATCTGACGCTCGATAAAGGACAGGGTGAGTACGATTGCACGCATTACATCGGCGTGTATCTGCTGCCGCTGTCGTACCTGGCGGCCTGGGCGGAAGACAAAGAGCTGCAGCAGCGCGCGCGGATGATGATCGAGTACATCATGGCGGACTTTGCGGCGGAAACTCTACACGGCGTGTTTGTCGGCTCGCATGCGCGTACGGACGACCGGCAGGTGCTCGAGAAGTCGTGGGGCGTGTCTTCGGAGTTCGCGTGGCTGTTCTTCAATGAAGGACTCGATATGCCCATTCACTCGGGCTATCCGATGTATTACCTGCTTGCGTCGGCGCAGGAGCCTCCGCCGATTCTGCAGAAGATCGCGACCGACCGTTCGAAGCCGTATGTGCATCGGGAGCGCAAGCGGACGCGGAACCGCTGGCGGTACAACGACGAATTGCATGGCAAGGTGTACAAGACGACGTACATGACGAATGACTACGCAGTCGGGTCGGATCAGGGCGGCGTGCTGCAGCCGATTCAGCAGCATTCGTGGGACGTGACGTGGCATGTGCCGGATACGCGCGGTGTGCACAACACGCTGTTCACGACGCATCCGTATTCATCAGGGTACGAATTGCAGATGTACTTTACGCCCATGCCGGATTACTTTCTGGATGAAGTGCTGCGATCGAAGAAGACGTACGATTCGCCAGATAAATGGATCGGCGGATCGCCGTACGAGAAGATCATGCAGGATCTGGATACGGTGATCGCGCTGTACGACATCAAGCCGGGGACGCGGTGGCCGCATATCCACGGGTTCTTTTCAAAGGACCTGAAGCAGTTCAAAGAGGACCCGAGCGGGTGGATCTTCGTGCAGGGCGGGGAGACGTACATCGCGTACTTCCCGCTGGCGCCCTATGAATGGAAGAAGATGGAGAATGGCGGGCGTGAGTTGTTCAGTCCACACTTGAAGAATGGAGCGATCGTGCAGGCGGCGCATTCGGCGGAGTTCGCATCGTTTGAGGCTTTTCAGGCGAAGATCAAATCGCTGCGGTTGACGCATGCGGTTTCGCCCACGCCGTCTGTCGATTTCCAGTCGCTGCGCGGTCACCGGCTGCAGTTCACTTACGGCAAGACGCCGATGGTGGACGGTAAGGCGATCGAATACGAGAAGTGGCCGATGTTCGACGGGCCGTTCGTATACGGGGCGCAGGGCACGCGGAAGCTGGAGATGCGATACGGGAAAATGCGCCGGGTGCTCGACTTCAACCATCTGACAATTGATAACTCTACTGGCCAGGATTCTTCTCAATAATGAAATTCGATTCCGTATTGTTGTTGTCGTTCGGCGGGCCGGACAAGCATGAGGATGTGATTCCGTTTCTCGAGAACGTGCTGCGGGGCAAGAACGTGCCTCGCGAGCGGATGCTCGAAGTGGCGGAACATTATTACCATTTCGACGGACGCAGTCCGATCAATGATCAGAACCGGGAACTGCTGGAAGCCGTGCGCAAGGCGCTGGCCGAGAGTGGCCCGAACCTTCCCGTGTATTGGGGTAACCGGAACTGGCATCCGTACCTGGCCGATACGCTGCGGGAGATGCACGCGAACGGGCATCGGAACATCGCGGCGTTCGTGACCTCGGCGTTCGGTTCGTATTCGGGATGCCGGCAGTATCGCGAAGACATCGGGCGGGCGCTGGCGGAAACCGGGCTGGACCTGCATATCGAGAAACTGCCGCACTTCTGTTTGCGGCAGGAGTTCATCGAGGTGATGACGGACCGGGTGCGGGCGGCGCAGAACGAGGTTCCCGAGGCGAAGGAACTGGTGTTCACCGCGCACAGCATCCCGATGACGATGGCGCAGACGAGTCCTTATGTACAGCAGTTGCAGGAAGCGTGCGCGCGGACGGCGGCTGGGGCGGGATTCGCGGACAGTTGGGTGCTGGTCTACCAGAGCCGCAGTGGACCTCCGAGTCAGCCGTGGCTCGAGCCGGACATCCTGGCGCACATTCGCGCGCGTCACGCTGCGGGCGTACGGGAATTGATTGTGTGTCCGATTGGATTCATTTCCGACCACATGGAAGTGCTGTACGATCTCGACACCGAAGCCAGGCAGTTGTGCGACGAACTCGGTATGCGGATGGCGCGTGCCGCGACGCCGGGCGTGCATCCGCAATTCGTGGAGTTGATCCGGAAGCTGGTGGAAGAGGGAGAGTCGACCCCGGCAATGTCGCGGTGTCTTGCGGATTGTTGTCCTGCCCCGCAGCGTCCGGCGATGCCGCCGGCGCGAAGTTGACTTGAGGCCATAGGCCGTTCTATTGTAAGGATTCTGAGCGTTGGCGCGGTCTGCCGGCGCGGGATGAATTGAGAAAGCAGCGCGACGGAACGATGTCCGAAACCGCCAACGGAGAAGTGCAGCACGTGGAAGAACTGCTCGAATCCACGCTCGAAAGCGTCGACCATGCCGAAGCGGTAGCCGTAAAGGCTGCCGAGGAAATGGGTTTCGATGAAGAGGAATTGCACAAGATCGGCATCGCGGTGCGCGAGTCGATGGTGAACGCCGTCGTTCACGGTAACCGGTACAACGCGCGCAAAAGGGTTCACTTCGAAGTCCACCGGACGGATTCCACGTTGACGATCCGCATTGGCGACGAAGGGGATGGTTTCGAGCGGAAGGAAGTTGCGGATCCGCTGGCTGAGGAGAACTTGCTGAAGTTTTCCGGCCGCGGGTTGCTTCTGATCGAAGCCTTCATGGATGAGTTTGTGACGGAGCCGAGGTCTCCCAGGGGAACGCAGGTCACCCTGGTCAAACGGAAAACGGCCGCCGTCAGCAGCGAATAACGTTATTGCAAGTTAGCAGCAAGGAGGCAGTTCGTGAGCGTGAAATTAACGATCCGCCAGGTAGGCGACGTGACGGTAGTCGACGCGGCGGGGAGAATTACGTTGGGTGAGGGCGCAATCACATTTCGCGATTCGATCCGCGACTTGGCGTCCAAGGGGAACCAGAAAGTCCTGCTCAATCTGAGCGAGGTTTCGTACATCGACAGCTCGGGCATCGGTGAACTGGTGTCCGGATTCACCACGGTCCGCAATCAGGGCGGCGTGTTGAAGTTGGTGGGCTTGACCAAGAGAGTGCAGGATCTGCTGCAGATCACCAAGTTGTACACGGTGTTCGACGTCTACGAAGACGAAGCCACCGCAGTCCGGAGCTTTGCCTAAGGGCGAGTCTCGCAGAAATTAGAGCTTTGCAGTTCGCGGCGGCATCATCCGTAGCTGGGTGATTCGCCGCGATTGTCGTTTATGGAGTTGTCTTAGATGAAGAAAGCAAGTTTGATTCTTTCCCTGTTTGCCGGGTTTGCGCTTTGGGCGCAGGAACCGCAGCCTACGCCGGCGCCCACGCCGCAGGAGCCGGGCAATCCTCCGCCCGCGCAGGCTGGTGGTGGTCCCGCGGCGGCGCTTGCCGCGATGCGCGGGGGCGCAGGCGCGTCCCAGGATCCGCAACCTTATGACAAGGTGATCACCAAAGAGGCGAAGTCGAAGCCGGGTCTGTTTACCGTGCATCAGGTGAAGGACCGGTATTATTACGAAATCCCGAAGGCTGAGTTGGGGCGCGAGTACCTGTGGGTGTCGCAGATTGCGCGTACGACGCTGGGCGTCGGATACGGCGGGCAGGCGCTGGGCAATCGCGTGGTGAAGTGGGAACGCAACGGCAACAAGATCCTGCTGCGTGACGTGAACTACGAAGTAGTGGCGGACCCCAAAGATCCGATTTCACGGGCGGTTCGCGCGGCGAACAACAATGCCATCATCATGTCTTTCAACATCGCGGCGTTCGGCAAGAACGAGTCGGCGGTGATCGAGGTGGGCCGCCTGTTCACGAGCGATGTGCCGGAATTTAGCGCGCGGCAGCGGCTGAGCGCGACGATGATGGACGCGTCGCGCAGCTTCATCGAGCGGGTGTCGCCTTATCCCGAGAACATCGAAGCGGAAGTCTCGCACACTTACACGCGGTCGCAGAGTCCGATGGGCGGCGGGGGTGGTGCGCCGGCGCCGGCGAATCCGTTTGCATCGGCGGGCATGCGTCCGGGCACGGCGACGGTGGTGCTGCATTACAGCATGGTGAAGCTGCCGGAAAAGCCGATGATGGGGCGGTTGTACGACAACCGTGTCGGATACTTCAGCGTGCGGCAGATGGATTATTCGCTGGACGAGCATCGTGCGCCGAGCCGCCGTTTTGTGACGCGTTGGCGGCTGGAGAAGAAGGATCCTTCGGCGGCGCTGTCGGAGCCGGTGAAGCCGATCGTGTTCTACATCGACGCGGCGACTCCGACGAAGTGGGTTCCGTACATGAAGGCGGGCGTCGAGGCGTGGCAGAAGGCGTTTGAAGCGGCGGGGTTCAAGAACGCGATTCTCGCAAAGATGGCGCCGACGCCGGAACAGGATCCGGACTTCAGCCCGGAAGACGCGCGGTATTCGGTGATCCGGTGGCTGCCGTCGACGATCGAGAATGCGTCAGGGCCGCATATTCATGATCCGCGTTCGGGCGAGATCATCGAGTCGGACATTCAGTTCTACCACAACATCATGAACCTGCAGCGGTCGTGGTATTTCCTGCAGGCGGGCGCCGTGGATCCGCGAGCGCAGAAACTGCCGCTGCCGGATGACCTGATGGGCAAGCTGATCGAGTTCGTGTGTGCGCACGAGGTCGGGCATACGCTGGGCCTGCAGCACAACATGAAGGCGAGTTCGATGTATCCGGCGGAGAAGGTCCGCGATCGCGAGTGGGTGAAGAAGATGGGGCATTCGCCGTCGATCATGGATTACTCGCGTTTCAACTACGTGGCGCAGCCGGAAGACAAGATCGATACCGAGGATCTGATTCCTCGCATTGGTCCTTATGATGTGTGGGCCATCAAGTGGGCCTACACGCCGGTGGACAATGCGGCGAGTTCGGAGGGCGAGAAGAAGACGCTCGATGCGTGGATCCGCGAGCAGGAAAAGACGCCGTGGCTGAGGTTCTCCGCTGGGAACGCGGCGGGTTCGGATCCCGGCGATCTGACGGAAGCGGTGGGCGACGCGGATGCGGTGCAGTCGACGGCGCTGGGCATCAAGAACCTGCAGCGGATTTCGAAGATGCTGCTGCCTGCGACGACGACTCGCGAAGGCGAGCCTTACGACGACCTCGCGGAGTTGTATGAGCGCATGCTGGGCCAGTGGGTGCTGGAGTTGAATCACGTTGCGGCGATTGTGGGCGGCGTCGATAACCAGGACAAGCACGTGGGCCAGCAGGGCGTGATCTATACGCCGGTTCCGAAGGCGCGGCAAATGGCGGCGGTGAAGTTCCTCAACGAGAACGCGTTTGCGACGCCGGCGTGGGCCATCGATTTGGAGATCCTGCGGCGCATTGAACCTGCGGGCGAGTTGAACCGGGTTCGCAATGCGCAGAACCGGGTGCTGACGAACCTGCTGAGCAGTGCGAGGTTCGCGCGGCTGGTGGAACAGGAAGCGCAGGACGGCGCGAAGGCGTATGGTCCTGTGGACTTCGTGGCCGATGTCCGCAAGGGCGTGTGGAAGGAGACGGAGGCTGCGAGTCCCAAGGTGGATGCGTATCGCCGGAACCTGCAGCGCGCCTATCTGGACCTGGTGAATACGAAGCTGAACAGCACGGGTTCGAGTGCGGTTCCCGCGGGGTTGCCTGCAGCGATGGCCGGGATGTTCCTCACGAGCGGCGACGAGAAGCCGACGCATCGTGCGGATCTGGTGGCGTTGAAGGCGTCGCTGGCGGCGGCGCTGGCGAAGACCACGGACAAGGCAACGAGGGCGCACTTCGAGGCGTCGATCGACCAGATTGCGAAGATCCTGGATCCGAAGTTCGCGCCTCCGTCGGCGGGCAATGCGGCGGCTGCTTTGCGGCTGTTCGGCGCGGAGGAAGGCGAGTGGTCGTGCTGGCCGGACTACCGGATCCAGCCGTAATTTCGTAACCCGTTCCTCAATTTCCCTGAGAAGAATCCCTCCGGAAAGACACTATCTCTGTGAGGGATTCCATCAGGGACGATGACTACGACCAAACCCACCTTGCTTCTCATTGAGGAACTGCCGCTCAACCGGGAAGCCTATACCTGCCTGATCTCTTCCTGGGAGGATTTTGAGTTCCTGGGAACGGCGGGCACGGCCCGCGAAGCACTCGAGAAAGCCGAAAGCCTGCAACCGGACCTGGTGCTGCTGGATTTCCAGTTTGCCGATATCTTCTCGCTGGAACTCGTGCGGCAACTGCGCATGGCGCATCAGGGATTGCGCTGCGTGGTGCTGGCGCAGCGTTCTGACGCGAAGACTGCCGCGGATGTGATTCGTGCCGGGGCGCATGGGCTCGCGGTGAAGTCCTGCTCGAGTGCGGATCTGCGATACACGCTGCAGCAGGTGCTGGGGAATAGCTTGAGCGTGCCTCCGGACCTCGAGGTTGCGACGGCGATGCGTGCGGCGGTGCGGCAGGGCGGGGATCCGATCGACGACTTGAGCGCGCGGGAGCATCAGGTGTACACGATGCTGACCGAGGGCGTGAAGCCGAAGGAGATCGCGATGCGGCTGCAGGTGAGTCCGAAGACGGTGGACAGCTATCGCGCGAACATTCTGCGGAAGTTGAATGTCCGCGATTTTGCTTCGCTGATGCGGATCGCAGTGGAGCGCGAGCGCGTGATGAATGCGCGCGTGGCCGCTGTAGGGAATCCTGCCGAGTCGTCGGTCGCGGCCACAGCCGGCGCGTAAGCTTTCCGCGGAAGGCGCGTGGTACGCTGGCAGGTCATGCGCCGCCGCGAGTTCCTTTCTGCAGCATCATCCGCAGCCGCCGCTTTCGCACAACCTACGCGGCTGCCCAACTTCGTGTTCCTTCTGGTGGACGATTTGCGCTGGGACGAACTGCGATGCACGGGGCATCCGTTTGCGCAGACTCCGGCCGCGGATCGATTGGCTCGCGAGGGCGCGAACTTTCGCAATGCGTTCGCGACGACTCCGCTGTGTTCGCCTTCGCGGGCGGCGTTTCTCACCGGGCTGTATTCGCATACCAATGGAGTGATCGACAATGTCGCGCGCGATGCGCTGAGTCATCAGTTGGTGACTTGGCCGCGGCTGCTGCACGATCAGGCGGGGTATCGGACGGCGTTCATCGGCAAGTGGCACATGGGGAACGACGATTCGCCGCGCCCGGGGTTCGACCGTTGGGTGAGCTTCCGCGGGCAAGGCGTGTGCGTGGATCCGCAGTTGAATGTCGACGGGCGCAATACGCCGTCACGAGGCTACGTGACCGACATCCTGTCGGGGCATGTCGTAGATTTCATCGAGAAGGCTGCATCGCAGCAGCCGTTCTGCCTGTACCTGGCGCACAAGGCGATTCATCCGAATGTGCAGCAGCGCGATGACGGATCGGTGGATCCATCGTCGGCGAACGCCGCGGATCAATTCATTCCCGCGGAACGGCACCGGACGTTGTATGCGGGGATGACACCACCGCGGCGCGGCAATTACATGAAGCGTCCGCAGGACAAGCCGGGGCTGGTGGAAAGCATCGATGGTTCGCAGGCGACCAGTGATGCGACGATCCTCGCGCGGATGCGGATGATGAAGGCCGTGGATGAATCGACGGGCGCCATTCTCGATGCGCTGGCGAACAAGGGCGTGCTGGATGACACGGTTGTGGTGCTGACTTCCGATCACGGGTATTTTTATGGCGAGCACTGCCTGGGTCCCGAGCGGCGGCTTGCGTATGAAGAGGCGATTCGGATTCCACTACTGGTGCGATATCCGCGGAAGTTTGCGGCGGGTTCGCGGCCGGAGCAGTTCGTGTTGAGTACGGATGTCGCGGCGACGGCTTTGGCACTGGCGGGCGTTGCGCCTCCGAGGCCACTGCATGGGCGGCCGTTGTGGGAGAAGACGGATCGCGACGCCGTGTTGATCGAGTACTTTTCGGATACCGTGTTTCCGCAGGTGCGGAAGTTGGGGTACGACGCGGTGCGGACGCGGCGGTGGAAGTACATCCGGTATCGGGATCGCGAGGGTGCGGACGAGTTGTACGATTTGCGCAGTGATCCTTTCGAGTTGCGGAACCTGGCGCGGGATCCCAAGGCGCCGCTGCGGGAGTTGCAGGAGCGGCTGGAACGACTGCGCAAAGAGAGTTCCGGATAAGATGTCTAGACGATGCGACTCAAGGATCGGGTAGCGATTGTCACCGGGGGCGGCACGGGAATCGGCCGCGGGATTTGCGAAGTGTTCGGCCTCGAAGGGGCGAAGGTCGTGGTGAACTATGCGAGTTCACGCGACGCCAGCGAGGAGACTGCGGCGGCGATTCGCGCGGCAGGCGGCGAAGCGGTCGCGGTGCAGGCGGACGTCACCAGCGAGGCTGCGGTGAAGGGACTCATTGCGGATACGCTCGCGCGGTGGGGGCGGCTTGACGTGTTGGTGAACAACGCGGGTTGGAGCAAGCGAACGCCGCATGAGGATCTGGATGCGCTCACGGAGGAGATCTGGGATCGCACGCTGAATACGAACCTGCGGGGCGCGTTCTATTGCATGCGGCAGGCGGCTCCCGTGCTGCAGCAGAATCCCGGATCGTCGATTATCAACGTCGCTTCGATTGCGCCGCATTACGGGGGCGGATCGTCGATCGTGTATGCGGCGTCGAAGGCGGGCCTGCTGTCGATGACGAAGTCGTTCGCGCGGATCCTCGCGCCGAACGTGCGTGTGAATGCGCTCGCGCCGGGGTTTGTGCGGACGCGCTTTGCGGGTTGGCCGCAGGAGACGTTCGATCAAGCCGAGAAGGAATCGATATTGAAGCGGATCGCGACGCCGGAGGATCTTGGGAAGGCTGCAGTGTTTCTTGCTGCCGATGCGCTGTCGATTACGGGCGAGTGCATCAACGTCGACTTCGGGCAGACGGCTCTCGGGCGCAAGTAGGCTCGATATGATTGAGGGAGAAACCCGGACACTGAGGAGATACACATCATGACAGCTACGAGCGTTGCGATTGGGCGAGTGAGCCATTGGATCGACGGCAAGGTGACGCCATCGACATCGGGATGTTCGGGCAAGGTGTGGAATCCGGCGACGGGCGAGGTCCGCGCGATGGTGGATTTCGCGTCGATCGATGAAGTCGATGCGGCGGTCGCGTCGGCGAAGAGGGCGTTTCGGACGTGGCGTTCGACGCCGTTGGCGCGGCGCGCGGAGATCCTGTTCAAGTTGCGTGCGCTGCTGGATGCGAACCGGCGGCGGATCGCGGAGTTGATCACGCTCGAGCACGGCAAGACGATCGCCGATGCGATGGGCGAAGTGGCTCGCGGAATTGAGAACGTCGAGTTTGCGTGCGGGATCCCCGCGATGCTCAAGGGCGGGTTCTCGGAGCAGGCCAGCAATGGCGTGGACGTGTACCAGATCCGTCAGCCGCTGGGTGTCGTGGCGGGGATTACGCCGTTCAACTTCCCTGCGATGGTCCCGATGTGGATGTTCGCGAATGCGATTGCGTGCGGCAACACGTTTATCCTGAAGCCGTCCGAGAAAGATCCTTCGGCGAGCCTGGTGATCGCGGAGTTGATGAAGGAAGCCGGGGTTCCCGATGGTGTGTTCACGGTGCTGCATGGCGATCGCGTGGCGGTGAGCCGGTTGATCGAGCATCCCGATGTGAAGGCGATCAGCTTTGTCGGTTCGACGCCGGTGGCGAAGGCGATTTACGAGGCGGGTACGAAACTCGGCAAGCGCGTGCAGGCGCTGGGCGGCGCGAAGAATCACATGATCGTGCTGCCGGATGCGGATATCGGCATGGCGGCGGATGCGGCGGTGTCGGCGGCCTATGGATCGGCGGGCGAGCGCTGCATGGCGATCTCGGTGCTGGTGGCGGTGGGCGCGGCGGCGGATCCGATGATTGCGGCGATTCGCGAGCGGATGGCGAAGATCAAGGTGGGTCCCGGGTTGGAAGACGGCAACGAGATGGGCCCGCTGATCACGCGCGAGCATCGCGACAAAGTGGCGTCGTATCTCGAGAATGCTCCGGGTGAGGGCGCGACGGTTCTGGTCGATGGTCGCGAGGAGAAGCGTTCGGACGGCTTCTTCCTGGGGACTTCGCTCATCGACAACGTGAAGCCGGGCATGAAGTGTTACGAGGACGAGATCTTTGGTCCCGTGCTCGGTGTGGTTCGTGTGGATACCTACGAAGAGGCCGTGCGGATGATCAATGAGAATCCGTTCGGCAATGGTGCGGCGATCTTCACGCGTGACGGCGGCGCAGCGCGGCAGTTCCAGTTTGATGTCGATGCAGGAATGGTGGGGATCAACGTGCCGATTCCGGTGCCGGTGTCGTACTACAGCTTCGGCGGCTGGAAGGCGTCGCTGTTCGGCGATCTGCATATGTACGGTCCCGAGGGCGTTCAGTTCTACACGCGTGCGAAGGTGGTGACGAGCCGCTGGCCGGATCCGGCGACGAGCAAAGTGGATCTCGGGTTCCCGCAGAACCGGTAAGCCTATGCGTCGTGCGCTGGCGTTGGGGATGTGGGCGATGCCGGCTTGCCGCTGCTTTCGGTGGTCGCGATGACCGCGGAGCTCGTGCTGTTGCCGGCAGCCTGCTGGCTGCTGCGGCGATGACGGGATCACGATGGATCCGCGTGGCGCGGCCGGCTTCACGTGCGCGACATCTGCTGATGACGCTGCTGCAGACCGCAGCAATGTGGAGTGTCGCGCTTTGGATTGTTCCGGGGTGGATTGTGGCATGGGAACGGCAGTTGGGCGTGCGTGGGTTCGAGCCTTGGACGTTTGCCGGGTGGATGCTGTTTGCTGTGGTGAGCTCGTTGGGGCTGTGGTCCGGATGGACGCGCTGGTGTTGGGATCGTTCAGTGTGCTCGCGTATTGCGCGGCAGGCGGGATGTTGTGGCAGTGGGTTGCGCGTCCTGTCGAAGAGGCGGATCTCGCTGCGCGGTTCGG